>JACJZW010000014.1 GCA_020635355.1 Flavobacteriales bacterium
TCTATTCAACTAATCCACTATTCATCTATTCCTCTATTCACCTATTCCACTAGCCCACTGGTTTTCTCAGGTCCCAATATGCACTCAACCACCCAACAATTCCTGATGAAAGAGAATGTCTAAAAAATCATCATCCAACCTATCCGAATCACTTCGCTTTGCAGAGGTTCAACACGTATTTTTGTCCGGCTGATTCAAACATGAGTTCACTTTCATTCGACAATACAGAAATCGCTTTTCAGCACAAGACTGATCGGGATTTGCGCAAGGCACGTTGGTTGTTCTCCATGTTTAATTATAAGTGGATGATCAAGTGGGGGCCATCGTTAAGTGTTCTGGCATTAAAGCTTCGGATTCCTGTTAAAGGTCTTATTCGCAGCACTATTTTCAACCAGTTTTGTGGCGGAGAAAGCATTGCTGAATGCAAAGAAACGGCTTCAAATCTCTATCAATCCGGGGTGGGGGCCATCCTGGATTATTCCGTTGAAGGTGCCGATGATGAGGCAGGCTACGATGCCAATTACCACGAATTGAAACGGACCATTGAAACGGCTATTGGTCGGGACGAGTTCCCATTTGCCGTGTTCAAGATGACGGGCATTGCCCGATTCAACTTATTGGAAAAGGTTCACCGAAAGGATGAACTCACCGCATCGGAACAATCGGAGTGGGAGCGGGTAAAGAATCGATTTATTGGCCTGTGTGAGCATGCCGCCACACATGGCGTTCGGTTATTCATTGATGCAGAAGATTCATGGATTCAGGATCCCATCGATCTCCTGGCCATGGAGATGATGAAGAAGTTCAATCAAAAAGAGGTGCTTATTTTTAATACGCTCCAGATGTATCGCAAGGACCGATTGGATTTTCTGAAGTCTAATCTGGAGTATGCCGCCGAACATCAATTCAAACTGGGTTTTAAATTGGTTCGCGGAGCCTACATGGAAAAAGAGCGGGAACGTGCTGCGGAGTTCAATTATCCCAGCCCAATACAAGATACCAAGGAAGATACGGATCGGGACTACGATGCAGCCGTTGCCTTGTGTTTTGAGCACCGTGATCGGGTTGCAGTTTGCGTTGGATCGCATAATGAGAAGAGCAACCGGTTGTTGGCGGAGTTGATTGGAAAGTCATCGGAAGAGGCAGCCGACGAACGTTTTTGGTTTGCCCAACTATACGGCATGAGCGATAACATCTCGTTTAATTTGGCGAATGCCGGCTATAATGTAGCGAAGTATTTGCCCTACGGGCCGATAAAGGCTGTTATGCCCTATTTGGGTCGAAGGGCGCAGGAAAACAGTTCTGTAAGCGGACAAGTGGGACGGGAGATGTCATTGATTTTAAAAGAATTGAACCGACGATCGTCCCGTTAGCCAACCGGATCAGTGTGATTCAGGTAGGTTAGAAGGTCGGCCACCACGAAGGTGCTTCCACCAACGAAAATCAAATCATCTGCATGAGAATCGGCCAAAGCCTGTTCATACGCAGCTTGAACCGAGAGGAACGCTCGTCCCTTTAAATGATGATGCTGTGCTTCCTCCATCAAGGTAGTTACATCCAGTTTTCGGGGTACAGATGGTTCACAGAAGTAATACTCTGCATGGGTGGGCAACATGGATAAAACCGCCTGAGGATCTTTTCCGGCAACCTGACCAAATACCATCCTTAATGATTGAAAGGACTCTTGCCTTAACTGTTGAACGATGTAGGCGATGCCGTCCTTGTTGTGACCTGTATCACAGATGATACGCGGATGTTCAGCTATGGTTTGCCATCGTCCCATTAAACCCGTATTCGAAATAACCTGTTCAAACCCGCTGATGATGGCTGACTCAGGAATGGACCATCCACCGTGCATTAATTCCCGAATCGCAACCAAAGCGGTTCGCCTGTTGGCAGTCTGATACGGTCCTTTTAAATCGGAATTAGGAAGTTGTTCCTGACTTTCCCATGCCCGAATCAGTGTCGATGATTGAACATCGGCGTAAGCAGAAAAAACCGGGAAGGACTCGTTTCCGTACTCACCAATCACAACCGGAACCCCGGGTTTAATGATTCCGGCCTTTTCAGCGGCAATTTTAGCCAGGGTGGCGCCCAACATATCGCTGTGATCCCATCCAATGTTGGTGATCACGCATAATTCAGGATGGATGATGTTGGTGCTGTCCAATCGTCCACCTAGGCCTGTTTCAATAACGGCCACGTCTACCGCTTCTTCGGCAAAGTGATCAAACGCCATGGCTACCGTAATTTCAAAAAAGGAAGGTTGAATCCGTTGGATGAGATCCTGATGCTGGTCCACGAACCGGGTAATGGTATTCTCCGGGATTTTTACACCATTTACGCGTATTCGTTCCCGGAAGTCCATCAGATGTGGAGAGGTATACAATCCAACCCGATAACCGGATTCCTGCAGCACAGAGGCCATAATGTGGGATACACTCCCCTTACCGTTCGTGCCCGCAATGTGAACGGATTTGAATTGATGTTCAGGGTGATTCAGTGCCGCGCATAATTGCCGAATATTCCCAAGGTCTTTTTTATAGGCAACAGGACCCTGTCGTTGAAACATGGGAAGCTGACTAAAAAGGAAAGCCAGCGTTTCTTCGTAGTTCAAGTGATTACTTGGCTTGGTAGGTAATGGAGATGGTACCGCAGTTATACGATGTTTGCGACCCTAAGGCTTTAAAGCCGAATTTACGGACCGATTCCATCGTAAGTTCCTTCAAGTATGTGGAACTTGTATTTCCGCCCTCAACGTTCAAGTACTTTATGGCACCATTTTGATCGAGACAGATCTTAACGACCACTGTTCCAAAATCCTGACTTCGGTTCTGGATGTTCGGAACACCGGAAACTACAAAACCTTCCAAACTCCACGATACACCTGACCCATTATCCCCGTTGTTTTGTCCGCCAGGACCCGGTTGATTGGTGGTGCTATTGCCACCGGGACCCGGTTTTTGACCAGGGCCAGCCTCGGTGTTCTGATCGCTGTTTTTGGTCTTATTCCGATTTTTAAGGTAGTCCGTTACATGACTATCCACCTTGCCTCGATCTTCTTCTTTCGGTTGGGTAACAGTGGGCTTGGACTGCGTATTTACCTCCGGAGCATCCGATTGCTGATTGGTTACCACCGGTGTATTATTAGATGGAGTAGGTGTGGTTTCGGACACCTGAGGTGCAGTGGTATTTTCTTGATTATCCGCTGGTGTTTCTTGTGCGTCGGCAACCTGAGAAAGGTCATCCGGTCCGCCGGAGAGTGGATCGCCGAAACTCACTTCGATTCCGCTTTCTTCCTCCTGCATGTTATGGGCTTCGCCGATGAGCCATATAAACATGAGTAAAAAGATGATGAGGTGGATGAATACGGTTCCAACCAGTCCTTTTCGATCGTGTTCCTTACTCCAGTTCATGGCCATTGTTATTTAACAGGTTGCAGCGCCAGCACCGGTTTACCACCAAGTTGGTTTACAAGATAAACCACGTCCATCACCTTCTCGTACGGAATGGTTTTATGGCCGTAAATGGAAACCGTAGCGCCTGGTTTCTGAATCAATACCGCATCCATCTCCATAGGTAAACGATCAAAGGATACTTTTTTATCATCAATGGCGTAGTTCAGATTTTCATCTACGTACACCTTAATCACTTGATTCACCACCTCGGTTACTGCGCCTTTTGGAAGCAGCACCTTGAGAATAGGTTCAGGAGTGATGCGTGCGGTGATAACAAAAAATATGAGCAGCAAAAAAATGATGTCCGTCATGGACGACATGTTGAACTCTGCTGCGATCTTACTTCGTCTCTTGAGTTTCATACAGGTTTGGTTTAAGCTGGTTCATGCAGGATGTCCAGGAACTCCATGGAAGTTGCTTCCATCCGGTAAATCACCTTATCAATCATGGCGGTTAGCGAGTTGTAGCTGATGTAGGCAAAAATCCCAACAATCAGGCCCCCCACAGTTGTTACCATGGCTTCGTAGATTCCACCACTAAATGAGCCAATATCAATTCCTTCCGCATTTTGAGCAAGGGTGTAAAAGGTCTTAATCATACCTGTTACCGTACCGAGGAATCCCAACATCGGCGCAGCTCCTGAAATTGTGGCCAACAACGGCATACCTTTCTCGAGTTTACTTACCTCCAGATTTCCTACGTTCTGAACGGCAACGCTGATATCGTCCAGTGGCTTTCCAATACGCGATAATCCTTTCTCCAGCATACGTGCAACCGGTGTGTTGGTGGTTTCACATAGCGATTGTGCACCCTTGATGTTGCCATCTTTTACCATGTCCTTAATCCGAGCCATGAATACCGGATCATAGTGACGCGCTTTCTTAATGGTGAGATAGCGCTCAATGAGCAGATAAACAGCGATGATGCTTAAAATCACGATGGGGAGAAGCATCCACCCACCTTTGAGGGCAAGATCCAACACGCTAAGTGATTCCTGAGATTCAATGTGCAACCCGGTTGAGTCGGTTGCTACCACGTCGGTTACTTGAAGAAGAATGTTTTGCATCGGGTGATTAGATTGTTACTGTGGAAGTATAGGGTAAACGTTGATTTTCTTTTTTTATTCCTGTATTTCAATGAGATAGGCTCCATGGAAGTCGTATCTGCGAACAAGATTCAAATAATTTCGAGCATTTTTTTCATCGGTGAATCGCTCCACACACAGGTGTAAAACTCCGTTGGAATCCTGTCTGATGAGTTCGGAGTAATGCAGCTGATCCAGACGTTGGCTGTAACGCTGTGCATCTTGGTTATCTGCCAATTTGGCGACCGCAACATAGTACACTGGGACCCCGTCTGTACGGCTCGAAGCATGTACTGGCTGAGGTTCGTCAATCACCTTTGGTGCAACGGGCTCTGCAGTTTCTTCCTCGATGATTTCCTCAGATATGGGTTGAGATAAGGATATTCCCGGTGTGTGTGCATCCACGCCATTGGGATAGCGCCGAATTTTAGGCGCTGTAGATAGGCGCATGGGTTGAACATACGGTTCAGGTTCAACCTCATCATTCACTGACTCATTCGGTATGTTTTCTTCTTGTGCTGATTCCGTTTCAGGCTGATTCACCACGTCCGGCAGATCACCACTTTTAATCAGGTCTTCTGTGACTTCTTTTATCTCAGGGGCTTCAGGTTGAACGATTTCGTCTGAAGGGGTGAGATCCGGGATGATCGAAGCTGATTGAGCCGGGCTATCTTCATGCTGAACAGCGGCCGTTGGCTGACCCTGATTGGATTGGGATGGAAGGATAAACTGCCACAAAACCAATCCGAAAGCCGCCAAAATCACGACAGATGCTGCAATTTGAGGAATATAGAACCGTCGTTTTGCCGGTTGAAGGGGGACGATTTTTACCTCTTCCTCAGCGAGAAGGGCAGATTCTGTTTGAGGTTGTGCTACGGATTGTAAAGGACGCACTTTCACATCCTGTAACCCATAACTTTTCTTGAAGAAGTTCAACCCTTCATAGGCTACAAAAATGAGGTTGTTGTCCTTGTTCAGATAAAAGGATCCGATGTTTCGAAACTCGTAGTTTCGATATTTCTCCAACCGATCGTTCATAAAACCTACGAACGTGGTCACCTCCTTTTCAGCCTGTTCATAGCTGATTCCTTTACGCTTCACAAGACCGTTGATCAACAGGCCATCATTTTCCTGTAGGCTACGGTTAAAGGCTACTTTTTTACGGGCAGGACTCAGCAACATCCGGCTTTCATCGAATTCCGTGTGCTTGAAGTTGCCCACAAAACCACCAAATCCGGGTATGATTACACAGTTGTGCGTGTATAAGAGTTCCGATACGAGTTCAATCAATTCCATTCCAGTTCACCATTCATTCATCACAGAGAAAATGTGACACCAGCCAATACGTTCACGCCGTATACAGGATAGTTGTACCATTTCTGGTAGCGGGAATTGGACAGGTTGTGTGCCTGAAGGAAGAAGGAAATGTTCTCCTTGTACCGGTAATCCGCAATCAGATTGACGTCTGCAAACGGCTTGATCTTGATGCTGTTATTTTCGTTGTAAATATCGCGTTGGAAACGTTCTCCGAAGGCATACATCTGCAATCGAAGGTTTAATTTTTTTGCGAGAGTATAGCGCAAGTTGATGTCGGCGTCAAAGGAAGGCAACTGCCAGGCTTGTAATTCCTTGTCTGTCTTGTAGTTGTATAAGGTAGTCGCAAATTGGACAAAGAACTTTTCGTCAATTCGAACGCCTAATCCGGTTTGAAAGGCAACGGTTTGAACGTTGTCATAAGCCACGTTGAATGGATGTGTGGCACTGGAATCGGTTTTGAATAGTGCCAGGTTGTTATCGTTGCTAAACTGAACTTTTAGCAGATAATCCAATCGATTTTTCAGGATGCCCCGAATTCCTGCGCCGGCATTAAAGTTATTGATGGTATTCACCAGTTCTGGTCGGCCTACCACAAACGGGTTCAAATAAGACAATTGACGCAGGGATGTCTTGCGCACATCACCACCAATTTCGGCAAACACTTTCACCTTGTCTTTTACCAGGAAATGTTCGGCTGAAACGTCTGGGAAAACATAGACCTTAGCCTTGGATGTGTCATTCACCACAACGGCATTGGCACCAATCCGAATATCAATTTTCTTGTATTGGAAGGTGTAGGATGGTTTAACCCGAATGAACATACGATTTAGGTTAAACGTATCCTGGTACAATGAGGTGAAATCCACCGCGGCATCCAGCTTGATCAGTTGGTTGTGTCTCAGATCATAACCGGAATTTAGCTTGATCTGAAAATCATTCTCACGATTTCCAAGATTTGAAAAGGTGTAGAAATCAAAGATGGTTTTGAAAGCTGTTTTCTTGCGGATGGTACCGTTATCATAGGCTATGCTTCCATTGAAATCATTGTATATCTGATTGATAGCAGCCTTTTCGAATGTAATGCTGTCTTCATTGTATCCATATCGATGAATCACATGCCGTTCGTAATTCAATTTACCGGTGAGATCCCCTTTTCGTGTGAGTTTGGTTCCGAATATCCCCAGTTCATTGTCCGAGAAGTCGGCATTCTTTGGATTCCCCGCATTGGACGAAAGGTGTTTTCCGTACGCCCCGTAGGAGAACTTTTTATTTCGCAAGCTTTGCAACTGAAACTCGCCGTAAGGCGTGAGGTAGTTCCCACCACCCAGTTTAAAGTAATTACCGGTTAACGCATCCAGTTCGTCAATTTTAAGTTCGATGGCCCGGGCGGGTTGATAGGTTGGCATGACCTTGTAACCAAAATTTGGAAGGTCATAGGTATAGGTTGGGGTTTCGTTGGAGAGGGGTTCCAGAACAGGTCGTATAACCACTTTACGTGCTGCACTCAACACAGGATCATAATCGGCAAGAATGACCAATTTGGTTTGAGTAGTGGTGTCCTGAGCCCATCCTTGGATGGCCAAAATGGACAAGAATATTATCAGTGCTAATCGTCTCAAATCCCCTAAACTAAACGGTCAAAATTAGCGCAAAGCGGGCTATGCGCTGAGAGAACATTTCCACATTAAACGATGGGAGAGGTGTGTTCCGTATTCGCTCTGAAATCTAAGCGTTTAACTTATCAACAAAACGCCCTCATCGCCCTGCCATGGCTGGACGTGATCGTATATTTGGACATTAAAACCGACGATAATGGCGAACGATAACGCAGAGAAATTAAAGGCGCTTAAGCTCACAATTGACAAACTTGAAAAGTCGTATGGCAAAGGAATTGTCATGAAGATGGACGAGGACAACGTCCTAAATATTCCATCTATTTCAACCGGATCTCTTGGGCTGGATATGGCTCTGGGCATTGGTGGTTTTCCAAAGGGACGGGTCATTGAAATCTATGGACCGGAATCATCCGGTAAAACAACCTTGGCTATGCACTGCATCGCTGAAGCCCAGAAGAAGGGCGGGTTGGCTGCCTTCATTGACGCGGAACACGCCTTCGATCGGTTTTATGCCGAGAAAATTGGCATCGATACCGAGGAACTGTTGATCTCCCAGCCGGACGATGGTGAACAGGCGTTGGAAATTGCCGATAATCTGATTCGTTCCGGAGCGATTGACGTGATTGTGATCGACTCCGTTGCGGCCTTGGTTCCAAGAGCGGAATTGGAAGGTGATATGGGCGATTCCAAGATGGGATTGCAAGCCCGTTTGATGTCTCAGGCACTCAGAAAGTTAACCGGTACCATCAACAAGACGGGGTGCATCTGTATCTTCATCAACCAGTTGCGTGAGAAAATTGGCGTCATGTTTGGCAACCCGGAAACAACTACCGGGGGTAATGCCCTGAAATTCTATGCCTCGGTTCGTTTGGATATCCGACGAATTGGGCAGATCAAGGACAGCACGGATGTGGTTGGTAACCGGGTGAAGGTGAAAGTCGCCAAAAACAAAGTGGCTCCACCATTCCGGGTTGTTGAGTTCGACATCATGTACGGGGAAGGCATTTCCAAATCAGGCGAAGTTCTTGATCTGGGTGTTGAGTTTGATGTGATCCAGAAAAGCGGTTCATGGTTTAGTTACAACGGTACCAAACTGGGACAAGGCCGCGATGCGGTCAAACAGTTATTGTTGGATAATCCGGAGCTCATGGAAGAGATCGAACTTCAGGTGAAGGAAAAAGCCATGGGTACAGCTCAACAGGCTAAACCAGCTAAACAAGCGGCGGAAGCAGATTCGTAATTTCTGAGTACGGAGTAAGGACGACGGATTACGGAGTACGAATTACGGATGATGACTTAGCTTTTAGCACTTAGCTCTTAGCACTTAGCTTTTAGCCATTGGCTATTAGTTCTTAGTTTTTCGTTCTGAGTTCTTAGCGCTTAACCACCTGCTACCTGTTTACCCTGACCGAGCGAAGCGAGCGTCACGGGCTATCCGCTAACTGCTAACCTTTTGCGCTGACCGAGCGAAGCGAGCGTCACGGGCTAACTGCTATCGGACAACCGCTCCCATGTGTATGTGAACGCATATCCAGTCTTCGTAACAAGACCGTAAGTAGTAAAGGAAATTTAGTCCTTCTGATCCTCAGAAAGCTCTTGTCGGAACTTACGATAAGGAGAGGCGAGATACACCATCAGCAAACGTGAGAGCCTCAAATGCAGCGGAGTTAAAAGGAGTGAGGTCCCAATAACAATGGCACTGGTGCTCATCAGAGGAGGTTCTTCCTGAGTGGAATAAATGATAACCGAAACAAAAACCACGGTGGCTACCACCAGGGCATAGCTAAAGTACATGGCTCCCCAAAAAAATCCGGGTTCGGATTCATACTTCACCTTGCAATGACTGCAATGGGTATGCACTTCCCGAAACTTAGAACTAAACAGGGAATGTGTGAAGATATTTCCTCGATGACATTGGGGACATTTCCCCTTGAGAAAGGCTTGAAATCCAGTCATTACCGACTCTTTCGATAATTGCGGTACCAAACTGTTCCAACCACTGCCACTAATATATAAGGGGTTGCCAGGAGGTAGAGAATACCTTTATTCAGACCAATACCTACCGTGTTACCCTCATTTTGCATGGCTGATTCAACCGCACTTCTACACATAGGACATTGTGCGAAAGCTTCACTACCCAGCATGGAGAAGATCGTCACTAGAAGCAAGGCTACAACAAGGCGCTTGGTGAACTGTTTCATGATGCCGCAAAGTTAGTTGAATTGGGTATAAAGAAGAAGTTCTGACCGGTGTGCTGATAAGAATCATACACGGCCAATTTCCCCTGATGCAGAACCTGAATGGAGTAACCCAGTTGGTTCATCAACTCAAAACAATTGTATCGATTTTGATTGTCCCACAACTCACAATAGATGATGGGCTTATCCCGCTTAAGTATTTCCTTAGCCCCTTCCAGTACATGAAATTCAAAATTCTCAACATCCATTTTAATGGCACTGATTCGCTTACCGTTGCCGGGATTGAGGGTGTCCAGACAATGAATTTCCGTGGTGTATTTTTCGCCTTCGTTGAAAGAGGTGATTTCCTCAGTGACTACATGACTCAGTCCCTGCTTTCGCACCCGATCCACTACCGGTAAGATCATTTCAACCGTCCCATCATAATTACCCAAAGCCGAGTCAATGATGTTCAGGTTCTCCAATTGAAAGGTGCGCTTGATTCGCCGGAGTGTATTTACATTCAATGGAATGGGTTCAAAGGCATATACCGATCCATTTCCAACGGATTTGGAGAGGTAGTAGGACATAATGCCAATGTTGGCGCCAATGTCTAAAACCGAATCCCCTTTATTGATGAACTTCAGAAAATGAAAGAAGTCGTTCTCATGCCGGTCCTTTCGTAGCGTCTTTATCTTGTACCACGAGAACACAACCATGTAGGTGTTCAGACCGAGTACTTTTTGAAGTATATATTGAATGAAGGACTTCAATGAGGATTAAAAGGTATAGTATGGACTGATCATAAGATAAACAATCACGCCCGTGATGGTCACATACAACCAAATGGGGAAGGTAAACTTAACAATTTTCCGGTGACCAACGATGTTGTTGTTCAAGGCTCGATGAAAGGTAACTAACACCAGAGGCAGCACTGCGGCCGCACTAATGATGTGTGAAATCAGAAAGTAATAATACACATAGGAAATCAATCCGGTTCCACCATAGGTTTGCTCCTCAACAAAGTAGTGAAACACCACGTAAGAAATCAGAAAAAGAGCCGAAAGGCAAAAGGTGGTGATGTTCAGTCGTTTGTGAAGATCCACTTTTTTGCGTCGTATGGCCCGGTAACTTAAAATCAGCAGCACACTACAGATCGAATTGATGATGGCATTGAGCTTTGGCAGGAAGTGAACAAAATCCGGATACTGCTCGGGAGCTGGGATTAATCTACGGTTCAGTAAAACAACCAGTACAAAAACAACGATGGAAACAACGAGGGCAAGTCGGAAAAAGGCCTTATCGCTCATGTGGTAGGATTTATTTTTTGTGGTGATATTCTGCTAATAGAACATGAATACCGTCTCTTAGTTCTTTATAAAATGATGGATTTTCATTCGATTCGAAATATCCCCGAACACGATGTTCTTTATCAATCAGAACAATGGTGGTACTGTGTATGAAGTCGTATTCGCCATCCGGTCTCGGAGCAACTACATGGTAATGGTTTTGAGCCAGATCGTAAATTTCTGATTTCGGGCCCGTGAGGAATTTCCATTTGTCGGATGAATAACCATAACGCTGGGAATAGGCCCGAAGGGCTTCAACTGTGTCTTGTGCAGGATTTACGGTATGGGAGATGAACACAACGTCTTCCGTATTCTGAAACTTGTCCACGGCTAGCCGTAGGTTGTTGTTCATCCTGGGACAGATGGAAGGACACGTTGCGTAGAAGAAATTCGCGACGATGATTTTATCCTTGAAGTCGTCCAGACCAACGGTGTCGCCATTCTGATCTATTAACGAGAAGTCCCGTAAGGTCCAGGGTGTTTTGGTGCCATCCATTTCGGTTTCACCAAATATCTCCAACGGGTGATAACGTTCCTCCGCATTTTTCCATAACACATAGAAAATGATCGGAACGAGAAAAAGGGCGAAGAAAATAAGCTTGCCCTTCCAGTTTTTCATAGTGATGGAATTACCAGATCAGCGTGTTCCAAACATGGGCTTCCTGCAGAAGCCAAATAATGAGGTACACAACAAAAATCATTGGGAGCACGATCGTCATTTTTAATACCTTCTGCTCATAATGCAGGTGCATGAAGATGTAGACGATGAATGCTGCTTTCATGATTCCCAGCCCGATGAAAACTATGTTTCTGAACATTCCCGGATCCAGTTGGAAGTACAAGAGGATATCCAGAATAGTTACAAAGAACAGAAACCAAAAGGTTCTCCAAAGCGCTTTGGTTCCGTGGCTATGCGCCTTAGGAACCCAAACGGTTGGGTCGTAGTTCTCTTCGTCGTGGATGTCGATATTGGTATTGTGATGTGCCATGATATTCAGTTTTTAGTAGGTTAGATCAGGTAGAAGAAGGTAAATACAAACACCCACACGAGATCTACAAAGTGCCAGTATAAACCGGTTTTTTCAACCATTTCATAATGCCCTCGTTTTTCATAGGTGCCCCGAAGGACGTTCAAGAAGATGATGACGTTAATCACCACCCCACTAAATACGTGGAATCCGTGGAATCCGGTTACTATGAAGAACAGCGCGGCAAAGGTCACCGGCCCAAATGGGTTCGAATACAGTGTTGCCCCTTCCCCGATAAATTGAGTCCATTCCCAAGCCTGACAGCCCAGAAAGGCCAACCCTCCAAGGATGGTCAGGAACATATTGATGGCCACGCTACGTTTATCCATCCGTTGCCCCGCTTCAACCGCCAGTACCATCGTAACGCTACTGAAGATCAGAATAAAGGTCATCAAGCTCACAAACAGCAGTGGAAGGTGTAATCCGTGCAGGAATGGGAAGTGGTTGAAAACCAGATCCGGTGATGGCCAGTGAGACTCACTGAATACGCCAGTGGCCTGCATGGTTTCAACAAATCCATCGTGGTATTTTTCATGCAAATCCTGTCCAAAACTGATCTCTTCGATCACCGCTGATGGAAAGGAAAAGCGTACTGCCCCGTAGCCTACCAACAAGGATGAGAAGGTGAAGGCATCAGATAGCAGAAAGATCCACATCATAAACTTCCCATAGCTCACTCGGAACGGTGATTTTCCTCCGGCCCAGGTGGGCAATGCGTTTACTGCGTTACTTGACATAATCGTTTAGAATTGCGTTGCAAAATATAAAAACGTGTATAAATAAATCCAGAGCGCACCCACGAAATGCCAATAGGTATTGCATAGGTTGATGGACAATAAATTCTTTTTGTGAACCTGAAACATCAGGCTCTTAACTAATACCACGGAAAGGAAAATCAATCCGCCCAAAAGGTGAGCCAGGTGAAGCCCAACCAAGGCGATGATGAATGATCCTGAAACCATTCCATTTTCACCTCCATTTGCCGGCACAAAGAACACACCTCTGTTGGCCAGATCCAACCATCCCAGGTACTGGTATGCCACAAAGCCAATCCCGAAAATTAATGTGGCGAGAAGGGCCAATCGCGAAGTCTGCAATTCATCTTTTTTAGCACCGCGATACGCCAGCCACATGGTAAGGCTGGATAATAGTACCATAACTGTGGAATAAATGAACTGTACAGGCAACTCAAATTGAAACCAGTTGCCCTCGGCACGACGAACAATTAACGCACTGGTTAAACCGGCGAACAGCATGAACATCCCTACCATTAACAGGATAAGGGTGAACTTTCGCGGGTGCATCCGTTGTTCGCTTTTTGTGGTATTCATATGTGCAACTGCTTGCATCGTTAACTCGTCATTCAAATCTTATCAATCAGGTAGGCCAATAGCACCAGTGGATTGTATACGATTGAATAGAACATCAATTTTTTAGCATCTTCGGTTGAGCAACTTCGATAAAACCGAAGGCCCTGAAATAAAAACAGTCCACCTGCCAGTACGGCGATAATGGCTGATATCCAACCTGTGTATCCCAAATACCAGGGTAATAAACTAACTGGAATCAACAGGAAAATGTACCAGATGGTAATTACCGCTGACTTACGATCCTTTCCTGATTTACTTGGAAGTAACCGATAACCGGCTCGTTTATAATCCTCGTCCAGTATCCAGGCAATGGACCAGAAATGAGGGAATTGCCAGATAAACTGAATCGCAAACAAGACCCAACCTCCAATGGTAATGCTTCCGGTGGCGGCAGCCCATCCCAGTAATGGCGGAATGGCTCCCGGGAAAGCTCCAACGAAAACAGCAATTGGGCTGATTCGTTTCAGCGGGGTGTACAGGAAGGCATAACTCATCAGTGCAAAGAACCCAAGCCAACCGCTAATGGGATTTAGGAATGAGCCTAAAATATACACACCAATGAATCCGGAGATCACACAGAAGATGGCCGCTTCCTGAACAGACATACGTTGGGTGGCAACCGGTCGGTTATTGGTACGGATCATTAACTTGTCGAAGTTTCGCTCAATGATCTGATTGAGACCATTGGACGAAGCCACAACGAGGAAACCTCCCAGGCTTAATGCCCAGATGGCCGACATATTGGTTTCGGGTCCTGCGGCAATGAGGAAACCAAAAACAGCCGACAAAACAACGGTAAAGGTTAACCGAGTTTTCATCAGCTGATGATAATCCTGGACCTTAGCCCGAACTCTGTTTTGCGATATGGCGACGGTCTTATGCATGGATAGGAGACGGCGCTTTGAATTCGTGAATGGTTAGGTAGATCAAACCGCTGAGCATAAGACTCCCGGCAACAACATGTACCAATTGACTTACCACGGGGAATGAATACCAAATATTGAGCGTTCCGGTTATAATCTGTATGCCCACCAAAATCAGGGCCGCCAGATACCATGAACGTATGCGTGTTCGGGTATGAAATTTTCGATCCTGATACCAGATTGTCAACAAAACGATGGCTAAAATCGGAGCGATGATTCGATGAATAGCGAATACGTTGCCCATCATTAGGATTTGATCAACTGGGAGAAGATCGGAGGTTCTACGAAGAATATCTACTTCCTCCCGAACCAGGGTTCCGCTGATCAATTGAAGCAGCCCAATGGTGAGGGCAAATACAATGAGACCACGACGGGAAGAAATGGATTCACCTGCTAAAGAGGTGTTTCCACTACTGTAACCCAGCATAAAAAAGGCAACAGCTAAAAAGGCCAGAATGAAGTGAATGGTTACCATGCCACCAAACAGGTTGGTGTCTACCACAATGGATCCAAGCCATCCATTATACCCAACCAAAACCAACCCTATGATGGTATACACCACTTTCATCTTATTGGTTTTCCAGAAGCTCAGGCTAAATACCACGGCTAAGAGGGCAAAGAAGCCGGTAAGCGCACCCCATAGACGGTTAATATATTCGGTATAGGCCTTCCCAACATTGAACGCATGAGGTTCCAGTAACCAGGTGGTTCCCTGAATTTCCTCTGCCCGTTGAGTCATTCCCATACTATTTAGAACTGAGATCAATCGTTCTATTTTTTTTTCACGCTTTTCGGTGTACTGTTCCTGATAGTCGGCTGGAAGCTGATCCTCTGAGGTGGGGGGAACCCACTGACCAAAACACTTTGGCCAATCGGGGCATCCCATTCCGGCACCGGTTACCCGTACCAGTCCTCCCAAAAAGAAGAGCACCAGAACGGCTACGATGGTTAAACCACTAAACCGATGGTACAGCTTCGCTTTATCCAAGTTCTCAGGCTTTAGTTAACCCAAGCCAATTTTTCAATAATCCCCAGAACATTACACGCTCTGGTGTTTCCTTTTCTTCTGGTGCAACCGGGGTTACTGGTTCATACGATACTTCTTCCGGTGCGCCCTTATCAGGAACGTTTTGCGGAATGAAGTCGGAATCCGAATCCGGATGGCTGTAGTCATACGCCCAACGATAAACGGTTGGGATTTCACCTGGCCAGTTACCGTGAATGTGCTCAACAGGAGCGGTCCATTCAAGTGTATTTGCACTCCATGGGTTTTGTACGGCTTTTTCACCGATTGCCATGCTGGAGAAGAAGTTGTAAAGGAAAACGAGCTGGGCAATACCACCCAGGATTGCGGCCAACGTGATGAATACGTTTACATCAAGCCAAGGCGCAAACTCTGGAAGAATATTGAACTCGTAGTATCGTCGTGGTACACCGGCCAATCCCTGGAAGTGCATCGGGAAGAATACGAGGTAGGCCGAGATGAACGTCAACCAGAAGTGAACATAACCCAAGGTCTTATTCATCATTCTGCCGAACATACGCGGATACCAGTGATAAATTCCGGCCATCATACCAAAGATGGCAGATGATCCCATAACCAGGTGGAAGTGGGCTACAACGAAGTAGGTATCGTGAAGGGCAATGTCCAAAGCGGCATTCCCGAGGAAGATCCCCGTCAAACCTCCGGTAATGAATAAGGACACCAAACCAATGGCGAACATCATTCCGTTCGTGAAGCGTATACTGCCCCGCCAAAGGGTGGCCAGATAGTTAAAGGTTTTTACGGCCGATGGTACTGCGATAATCAAGGTCATGACCAGGAATACGGTTCCAAGCAGTGGATTCATTCCGGTGATAAACATGTGGTGACCCCAAACCAGGAAGGACAACACAGAGATACCCATCAATGAAATCACCATGGCTGTATATCCAAAGATTGGCTTACGGGAGTTCACCGCAATGACTTCTGATGTAATACCGAGAGCCGGCATAATGATGATGTATACCTCGGGGTGACCCAGGAACCAGAACAAGTGTTGGTAAAGAATTGGGCTACCACCGGTTTGTTCCATGGCTCCGATACCATTCATATAGATGTCAGACAAGTAGAAACTTGTTCCCGCCAAACGATCAAACATGAGCAGCAATCCACCACCGAGAAGTACCGGGAAGGATAACAGACCCAAAATCGCTGTCAACAAGAAGGCCCAAATGGTCAACGGCAGTCTGTTCATAGACATACCTTTTGTACGCATATTCAACACCGTGGCGATGTAATTGATGCCACCCAACAGAGCCGATACAATGAACAGGATAATGGCGGTTAACCAAAGCGTCATACCTAAACCGGAACCCGGCATGGCCTCTGCTACGGCAGAAAGCGGTGGGTAAACGGTCCATCCACCTGAAGCAGGTCCGGTCTCAACAAACATGGACGACATCAGAACCACGCTCGAAAGAAAGAAGAACCAATACGAAAGCATGTTCATAAAAGGCGATGCCATATCACGAGCGCCCACTTGCAATGGGATCAATAGGTTCGAGAAGGTACCACTCAATCCGGCCGTCAATACGTAAAATACCATGATGGTACCGTGAATGGTTACAAGCCCCATGTAGAATCCTGAATCAAGTCGTCCTTCTGGTGCCCACTTGTCACCAAACAACCAATTCAGAATCGGGAAATGTGAATCCGGCCAGGCAAGCTGGAGACGGAATAGAATGGACATGGCCACACCAACAACCCCCATAATAATACCTGTAATCAGGAATTGCTTGGAGATCATCTTGTGATCCATACTGAAAACGTACTTCGAAAGGAAGGTCTCTTTGTGATGTCCGTGATCGTTACTCATCTTCTTATCTTCAGGGGTTTGTTACTTAATTGAGTACAATGGTTGGTGTGGTTTCAGTTGGTTCTTCTGAACCGCCCGTTTCTGCTGCAGGAGCTGATGGCGCTGCTTCCTCGGCTTTGGCAAAGGATGATTTTTGCTCGCGCATCCATGTGTCATATTCTTTTTGGCTTTCCACCACAATCTTGATCTTCATGTTGAAGTGAGAGTTTCCACAGATCTTGTTACAGATGATGTGATAATCGAAATTCTCGTCCCGCAATTCAGCGCGTCGTTCGGCGGTGGTTTTGATTGGTTTGAATGTGAATTGGGTAGGTATACCCGGAACCACGTTCATTTGAGCGCGGAACTCCTTCATCAAAGCGGAGTGAATAACATCACGTGAACGGAATTTGAAGGTAACCGGTTTGTTCACAACGAGGTGAATCTCTTCACCTACGATGTCGTCCATTGCGGCTTCGGTAAAGATGGCTTTCGCCTGAAGCGCCTCTTTAACGCGTTTGATTTGTGTTGTTCTTCGTCGGATTTGTAGTCGGAGATGTGCTTCAGCAGAACCTGATTCAATGTCTTCGATTTGCTTGAGATGATTGGCGCGATCTTTACCCACCAAACCACCGAGGGTTGATTTCAATTTGCCCAAATCAGCTGGAAGCTTTTCGATGGCCTCTTCAAAAGCAACAATATCTTTTTCCAACTCACCCAACAAGGTCTCTGCTTTGTAATCAACAGCCACCCCCAATGGGTTACTGATTTCAGAGATCAAGTTGTAATTGGCATTTCCCAATTTGCCATCGGCACCGGGATATCGCACTTTCCAGGCAAACTGATGGGCAAATACTTCGATGGTAGCTGTGCCTTCTTCAGGTGTTTTGTTAATGGATCGCCAGGCATTCAAACCACCGAGAACCAGAAAGGTCAGCACGATGGCCGGAACGATGGTCCAGATTAATTCCAACTTATCGTTTTCCGGGTAGTAGAGGGCTTTAACACCTTTCTTCTGACGGTATTTGAAGGCAAAATAGAACAGGGCAATCTGCGTCACGAAGAACACAATACCGGTGAAGATGAAGGTAAGCTTCATCATGGCGTCGATGTTGTGTCCATGCTCGGAACTGGCATTGGATAACAGCGTATACTTTCCGTGAATGGATAATTCATAGAGACCGGCACTCATTCCGAGGATCAGGAAGAACAGCATCAAGGTAGCGTTCACATTGTTCCATGGAATAACTTCCCGTCCGGTGAGCTTTCCAACCAGATCAATGGTTCGAACAATCACCAATACCACGACGAATACAATGATGGCCAGCAGCAACAACAACCAATTGGTTTTGTTGAAGAGCGACTCATCTACCGGAGGGGCCGGAGGAGCAACATCCATTCCAACACTTTTGATTGGACCGTTTTCCGTGTACATCAGGATGGACTTGATTTCTTCATCCGTCAAATCCGGGAACACGTTCATGGCCGTTCCGTTAAACTCATTGTAGATGGCGATGGCATCGGCATCTCCGGACAACCGAAGTTCATTGTTATTACGGATCCATTTCAGAAGCCATTCAACATCACGTCGACCTGTTACGTCTTTCAACGCCGGACCGGTCATTTTACGATCCAGGGCATGACAAGAAGAACATTTGGCTTTGAATAACTTTTCTCCTGCGTTGATGGTAGCCTCAGACACCTCCATACCAGTGGCACTGGATGTGATGTTTAATTGGGCTTGAGCAAAGGAGAAAGCAAAGATGAAAAAGAGCGTCGTAACGCCGAGCTTTAGAAATCGGTTTTGCATTCTTTTTGGCTTAACGATTTGTGTGTTATCCATTAATAGTCAGGCAGTTGTGTAATTCGGTAGTCCGCACTACTTCCCTACCCAAAATTTGAGCAAAAATAGCCTCTTTTTTATACCAATGACTGAAATGGATACCTTTAATAAAAAGGCCAATTTATTTAGAACGAATACAAATTGATGACAATTGAACAAACAAAAAGGGAGTCCGAAGACTCCCTCTCTGCAACCAAAAACTAAAACTGAAATTTAATTTACCACTATTAAACTTGCTTTGGCTTGCTGATTTCTCAGCGTGCATCTTATAAACGCCTTGAGATTTAAATTGGTTGCGTGACTTTCGTCAAAGCAATGTCTAAATTTTTGGTAGTTTCCTAGAGCTTGACCGAGAGGCCTGCTCCAACCAAGTTGGGTGCGCCTAAATTGAATTCAAAGTGGCAGGCGATATGGTCCGTGAGGTAGGCCCGTCCGCCCAAGGCCGTGAAGCTGAAATTTGGTCGGGTGAAGGTGAATTTCGTGAGGACGTCCAATCGGTCGTCATTGGTATCGATGTTAATACCCCAAAAGATCATCCCCACACGCAGTCCACTATAAAAATCTACGCGTTCATTTCCACCGTAATGAACCTTCGTAGAAAAGGAAATGTTGTTTCGTCGCATGGTGTACGGCACAACCCCCTCCCGAAGTTCATTGTTCAAGGTGTACGCATAATCCAGATCGCCGTACAATTGTTGAGATGATGCCACCATTCCGATGCTCCACATGTCACTCAAACCATAATCATAACTTAGAACCACGGCAGGTTTGGAGTTGATGCCCACTGTTACCCGGTCAAAGGAATCCTTGAAGGATTTGCCATCCACGAAGGTTTTTAAGGCAGCACCTACCACGGAGAAACCAATATCGCTGGTGATTACGCTTTCTCCCGAAGTCGTTTGAGCGAATGTTAAGATGGATTTACCCGGAACTATTAGGAAGAATAAACTGATTGTTAGGAAGCGTTTCATAAGCATCATTTTGGGATTCCTCACACTTATCGCGCCAGAGCTGGCCAATGATTTATTTGAGGGAAATTTGATTCGGCCCGGGAACGATCAATTTCTTCTTGAACAAATTGCCAACGGCTTGCTTGAAATTTCGTTTGCTCATTCCAGTTAGTGCAATGATCTCATCCGGAGATGATTTATCGCCAACCGGAAGAGACCCATTTGGGCTGTCCTGAAGTTGTTTTAATAATCGTTCGGCGTGAACGTCCATACCCTTTCCGCCCCAGGGCTGTAAACGAATGTCGAGTTTGCCGTCGTCGCGCACTTTGCTAATCCAACCTGAAACGGATAAACCCGGAAACACATCCTGAAAGATTTCGTTCTGATACACGAGTCCTTCAAACGACTGATTCACGATACAGTTCCATCCAATATCCGTGGGTTTGGTGAGGCTCACGTCAACCTGATCACCCGCTTGCAACGCGTCCGAAGGCTCCTGAAAAAATCGATTCAGGCGCATAGAGGCGAAGGGTCGGTTGGACTGTTCATCCAACTCAACGGCAACGGCAACTCGGTCACCGGGCTTCAAATTCCTGGTTTGTTCCCGATAGGGAAGAAGGAGGTCTTTTTCCAAACCCCAGTTCAGAAAGGCACCAATGGTTCCAACCGACGTAACATCCAAAAAACCTATCTGACCGCAATGAAGAATGGGTCGGTCAGTCACCGCAACTGGTCGGTCTTCGGAGTCTGTGTAGACAAACACCTCCAGCTCATCGCCTGGTTTGAGGTCATCTGAAACGTATCGGTTAGGAAGTAGGATTTCCGTTCCTTCTTCATCGATCAGATAGATCCCAATGGTTGAAGGACGAGCGGCGGTTAGGGTATTTACACGACCAATTTTCATCTTGTTGACACCGATTGATACAGGTTGATATGCTCTTTAGCAATGGTATTTGCGTCATACAATGGTAGGCGTTGTTGTTGAGCATTCCTCAATTCATTACGAACCTCCTCATGATGAAGGGCTTCCAGCGAAGCTGAGATGGAGGATTCATCTAATGGGTTGAAAAAATACTTCGAAGATCCGGTGACCTCTTCCATACTGGTATTCGTCCCGGTTAAAACGGGTTTCCCGCAGGCCATTGCTTCCAGGGCCGGAATCCCAAATCCCTCATACTCACTGGGTAGTACTACGGCAGTGGACGCCTCGTAAAATAATTTGAGATGCTCCGGTGAGGCGTCGGTGATGAGCTGAATGTCATTGCCTGATTGCTCAACCACTTGTCGCACGGCGTTCAGGGCATCCCCAGGTTTTCCAACCAATACTAAGGGCAGCTTATCAATTATGGACAGATCCTGCCAAGCCTTGATTAGCCGAAGATGATTTTTTCGTTTTTCAAAACTGCTGACACACAGAAGAAAAGCATTAGGAAGGTTATACTGCTTCCGGAATTGATCGAGATTTTCCCTGTTCGAACGGTGATAGAAGGCTTCATCACATGGCTGTCCAATCACTACCAGCTTATTGGAATGAACCGGTAACATGGCTTGGATGTCCTGGCGTGTGACCTCGCTGGTACAAATCACCACATTGGACATGCGCAAGGCATTGCGAAGTTTATACAGGTAGATTAATCGATCCCAAAAGGAATAGTACGATGGATACTTCAGAAAAATGAGATCGTGTACCGTGACCACCAATTTAGTTTGTCGCGGACGTAGCATCGGCAGTTCTGCACTCAAACCGTGATATACATCAAGATTGGCAGCTTCAATGGAAGCGGTAATGCCCACTTGCCGCCAAAAGAGCTTCTTTCCCTTCGCTGTTTTGAAGCTTATATTGGATTGGGTAGATGGAATCTCCGACGGAAGATCTCGATTGAAAAGGACGAAATCGTGATCGGGAAAATGAGTCGACAGCGAATGGACTAGACTACGGGAGTAATTGCCCAACCCTTTTTGGTTGTGAACATATCGCTTGGCGTCAAATCCAATCCGCATGGTGTGGTTTAGACCGCAACGTCAAAATCCCGCAGGGCGGAATTTAAACTGGTTTTCTTATCTGTGCTTTCTTTCCGCTGACCGATGATCAGTGCACAGGGTACGTTGAACTTGCCGGCCGGAAATTCTTTGGTCAATGAACCGGGGATTACTACGGATCGTGGGGGCACTTCGCCCCGATACGTTACCGGTGAAGTTCCGCTAACATCAATGATTTTAGTGGATTTGGTCAGCGTTACGCCAGCTCCTATAACGGCTTCCTGGCCAATGTGAACTCCTTCCACAATGATGCTTCTGGAACCAATAAAGCAGTTGTCTTCGATGATCACAGGAGCGGCTTGAACAGGTTCTAAAACGCCTCCAATTCCAACGCCACCACTCAGGTGAACATTCTTTCCAATTTGAGCACACGAACCAACCGTAGCCCACGTATCTACCATGGTTCCGGAATCTACATACGCTCCAATGTTTACATAGCTGGGCATCATCACCACTCCACGTGCCAGATAGGCGCCATATCGTGCTACGGCATGGGGTACCACCCGAATACCCAATTCAGCATAATTCCGCTTGAGCTCCATTTTGTCGTGAAACTCCATGGGGCCTGCTTCCGTAACTTTCATTTCACGAATGGGGAAGTAGAGGATAACTGCTTTTTTAACCCAGTCGTTTACCTGCCATCCATCGGGAGTTGGCTGGGCAACGCGGAGGTTACCGCTATCCAGATCGGCAATGACGCTGTTGATGATCTCTTTGTTTTCCGATTGTTTGAGCAAATCACGGTTGTCCCAAACCGATTCGATGATTGATTGTCTGTTATCCATTCTTCCGAGCCATTACCTTCCCAACGGCATCCACAATATTTTGTTTGCCCAATCCGTATTTCTCCAGCAGTTGATCGGGAGTGCCGCTCTCACCAAATTGATCGTTTACGGCCACCATTTCCACTGGCGTAGGCTGATTACTTGCCAGCAGCTGGCAAACAGCATCACCCAATCCGCCGTTCATTTGATGTTCTTCGGCTGTTACAACACAACGGGTTTTGGCCACTGATTTAAGAATGGCCTGATCATCCAATGGTTTGATGGTGTGAATGTTAATTACCTCACAGGACAAGCCCTGATCGGCTAGGATGGCGGCGGCTTCAATGGCCTTCCAAACCAAATGTCCGGTAGCAATAATGGTGACATCAGTACCTTCCTGAACCATCCATGCTTTACCAATAATGAAGGGTTGATTTGGATCTGTGAACACGGGCCATTTTGGCCGACCAAAGCGAAGATATACGGGGCCGTGATGTTCGGCAATGGCGATGGTTGCCGCCTTGGTTTGATTGTAATCACATGGATTGATGACTACCATATTCGGCAGCATTCTCATCATCCCGATATCTTCCAGAATCTGATGTGTGGCTCCGTCTTCTCCAAGTGTTAATCCGGCGTGCGAGGCACATATTTTTACATTCTTTTCGGAATACGCCACGGACTGACGAATCTGATCATACACCCGGCCTGTGGAGAAGTTGGCAAACGTTCCGGTAAATGGAATTTTACCTCCGGTTGCCAGACCTGCTGCCATGCCAATCATATTGGCTTCGGCAATCCCGGCTTGAAAAAAACGTTCCGGAAATTCCTTCTGGAAGGCATCCATTTTGAGTGAACCGGTTAGGTCGGCACACAGGCCAACCACATTCGGGTTGGTGCGACCCAGTTCCAGTAATCCGGCACCAAAACCGGAGCGGGTATCTTTTTTATCGGTTACAACTAATCCATTCATTGGGGTGTGATTGAGGGTTTGTCAGAGTGTTATGTTGGTGACCTTACCAGATTCGATCTCAAAGGTCTGATCTTTTGAATTAATAATGTTCTTTTCCTTCTTCATGCGTGCCACCAGGGCATAGGATCCGGGCTGTAAGACCAGAACGGTATTTTTACCATTGATGTCCAGATTACAAACCCATTCATAGTCTCCTCCTTTGACACGGTAAATATCACCCACGTAGTCGGATCGCGTTACGAGGTTAAGCTTACCGGGTTGAAAAATCTTGAGGGTGGTTTTCTTACTCTGTTTGATCTCAACGCCTTCGTACCGAATGCGCGGGAGGGTGAGGATTTCAAGATCGTAGGTTCCAATGATCAATGGTTCAACGGTATTGAACTCCTGAACGTGAATAATCTGTTGGGTTTTAGGATCCAGAATTAAGGCATTCAATCGGGGATAGCCGGTTAATCCAGCTACTTCCAATCCCAGTGATCCCTGTGGGGCGGGGATGTCAATGGTGGTGTGTTTTCCGGGCAAAATTTCAACGTTGTTTTTGCGCACCGGCGGGATGGTGTGAACCAGGATATCGTAGTTATGGGCGGGATCCAGGTAGATGGTATCCGGAACACCTTTTTCGTTTAAGGTGTGCACTACGTTCTGAAGAAATTCCTTTGTCTTGGCATCGTAGAAACTGATGTTGACATCTGTTTCAGTGGGTTTATTGAACTTGTCCAGGAGATTAATCTGGCATGTAGTATTGTTAAGCGCCTGTGAAACAACTACCTCCAACACGTTTTCAAACGCTTCTTCCGTATTGGCCTCGAAGTACTTTCCAACACAATCAAACTGAGCTTTGAAATCTTCCTGCAGTCCAATCCCGATGATAAAGGGCTTGAGAATGATGCCTTGTTTTTGAAGCGCCTGGGAAACGGCGCAGGGATCGCCATCGCATTCCTCAATTCCATCGGTAATGAGGATAATGATGTTCCGGGAATTGGGTGTTCGCGGGAAGTCATAGGCCGCCTCTTGAAGCGAGTAGGCAATGAGCGTGGTTCCTCGAGGACGAATGCCCGTAATGGCTTCCTTAATGTCGTTGTGGTTGTCCTTGCCGAAGGCTACTTCCAACTTGGTGTCTGTACACACCTGTCGTTCCACCGGATACTGATGACCATAGACCCGAAGTGCCACTTCCACCTCGCTGAGTTGCTTGAGGCTATCCACCATGCGGCTCAAGAGTTTCTTAGCCACATTCACCCGGGTATCGTCGTCCATGCGGGAATACATCGATCGGGATGCATCGAGCAGAAACAAAATTCGGGTAGTTTGTTCAGGTTTCGGGCTCGTTTGTGCCAGTCCGGAAAAGGCAAAGAAGAGGGCTAGACCAAATGCAGCGATATGTTTCATGCATTGTTTATAACCCATTGAAGAATTCAAATATTGTTCCGGAGATTTCAGTAATCTCCCAGTGTTTCTGGATTTTGTGCGAGTGCTTGTGCCAATTGCTCGTCATTTGGAGCAATGCCGTGCCACGCATGTGATCCCATCATAAAGTCAACACCGTTCCCCATTTCGGTTTTCATGAGTATGAGTACTGGCTTGCCTTTTCTACTGGCATCTATACCGGATTGAAGTCCCTGGTAAACGCTGTCGATGTTATTTCCATCCATTTCAAGGACTTCCCAGCCAAATGCTTCAAATTTTGATCGCATGTCAGTAAAGCCCATGATGTCTTTGGTGGATCCATCAATTTGCTGGCCGTTGAGGTCAACCGTTGCAATCAGGTTATCAACCCCGTTATGAGCCGCATACATGATGGCCTCCCAGTTTTGCCCTTCTTGCAATTCACCATCGCCCATGAGGGCAAAAACGGTGCGATCATCCCCATTTAATTTTTTTGAAAGAGCGATGCCTACCGCAACGGATAACCCCTGACCCAAAGATCCGGTTGCCACCCGGATTCCGGGCAGTCCTTCTTCGGTAGCCGGGTGTCCCTGAAGTCGGGAATCCAACTTTCGGAAGGTGGCTAACTCGCTTACCTCAAAATATCCTGCCCGTGCAAGGGTTGAATAAAAAACCGGTGAAATATGTCCATTGCTGAGAATGAAAACATCCTCATTTTCGCCAGCCATATTAAATGGCACCGCACTGTATTTCATGATCCGATGATAGAGAACCGTGAAAAACTCTGCGCAGCCCAGAGATCCACCAGGGTGGCCGGATTGAACTGCATGAACCATGCGAACGATATCTCGTCGCACTTGGGAGACGATGTCTTGTAACTCTGCGGTACTTTTCACGAGGGGGGATTCAAAGGACAAAGGTGCTGATTTAATCAGTTATTCGGAATATTTGTGGATAGTTAATGGAAAAGTCATCAGAGTCACTTTTTGTTGAATTGACGCTGCTTCCCGAGCAGGTGGGCAACGATGAAGCAATGGTGTCCAGGTTGCAGCAGCAATTGGGTGAAGATCTGCCACAACCGCTGTATTACCGGGTGCTTCGCAAATCATTGGATGCCCGTAAAAAGCCCATCGTTTTCCGATTGCGGGTTGAAGTGGCTTCGAAACCGTTCCTGTCTGTCCTGAAACCAAAGGCACCTAAAATCAATGATTCAGAAGCGGCCATTGTTGTTGGTTGCGGACCTGCGGGGTTGTTTGCGGCTCTGGAGTTGCTAAGAAATGGGATTAAACCCATTGTTCTGGAACGTGGCAAGCCGGTTCGGGAACGAAGGCGAGATTTGGTCCGCATTCCACGAGAACGTTTTGTTGACCCTGAAAGTAATTATTGCTTTGGCGAAGGTGGAGCCGGAACGTTTTCTGATGGAAAGTTATATACCCGAAGCAAGAAACGAGGCGACATCCATTTTGTGCTGAACACCCTCGTTGAACATGGTGCTCGGGAAGATATTTTAGTGGAGGCGCATCCGCATATCGGGACCAATAAGTTGCCGGAAATTGTGCAATCCATTCGGGAATACATCATTCATTCAGGAGGAGAAGTACACTTTGAACATCGGGTTGAGGGACTCATTCTAGACCAACAGCGCATCCAAGGTACACACCAATTACGGTGATTTTTTTACTCCTCACGTTATACTAGCGACTGGACACTCCGCACGAGATGTGTTTGAATTCTTGAATCATCAAGCTATTCACATCGAGTCCAAACCGTTCGCTTTGGGAGTTCGCATTGAACATCAACAAAATCTGATCGACCGCATTCAATATCGCTGCGCGGATCGGGGAGCATTTTGCCTCCAGCATCCTATTCGCTGGTGCATCAGGTCAATGGGAGAGGGGTCTTTTCGTTTTGCATGTGTCCGGGTGGAATAATTGCCCCGGCCATGACGGCCTCCGATGAGGTTGTGGTGAACGGCTGGTCGCCCAGTAAACGCAATGGCCAATTTGCCAATAGTGGTTTTGTGGTACAGGTAGAACCCAGGGATTGGAAGAAATTTGAGAACGATGGGGCTTTGGCGGCCGTAAGGTTTCAGTCGGAAATTGAACAAACGGCGTTCAAGGCTGCCGGTTCGGATTTATCCGCCCCGGCTCAACGCGCATCTGATTTGATGAAGCGACGAACCAGCACGTCGTTACCGGACTGTTCCTACATGGCTGGGGTGCGATCGGTTGATTTGCGAGAGGTGTTGCCACCGGATTTTATAGATCGAATTGCCGGAGCACTTCACCACTTCAACAAGCGGATGCCCGGATATGGAGGTCACGATGCGCTGTTGGTTGGTGTGGAATCTCGGACTTTTCACCCATCCGAATTCCTCGCGATCGGGAGACATTGGAGCATCCGGATATTTCGGGTTTCTATCCGTGTGGCGAAGGTGCAGGTTATGCGGGGAATCATGTCGGCTGCTCTGGATGGAATAGCCTGTGCCAATCGGGTTGCGATTAGCTTAGGTAAACTTCCATCGACCCTGAATCAGACGGAACAAAGGTGATGTGTTCCTGCAGGGTGGTGGCCAGTGAAATACCAACGATGTTGGCTTTGATTGGGAAGGATGTATGCGCCCGGTTGGCGAGCACCACCGTGTGAAGTGACGCGGGTCCCTGGTTCAAAATAGGAAGGGTAGCGTACATCAATGTCTTACCACTATTCAACACGTCATCAATCAACAAAACGTCTTTATCTGACAGGGAAGGAACATCCTTTATCTCCACACTTCCATCGTTTGGGTCATCCTTGTTGATGTAAATGGATCCCAAATGCAGGGTGACCGTTGAAATAGCCTCGAGTTTTTCCTTAAGCAGCAGCGCCACTTGATAACCTTTATTCATGAGGCCAATCAATACCAGCTCCTTTTTACCGTGGTTGGCTTCCAATATCTGCCAAGCCATCCGCTCAATTTTCAGTAGGATGTCGGTATGTGTCAGGATGATGGTGCGCTTCTCCATGTCAGGCCGTTTCAACTTTACAAAGATTGAGGAAAATGTGATGCAGTTCCACCACTTGTTTGATCAACGAAAATCCCGATCCATTTCGAATGATGTGATCGGCGTGATCAAGCCGATCCTTATCACTCAATTGATTTTCAATTCGTTTCAACACCTCCTCTTTGCGAATATGATCTCGTTTAGTAATGCGCTCCAGCCGGATATCAATCGGGCAGGTTACCACCACCAATCGGTCGAGTTTCTGATAACTCTTCGTTTCAATGAGCAGGGCTGCCTCTTTTACCGAGTATGGATGACCATCAGCCGCCTGTCGTTTTGACCACGCATCGTAATCTTCGAATACCGCTGGGTGTACTATGCCATTAAGAATGCGCAGCTGTGCCGGATTATTAAACACTATCTTGGAAAGGTAGGCTCGATCGAGGTTCCCTTCTTTGTCGTACACATCCCAGCCAAAGGCTTGGCGAAGATTTTTTCGAAGGTCGTCGCTTTCCACCATGAGCTGTTTGGCCCGGTTGTCGGCATAGTACACCGGCACACCCAAATGGGCAAAAATGGAGCATACGGTAGATTTACCGGATCCAATGCCTCCGGTGACGCCAATCTTCAGATGTGGGGCCGACTCCAACGAATTACTTTTTTCCTTCCTTAGCAGCGTTCAACGCTGATGTAGCATCCATGGAAACCGCTGATTTTTCGATGCGCAATTTCCCACCTCCCTCTGTTTCAATGATCAGGGTGGTGTCTTTCAATTCCGCAATTTTTCCGTGAATTCCGCCACTAGTAACGATGCGGTCTCCTTTGGACAAGTTGTCGCGATAAGCTTGTTGTTGCTTGTTCTTTTTAACCTGAGGGCGGATCATGAAGAAGTACATCACCACGAACATCATGGCGATCATCAGGAAGAATCCGTTGCCGCCGTTAGGTTGACCGGATGCGGCGAGTAATACAAAGTTCATGTGGTTGATCTTGTTTTATTCTTTTGGCCGAACAAATCCTTTGATGGTAAGCACCGTTTCTGGAGGATTGGTATTGGCTGTAATTGTTATGTTCTTGGTTTGATTACCTTGTTTCCCACTGCTATCGAACTTGATTTCGATGACACCACGTTCACCCGGGGCAACAGGTTTTTTCTCACACTTAGGCGTTGTACACCCGCAACTTGCCTGACATCGGCTAATCACGAGGTCTTCATTTCCTGTGTTGGTGAAATGAAAGGAATGTCGCACGATTTCACCTTCATTAATGTCGCCGAATTCCCAAATTTCCTCATCAAATTTTATGGATGGTTCGGGGTTCTGAGCATTGGGATTATCTGCCGTTTTATTGTTCGATACCATGTCACCATCCACCTCATTGCCGGATTGGTTGTTGGAACAGGAACTAACCACCAGCACCAAGATGGCTACTAAACTGAAAGGAATACTATTTTTCATTCTCATGTTACTTGTGATTTGGAGAGGCAAATTTAA
Source organism: Flavobacteriales bacterium (assembly GCA_020635355.1). Classification (GTDB taxonomy): domain Bacteria; phylum Bacteroidota; class Bacteroidia; order NS11-12g; family UBA9320; genus WGNA01. Next base: position 29,593 of record JACJZW010000014.1, read on the forward strand.
ACGGTGAGGGCAAAATCCGGCTCAACTAACCGCATCATTTGAGTGGTTATCCAACCAATCCGCGTCCTTTTTTAACTAAACGGTTTTCGGCTTTGAGTTGTTTAACTGCCTTGTCCAAAACGCCATTGACAAATTTGTTACTCTGCGGTGTGCTGTAATTCTTTGCCAGTTCAAGGTATTCGTTTAAGGTAACCTTGATCGGGATGTAGGGGAATTCAAGCAATTCAGCCAGTGCCATCGTCATGATGAGCATATCCGTTTTCGCAATCCGATCACGGTCCCAACCCGGAGCATTGGCATCAATCATGACGGCGTACTCTTCTGCATGTCGGGCAGAAATTTTTAACAGATCGAGGGCAAATTCTTCACTTTCCGAATCAATACCTGCTGGGAGATTCAGGCCTTCACCGGCTTTATAATCCGAAATCGCCGTTCGAACAAATTTGAATACCGGTACTTTTTCATCCTCCCAAAGCATCTCCATTTCTTCCATGGCATGATTGAATCGCTCGGATGTCTCCAGGTGGGTGTAGAGGCGCTGAAGGAACTTCATCTGAACCTCCGCCGACTTCCAATCGTTGGCCATCATCTTGTCGGTAAGTTCGGCTTCGGCCACTTCCCGATACATGGCCAGCAACAGTTCTTCATCGCGCTGCCAGTTGAACGGCGGGCGTTCCAGTAAGGTTGCGATTTCGGGTTGATGTACAATGGATTCATATAACCCATTGAGACATAATGCCTCATACCGAAGTTGGGTGTCGGCATCCTTGATATATCGGTTGTCTTCCGGGTTCTGTTTGGTTCGGATGTAGTGAATCAGTTCAAGAGGGAAAATAAAGACCGTTCTGAAATTGCTGTAAATTCCTTCCAGTGAATCTTTCAGGTAGGCATTGGCCTTATTCAGACTTTTGTCCTCATCCTGTGTATAGGCGTAAAACGCCTGAAAAACCTTGACCCGAATAAGTCGACGATTGAGCATTAGGTGATCCTGCTAACGGGGCGGCAAAAATAATCCATTACACGGAGCGGAATGCGCTTTTATGCGTTCCCGGCGATCAGGAAATCAATTTCTTTTGAGATCAGCCCAAACCGATCACCCAAGGCGTGATTGGTGAGATTACCCTTGTACATATAAACACCTTCCCGCAACCCGTCGTTCTGCCACAGATAGGGGTGTAAACCTCCGGCTTCAGCCACCTCAATGAGTAGGGGAGAGAAAATGTTACTCAGGGCATAACTAGCGGTCCTGCTCACGCGTGAAGCAATATTTGGAACACCATAATGGATGATGTCATGCTTAATAGTAATGGGGTTCTCGTGGTTAGTGACCTCACTGGTTTCAAAGCACCCTCCCTGATCAATGCTCACATCAATAATGAGGGATTTGGGTTTCATCCGCATCACCATGGCTTCGGTCACCACGCTGGGACTTCTACCGTCCTGACTGCGCAAGGCACCTATGGCAACATCACACTGTTCCAATGAGCTTTGTAATACATGAGGCAGAATGGTGGAGGAATAAATGCGTCGTCCAATATTGGTCTCCAGGCGACGGAGCTTGTGAATGGAGTTGTCAAAAACCGTTACGCTAGCACCCAATCCCAAAGCAGCTCGTACCGCATATTCACCCACCGCACCGGCGCCAATCACCACAATGTCTGTTGGTTGAACTCCGGGGATGCCGCCCATGAGTTCTCCTTTTCCTTTTTGTGCATTGTTGAGGTATTCGGCTGCGATGAGCACAGAAGCCCTTCCTGCAATTTCACTCATGGCCCGAATGATGGGAAGGGTTCCCACTTCGTCCCGCAAAAATTCATAGGCTAGTGCCGTAATTTTCTTCTGGGACAATCGGGTGAGGTATTCTTTTTTTAAATCGTTGAGCTGCAGTGCGCTGATGAGCGATGTGCCTGCTCGTAAATGATTGATTTCTTCGTCGGTTGGTGGATCAACCTTGAGAACAATATCTGCATCGAATGCAGACGCGTGATCATAGATGATTTGGGCACCGGCATCGCTGTATTCCATGTCAGAAAAGTTGGCGGATTTTCCGGCACCGGTTTCAATTCGGATTTCATGACCGTTGTTCACCAACAAGCCAACGGATAACGGGGAAAGCGGAACGCGTTTTTCCTGATAGGTGATTTCCGCCGGAATTGAGATGCTCAAATGGTTGCCATCCCGTTTCTTCAGTTGAAGTTTTTCCTGAGGTTGAAGGCTCGCCTGACGTGCCAGTTCCGTGAGGGTTTTCTTTGAAATGTCGGCCATAGATAGATGATCGAATGGATCAGACCACGTGGGTCGGAATTCAAAGATAGAATATAATCGGCGTTAGCAGTTGAAAATCCGATGGATACACTGTCTATTAATTTATCCTTATCGGCACAAAATCTTTTGCCTCTTACATACGCATGACTTTTATTTATCGTTTAATTTGAAACTCATGACTATGCCCAGGATTTCTGCTTCCATTTTATTGAGCTGTACCGCCCTTTGGGCTATGGCTGCCGATCACGAGGATGTTGAAAAAACAGATTCTGTTGAGGTGGTTGTGGATGTTGCTGTTACGGAGTCATACCACTCAGAGCGCATTTTTTCGGCTGAGATCACTGAATTTGAGAACAATGAAATACCGGTAGACAGTGCGTTGTTCTTTGATCATGTGAAGTCGTTGGAGTTTCAAATCCCATTGGACTACAACAGTGAGGTGAAACGTTTCATCGACTACTTTGGGGTGAGCTGGCAAACAAAACTCAAGGAAATGATCACCTTGAGCGAGTATTACTTCCCCATTTATGAATCCATACTGGATAAGCATAACCTGCCTCTGGAATTGAAATATGTTTCCGTTATTGAAAGTGCATTGAATCCGTATGCCACGTCTCGTTCCGGTGCGGTTGGTTTGTGGCAGTTCATGCCCTATACCGGCAAGTTGTATGATTTGACGATTGACCGTTACCAGGATCAACGACGTGATGTGGAATTGAGTACGGAAGCAGCATGTGGTTATTTCTCGGATATGTCGAAGCAGTTCGATGATTGGTTGGTGGTTATTGCCAGCTACAATTGCGGACCCGGAAACATTCGTAAAGCCATTAAAAAGGCCGGTGGTAAAACCGGATTCTGGGACATCTATCCGTATCTTCCTTCGCAAACCCAGCACTATATTCCATCGTTTATCTCGGTGGCGTATCTGATGAATTTCTACGCCGAGTACGGTATTTTTCCATCTGAAGTAACCATGCCCAACAAGGATGTGACTTCTGTGGTATGTTCACCGGATCATCATTTAAAAGCCATCAGTGAAATTCTGGAGATACCGGTGGCAGACATTCGTGCGCTGAATCCTTCGCTGAAGGCCGATGACCTGCCGTCCAATGTGGATCAGATCCACATCAAATTACCCTCGCATTGTGCCTATTCCTTCATTGAAAAGGAGCAGGAGATCAAGACCTTGAGCGCAGAATATAAAGCAGCCGTTAAGGAGGTTGTCTATGTGGTAAAACGTGGTGATTCCCTTCAACGGGTCGCCAATCTGTATGGTTGTTCCGTAACTGAGCTCAAAGACTGGAATGGCCTTTCGTCAAATCTCATTCATCCGGGCAGCCGACTCAAATTATATTTGTGAGCAAAAAGAAACCATGACTCAATGGCGTAGCTCACGTCTCCTCTGGATCGTTCTTCTTATTGCTGCATGTAATGTTGAATCGGATGACCGATGGCAATACGACGCCGTTGGAGAGTTCGGTGATGTAGTTGTACTTACCGATCAAATGACCTGGGGACAACATCGAACCTTAATTGATTCGGTATTTGGACGACCGCTTCCCGGGATCGCGGGTACCGAGCCCTTCTTCACGATCCGACCATCTGATGAGAGCAATTTTGACGGCTATTTCAAGAAGAATTATAATGTATTCATTCTGCTTCAACGGGATCGGTGGAACCGCATGAAGGATTTATTCACTAATGGTTTGCAACAAAAAATTGAATCCAAGTTTAATCCCGATGGCTTGGTGGTTTTCAAACTGGAGGATGTTTGGGCCAAACCACAGCGGGTGCACTTCATCCTGTCACCAAGTGAGGATATGACTGTTAAAACCTTGCAGAACAAACGTGGATCCCTTTTGCAACAAGCCCTGGAAACGGAGTGTGAAACCACCAGTGTCACCCTCCTGGATAACAAGCCTGAGAAGGATACCTTCCTGAATCGAATGCTGGAAGAGAAGGGCTACGCCATTCGCAAGCCCATCACCTATCGGTTGAGTGTGTCATCGGAGGAGTGTACCGGTATCATGCGCGATATGAATGGAAAACGATTGGGAATGTATTTCTATGAAGAGCCTTACACCGACCAAAAACAATTCAGTTCATCCTATATCATCGGACGCAGGAATGATGTGCTGGGACGCCATTTAACCGGCTCACAGCGGGCCGACAGCGTTCCTACCTTCATGTCTACCGATACGGTAAACGTAAAGCTGTTCAGACGACAGTTCGAGTTGAATGGATTGTATGCTATAGAGACCCGAGGATGGTGGGAGATGGAGAACGACTACATGGCGGGACCATTTGTGAACTACACCGTTCTCGATACCAAAAACAATCGGGTTATTACCATGGATGGGAACATTTTCGCTCCGGGTAAGGAAAAAGGGAGATTGATTCGGCAACTCTATGTGTTGGCTTCAACATTCAAACTGAAAGAGTGAAAAAAACACGTCTAATTCTATTTGCGAGCGGCAGCGGCACCAATGCCGAGAACATTATTCGATATTTTGAACACCATCCCTGGATTGAGGTGTGTGGTGTGTATTGCAACAAGGCAGATGCCGGAGTCATACAACGGGTAGAACCATACTCTGTTCCAACGCGTGTTTTTAAACCATCTGAATTAAAAGATGGTGTTGTGCTGCAGGAGTTGGCAGATCAGGAAATTGATTACATCGTTCTTGCCGGATTTCTTCTGCTGATCCCAACCGAATTCGTTCGGGCCTTTCCGGATCGAATCATTAATATTCATCCGGCCTTGCTACCTAAGTATGGAGGTAAGGGAATGTATGGGATGCATGTTCATGAGGCCGTAGTAGCCGCGGGTGAGACCGAGAGTGGCATCACCATTCACCTGGTGAATGAGCACTATGATGAGGGAGAATCCCTCTTTAAGGCTCATGTTCCATTGGAGAAGACGGATACGCCACAGGATGTAGCCGGACGAATTCATGAACTTGAATACCGTTTTTTCCCAAAAGTTATTGAACGCTACATACGGTTTGGTAAGTCCTGATCAAGGCTTAACAATCTTCTTGACAAAGTTTTCACCGTCAAATTGAGTGTGAACGTAATACGTTCCCGACGCGGCTTCCTTTAGGTCAAAGGTGTTGGGTTTGCTCAAATCATCCGATTTAACCTGGGCAACCGATCGTCCGTAGGCATCAAACAATTCGATGGTTCCGCTTTTCTTACGCGTAAAATTGAATTGAACTGAGACATGATCTTCGGCCGGAGATGGATAAACCTTGTAATCTGTACCGTTGGGATTGCGTTTGAGCTGAACCACTTCTTCCGTACTCAACACATAGGTTTGGCGAGATTCCATGATGTGAAATCTCGGGAACCAATCATCGTCCATGGACGTTTTAGAGCTGCTCCATTCGGTTGAGAATCGGAGAAAGAGGCTGTCTTGAAGATTGAGTTTGTTGATCACCGTGTCGAGTGATTTGTTGAATTGATCATCCACCGAAAAATACCCAATGAAGGTACGCGACGTGTCTCCGATGCGCCGTAGGTGGACACTAACCTGATAGGCGGAAATTTTGGTGTTACGCATCCCGGAGGTGTCAAAAACCTGATCGGCATCAAATTCCCGGAGTTCGGTTTGGGTAGCATAACCGGGTTCCAACCCAACGTAACCTTTCAAGGACGTGATAAAGACCGGACACGTTTGACTTGGATTTGAAAAGAGGAAGAGTGCAATTGTCAGAATGGTGTAAAGTGGTTTCATGTTTTCTCAACGTCCATTCCAACGGTTTGGTATATCAATCGATGATCTTCATCTCGGTGCGTCTGTTTTTGGCTTTACCCTCATCGGTATCATTGGTAGCTACAGGAACAGAAGAACCGTATCCTTTGTAGGTGAGTCGGCCGGCATCAATACCTTGATTAATCAAGTAGGTATAAACTGATTTGGCCCGGTTCTCTGAAAGGGTCACATTGTTTTTCGCATTACCGGTATTGTCCGTATGGCCTCCAATTTCAATACGGATCTCCGGATTGTTGCGCAGAAAGTCAACCACCAGATTCAGTTCCACGCGCGATTCCGGCTTCAAATCCCATTTGTCGGTATCAAAGAAGGTGTTGCGCAGCACAATAGGCGTGTTCTTGGAGATTTTCTTCAAGCCGATCTCCAGATTGAAGGGTTTGTCCAGACTTGCCGAAGTAAGTTCAAAGTTCTCCGAATGAAATAGGTAGCCTGTTGCACGGGCTTCAAAGGCATAGTTGGAATGAGCCGGTATGGCGATCAGGAATTCACCGTTTACCGGATCGGATGTAGCACTAGCCACCTGTTTTCCTGTTGCGAGATCAAATAATTCTACGTGGGCTTCCAATCGTTTTTTGGTGTCCACATCAAACACAATTCCATGAACATATCCGGTAGGACTGGGACGAGCGCCTTCATACAAGTCCATGGAGTAGATATCCATTCCTCCATACGAATCATCGGTGAGACCATCGGTTGAGATGTATGCCTTGTCGCCGGTGCGGTTCACCACGATGTTCCATTGATCATCATGTGTATTGATGGGGTATCCCAAATTCATGGGCTCGGACCACTTATCGCCCGTTTTTCGGGTAACATAAATGTCGCATTTGCCCATGCCGGGTAATCCATCAGAAGAGAAGTACAGCGTTTTTCCGTCATTGTGGATGAACGGGAATTGCTCTTCTCCCGGCGTGTTGATAGCGCGCATGTTGATGGGAACAGACCAACCTTTATCTGTTTTTTCACTGTACCAGATGTCGGAGCCTCCATAACCACCGGGTCGGTTAGACGCAAAATATAGTGTTTTGCCGTCGGCTGAGAACGCAGGCTGACTTTCCCATTCTTCGGTGTTCACCGGGCGCCCAAGGTTTTTGGGATCCGACCACACGTCTCCGATTTTACGGGTATACCAAATATCAAAACGTCCTAATCCTCCACCTCTTGACGAGGCGTAATACAATTGTTTGCCATCCGGTGATGATCCAAAGGCACCTTCGTTCATTTCCGTATTCACCGGTTTACCCAAGGATTTGGCCGGCATCCAGGCGGTATCTTTTTTCTCTGAATAATAGATGTCTTCATTCTGGTTCATGTAAAAGATGCTGCCATCCCGCTTGGTAAAGAAGAGCGTTTTTTCATCCGTGCTCAAACCCGGAAAATATTCTTCCAGATTGGAGTTGATGGAAGGGCCAAGATTGACCGGATGATAGGGAACAGGATGTGCCATGGCATCTTTGGCAAATCTGGCCGATGCAATTTTTAATTCAGCGTCATCCCGAACGCTGGACGGCCCAACCAGTGCGATGAGTTGATTGAGCGTTCGTATACAGTCGTCATACCGATCGGTTTCAAACTGCACATTACCCAAATCAATAAGGGCATAGACGTTTTCCGGTTCAATTTCCAACAGGTGGACGATGGCGTCCTCCGCTTCGGTATAGCTTTTCCGATTGAGGTAAATCTCTCCGCTTAAACCCCAGGCATCGGCATACCTAGGATCGATCTTAAGAGCTTTTTTAAGGTATTCCAGCGCTTTGTCGTCTTCACGGATATCGTGCGCCAGCAACGCTTGTCCGAACAATTCATAGGCCTTCTTGCTCTTGGTGCCAATGGGCTGTCCTTTGCCCTTCTTTTGACCTTTACACGAGGTAAGTGAGAGGGCCAGAACACAGAACAGGGTAACTAGAAAACGAAGTGTTTTGATCATTGGGTAAAATTAATCCAGCGGTTGGTATTGTAAACGGTCATCGTTTTTCAAACTCAATAACCTTCAGGTTTCGCATATCTGAACCATCAATTTCCAGCGAAATCATGGTGCGAACGTGATGGAAACCATGGATTCCAATGGCGCCCGGGTTAATGTGAAGGTGTTGAAGCGCTGGGTCGTACATCACCTTCAAAATGTGGGAGTGACCACACACTACCAGATTGGGTTTATAGGCTGCGATTTCTTTCATGGCATTGGACTTGTAACGGCCTGGATAGCCGGTGATATGTCTCATATATACCCGAACGGATTCACAGGTAAAGGTATTGGTTTCAGGAACTGCCAAACGAAGATCTGCGCCATCAATGTTGCCGTAAACACCCTGAACAGGGCGTACTTCTTCCAGTTGGGTCAACACAGACATCGTTCCCCAATCTCCGGCATGCCAAATCTCATCGTGCTGAGCGGCATGACGTAAAATGGCGTCATCCATATACCCGTGCGTATCGGACAGGATCAGGATGCGTTTCACTTAGGTGTGAATTAAAACGGCAGGTCCCCCTCCGTTTCGTCCATGTTGATAACCGGCGCTTCCGGTGGATCCATGGCGGCATTCAAACCGCTACCTCCGGCTGTTTCAACATCAATTTTCCAGGCACGTACATCGGTGTACCACCGTTCATTGTATTCGCGCGATTCGATATTGATGCCCACCTTGATTTGTGTGCCGGGTTGAAGTTTTTGAATCTCATCCACTTTTTCACCCCAACAGGTGATGGCAACTTGTTTGGGATATTGCTCAACGGTTTCAATGATCATATCCTGCTTTTGCCAGGCACCTCGCTGACTTTCTCCGCGCTGTACGGGCATCAACTTCACTACTTTTCCACTCAGTTCTAAGCTCATTGTTTTTTTGTTTGGTTCGAAACTACGGGCCAACTTAGCATTATGCACGGAAACCGCAACTAAATTGTTCACCCGTTTTGCACTTCGCTGCATTTCTGCCATTTTGCGCATCGAACGTGAACGAATTAATTGCCTTTTTCTTTGCTACAGGTATCAGTTTATATGGTTCCATGGTAGCTGGTTTGGTCAATGTAAATGTGGTATATGCGGCTTTGCATCAGTCCAAACAACACGCTAAGTGGATGGCGCTGGGTGGTGTGTTACCGGAATTGCTGTATTCCGCCATCGCCATATTTGGTGTGGAATTGGTTCGAACAAACCAGAAACTATTTGACGTACTTCAGTTTGCGGTCATACCGATACTCATAGGAATGGGGGTATTTTTTCTGTTTCAGAAGCAAGATCCGGATGCTATTCAGGAGGATAAAAGTCAGAAACGGTCGTTTCTGAAAGGGCTACTGCTGGCCATGGTAAATCCACAGCTCATTACGTTCTGGTTTGGCTGGTTACTCATAGCCTATACCTTTTTGGATTTTGATGATTACTCCCTGATTTCACCCAAACTCACCTTTGTGCTGGGTACGGCTGTTGGAGCTTATATTATGTTGCGCATTCTGATTTACATCACGGTACGAAACCGCGATCGCATTTTAGGCTGGATGCGTTTCCCCATTAATAAGGTCATTGGTTGGATTTTAGTAGTCATTGGTCTTCTTCAGTTAGGTATCACCCTCATTCATCAATTTTCATGAAGCGGTGGTTTGTTTTACTGGCCATTTTGTTGCCTTGCTTTGCCTTTGGGCAATGGGGGATGCAAAAGAAATGGCATCCCATGGGACCGTTTGAGTGGCCTGAACAAGGTGTGGATAGCGGACAGTGGTCGGCTAACGGATTGGGCTGGATTGAAAGTCTGGCTGTATTTGAATCCGATCCGTCCATCATGTATGCAGGAAGTGGAACGGGTGGATTGTATCGGACCCAAAATGGTGGAAAGACCTGGACATTTGCTTTTGATGTGGAGCGCGTTTGTGGCGTAACCGATATTGTTCTGGATGAACACAATCCCAATCACCTTTGGGTAGCCACCGGAACCACGTATTGGGATCTGGATTGGGGCTTGGGCGTCCTGGAGTCCTTTAACGGAGGTCGAAGTTGGGTCACCACAGGCTTGTATTTCAGACCGGAGGATCAGAAACCATTGTGGTGCTTAAAGCGCAGTTCACAGAACCCCGATCTATTTTTTGCGTGTTCCGAAACGGATATCTTTCGATCCCGTGATGGTGGCAAAAATTGGGAGGTTGTTTTTGACCGACCAGACGATTCCCGGGTTCATTTCAGACATCTCAGTATTCATCCAACCAACGATCAGCGCATCGTGGCAAGTGGAGATTATGTGCTCACATCAATGGATGGAGGTACCACCTGGGAGGATCAATCAACCAAATTGATGTATCGGAATCAACTCACCAAAACCGACTCCCTCCCCGGACGATTTGCGCATGCCGTGAATCCCCAACATGGCGATCAATTGTTGGTGGCATATTCCTATCGGTACAAGGATTATGTTGAGCGATCCAACGACTTTGGACAAACCTGGGAGGTGATTTTAGCGAGATCAACATTTAATCGGCTGGACAGAACCCATGCTGAAATTGCCTGGCATCCAACCGATAGCAATGTTGTCTTGATTGGCTGTGTTCGGGCTTTTGTTTCCGAGGATCTCGGGAAGACATTTCGGGTGAGTACGCAGCCCAAAGTAGATGGGGCGGATTATGTACACGACGATATACGAGCCATCACCATCACAAAGGATGGCCTCATGTATCTTGGAAATGATGGTGGTGTAGCGGTAAGTATGGATACCGGACGTACGTGGAGCAATGTGAGCGGCAAGGGACTTACCGTTACTCAGTTTTTTGATATAGCGGCAGACTATGGTCGGCTTGCCGGTGGGTGTCAGGATTTGAGTTCGATGTTGTGGGTGGATGGTACATGGCGCAATACCAGTCAGATCTACGGAGATGGCGGAAATAATCTGGTGTTGGACAGCGCGGTATTTGTGATGCATTCCGGCAGTTTGCAACGAGGCACATTTCAGAATCAAAAATGGTCGCCCATTCGTGTGCCCTATTCTGCTGGACGATTTTCTTATCCGTTTATGTTGAATCCGTGGGATTCCAGTGCGATTTGGGTAACAGATCACCATCTATGGGAATACGACCTCGATCAACCAAACTGGAAGAACCGTTCTGAGCGAATCACCCCAGGAATCACCAAGATTACCGCACTAGCCACACATAAGGAATCAGGCCTGATCGTCATGGCCAAGGATCAACCCACCTGGAATGATCAACGATCCGGTTTAACCGGCCGATTATTCAAAGGAATGTATCAGGGCGATGAAATCCAATGGACCGATGTCACTTCCACCTTTGGCATAGTTGCTTGGCGGAGTATTTCAGATGTTGCTATTAACCCGAAGAATGCACAGGAGGTTGTTGTATGCCTGAGAGGCTATGATCAGGCTGATCGCCGGTTTAAGGTTTATCGATCACTGGATGGCGGACAAACATGGAACAACATGTCCAATGGACTTCCCGATCTGTTGTGTAACCGACTCCGCTTTACGGTTTCAGGAGACTATCTTCTGATGGGCACGGATGAAGGGGTGTTCTATTTCGATCGATCCGCAAACGCCTGGAAAGAGTTTGGTCGCAAGATGCCGGCCTATCACATTACCGATATTGAATTGGATTATCCTTCACGGTCCATCTATCTGGCCACGTTTGGTGGAGGCGTATGGCGGATGAAGATGCCGAGGAAAATCTATAATCGAAGATCTAAGAACGAATAGCGTTCTTAGATCTGAGATCAGAGTTTTGAGATCAAAGTGGTGGAATGAAATGTTTCTCAGTCCAACAGGAACAGATAGCGGTTAGCAGTTAGCGGGTAGCGATGCTCGGCCGGGGTAAATGGTAAGCGTTTAAACTAAGATCTAATATCGAAGATCTAATAACCTGGTATGATCAGAGATCAGAGTTTTAAGATCAGAGTGGGGTTGGTTTGATTCTGCGTATCCGCGAAGCGGATCCTTTGCGCAGCGCAGCGGCTCTGCGCTGTCCCCGGATCAGAGGTCAAGATGATTGATTTCGGTCAATTCTTTCGAAACCGTAGTACGGTAATTTTTCCCGTTAAAGGGGACTCTGCGTTTAAAAATAGGGATGGTGATCTTTGATAAGATCTGAGATTAGAGTTTTGAGATCAGAGTGGGTTGAATGAGAAGATTTCCAGTCCTCCAGTAAATCAGTCATCCGGTTGGAGTAGCTGAACAAAATAATTGATAGTCATTACTTTATAAATTATTTTGGCCCCAGTGAATGATTCAGCTGAGTCCATTGCCTTATCCAAAGATGGGCCAGGGCGGGAAGGAGTTTTTAGGCTTCAGGTACTAAAATGCTTATTGGTCTTTTTGGTCAGTTTTTTAGCCTTCAATGGAGGTGCTGCTCAGACGTCAAAGTCGATTTCCGAACTACAACATCGATTTGAAAAAATTGAGTCCAATGAAGACCTCCTTGCTTGGGTGCAGCTGTGTGAATCACAGGAATTTCTTCCGGATTTTGCCATTGAATTCGGTATTCCCCAATTTCAAAAGATTAACAGGCATTGTCTTAAGCTTGCCGGGAATCTTGGTCGAACCAAAGAAACCATTTTTGTTAGCATCTACTATTATACCACCCCTGACGAAACCATTCCAGACTGGAAGCTCAAACAGTTGTCCGAGTTAACTCGCCTTTTGAACAATGAAACGGCAAAAACCAGTAAGCAGTTTCTTCATGTGATCCTCGATCTTAGGGATTTATACAATTCCATGGAACTGTATGCTGAACTAACGAAACTCGCCCCACTCTTTCGTGAATTTGGCAATAAGGATTTGGGGGAGGAGGGAGTAGAGCACCAAATTCTGGCAGACCTTTCAATTGTTTACTATCGTCTTGGAAATTATAAAAAGGCAATCGAGGTGTACCACCAGCAAGCGCCATACACCAAAGGGTTGTATGGGATTCATGAGAGCAGCAGGCTCAACAATCTTGGCTTGTGTCACATGGAACTCAAGGAAAATGATAGTGCCCTATATTTCTTTAACAGAGCGTTAATCAAATGTGAAGAGTTAATTGAGAAAGAACAATCAGAAGAAGAACTTAGAAACCTGATTTCCTTCCAATACGTGGTTAAAGCTAATATAGCTGACGTTTTAGTCCAATCAGGCGATTATCGTGATGCGCAAAAGACCTATGAAGCACAACTGCAATACAGCCACAAGGAATGGTACCCACATCTGGTACTTAGCTCTTACCTGAGCCTCGCCAAGTTACAATATGAACAAGCTGATCTCAAGAAAGCGGAGCTTTATTTGGATAGTCTGGAAGTACAACATCGTAAAACTCCTTATTTAAGGTACTATGTTCAAGCGCTTCAGTTGAGGCATGATATCTATTTGGAACAAGGTAATCGGCGTGAAGCAAATGAAGCCATGGTGTTGTGGAAACACATCCAGGATTCACTTGATTATGTGAAATCGCAACGGGAATATCAGGTTTCTGCTGTTCGATTTGAAACGGATCTCACCCAACGACAATTGATGGTTACACAGTCAGATCTGAACAAGGAAAAGGAATTGAATCGCTATCAGTCCATTGGATTGATTCTGGCCATATTGCTGGTTGTGGTTTTCTTATTTGGATATAGGGTGCTTCGGAAAAAGAATAGGCTTTTATTTCAACAGCAGAGTGAATTGAGTTTGGCTTTGGGGGAGCGCGAATTGCTGCTGAAGGAGGTGCATCACAGAGTGAAAAACAATTTGAACATTGTTATTGCCATCCTACGAAATCAATCCAACAAGTTTCGAGACAATAATACTCAACCACTTTTTAGCAATGCCAGTAGTTTTATCATGAGTATGAGTAAAATTCATGAGTTTCTCTACAACCAGGATAATTTTTCTAAGGTGGACATGGATTCCTATTTGGATTCCATTCTGTTAGAGTTTGGTGGGACGTATCGAAATAAGAACGTTCAATTGAAGTTGACACATGGAGGTGTTCGTTTAAATGTTGATCAAGCCCAGGCACTGAGTATTCTACTTTGCGAATTGATCATCAATTCGATGAAGTATGCATTCTCTGAGAAGGGTGGAAGTATCGAGATCGCATTGATGCAAACGGATGGTGACAATTGTCATTTTCAATACCAGGATTCCGGTTCCGGGTTTGATTTAAAAAATTCCAAACCGTCCACATTTGGAATACGATTAATACAGATGACAACGGAACAACTTCACGGACAGCTGAAGTTGCTAACCGATGGAATATTTAAGGTGAATATAGTTTTCCCAATTCGCTGAAATAGGTTCAATTAAAAATTTTTAGACCCAAATATTAAGCACGCAAACGCGGTCGTATACATGAATAAAATGATGCCTACAAAGATCTATATAGTAGAGGATGATGCTTTTACACGGGCGTCATTGGTAAGTTCACTTGAACAGGAAGGGTACGTTGTTGTGGGCAGCAGTGCCGTTGCTGAAAAGGCGTTAAATGAGATTGTTGAGCTTAAACCAGCCATCGCTATTCTCGATGTTTATCTGGGTTCCGGGCCAGATGGGGTTTGGATCGCATCACAATTGGAAGAATTAGGTCAGGAGGTGCATGTTATCTATCTCACCGCGTATAGTGATCATGAGACCGTTGAGCGAATAAAAGGAACCAGGCCAAAGTGCTATCTAAAAAAGCCGTATGACCTTATAGCGTTAACCGTTAGTATTGATCTGCTTGTGTTGAACGACGAAAAGCAGAGGGAAGGCGCTCAAATGGAATCTGAATACATGGTAACTTTCCATAATGGGATAAAAACCTTTTTACTGGATTATCGCAACATACATCATGTGGTTTCAGATGGTAATTATGTGCGGATCACAACGTCTGACGGAAGTTACTTCATCCGGGGAAATTTGAAGGATATACTTGAGCTTCTTGCCGGAAGATCTTTTGTTCAGATTCACCGAAGTGTAATTGTGAACCGGATATTTATAACCGATTGGAACAGCACTTCGGCCCTTGTAGCTGGTACTCGGTTCAACATAGGACGCAGTTACCGGAAGGCCTTGGGCGAAAAATAAAGGTGGTTTTTGAGCCAAAATACTGCCCATGGTTGTTCGCAACAAAACCCATGTTATCCATCACAAAAGGGAGTGGGGCAATGTAATGATAGAGCTGTAATTCCTAGCCTTGCGCTACTTTGAACGTTCAGGACAAATCAAGCCGGAACGGTTGGTGTTTAGTAGCAAGAGTAGGGAGGCGATTCTGAGATTTTATGGAAATTGCCTTAGTTCAATTCGATCCTTGGTGACAGGCTCGTCTCGGTGATACTGATCTGCCAAAATTCAAAGTGTAAAGAGAATTTTAAAAGCAGATTAGTATGAAAATCAGTTACCTATCTTTCTTATTTTTTTTAACCGTATCCGTACAGTCGGTTGCCAGTGTGATATATGTAGATTCCGCTGCGTCGGGCTCCAATAACGGAAGCAGTTGGGCCAATGCATACGTGGAATTGCAGGATGCACTTGATGCGTCTTCGAACGGTGATTCCATTCTGGTCGCTGAAGGAACTTACATTCCTCAGTACAACCTGGTTAACACTACCTCCAGTTCTTCAAACCGCGATAATGCGTTTCACATCAACGATAAGGATGTAACCGTGAGTGGCGGATGGGATGCTTCAGCGGGCACTCAAACCGGCGGGAATACCATTCTCTCCGGGGATATTGGAACCGCGGGTGTAAACACAGATAATGCCTATCACGTATTAGTATCGGAAGGTCAGTCCAATTCTGCCGTGTTCGAAAATCTCGTGTTTAGCGGTGGTTATGGAACGAGTTCCTGCACATCCGTTTCCTTCGGAGGCAGCACCATCTACCGATGTTCGGGTTCGGCTATCAACTTTGTTAAGTCAAGTCCCGTTTTGCAAAACTGTATAGTTACGAACAACCATGCCGCAACCTGGGGAGCCATGGTAGCAGATGGCAATGCCGGCCCTATAATCAGAAATTGCTTGTTTTATAATAACTCTTCCATCAACGACGCGGTTATGCACGCAAATACAACCGGGAATCCGGAGTTCTACAACTGCTCGTTCATCGCCAATTCTTCATCGTCCAATTCCAATTGCCTCGCCCATATTAATAACAACGGAGACACCAAGGTGGTAAACTGCCTATTTTACGGCAATACCGGAGGAACAACAGACAACTTCAGACTCTACATCAACTCCGGCAGCACCAATAATGCCGCGGATCAAACCGGAGGTGTGATTTATAATGCCGATACAGCAACCTACGTTGATCTCAGTTCGAACAGCTACGCATCGCTGTTTGTGGATTCTACCAGTGCCGTTGGGGCTGATGGTATCTGGATGACCGAGGACGATGGTTTTCGCTTACTCATAGGATCATCCGTTATAGATGCCGGAACCACAAGCGGTACGCCGACCACAGACATACTTGGAACTTCCAGAGGTTCGTCACCGGACATAGGGGCTTATGAGTACGAAGCTGTAGTTGTTAATACCAAAGGAACTTATTGGAACCAAGTTATCAAAGCGGTTGCGAACAATAGAAACGTTAGCGACTATTTCGGTACCGACGTGGCCATTTCCGGGGATTTTGCGGTTGTAGGGGCACCAAATGAAGATGAAGATGCCAATGATCAAAATACTCTTAACGCCGCTGGATCTGCCTACATTTTTTACAACAACAACGGAACGTGGAGCTTTTATCAAAAGATCGTTGCTTCTGACAGGGCAGCGGGCGATTATTTTGGTTCTAATGTAGGCATTTCAGGTGATTACATTGTTGTTGGTTCAGAAGGAGACGACGAAGATGCGAGTGGTCAGAATTATCTGTCTAATGCAGGATCGGTCTACATTTATTACAACAACAACGGAACTTGGACTCAGGTGCAAAAGATTGTGGCGTCCGATCGGGCCGCTAGTGATGCATTCAGTTACGGATTAGCCATTTCTGGTGATTACATAATAGTTGGGGCCTACCGTGAAGACGAAGATGTTGCAGGAGCAAATACGAAAAGCAATGCGGGATCAGCCTACATTTTTCATAATAATAGCGGCACCTGGTCTCAAACACAAAAGATTGTCGCCTCCGATCGAAACAATGATGACAATTTTGGATTTGCCGTTGCCATATCAGACTCATTTGCCTTTGTTGGAGCCTGGTTGGAAGATGAAGATGCAGCCGGCTCAAATACGTATTATGATGCAGGATCAGTTTATATTTTTACCAACAACAGCGGGACCTGGTCTCAAACGCAAAAAATAGTCGCCCCCGATAGAAATACCTATGACTATTTCGGATATTCTTTAGATATATCGAATGATTATGCCGTAGTTGGTGCTTATGCTGACGATGAAGATACCAGTAATGCTAATTATGTTAATCAATCCGGATCAGCTTACATCTTCCACAACAACGGTGGAACCTGGTCGCAAACTCAAAAAATTGTGGCCGGAGACCGAGTAACTGGAGCTGGTGACGCCTTTGGAAGATCCGTAAGTATTTCCGGAGATTATATGCTCATTGGATCCCCATTCGACGCCCAGGATGCGAACGGACAAAACGGTGTTTCATATGCGGGATCGGCGTATATCTTTAACAACAATTCCGGAACCTGGTCGCAGGTACAGAAGATTGTTGCTTCTTCCAGAGCGACTAATGTATTTTTTGGTCAAGCTGCTTCCATTTCAGGAGATTATGTCCTGGTAGGGGCTCGCCAGGATAACTTTGATGCCAACGGCCTAAATGCCGTAAATTATGCCGGGGGGGCATATCTCTTCAGTACTGCCTGCCATCCAACAAATCCATTATTCACCACTCCAAACACAACCGAAACAGCATCGTATGTAACCACCTATTCAGATGGTTGGTCGCATTACTGCAATGACTCCGGAGCGTTGTTACTCAGTTTAAAAATAGGCAGTTCCGGTGCTGTGGTTTACCCGAGTGACCTTCAACTCCAAACAGGATCAAGTACGGTTTATACCTGGACTGGAAGTGATGGTGGAATTATCAGTACCGGTAACAAGGGTTATTCAATGATTGACCGCAGTTGGCACGTTGATGCTACTACGCAACCTTCTTCCGGAAATGTTGGCGTGCGTTATTATTTCACAGATGATGAGTACAACGATTTGGTGAGTGCACTCGGAAATTCAACCACGATGGGAGGTAGCGGAAATACCAGTACGATAACTTCAGACACCCAACTCACAATGTATAAACTCACCAGTGGTGATCCGTTCGACCGACCACATACCAGCAGCATTACCGGAATAATTATATACCATGGTGCAACACCGGGGACAACTACCTGGAATGCCGGCGTCCATGGCGGGTTTGGGTTTGATCATTATGGTGAGTACGAAGTATCCAGCTTCTCTGGAGGTGGAGGCGGATCAGGTGGGGGCGGAGGGTCCGGACCGGCGCCATTACCCGTTGAACTGGTCAAATTTACCGCCCGGGAACACAACCAACATCAGGCGTTACTCCATTGGGTTACCGCCAGTGAAGTTAATAATAGCCACTTTGTAATTGAACGCAGTTTTGATGGAGTACACTTTGAAGCCATTGACCGCGTAGCTGGACATGGAACTTCATTTGAGATCAATCAGTACAATTTTATAGATCAAACCATACCGGCCAATGAAATGAAAATCACCTATCGGTTGGTGCAAGTGGACTTCGATGGCACATCCGAGGTGAGTAACACGGCTGTGGTTGATTTCATGAATCCAAATGCCAATGCCGTAACTCAGGTTCATGTCTTTCCAAATCCATTCAATGAATCAATGATGATTGATTTGGGAGAGTTTGAAGACGAATCATTTGTGGTTCAAGTTTCCAACATGTCGGGACAAATCCTGGTTAACAAACAGCTGGCCCACCAACGGTATCAACGAGTGGTCTTGGACGAACTGGTAAACGGAGCCTACATCCTGCAACTCACCAGCGAATTCAGAACTCTTCAGTATAGGGTGATGAAGAACTAAGATCGAAGAACTTCGTCAGATCAGAGTTTAGAGTTTTGAGATCAGAGTGGTGGAATGAAATGTTTCTCAGTCCACAAGGAACAGATAGCGGTTAGCAGTTAGCGGGTAGCGATGCTCGGCCGGGGTAAATGGTAAGCGTTTAAACTAAGATCTAATATCGAAGTTCTAATAACCTCGTATGATCAGAGTTTTGAGATCAGAGTGGGGTTGGTTTGATTCTGCGTATCCGCGAAGCGGATCCTTTGCGCAGCGCAGCGGCTCTGCGCTGTCCCCGGATGAGAGGTCAAGATGATTGATTTCGGTCAATTCTTTCGAAACCGTAGTACGGTAATTTTTCCCGTTAAAGGGGACTCTGCGTTTAAAAATAGGGATGGGGATTTTTGATAAGATCTGAGATTAGAGTTTTGAGATCAGAGTAGGTTGAAGAATGAGATGCTTCTCTTGTAGATGAGATTCCTAACTGCTAACCGCTAACCGCTACCCAGTTTAATATTAAGTCATTTCAGAAGGTAGATTCTGAGTTTTGACCTTAAGAATTCATTCCGTTACCCGAGTTATCAATCCGTTCAAAGACCTCCAGGTTGAAGAATTTTACCGACGCCAGCAAATGATCAAACACATCAGCAATGATGTATTCATAATTTTCCCAACGTTTGTCCTTGCTGAAACAGTAGATCTCCAATGGAATTCCTTCAGAGGTTGGCGCCAGCTGGCGCACCATCATGGTCATATTTTTATTGATGGCTGAATGGTGGTTAAGGTACACATCAATGTACTTTCTGAATACCCCGATGTTCGTGAGGTTGCGTCCATTTATTGGGAGTGATTTGTCCACTTCATGTGATGCATTGTAGTGATCAATCTCCTCCTGACGGTGTTCCAGGTAGGGAGCGATAAACGCTATTTTCTTCAGCCATTCAACATCTTCACCTGTGAGAAAACGAATGCTTTTCTGCTTGATAATGATGGATCGTTTGATGCGTCGGCCGTCACTCTCACTCATTCCTCGCCAGTTTTGAAACGAATCGGAGATGAGTGAATAGGTTGGGATGGTGGTGATGGTTTTATCGAAGTTTCGAACCTTTACCGTGGCTAGATTGATTTCAATCACATCGCCATCGGCACCGTATTTAGAAAAGGTGATCCAGTCACCTATTCGCACCATATCATTCGCAGAAACCTGAATGCTGGCAACAAATCCTAAAATGGTATCCCGAAAGATGAGCAGAATCACGGCTGATGCTGCCCCCAATGCGGTAAAGTACTTCCAAACCGGTTGACCGGAAACCAAGGCAAATCCATAAACAATGCCTACGATCCAGGCGAAGATCATCACCACCTGAATGTAACTGTCAATGGGTTTATCCTTTAAATGTGGAAGGGTCTTGAAGAAGTCTTTAATGGTATTGAGTAAACTCCTGACGATCCACAGAATGAAAATGACTGAGACCACCCGAAGGATTTTTTCTGCGATGATTTCGAACTGATCAAAATCCTGAAACACATAGGGCACCAGCTGAATCGCAACGGTAATGGGAAGGAGGTGGGCAATGTATCGCGGAACTTTGTTCAGAACAAGGTAGTCGTCAAACTTTGTTTTGGAACGTCGGGCATAACCTATAAAGGCAGCCAGCAGAACCCGACGCGTAAGCATATCCACGAGAAACAGAATAATGCCGAGTGCAATGACCAGTGCAATGACGTTCCAATACTTGGCGGCATGTTCACCTGCACCTTGTTCGCGCGCAAATTCAAAAACCCAATGACGATATTGTTCAGCCAGTTCCTTCATCAGGCGGCAAAGTTAAAAAGATGATTGATCTGGCTTTATTCCATTCGTAAATCACGCTCTCTAACCTTTACGGTTAACATATCTTCTCAATCACCTGATCGCCAACCTTCAACACTTACAACCTCGTTTAAGGATGGGCGATTTCAAAGCGGTTGGATGAGTACATTTGTTCGACACAGACTCAAGTTCAAGGAGCTTACTACTCCTTCCTCCGATTGTATGAAACACATCTTACCCCTTTTACTTATCTCCTTTTTATCTCTTCCATTCAGTAGTGATTCCGTGATGGCTCAGACCATTGATTCAACCATTCAATATGGTAGTTCAGGGTCCTCGTCCATTCACGCCATCGCAACCGATCACAATGGAAATACCTATGTTGCCGGTTATGTGGTGGACACCGTGTGGATCAATAATCAGTATCCATTGGCTGGCAGCAAATCGGGTTCTTTACTCTATTTGGCCTCATTCACTGAAGACGGAGCTATACGCTTTACGCGACTATTCTCAACAGGTATAATTGCTCCGATACAATTGGAAGTAGATGATTCCAATAACCTATTTCTGAGTACACTCTTCGTGCTGAATAAGGTTTATCTCAATCCGGAGCTGACCGAAATCATCGCTCCAGGGTATGGTGAGCAAGCATTCATTCTTAAAATGAATGATCAGGGTAAAAACCAATGGTATGCCTATTCGTACGGCACCAAGACCAACTCAAACATGAAATCCTTTGAATTTTCTTTATCTGAAAATGGTGAAGTCATTTGTTTGGGATCGGCCAAGGGAGGAATCTCTATCCATACCTCTATCCGATATAATTATGCCGGGTTTTCATCTGTTGGGAATGAAAACTCCAATCGGTATGGCGCCATACTTTTTCGTACGAATCCTCATTTAATTACCCGATATCCCACCGCAACCTTCGGAAATTCCAATGCCTCGATATCCGAAATTGCCTTGGCAGAGCGCGCGGGCAAAATTGTGTTTGCCGGTCAGCTTAATGGAACGGTCGACTTCGATCTTACCGCCGGTGTGAAGGAGTTAACGTCTTCCGGTCGGGGCTTCTATTGTTGCGTAGACACTCAGATGAACCTACAATGGGTAAAACCATCTGTTTTACATCGGTTTTCCAAGCTTCGGATTAATTCCTTCAATCAGATAAAAGGATTTGGAACCCACCCAGGTGTGGGGGTGGCCCGGTTTGAAATGAGCAGCATTGACTTTGATGGTAACTTTCAGTACGAATACACCGAAGATTTTTCCTCATCAATTATGGATGTTTCGGATGCCGCGGTTGATGGTGGAGGACATGTTTTTGTGACAGGAACGTTTGGCGGCTATGGCGATTTTGATCCAACCAGTAAATCGGCTACGGCAGGGACGTCCAATGCCGGAACCTACTTGGTGAAATACGATAGCTCCGGACAGACCCGGTGGTTTATTACCGGAACAGGAACAGGCGTCAATACCAACAAAGGATTGGCCGTCAACCTCAGTAAAAATAACCAGCTACTTTGGGGGGGGACCTATTCCCGAAATTTTTACTTCTCGGGAAACAATGCTCAATCTCCGCCCAACAGCACTCATGTCCTAGGGTTTTTAGCCCACCTCACGGAGTGTCGTTCGTTGCAGGGAGGCATTTCGCCCAGGGATACCGCAATTTGTGATGGGGAGACGGTGCCATTACAGGTGTTTGGTGGTAGAGTGGTGAGCTGGGCTGATGATACCATCACGAGTTCAGTACGTTCGATCATGCCGGATCAATCCCAATTTATGGAGGCAACCATTACGAATGACACGGGCTGTTTTAAAACGGTGAACAGCTCGATAGTGGTTAACCCAATTCCCACCGCAACTATTGAATTAAAAGACAGCGGATGTATGGTACAAGGTGCCTGGAATACCATTCGATGGTATCTGAACAATCAACTTGTTGCCGTTGAGAATAATGGTTTCTATGCACCAAAGGAAAAAGGTACGGTGCAGTGCGAGGTGGAAGACAGTAACGGGTGTATCGGAACTTCCAATCAGGTTATGTTCATACCTTCCTCAATCGGGCTCAACCTGCTGGATCAGGCCAGGTGGTACACTGTAAATAAAGAGCTATTTGTTCAATTTCAGGAAGAAATGGGGCCAGTCACTATCGCCCTCCTGGATAGTCGAGGAGCAACGGTATTCTCGGACAACGTTCCGGCTGGATTGCGGTGGTACAGGTCAAAACTCAATCTGTCGGATGGCGTGTACACACTGATGTTAAAGGACCATCACCAAAATGTGATCGGATACAAACGTGTGATGATTTACTAGTGTACACAGAATCCTGTTCTGACCCGGCTTATTGATTGTCCGGTCTTAACAACCACACATCGGATTTGATTTTGATGGCGTTGCGATACACCTGCATAGCCTCTTCCTTAGATGTTCCGGCATACTCGCCAACCCGGTAGATTCCTTTTTCGGCGTACTGAAGAATTTCGGCATTCGGGAATTTTCCTTTCCAGGATTCCCAGAAGGAATAGGCAGATGAGTAGGAGTGGGTGGAACCGAAGATCACGTAATACCGACTATCCTGGCTTTCCAGTTCATTGAAAACGGTTGGTTGATTGTCTGTGCTGGAGGTTGTGGGTTGATCGTTTCGAGGCGTGGTTGGAATCACGTTACGCGAGGGTGAATTCACAATATACACCTGCTCCATATCACTTTTTTGTTCCTTCTCCTGGTTTAAGGATATCTTCAAGCCATTCTCCAACTCCGCCATGGAGTATTCCATAGATCTGGGTTGATATCCGTTTCGCATGATGCGCACGAACCAGTTGGAAACCGTATCGGGAACCTCTATGCGGAAGTGCCCGTTGGCATCTGTTTGTGTGAAAAAACCGGATTCGATGTTGTTGGACGATAGCAATACCAACACATTTGACACGGGGTTGTTGTTCCCGTCGGTAATGATTCCTTTTGCGGTTTCGAGGGGCGTTTTATCGATCACGATGTCCACCAAATTGGAAGACTTGCCATCCGAACAAATCATCAGGGCATTGGAATGGGACATGCTCAATACCATCAATTCATTCCCGGATGAATTAAACGGTGCTTCGATGAGTCTAACTTCACTGAAATTGCGCGTGGCCGAGTAAACATCATATCCACCTTGACCCGGGTGGCCATTGGAAGTAAAGCAGAACCGATTCTCCAACAAGGAGGGGAGTAGTTCGTTTTTGTCGGAATTCACCAATCTTCCCAAATTGCTGTTTGCGGCCCAGTTGCCGTTGACGTGAATGGCTGAGTACAGATCAAATCCACCTTCACCCCCTGTTCTGTCGCTGCTGTAATACAAAACACCGAGGTCGGGATCAAACATCGGATGGATGTAATGCGCCAACGATTCTCCAAGGTCAATTTTTCGGGCTTTTTTCCATTTGCCCTTTTTCTGTTCAATATAGAAGAGTGAATAATAACCGTCATCACCTTCATAGGAGTAAATCAGACTATTTTCCTTCGGTCCAATGGTGTAACTGCCTAAACGGTTGAAGTCTGTTACCGGAATATCGATTGCGGAGAAGGCAGTAAGTTGATTGCACAGAATTTCACCGGAAACGGCGCCATGATCTATGGATAATCGGGCGAGACCATCGGCACCGAGGTATCCATACACACTGTTATAGTTGGTTTGTGAAAGTCGTTTTGTCTCTACATCGGAACGCAATCGGCCGAGGGTCATATCGCCCCAAAGCAGTTCAAATCCGGAGTCGCCATTCACCTTTCCCAAATAGATGTTTTTGAATTCTTCCGCTAAGCTGTAGCTGCCCGTCTGAAATAGTGAAATGGCCAGTGCCTTGAAATCCAGCGGACTACAAAGCGGTTGATCAATAATTTGCAGGTAATATTCCTGAGCCTCATCGTATTGATCCAACTTGTAGTAGTTCCGGGCTAGACTCAGGATAAAGCCCACTTCCGGCGTCCCGGAGCCTTCGCGAATCAACTCGGTAACCGTTTGAATCTCATCTCGGGTTTGATCAACCTGAAGGTTGAGTTCAGGTAGCTGCCCTTCGGCTGTGGTTGACACGACGAAAAAACCCATAATTAAGGGTGCGATGTGAAGAAATCGTCTCATACTGCTACAGGACAAATATCGAATATATTCCACATAGCGGTCAGGAAGTAAATTACATCACATCCGGAAAGACCTCCATTTTGGACAGGTCGCTAGAATTGAAGCCAATGAAATTGCAGTTGCCGGTTGGCACCGTTGTAAGCCAATCCAGGCAGAGGAAATTTTAGACAATTGAGCAATCGCAGGGAGATTTTCCATGCCTTTCGCTTGACCGGAATGCGGGTCAAATCAATATCCGGTGAGAAATACCACTGACGTTGCTGGCGGATATGCGTGTAGTCATACAAGACATTATCCCGAAGAAAAAAATTGTCATCGGCACTCACAAACCCATCGATGCCGTAGCCTACGGCCAAATTGAGCCATTTTGGAAACCGCGAATCGTCTTTTAGAAAGGAGGCAACATTGCCGGACAACCAATAGGTTTGGCCATTATAATCCTTGAACAATCGTTCAATTTGATTGCTGCCCAATAGTTCCGGACGAATGGCTGGATAATGAGTGGGTTGATAAGATAGTTTTAACCAAAAGCGCTGTTCGTCCCATGCCAAGGCTTGACCAACTACTAATCCGGCACCGGCTACATTTGCCAACATGTCACCGCTGGAAGCTCCCCATTTTTCTGAAAAGCCATCAAAAACCTCAACGCCGGTTTGGATGAGAAAGCCGTAAGACCCACCCAGAATTTTGGCTGTTTTGTCGCCAAAACCAGCCCACTTCATCTGATCGATACCCACAACACCTTCATAGTAACAGCTGTAGGCATGTCCCACTTTATCCATTTGAAAGAACTCGTGGTTGTCGTTATACCAATGAAACCGGGTGAGTGGGTAATCTTTATACCAGAGGCTGTATAGCCCGGTCATCGCGGAAGCATAAGCCACGGCATTGCCCGTGAGAACCCAGGTTTTTCGCCTGGAATATGAAATGGAATCAGATTGGGCCGAGGTAGGAAAACTCCCTCCGATAAACAGAATGGTGATCCAAACCAGGCCCCTCATGGTGATTAGGCCAGAATGGTGGCCTTGGTGGCATCCAGTATGGCAAAGGCATCCTCTGATGAAGCTGCCTCGGCGTACACTCTCAACACCGGTTCGGTTCCGGATGGACGAATCATGACCCAACGATCGTCGGATAAATGGAACTTGTACCCATCAATGTCTTCCACCTGTTCAACCTGATGCTCGCCAAAGGCATTATAACCACGGGCCTTGCATTGAGCCACAATGTGTTGTTTCTTAGCCTCATCCAGGTGCAGGTCATACCGTTCAACTGCAAAACGACCAACAATGGCGTACACTTCGTCAATCAATTCGTCCAGGGATTTGCCGCTCTTGGCCATGTATTCCCAAATGACCAAACCTATCCAAATACCATCGCGTTCCGGAACGTGGCCTTTAATGGCAATACCGCCGGATTCTTCCCCACCAATCAGGACATCTTCATTCACCATGATGTCGCAGATGTATTTAAACCCAATCTTAGTGGTTTGACATTCCAGACCGTAGTGTGCGCATAGTTTGTCTATTTTACTCGTGCAGCTGAAACTCTTAACAACCTTGCCATTGAGACCTTTCACCTTGTGCAGGTAGGATACCAACAAAAGGATGATGTGGTGCGAGTCCACAAATTTTCCTTCGCGGTTATACAGTCCAACCCGATCGGCATCACCATCGGTGGCCAAACCGCTGTCAATGTCTTCAGCTAACTGAATCATCTGACTGAATTCGGTCAGATTTTTATGTATGGGTTCTGGAGCCTGACCATCAAATCCGGGATTGTGTTCGCAATGAAGGAAGGTAGCCTCCGGCATTAATCGTCTCATGATGTCCTGTCCGGCACCGTACATGGCATCATAGGCGAAATTCAGACTGCCATCTGTAAGAGATGCCATATTAAACGACTCCTGAACATGGTTATAGTACATGTCCTCCATCTCGCAGAATTCCACCATTCCGGTCTTCACCAGATCCGCATAAGATTGCTGGATCTCTGGTGCTTGGTCAGGGATCATATCTTCAATTTCCTGAACAATTTGCGGCGTGGCTGGCCCACCGTACGTGTCTTTGATCTTGAAACCGTTGTAATCCGGAGGATTATGGCTAGCGGTGATAACGATGCCCATACCTGCGTTCAATCGGTTGCAGGCCAGGGAAACCATGGGCGTGCTTACAAAGGATTCACTCACAATGGATTTAATGCCGTGTTGGGCAAAAGCCTCGGCAGTAGCTTTCATGAACATGCTTCCACCAAATCGGCAGTCAAAACCGATGATGGCCGTTTTGGATCGATTGGCTTTAATCATCCATCGGGCTGTTGCATCGGCAACTCGGCGCACATTTTCAACGGTATATTCTTTTGCAATAATGGCTCTCCAGCCATCGGTTCCAAACTTAATCTTGTAAGCCATTCTGTTTAATGGGTTGGTTTGTAGGTGATTTTATTCCAGGGCTGGTTGGTCAGCGCTGCAATTATCTGATCTTGGGAATAACCAAACAAACGTTCCTCGTTAATTTTTCGGATCGTAAAGGTGAATTGTTTCTCCCGGATAAATTCTAATATGGGTTTGAATTGAACGATGATGTCAAATCGTTCGATCTCGGAAATGGGCATCCAATCCATCGGTTGATCGTTCACAAACAATCGAATTTGCTGTGGATGGTATCGCAAGGATTGATCGGGGCGACGTTCCCAGATTTCCATGACCTCGATTCGCGTCACACGCAATGGTGAGCGCACGTCGAGATATGAAATAACCGGATTGGTTGTGAGGTTAAAGTACTCGTGTCGGTTCTCCTCGAAATATTGATTCAATGACCGAAACAACCAATAATTGCCCGTTTGCCGATCCAATTGAGGAAGAATGTTGTATTCAATGAGTTTCACATCTTCCAGTTTGTAGGCATTGCTTCGGATTCGCGAGTCCTTGAAGGCCTGGTCTACGATGTTGAACGACATGGCCGGCTTGGCAGAGAAGTCTTTGTTGCCAAATTTGACCAGATCAAACGGGTAGGCTTTGCTCATCAACGCAGACCAGTAACTTAAGTTAGCCTGTCCGTTCGCATTGGTTGGAATCACCAAAGAGCCCAGCATCTCCCGAGCCTCTTCCACATCTACATAACCCAGATTGAGTTTATTCCCATCGGGTAATCGCCTAAAAAAGGAGAATCCCAGGATCTGAAATTCAAACTGGCGTTTATATAATTTCCAGGTTTCGTATAGGAAGATGTCGTCATTATCAATGAACTGGATGTTGTTCTTCTGTTCAATGAGTTCCAGCGCCACCTTACCTATTTTGATCTTTTTGGCAGGGGAATCCCACAACGTGATGCGATCTTCCTGAACCTTGCGATAAATCAGATGAGTGAGTTCACGTACAATGTTGAATCCAACGGAGTCCGGTTGTTGATCGCGTCCAACATGAACCAATGCCAGCGTATAATCATAACCTGCTCGCGCGTTGGGTGCGGCACTGAACAGAATCAGGAAGATCAGGACTAGTTGGGTTCGTTTCATGAGAGGTGATCAGCTAAAGGCGTTTTCGCCGGTAATTTCCATACCCAGAATCAACAAGTGGATATCGTGGGTTCCTTCATACGTAATAACCGACTCCAGGTTGGCCATGTGGCGCATAATGGGGTATTCACCTGTAATGCCCATGGCGCCATGTATTTGGCGAGCTTCACGAGCGATGTTCAAAGCCATATCCACATTGTTGCGCTTAGCCAGGCTA
Source organism: Flavobacteriales bacterium (assembly GCA_020635355.1). Taxonomy (GTDB): domain Bacteria; phylum Bacteroidota; class Bacteroidia; order NS11-12g; family UBA9320; genus WGNA01. Next base: position 58,221 of record JACJZW010000014.1, read on the forward strand.
ATCTGAGCGGGGGAGGCCTTTCCTTCATTCATAAGGGTTCCCAGACGCCAGGTCAAGACCTGTGCTTTGGTAATTTCAGTGAGCATCTCCGATAATTTCTTCTGCTGTAGCTGGAAAGCACCGATGGGTTTACCAAACTGTTTCCGTTCCTTAGCATACTTAACCGCTGAGACATAGCAATCCATAGCCGCGCCAATGGCTCCCCAACTGATTCCGTAACGTGCGGAGTTCAAACATGTCAACGGACCTTTAAGACCAACCACACCCGGAAGGATGTTTTCCTCCGGAATCTCAACCTGATCAAACACCAATTCACCGGTGGCCGAGGCTCTCAAACTCCATTTGTTATGTGTTTCAGGCGTGGTAAAACCGGCCATGCCGCGTTCAACAATAACTCCTTGAACCTTTCCATCGTCATTCATTGCCCATACAACGGCAATGTCGGCAAATGGCGCATTGCTGATCCACATCTTGGAACCATTGAGAATGTATTTTCCGTTTTGACGGGTGAGTCGGGTTTTCATGCTGGATGGATCGGATCCGTGATCGGGTTCAGTAAGCCCGAAACAACCCATCCATTCTCCGGAGGCAAGTTTTGGTAAATAGGTGTGTTTTTGCTGCTCAGAACCGAATTTGTAAATCGGGTACATAACCAAAGAACCTTGAACACTAGCGGTTGACCGAATGCCCGAATCGCCGCGTTCCAGTTCTTGCATGGCCAGTCCGTATGAAATATAATCCAATCCGCCACCGCCGTATTCCGCCGGGATCTGAGGGCCAAAGCAACCCACTTCGCCCAGACCTTTGATTAGGTGATGTGGGAATACCGCTTCCTGACAACAGGCCTCAATAATGGGGGAAACCTCCCGCTTAACCCAATCACGTACGGCATTTCGTATGAGTTTGTGTTCATCAGTCAGCAAATCATCAATGGCGTAGAAATCCGGATGCTGAAAGGTATCCTGATCTTTTTTAAGCTCCCGGAGGGCGTTGAAATCCAAAGTCATGCAGGTTTTTTGAGTAGCTTTGCAAAGATAGCAATTACCCTTAAGTACACGGGATTTATACGGATGTCGGAACCGCTGAGAATACTTGAAATTAATGATTTTACCGTGTATGCCTACGGTGGCTTGCATGAGGTTGAACGCATCATGCCCAGGCCGTTCCGATTTGATATCGGTATTGAGCTACGGTCGATTTCAGATCCAACCGATTTGAGTCAATCGGTCGATTATGAGTCGGTGTGCCGTGAAGTTTCTCAGGAGATGTTGCAACCGTTTGAGTTGATTGAGGATGCAGCTCAGCGTGTGTTTGATCGGTTAATGGCTCAGATTGCCTGTAGATCGCTCACCGTTAAACTCACGAAGCAATACGTACCGATCAAGGGGTTATCATCCACGTCCATCACGCTTTCTTCAGATTCCTTATGAGAAAACATCTACACCTGATTTTTCAATTGTTCTGTGCTGTGCTGATCCTTTCTGGTTGCCAAACTTCAGGCACTGAACCCGATCACGAAGTGGCTTCACCGGATTACATTCAGCATGAGTGGGAGATGACCCATGACCCCAAAACAGGTAAGGTGGAAGATCATCGACTTTGGGCTTATCTGCTTAGTCAGCGCTCCATTCTTGGCCAAACGGGCCGGTTGGATAAGGCTCGGTTTTACCCTGCTTCGTGGCGAGCAGTGGACGACTTTTTTGCAAATCTGGCGGTACAAAAGATTGTGTTTGATCCCAATAACCCATCCACCTACTATTTCTGCACCGGGGAAGGATGGAATAACGCCGATGCCAGTCAGGGTGCCGGAGTATGGAAATCAACCGATGCCGGAACTACGTGGAGACAAATATCATCCACGCTCAATGACACCTTTTACTACTGTCATGATATGGCTGTTCATCCCATAACGTCGGATGTTTACGTGGCCACCCGAACCGGAGGCTTAATGCGAAGTTCCGACGGCGGTGGTTCGTGGAGTCAGGTGTTGGGGCAGAGCAATGGTGCCCTGTACAATACCACAACGGATATTGAATTTACAGCGGATAACGAGCTTTTTGTTGCCATCGGAAACTTTACCACGGATGGGATTTACTACTCAAAAACCGGTGATGCCGGTTCGTGGGAGAAACGGATGACCGGTATGCCAACGGCTGTTCGACGAATAGAAATTGCAACGGCCCCGTCGGATGCCGGGGTGATATATGCCGTTCCTACCAGTAGTATTTCTTCAGACAGCAATCGCATTCATGGAGTTTATAGATCCGTGGATAAAGGATTGAACTGGACAGAATGTGCCAAGCCGGGCGGGGATCGTAATCTGGCCAAGGTACAGGGTTGGTATGATTTGAGTTTAGCGGTTGATCCGAATAATGCCGATGTGGTGCTTGCCGGAGGATTAAATGTGTTTCGAACCACCGATGGAGGCGACAACTGGCAGCAGTTGTTTGAGGGGCAGCGTAATTTGAAAACCACCTTGCAGTACATACATGTTGATCAGCACTCCGTGTTGTTTAAGAATTCGGATACCGTGCTGATTTCCAATGACGGAGGAATCTATCGTTGTGATGCCATTCAGGCAGATACACCGGTGTTTTACTCTCTGAACGACAATTACAATGTGACCCAATTTTATTCCTGTGCGATGGAAAATGTGCGAGGCGGGCAACGTGTAATTGGAGGAACGCAGGACAATGGCTCCTTGGGTTCGACGGCTTCCGGAATATCGGAGTTTGACCAGCTCTCCTGGGCCGATGGGTCGTACTGCAATATCAATCATACTGATCCCAGTGTGTACTTTACCACGACCCAATACCAACGCATTTATCGCTTTCGTCAGGATGTAATTGATACCATCAGCAATCGCAAATTGAACAAGAACAACACACAGTTTATCAACCCTATTGAAATGGATCCCAACGATCCAACGGTGTTGTATCAGTTAAGCGAAATCGGCTTATGGCGTTTAACCAATGCCTCGTTTGCTGACCGGGATGATTGGAAACAAGCCAGTAGATCGTTTGGTGCCTTTACAGCGATTGGTATTTCAAGAACACCGGCGAATGTGGTGTTTATCGGGCGCAACGCCGGTGGAAGAATCTATCGGATTGAAAATGCCCTGAATACGGACGAAAACTACTTCCCCATCAACTGTGACCCTCGAGGTTATTTGCCAAAAGAAGATGCCTACTGCAACTGCGTCGTGGTGGATCCCAATGATGTAAATCACGTTCTGGCCATATATGCGAACTATGGCGTACAAAGCATTTGGGAGTCAAAAAATGCCATGAGTGATACGGCTCTGTGGCTTAGTCAGGAAGGGAATCTTCCAGACATTCCGGTGCGATGGGCGGTTATGCATCCCCAAAATTCCAAAGTGGTTTATCTGGGAACACAAGCCGGGGTATTCATGACCACCCAGCTCAATGATTCCAATACCATTTGGAAACCGGTGAATGACGGGTTAGCCAACCTCAAGGTGAATATGCTGAGGCTACGCGAATCCGATTTGACCTTAGTTGCCGCAACACACGGAAGAGGGATGTTCACCGGAAAAATTCAGTCGGATTACACGGTTAAGTGGGAAGAACGGGGTCCATTGAATGTTGGCGGACGAACGAGAACCATGATGTTTGACCCCAATGATCCCTCCGGGAAGAAACTATGGGCCGGGAGTGTGTCTGGAGGACTGTGGGTGGTTGATAATTTTGACTCTGCCCGAATATCCTTTGATGCCACTCCGGAAACTTTTGAGGTTCGGGTGGGACCTAATCCGGTCCTGGACGGTCAGTTAAGCATGCTGTTGGATTTAGAAAAGGATCGAACTATAACGTATGGTCTGTATGCTGTAACCGGACAAGTAATCGATGAAAAGACACTTTCATTGTCGTCCGGATCACATCGTGTTCCGGTTGATATGAGCAGGGCCAGACAGGGAATGTACTTCCTGAAAATCACCTCTGGTGACACTAAAAAGGTATTCAGAATTTATAAGGCACAGTAAGATAAATGTGATAGGATATTCAAACGTTGAGGAGCAAAATTATACGTCAAGTAACTCTTCAATCAGTTCAATGCTCTTAAGATCAACTTTTCTACAGAAGAAAGCGTTTGATTTTTGAATTAAAGGGATGTCCTTTTGATCAATAATTCCTGGTCGACCGATCGTTTCGCAATGATTCCAATTTACATATCTGAGGTCACTGTCAACAAGGTCTAAGTCCAAAATTTTCATCACGGTTGGCACCACAAATTCGTCGGCAAAGTTTAAGGATTTGAAAAACCTTTTTAGAGGTCTACCGTTTCTGGATTCCAGATAGGCGATCGTCTGATTGAGATGATCACTTTTTATGGTATACCACCCAGAGCCTATGTGGAACTTTACATGAGGTATGGATCGAAATGATTTTAACATTCTGCCTATTTTATTTATAGTTCTAAATTGCCTTGACAAAGAAGTTACGGGAAAGAAAATAGTATTCAATCTTGGGTAATTTTTCTGCTGCAATGCATAGCGATTTTTATCCCATAATGAGTAGTTATATTTGGAAAGTCTGTCAAAAAAGTAAATAGGTTTGGACTTGAATGGCCACGCGCACTTAGAAAAATCTGTGTTGACAGAGCCATCGTGATATACGGCATCTTTCTCAACTGGTAGTTCAATACAATTGATAAAGGAATATTTCTGATTCTCCTGAAGGAATAACTCAAAATCCCGTAGGGGTCTTACGGGAAAGTCTACCCCTGATAATAGATTGACATAATCAAAATCAAAACTGTCTTTCATTTCACGATAAGAATTTACCATGGCTTGAAAAATGGATATATGCGCACGATAAACTGAAATTCGATTTTGTACGAGGTGAATTCTTTGAGAGGTTACTTGATCGTTTGTTCGAGGCTCAATTAAATTTGCCTTTTTATCAATGTGAATGGCAGCAAAATGACCTGTTGACGTGAGTTTATTTGCGAGAGATCTGCACTTTTCGTCAAATTGAGAACTGAGGATAATATGTAGAATCCGAAGCGACATTTTACTGTGTTCAAAGCTAAGCAAGAATCAAATTAATCCTGAAAAATGCCTTCTGCTTGTTTGAATGTGATTGGGTGATGATTGAACACCTTTCAACTCAAAAGGCATCGGAAATATGATGGCGAAAAACACAGAATAGGGAGAAAGTTGGTGGAACCGACAATGCGTCAGTTTGAAACGAGTTAAAAGCCCTCACTACTTCGATTTGATAGGTTCTGCTGCGATGAAGATCATGTTGTAAAGGAGAATCAAGTCTGTGTTGTGATTTTAATGAGAAATTCAAAAGGCCGGACTTATAAAAGACTCCAGTAAGGTGCTTAAGAAAGGAGTGTGAATTAACCTTACATGAATAGTTAGGATCAAATGCTTTATTTTAGGCATGTTCATGAACGTGGGGAATAAGACAAAGAATAAAACAATATTTAGGGTTTATCTCTGCTGAATTATGCTGTTTAATTCCATCGATTTTGCTATTTTCTTACCTATTGTCTTTGGGGTATATTGGTGGCTTTCAAGATTTAACAATTTATTCCAGAATGCCTTTATCGTCTTTGCCAGTTACACATTTTATAGTTGGTGGGACCCTAGATTTCTAGCATTGATTGTGATAAGCAGCCTGGTGGACTTTGTAATTGGGCTGAAATTGAGGAATGAAGAACGAGATAGAATTAGAAAATATTTGTTGGGTATTAGTGTTTCGGCAAACCTGATTATCCTCTTTGTGTTTAAGTATTATAATTTTTTTGTTGATAACTTATCTTCAGTTTTACTTGCATTTGGACTCTCGGTTCAATTTAAATATCTAAATGTTTTATTGCCTATTGGCATTAGCTTCTATACCTTCCAAACATTAAGCTATACGATTGATGTTTATAAACGAAAAATTGAGCCCACGTCAAACTTATTTGCTTTTTTAGCTTTTGTCAGCTTTTTCCCCCAATTGGTTGCAGGGCCTATTGAAAGAGCAAGTAATCTTTTACCACAATTTACAACTAAGCGTAGCTTTAACTACATTCTGTCGATCGATGGACTTCGTCAAATGCTTTGGGGTTTATTCAAAAAAATAGTTATCGCAGATCGTTGTGGAATTTACGCTGATTTAATATTCAACAATTCCTCATTATACTCGGGAAGTACATTAGTTTTAGGTGCGATGTTTTTTTCCATTCAGATTTATGCAGATCTTTCTGGTTATTCAGATATCGCAATAGGATGTTCAAAGCTCTTTGGTTTTAGATTGAGCAGAAATTTTTCCTTTCCGTACTTTTCAAGGGATATTGCAGAATTTTGGAGACGATGGCATATCTCGTTATCAACGTGGTTTCGTGATTACGTTTATATTCCATTGGGAGGAGGTCGAGGGGGAACCAGCATGAAGGTGCGAAATATCTTTTTGATATTCATTCTTAGTGGTTTTTGGCATGGTGCTAGTTGGACCTTTATAATTTGGGGCGTCTTGCATGCCATTTTTTATTTACCCCTTTTGCTGACTAAGACCAATCGCAAACATCTTGATACCATTGCTACAGAGAAAGTTTTGCCTTCTTTAAAGCACGTGATATTGATTTTGAAAACATTCATGTTGGTTTCTTTATCATGGATTTTTTTTAGAGCAAATAATCTTGAACATGCGATGGATTATCTTTCTGGAATTTGCTCAGCATCATTGTTTGAAGTACCTTACTTTGAAGGTATAAAACGAGCGATGCTAATTTGTTTAGGTATCATGGGCTTTATGCTCATTGAATGGGCTGGACGACATAATTCTTATGCCATCGAACGAATTGGAAATGTCCTTAATAAATCGGCTCGTTATGCAGTCTACTATTTGATGATCGTGTTGATTTGGCTGAGTTATAGCAATCCTGAACCATATATCTACTTCCAATTTTAGACAATGAAAAGGTTTGTTGTAGATATTGGTAAATTTTTTACTATTCTGTTTATTCCTTTTAGCCTGTTGATGGCTATGTATTTATATTTTGATCCATTCATGGTGATACATGAATACGATACATACTATAAGCCTGAAGCTTCTGCAATGATAGCTCTGAACAGAGGCCATGTTTCAATGAAAGTTCTTAAAAAAAACAGTCAGGATATTTCCTATAACTCCTTTATCCTTGGAAATTCTCGTTCGATTTTCTTTCAGGTTAAAGATTGGAAGAAGCATTTGGATGAGAATGCAGAGTGCTACCACCTCGACGGCACTAATGAATCTTTGTTAGCGCTAACCAAAAGATTAATTTACCTTGAAGAACAGGGTTATGACCTTACCAATTTACTCTTGGTTCTGGATTTTTCAGTATTGTCCAGGATTGAATTCCCCACAACACATCTGGAAGTTATTTCTCCATCAATACTAGGTCAATCCGGAATTTTTAATTTTCAAAAGTCCTTTTTTCGGGCTTATGCTACACCCAAGTTCCTGTATTCTTTTTTGGATTTTAAAACATCGGGTAAAGTAAAAAAATATATGCTTGAAGAGTACATTTTTGACAATGTCCGGCTTAATTACGAATGGAGATCAAATGAAATTAGGTTTGATTACTATGAGGATCTAATTGAGCAAGGTATTTACTCTGAGGAAGGACGATTGCCCAGATTTTACACTCGGGATAGCGTTGAGCGGTATTCTGTTCAATCCATAGGCGAAGGTCAAAAGGCGTTGCTGGAAAGGATTGGCACAATTGTGAAGAATCACTGTTCAAATTTCAAATTGGTGATTAGCCCCTTGTATGATCAACAGAGACTTGATCGAGGGGATTTTACCTATTTGAGGAAGGTATTTGGATCAGAAAATGTTTATGATTTTTCTGGTAAAAATGAATTAACAGAAGATACCTTGAACTACTATGAAAGCTCCCATTATAGGCCTCATGTTGCCAGAGAAATCATGGATTCAATTTATGCAAGATGATTCTCCAATCATGTCGATTTAACTTGGTAAATGGGACTATATTGACCCGAATTTCTCTGTTAACGTTGAAGTTTGTTGTAAAATAGTCTACGCACTAGATTCACGATTAATTCAACCACAGAGTATCGTTGATTGTAATACATTCTCAACATTAACTTACGCTTTTGAATAGAGATGGGATTATCACTCAACACATCTTCGCTTTTTGCCAAATGAAGTTCATCCCCCGAATTGGAATAGAGAATATTTAATTCTGCCGGCACGAGATCCATACCAAAATCAGCTATAGATTGTTTCACTCGTCTGGAAGTGATAACGTGTGTGGTTGCATACCGTTTCCTGCAACCTTGAATATCCAAACAAACCGAAGTTGACTGAAGCTCGGGAAGGTTGAGGTTTTGCAGTTCACCTGGCGTTAACTCATACTCCAGCCATTCATCATAGTGCACCAGTTGGGGAGCAATCTCCAATGATTCGGCCACCATGGGCATTGGTGATTGGGCAATGGTGCGATCATCCGTACCTGTTAGATGAACCCCCGCTTCTCCGTAAACAGTTAAGTAGGATTGATACGGGTATAAGATGTACTGGTTGGTGCTGATCAGGTACTTGCCAAATACGGTCTCCCAATTTGATTCACCATATCGTTCAAGATGGGTGGGCAACTCCACCGTTGAGCCATCATTAGCTGTTCGCCATGCATTGAATGACTTAATCTGAGAAGACTGAAATAAAAATCCTCTTGAAGTTGGCCGTTTGGCCAGATAGAAATCACCCCCTTTGTCGATGGGAATGAAAGGAAGTTCGCTGATCGGATGAAGGGTATAGTGATGGAGGCTGAATCCGGCACATGACACGCTAGTGGACAAAAGAAATTCCAAGGCGTGACTCATGATGGGGGATGCAAAATGGTCATCCTCCAAAAGCAGGGTCCATTTCTTGGCTTCGGCCCGCTTCAAACATTCCAGAGTGTGCTGGTCAACACCAAGTGGACGCACATTGCGGTGAATAACCTTTTCACCAATTGGCCATGCAAGTGCTTGAAAGTGACGCTCACAGTCTGGGTGAGAATTGAATTCCAGGCTCAATTCAATGGAAACCTCAAGTTTCGAATGTTCAAACGCAACGGATAGGGACCTGAGCGTTCGTCTCAGGGATTCTGGTCGGTTGTAAGCCAGGACAATCAGATGGAGTGATTGGCTCAAGTGGGTCTGTTCAATAGGTGTTGGTTAATCAGGTCAATGCTGGTTTTATCTGCCTTCCGACAAAAAAATGCATTGGATTGGCTGATCAACGAAATATCTTCTTCCCGAACAAAGGCAGGATGACCGTAAAAGTCGGCTTTTGTCCAATTGATGTACCGAAGATCGGAGTTTATAATCATATCCATTCGAGGATATCGGAGATTCATAAGTAAGGTCTGGATCGTAAATTCATCTGCGTACTTCAACCGGCGCAAATAGGAAATGATTTTTTTATTCTTTGAATCCAATAAGGAAGCTCGAAAAAACTCCATGACATCATAGGTGACGGTTATCCACGCCGATCCACCATATACCGGAAATTCAGGAATAGGACGCCATCCCCTTAGTTGATTATTTAATCGATTGAAGGTGCGGTATTTTTTTACCCAGCGAATTATAGAGTAAAGGGTTCTATTTTTTTCAAATGGATAAGAACGGTATTGCAGCACATCAAGTTTATTTCCAGACCAGATGTAATTGAAAGAATTCATACGGTCAAAGAAGTAAATCGGTTTCTTTCCAGGCCAGTTAACCGTGCTCATAAAGGGTTGATTCATGGATCCGTTATGATAGGTATTATCGGTTACCGGAACGGGAACGATATTGATATATGACCGGCCTTTATTTTCTTCAAGAAAAGTCCGAAAATCAGATAATTCCCGGACCGGATAATCCTGCCCGCTCAACACATTAATGTAATCTACTCCTGTTAGCAAAGGCCGGCATAATTCGTATGCTTGCATGTAAGCCTCAATGATTGAAAAATCGCCGTGATAGACTTTAATACGGGGCTCGCATAGGATAAAGTTGGGGTGGTTCTTGAAGAATGGAGGTATGTTACTTGAACTGGATTTTCGATCAATGTGGACGCAAACCAAATCATGTTCAACCAACATAGTGCAAAGCTCAATCAGGACGTCATCAAAACATCGGGCAACAACAATGTGAAGAACTTTCAAATCAACGTTTTTACCTGTTCGAACCACGCTTCCCAATTGAATTCAGTTAGGGAAAGTTGGGTACAATACTCGGACATCTTGAGATATCCTTCAACATCGTTTTTCACTGCTACAACCTTCCTGGCCAGTGTTTCATCAAACCTTGGATCCACAAAGCCGGATTTCTCATCATGAACCATATATTCCAGATTTCCAACAGGAGTGGTTAATACCGGCTTGCCAAAGGCATACGATTCTGCCACGGCAATGGGGGCAATATCATTTCGAACGGGGAGGATGATGAAATCCGCCTTGGTATACCATTCAGAGAGGAGGAAGTCGGTTTTCGGATCCGATCGACGGAGTGGTGGATGAATTTCAATCGTAAGACGATCTGTGCTAAAGGACTGTATGTTGGGATCGTTGCTTATGGCGGTTAGGTGAACCTGACCGTCAAATTCATTGCTAAGTAGGTTGCAAAAGCTTATCGCGATATCCCCACCTTTGCGATACCAATCTACCGAGGGGAAAAATAATCGTAACTCTTTTGGGGTGGTCGGAGCATTCGTGGCTGTGGAAGGCAGATTGTAGCCAAAGGATACCACTTTTAAATGTTCGTCGTGTTGTTTAATTGAGTAGTCTGTAAGACATCTTTCCAACGCGTAGGAGGATGAGAAAATTACCTGATCTGCCCTTCGCAACGCCTGCTCATCAACCCAGTATGATTCTTTGGTGGAAATCCAATTCAATCCGCTATAGCGGGAGTACTGATTATGAATCATGGAGAATACAGCATCGGTAATGAGGACATGTCGATAGTTCCTTGGAATGAACAGGGTCTCAGAAACAGACGCAACTGAGACGATAGTTGTGGTTGCGTTGTTCGTTCTCATTTCCCTTAGTTTTTTTAACAGAGAAAATCGAAACAGTACACCTCTTAGCACTGAGTGATCTTCATTATAACGGATTCCAAGGCGTCTTAAGATGGATGTGACACGAGATAGCATTCGAATGGAAAAAATGGTATCTGCCGAAAGCAGGTGCACATCAAATTCAAATCTCAGTTGTTTGGTGATGGACGCGGTAATCCCTGACCAGGTGTCTGGAGATTCCGGAGAACGACTCGAGATCAAAAGAACTGTTCTCATTTACGGGACTTTCTAACCGGGTTTAATACACCAATTCCGTAGCCTAAATAAAATAGAAGGTTGGTCAGCACCCGGGCAGGCGAATCTTTTCCAATTAATTTGACCGATTCAACAAACCCATTCCAAACCGATTTTAATCCTCGAATCCATATGTGGTGATATTTACGTTGTTCTACCGGCAGATTCTCGAACAAACATCGACCCATTTGATATCGAAATTTCCAGATAGCACGTAGATCAATATGCCGAAAAATGTGATGCATGCTGGCATCCAAACACACAGAAATGGAGAATCCGGAATTCAAAATACGCTCTCCAAGGGAAGTGTCTTCGCCATATCGCACCGCTGTTCCCGGACCAATTGAATCATCGAATCCACCTAATTCATTGAAAAGTCCGGCACGTATTCCGGTGTACAAACCGGGAAGAAAAATGCACACCCCATTGGCATCAATGGATTGGAAGTCGATTATGCCGCGATATCTGTTTACGTGCTGAAATGGGATCAAGTCGAACACCTTTCCGGTGAAAACGTCTGGATTTTCAGTGTTTAAAAAGGATATAACAGTGTTGATGAAGTTTGGTGATACCAGGCAATCATCATCGATGAATAGCAGGTATTCTGTGGACATTAACATGGACCGGTTTCGGCATGCACTGGTACCGGAGAATGGTCCTTTGGAAGAAGTATACGTCAGGTATTTAAATTGATTCTCCCGAAAGAAGATTTCGGTGTCCGGATCAATGGAGGTGTCGGATATAACAAGTTGGACGGATCCATCCGCAGGAAGCTGATGGAATAATGAGTTGATGCACAGTTTTAACTCATTCAGACGGTCTCTGGTGCAAACCCAAATAAGGAGATATGTCTGTTCTGGTACTATGGTTTGATAATGGGTTCTATTCGCTGACGCGAAGTAAGGCAATAGAGCGTTAGATCGTTTGCGCGGCGTTGATATAAGCTGTTCAAACTTAGTATACCAATTCGATTGGCCGAAAGGGTATCAATGGAGAAGGCAGTTTCTTGATATTTCTGAACGAGGGTAGCGACCTTCCCTGAGCCCACCACAATTATTTGGTCGCCGGGTTTCACCGTGTCCGACCAATAAATGATGAATCGTTTATGATCAATCAGCACGTTTCGGGTGTCGGGTGATTCCAACAAACCCTGAGCAAAGGTCGGTTCGACAAAAGTGTGCGCTCCTGTGGGAACAAAGTCTATTAACTCCTTTTTAAGATGAAAATAGTCCGTTATGTGCGATGGATTTTCAAATCGCTGAAAGAGGGGATTGATGGTCTGAACGAAGATAAAGATGGTTGCCAATATCACCAGCAGAGCACGCTGGAAGGCTAAGAGATCGTCTTTAAGAGGAATTATCAACAAGATGGGAATCAGTGTGGCCAGGTAGAAGGGTTTTGACAACGCCAAAAGAACCAGGGTGAAACAACCTAGCAGCCACCAGTAGGTCCTTTTCTTTTTTGTCAGCATCCAAACTGCAAACAGCAATAGTATGCCCGAAAGGGTAAATGGACTGGAAATAAGTCCACTATGTTCACCGGATATGCGATATGAGATTTGATGGGAATAGGCATGAAAGTTTGGTAGGAACAGACTTAAACCCACTAGAAGAGTGACTGAACAACCCAGCATAAGTTGATTGAATGAAATCCGATTTGCCATACGAAGTGCGATCAGCACCCCTAACATACCACCGGCACAAACTGGGTGTATCAACGGACTCATGGCGGTGACAACCACAAGATATGCATTGTGCAGCTGGAAGTTAATACTTCGGTACACGACCATCAAACTGATCAACAGGAATACATCTTCTAATCTTCCCAAAAAAAACAGCGAAGACGAAACCACTATAATTGAAAGGATCGCGTGGAGTGGATTGCTTGATTTTTCGAAAATCCGGTAGAGAAGGAACGCATTAATAAGAAAGATCAGGCTGTAAAACCATTGAACCGGCTCAGCCCCAAGAATTTTTAATAAGGGCCATAACACGATATTTATCGTGTGGAAATGCTCAAAGTGGTGTTGGGTGTATTCATTAAAGAAGAACACCCCTCGGGTTAGTGACCAATGACCGGACAATTGCCATACTCCATCCAGCGGGGCAGGCTGAGTGATAAATAGAATGATTCGGATCAGTACAATGATCCAGAATAGGTAGAAATAGATATGTGCTGTTCGTCTGTTAGCCAACATGCTCAACGCGCAAGATACAGTTTCCCGTAACCTGCGGTGAAATAGTTGTCTAAGGCACTGGCCTTTTTCTCTGCGTCTTTTATCTCAAAGCGATAAAGATACACGCCGTTAGCAAGTTGGTCGCCAAATTGATCCGTACCGTCGAATACAAACTCACTTAGTTGAGTTCCATATCCAAGCGGTCCAAATTCATCCTGATCAACCTCCCGAACCAATTTGCCGTTAATATTAAAAATGCTCAGGTGATACTTGGATGGGATGTCTCGTCCGCCATAGGTATAGGCAAACCTGCATTGATTTACCATGGGGTTGGGGTAGGGGATCAGCTCAGTGATTTCATTCTTTGCACTGATCTCAAATTCAATCGTGTAATTGGCTTCTCGAGCATTTTCAGATGCTGTTGGTGAGATTAGGGTGGCCAGGAACACATATTTTCCGGCCTCAAGATTATCCAAATCAAAATCGAACTTGGATGGAGAACTTGAAGTTTCTTCGTTGAATACGTAGATTGAATCATAGAAATTATCGGCACCTCCGCCTATCTTTTTGATTTCAATTCGATATAGATCTGGAGAGGTTATGAGCATATTCATGTGATTGGACCTTCCCAAAGCCGATATGTGGGCATTCGGATTGATGATCTGGCCATTCATGATCTGCTGTTGATCAAAGTAGACCTCAAGAATGGGAGTGTTTTTATTTGGAAGGACAAAGATGTCTCTGGCACTCACGTTATTGTTGATGATTTCCTCAGGTTGAGCCCTGTTTGGGTTGAATAACAATACGGTTGAATTATCTCCTGTATAGCGCATTTCGGCCTGATGAGCCGTAACGTGAATGGAATCACCGGCAGGAAGTTTTCGAAGCGTGTCAAGTTGGTCGCTCAGTTTAGTTAACCCATGATAATGAGTGGTTTGTAGCACCAGACTATCCATATCAAAATCCGATACATTGAGGAAAACAACGTTGAACGAATGTGGGTCGCCTTCGTCAACGGTATCCTTTTCAATCACCTCCTGGTAGGCAATTCCTTCCGGAAGGCCGGTGTATAACATGGTCCACCTACTCAATTGCATGGGGGTTCTATTTGATTCGTCCATCAACTTAAGCCGAAGACTTAGATAGGGGTACAGAGAAGCATCAATCGAAGATAAATCCAACTCCTTTGCTTTGCCAGCTCCAATCAGAAGCTGAATAGGATTGCCTACTGAATCATAACCAAATACCGTTGTCACAAAAGAATCGGAAGGGTTATCTCCCTCCAGACTTATTACTGCTCGTGACCAGGAACTGGCTGGGCCAAATGCCGGGGAATTAATCTCTCCAATATTCTTAAGAGGGTAAATTGTAGTGGAAAAGTCAAGATACTGATTCTCGGGTGTGGTAACGTTGTCATCGTAATTAGCGAAGAGTTCGATTGCTTGTCCCGGAGAATATCCTTTTCGACCCCACAGGATATACGGATGGTTTTCGATAAGTGTACGGATCTTAGTAGCCCCGAATGCTTCCAAAGTCAAGAATAATTCCTCCTCCCAGTTGTTGATGCCGGTGGTTGTTTCGTTATATATGCCGAGATAATATCCTTCAGGTATTCTGTGAAGAAATGAAATGAGTGAATCTCTTTCTTCCTTTAAATTGGTATTGTAACGATACAGGCAACTAAAACTATCCAAACCGTAATATTCATGATAAAGGTCGTCTGGTAACCATGGATATCCGGATATTACATTGAACTTTGAATTCTCCCTGTAGCGAGATTCATCATCCGGATTAACGGCAAGCACGATCAAACCTGGCTTGAAATTGATGTTACCATAGTAAAGAGCACGATCATACTGATTTCCACCTCCCCTTCGAACCCCGGTACCGGAGGTTTGTAAGACAATATTTGAAGAAACCCCTCTGCTGAATTGATAAGACCTATTAGAAGGGTCCAAATAAAGGTCAACAAAATTGCTTGCGTTAAACTTACTCCAGTAGCCTTGAGACGCACCTCTTGGTGACTTATAGATGTAGGTAAATGTCCCATGTGCCGAATCATTGTTCGATGTATTAATTACAGTAAAGTAATAATCTATACTATCAATTGGAGCAAGTGGAACACGAAAGGTGGAGACTATTTCTTTATGTATTAGGGAGTTGGTGTAAAACAACGGGCTGTTGTAGGAGGGGGTAGTGTCCATGATGATCTGAAAATTTTCCAGCTTGGTTGGGACTTCATACGTTGTAAATTTAATTACGGCCTCTGGGCTGGAGATGATTCCGTCAACCTCCGGAGTAAGAATGTCCAATCGAGATAATTGGATGA
Source organism: Flavobacteriales bacterium (assembly GCA_020635355.1). Taxonomy (GTDB): domain Bacteria; phylum Bacteroidota; class Bacteroidia; order NS11-12g; family UBA9320; genus WGNA01. The sequence continues at coordinate 74,026 of JACJZW010000014.1, forward strand.
ATTGATCACGTTCTATAACATTATTTGATTCACCGATTGGTCCCAATTCCTGTATGTGGTTGAATGGGTCAATGGTTAATTTTAGTTTATTCAGTCCTCCCAGTAGCCTTTTCTTGGAAATGCGGTGAGTAAATTTATGGCTGTTGGCAAAGGGAGAAATCGTCAATGTATCTGAAAGTGTAATGTTTCCAGAGTTCACTATTTGAAGGATAACTGAAATTGTATCATAGGTAACCTTACCCACGTTATGAAGCGAACATACTACCTGAATGGAGTCAAAACTTTCCCAACTGTTATCTAACTCAAGTTCTGATGGGCTTGAGGTGTAATCAGGTAGAGGAGGACTGTACATTTTAATTGTAGGATCTCCATGTAACAACATCACACGTGAATGGGTAACGGAATAGGGGTCGTCAATATCCTGATAGTCATCAATGGATTGCTGCATGATTTGTCCGATGGTTTGACCATACATACGTTGAAATGTATTGGTGTGAAATTCTTTGGTGATGTGGTAAAGTTCAGCTTGATATCCATAAAATGAGCCGGCAACCCAGGCGATAGCTCCCTTTTGGGGTTCAAATAGGAACTCTTCAAGCAAGGCTTCTCCTCTGTCAAAGGAATTACCTAGAATGCATCCATCGAAAAAATAAATTGGATATTTACCTTTATTCTGATAACTCTGAACATTTCCAAAATCAATTTCAGTAACAGCTGCTGCTCCGTGGCCGAAGTAATTCACCAGATTTACTCCTTTGTTCACTTCTGACGTGATTTGCTCAACCAAGCTTTCATCGATTACTGAGGTAGAGCGTTTAGAAATTAACAGTGTATTACCACCAAAGGAATCTTGTTTGATAATTGAAGCGAAGTCCTTTAAGTAGTTTTCCATTGACACGTTTTGGGAAGTAGTGGTCCCACCGGCCAGTTGAAGTACGAATTTCCTCGTTATCGGATTTTGTTCATATTCAACAACTTTGCTTAGATAGTCCTGGATTTCCTGATTTGTATTTGCAGGTATCCGACCAGTTGCTAGTAATGGTTTTAAATCGCTGGCATCCAACGGAGAGGTAAATAAATAATCTGAAGGTGGCCACCCCATGGTTGGAACCAGATCTCCCTTCTCCCGATTATTTGGGTCAAATCGAATGTTGATGTACATCTGACCTTTACCTAAAAGGAGCAAGTAGGAGGGGGAGGTGGATTGCCTGTTGATCATATAGTAAATCCAATTGCGCAGGGCAAGTGGATGATGAATGCCGTAATAAAACTCATCATATAATTGATCCGCGTAGACCAAGGCTACGTTGTAATTACCTCCCGCAGCGCTCTTTCGGTAAGCGGCATATTGTTCAGCGCCTGTTTGAAGAGAAGAATGTGATATAATCAGGTAGTCAAGGTCTATTGGTAAGGATGAATAATTCTGAAAGGACACCGTCTTGAAGACAGTAATCTTTTTAGCATTAGCTACATCTGTTATATAAGTTGTTCCGGTTTCTCCGGTACCAGTTCTAAACTCAAGAGTTGAGCCGGTTAGGGTTGGCGTATATCGTACACCGGATTCAAGGTTGTAAATGATTGGTTGTGATTTTCCGGTTGGGTAATTTGTGAACTTGAAATAGGTGTTGGTGGGAGGTAAGGTAAATGTTAACGGTAGATTATTGAACTTGAATTTACGAGGGTAGGTAACTGAAATGGGGCCAAGAGCGTGACGTCCTTTCGCACCAAAGATGGAGGCAAATTGAAATCGGGTTGAAGCGCTTCCGATGAGTTTTTTTGATATGTTAACGTTTGAGTATTGAATCGGTTGAAATCCTCGGTGTTTATGACTTATAAGTACTTCTTTCAAACTGCCATTGACGGCTTGAACCTCAAACTCATGATTGTTTCCATCCGCGTCATAGACTGCCGGATTAGACTCACCAAATGCCAACATTTTAAATGTGGGAGAGGGGCCGGTACTGTCATAGTCCGGAGTGAGGATATCAAATGATCTGGGATTTGAGATGTTACCACTTAAGTAACCCTCCCCAAGCGTGTATTCAGAATAATACCCGAGGTCAGAGTAAGGCATACCATCCAGCCATTGATCCTGAAAAAATTTAACGGATTCATACATGAAGTACGAATCGGCTGTCTGACTGGAATAATCGGTATTTGAATTTAAGCGATATCTCAATCCGTTGGTGCCCGGGCTCCACGTTAAAAAATAGGCGGCACTATCGGTGTACAGACTCACATAGGGGTTGGTTTGTTGGGACTTCTTCCCATACAGAGGCTCATCCAATCGGCCATCATTGTACGTACAATACAGTTCAATGTAGTCCGTAGCGTCGAAGACCCCGTCATCTTCACCCTGAACCCAAAGATATTGCTCCCGACCATCACGATAAATGCGAATAGAGCGCGGGTCAATACTGCTGATGGGAAGTCCAGCATCAATAAGTGCCTGTTGCTCTATTCGGTAAATTCCTTCAGAATTTATCTCGAACTTAATATAGGTTTGGCTGTAATTAATCCAATCATTCCCGTATTGTCCAAATACGGCTGAGAAAGATGTGAAGATCAGAAGGAGGATAAAGATGCGCTTCATACTTCGAAGTTGAGTCTAGTAACTCGAATTTACGACATTTAAGAGCGCGAAACTCTGCGCAAAATGGGCGTTATGTCTAATATTTCAGAAATATGATTGAAAATAAAAGTGGGAGCAAAACGTCCAAAAACGGGAGGTGAAAACGGACTATTTTTGTCGGGATATTCAAACAGTTATGAAAAAGGTTGTTGCAAATGCAGACGAAGCCATCTCGGGAATCCAGGATGGTATGACGTTGATGTTAGGGGGATTCGGACTGTGCGGTATCCCGGAAAACTCCATCGCTGCCCTGGTGAAAAAGGGCACAAAACGGTTGACCTGCATCTCCAATAATGCAGGTGTAGATGATTTTGGGATCGGTTTGATGCTGCAGCAAAAGCAGGTAAAGAAAATGATCAGTTCGTACGTTGGTGAGAACGCCGAGTTTGAGCGCCAACTGTTATCTGGTGAATTGGAAGTGGAATTGATACCGCAGGGCACACTGGCCGAACGTTGCAGGGCAGCCGGAGCAGGAATTCCGGCATTTTTTACGCCAGCCGGGTTTGGAACCGAGGTAGCCGAAGGAAAAGAAACCCGGGAATTCAACGGTAAGATGTATCTATTGGAGCATGCGTTTGACTCGGATTATGCCATTGTGAAAGCCTGGAAAGGTGATACCGAAGGAAACCTGATTTTTAAAGGAACAGCCAGGAACTTCAACCCCATGATGGCTATGGCCGGTAAGATCACCATTGCGGAAGTGGAGGAGTTGGTTCAACCTGGTGAGTTGGACGCCAACGAGATTCATGTTCCCGGAATATTTGTAAACCACATTTTTAAAGGAGTGAACTACGAGAAGCGGATCGAGCAACGGACCGTTAGGGTTGGATCTTGACGTTTGCTGCGCTCGGTCAGGACAGGCAGGTAGCGGTTAGCAGGTAGCAGTCAACCGGTGACGCTCGCCCCACACTGTCAGGGTAAACGGGTAAGGATAAAGAAGCGCTTAGGCTTTAGATTTTAGAACTTAGACAAAAAAGGATGTTAGATAAGAACGGAATAGCGAAACGTATCGCGCGTGAGTTAAAGGATGGTTATTATGTGAATCTGGGAATTGGCGTGCCAACGTTAGTGGCCAATTACATTCCGGAAGGTATGCATGTCACCTTGCAATCGGAAAACGGACTTCTGGGTATGGGGCCTTTTCCGTATGAACATGAAGTAGACGCTGACCTGATCAATGCTGGGAAACAAACGGTGACGACCCTTCCGGGATCCTCTTTCTTTGATTCGGCTACCAGCTTTGGGATGATACGAAGCGGACGGGTTGATCTTACCGTTTTAGGAGCAATGGAGATCAATGATCGAGGGGATATTGCCAACTGGAAAATTCCTGGTAAAATGGTAAAAGGTATGGGTGGGGCGATGGATTTGGTGGCATCCGCCCAGAATATTATCGTAGCTATGATGCACACGAACAAAGCAGGTGAGAGTAAATTGCTTAAAGAGTGTACGTTACCCATTACCGGGCTTGGTTGTGTGAAAAAAGTAGTCACCGATCTGTGCGTTATGGATATCACAGAACGGGGATTTGAATTGCGGGAACTCGCGCCAGGTGTTTCAGTTGAAGACGTTAAAAAGGCAACAGATGGGCGGTTGGTGATAGAAGGAGAAATTAGGCAAATGGAACTTTAAATTTTAACATAGGCCATTTGGTGGAAGATCTTTCAAAATATGGGGATAAATCTGGTTTAGTAGTTTCAGATCATACTTTTAAGCAATTTGAACGATTAACATCTTTCCAATTGAAATCCCTCTATCCAGGATGAGGACAAGACGTATTCTATTAATCAATGTGGCCATGCTCATCCTGATGCTGTGCATAACAGAGGCTGTTCTTCGAATAATAAGTCCAGACACCTGTCTCACCACACGAACCTACCCCGATACTGAAATTGCATTAAATCATCAAGAACCAACCTTCTCGTCTTATTTCAGACACCATGATTCTCTAGGTTGGGTATGTACAACAGGAGACCATTTTGGCTTTGCAAATCGGATTACAAAACAACCCGCGAAGTTTTATCATATTAATCATCAAGGGTTTCGCAATCCATTCGATTTTGATTCAGTTGATACAAGTACCAATCTTCGAAGAATTCTTTTGATCGGAGATTCGTTCATTTTTTCCTTGTTTCTGAATGAGGATCAATCCATCCGTCAATTAATTCAGGATTCATTGGGCAGTGCCTATCTATGCATAAATCTAGGTATTCCCGGATTCGGGTTTGGGCAGAGTTCTCTCTCAATGTATCAATACGTTCATCAACTTAAACCGGATTTAGTGATACATCTGTATATTGACGAGGACATCCGCCGGGTTTTGGAGTCTAGGCAAATATTACTTGAAGAATTCTCCAAGCCATCCTTCTCCGTGAAACATGGAAAATTAGTTGAAAGAAGAGATGGTAAGAGTTGGGTTGTTAAAGGGTTGGAAAGTTCCTACATTCTCAATCGGTTTTATAAGCGGTATCTTGAGAAGGAGCAAATTCAAATAGCAGAAAGGTTCATAACGATAAATTGTGAAATGCTAACCGCGAACAAGGGGAAGTATCTTCTCTTTCGCTGTCCTACCTTGACAGACAAGCAACAAAACACCAACATTTTTGGACACACCATTGGTTCACTGATTGATGCAAATGGACACCAATATGTTGATTTGTATGATCAGATGAAGCATTCACATAAGTCGTTTGATGGCTTTTTTCTTCAAGGAGATGGCCATCCTTCAAGCAAAGGTGCTCGGCTAATCGCTAGTAATATTACCAAGGCCATTAAATTTCATTATGCGGAAGTGAACAACGAATGAGGAAATGCACTGCGCGTCTGACCGATCTTAGGCCTTCTGTAAACATTCTGTGTCCTCAATCTTCCTGAGTATTCCAATTCGTCCATCAAAGTCGAATTTAGTGAATTGATTTCCATGCGAAATCAGTTCAAATGTCTCCTTAATAGCAGCCCAGTCCTCATGCACGTCATCGATGATAACTAATCCGTTATATTTCAATAGTTTATTGACATGGTTTAGTTCCTCCAAAAGGTATTTGTGGTTGTGATTTCCATCTAAAACGATAAAGTCTATTTGTCCATGAAGTAATCCTGATAGATTTTCTAATTGAAACTCCAGTGAATCTTCTTCCTCAAAATTGAGAATAGGGTCGTAGGTACCCGTGTAATTAAGACCGTCATTGCTGACAGATTTCCACAAAGAGTATCCAACAATGTTGATGATCTGGTGTTGTAACTTAAAATGTTGAACCAGTTTCATTGCTACATCATTGCATCGAGTTATTCCACGATGATTGAGGTTCGGGTCCATACAAATCAACTTGGATTCAGCGTCTTGTGTCACCATCCAATTCCCAATGTGACAAAGGGAAATACCTAGAAAATTTCCTACATGAATCCCGACAACTTTAGATTTTCCAAAGTGTTCTGATAGTTTCAGAACAACAAAGTCCAAATGATCTTCAGGAATACTGCCCATACATATTTGATCATGGTCCAGACCGATTGATGTGAGAAAATCTACTGAGGATGAATAGGAATATGTTTCATTTATCGTTGTTCTTGAATTCTTTTCCAGGTTGGTAAGTTGAACGTCAAGATTTTGTCTATGGCTCAATGGATCTTCTGACTTATGTTTTTGTCGCAAAACGAATAACCAATGCGGTAGTAGGTATTTAAAGAAACGAAGGACGGACACGGATTTTCAATCTATAAAGCTAGCACCTTCAAAGATATTTGTTGTATGTTCAAATACTTCATGAGGTTGTGGTTAAAAGTTGATTGATGAAATTT
>JACJZW010000015.1 GCA_020635355.1 Flavobacteriales bacterium
ACCAAACTGGCTTCGGTACACAAACTCAATGGAGATGGTATCGGCAGCTTTGGTACCCAACGGAATGGTATTCTCATCAATGTTCAAGACAAAGTTCTGAGGTGCACCCGGTGCTCCGGAACCCAGATCTTTGAGAATCTTGCTCCAGTCATAGGTCTTACAGTCCACACAGTTCCAGGCTTGTCGGCCCAGATCCGGGTTACCCGGCAACTTGATGATCTTATCGCTCTTCAGATTAACCACCTGCTTGTCCTGACAGAAGTAACCTTCACGCAGCTCTACCGTTGGAAGTGGGTTAACCTTGATCTGGAATGAATCGTTCTTCACACAACCTGTGTTCGGATCCACATAGGTATAGGTAATCTGATGTGTTGTTGTATTGGTTCCACATGCCAGGGCTGTTTCAAAGATGTAGCCGCTGGACACGTATGATGGGTTTTTCTTACAAGACCACCATCCACCGGTTGTTTTGGAATCTTCCAACAGACGAAGGTTAATTACACCCGCATCACAACACACCTCCACATTGGACGGCATTTTCACAACAGGTAACGGATTCACCGTGACCTTGACGGTATCGTTGTCAAAACACGTCGTGGTATCCTCGGTGATATAGAGTTCGAGGTCAAACGAGGTCGTTGACTTAATGTTATAGGTTAATGTATCCATCGTCCCGAGATACTGTCTCGGATTAGCGGTGATGTCATACCATCTGTACGTCCCCGATTGATATTGCTTCGTGACCGTATCCAGTCCTTCCGCGTCAATGAACAACAGATCATTCCAGCAAAGTGTCAGATCCGGACCGGCACCAGCCTTAACCGTATCGTTCACATTGAGGTACATCGTGTCGGTAGCAGAACAGCCTAAGCTATCCACGACCTTGATGATATACTCTCCTTCGATGTTGGCAATCAGGATGGAATCCCGACTGATTAACGCGTTATTCAGGAACCACTCCTTATATAAGGTATCACCCTGACGAATACGTATTTCGGATGTATCACGAGGATCATCCCAATAAGCCAGGGAGTCATTCGGTACCAATTTGATGGTATCGTAGGTACAAATTCGTCGGTCAGGACCAATGAATACCAATGGATTTTCCTTGAGGAATACCGTTACACTATCCCATGCCGTACAATTGTTGGCATCCGTGATCTCAACATAATAACTGGAATCTGTGGTCCAATTAGGAATGTTAACATCAATATAGTCGGTGGTATCCCCTGTTCCCCATTGGAACTTAATAGGTTGTGAACCATTGAGAATCTGAGGTTGAAGTTTTAAGGTTGTACCAGCACATACGAAGGTATCCGGTCCAAGAGCCAAATCCACTTCCAACAATGGCGGAACAATCAGTGTGTCGAAGTAATCGTTCGGACAGTTCGACTTGTTGTTCACCGTATGCTGAATGATATACTTACCTCCTGATCGGAACAGGATGGTATCCTTCACCTTGGAGCTAAAGAAACCACCAGTACTTTCAAAGAAGGCTTTCTTTCGATCAAACAGGAGCACTCCGTTGGAGTCCCTCAACTGCCAGGAATATTTGGCTGGTGTTTTAAAGCCATTTACAATTTTGGATTCAAGGGCATATCGTCCACAATCCAAGGTATCAATATCGCGCTCTGTTTCGGCGATTGGCTTAACCAATACCGTGAAGGCACGAACGGTAACCGCGTTCAACGGACAAGCGTTGTCACGAGCAGTTACTGTAAAGGAATACGGAAGATCACTCGCAGAACCAACAGCTGGAGTCCAGCAGAAACGGCCTGTTTGGTGCAAGGCAGTAGGGTTTACAACGGTGAAGTTCGCACCAGGAATACCTCTGTTCCACTTGATAGTTACGGTATCTGGTGGAGGAGATGTTTGTGGTGGTGGTGGAACTTTAACCTTATCGTCTGTAGTAATGTTAAAGCAAAGCTGAGTGCCTTCACACACATCATGTGAGAACGGTGGATCAATAATCGGTGGGTTGTTACCCGGACATGTCTTCGCAATAAACTGCATGTCCCGCCGGGTAATACCAATCAACTCGTATTTACCGGACGAATTCTTTCTCCACTCATTTACCTGAAGTACGGCCACTGTAATCTCATCACACTTGGTTGGTGTGAAGATCAGGTCACCTGTTTCTGGGTCAAGGTAGATACCAATTGGTGGGTTGGCATTTGGATTAACCACTCCTTTTCCAGTTGGATCGTATACTTTAAATGGTGTGTTCTTGGTGTACTGTCCGCTGTATCCAATGGCAGAGTTCTGCGCTTTCAACGGATCAGAAAATGAATAGGACAACGAGTCAAAGTTGGACGTATCCGATGCCCCGTTGTTATAGTAAAATGGTTGGTTACAACACAGGAAGGCAATTGGCTCCGTTGTCAGTGCAGGTGATGAGTTACAAGGTGCTTTACACACATCCAACATCGCAAACGTATAGAAGTTCTGGTTGGCCGCTCCCGTGGTAATATCGGAGTTACGGCAACACTGACCGGTTTCGATGATAAACTGACAACATTTGTTTGAACCACTCCCCAACAAGCTGCTGTAAGGCGCTTTGTTGAAGTCAATCGTTGTGGTATACTCATGTTCCTCAATACCTTCACCCGTTCCGTAGGTATTTTTAGGGTTACATGGTTTACCCGCCGTGGCACAAACCGGTGTTACGTCGCGAATACCAACCAAGGAAAGGCTGACACTCGCTGAACCACCGCCGGTGGCACACTTGATTCGGGATGCGCTACTAGGATTGGAAAAAGATACCCCCTTACAACTACGGTAGTATTTGATGGTAAACTCAAACTTGAGTGTATCAACACATCGGTAGGTAATGTCCGCTCCCATTACGTGGGTAGCGTGGGCCTTCTGATACCCCATAAAGAACGTCAACCCAGCAACTGCTAAAGTGCTGAGAAACAGACGTTTTATTCTGGATAATTTCGTTTGTAAAGCTGTACTCATAATAAAACGGGCTAAAATACTAATTTTCTATGATCTAATTTGGAGTGTTTCAGTCATTCTAACGTCGATGTATCAAGACTTTGTGTGAAGAAATGGTACTCGTTGTTTTCATATTCATTTGATAGACACCGTCCGGCAATGCATCGCTGCACGGAATCGTAATTTTTCTCATTTTTTTCTCATCCGGGCCGCTCTCCCACACCACTCTTCCTAAAAAATCGGTCAGCTGAAGCTGAATAATTTCATCCTCACCGGCATCAACCGTAATGATTTCTCCCGCGGTTACAGGATTAGGATAGAGCCTAAATCCGAGGTTCTGCGATATAGCATCAACGCCTAATACATTGAATTCGTTCAAAATGGTCCATACCGATTGGGTGCGTTGTGCATCAGGCTGACCGTTTTCCAGCCCAACGCCGATGGCAACATCCAAAGTCACATACTCGCCTGAATTCAATCCATTGAAATTGTGAATCATCAGGACATTTCGTGTTCCAGGCGCATCGCCGGAAGTGCTATCGGCCCAAAATCCGGAGATCTGGTCATCCGTGGATCCGGAGTATAAAAAGTTGGTCGCCTCACCGGTCTGATAGCCTTTACCACCAAAGGTTCGGGGTTCTCCTCCCGACCATTTGCCGCTCAAAATATTTTTCAATCCTTCAGAGGTTGATGGCATCGCTCTCACCGCATCTGATGCGCTGAACCCTACGCTACCATCCAGGGTGAGCTTGGGAAAAACAGCCCATGCACCGGGAAGTTGATTTTCATAACCACCTTCGTCATTCAGATCGCCATTATAGGCGTACACAAAACCATTTTTTACGTCGGTTCCGATGCGGTTATCATTCGCATTTCCAAGAGCAAAATCCAGAAAAAGTCCAGCTTTGAACGTGCTGTAGTTCCTGCTTGAACGGTTGATGAGGTGGTAGCGGACGAATACCACATTCTGCAATGCCTTGGAATTGATGGTATAAGCCATCCCTTGAACTTCGATGCCCATAGAGGGCGATCCGGAGACAATGTGTTCTCCCGCCCCTTCATTGAGAATAAAATAGGCATTGGTTGTACCGATAAGTTTCGGGAAATCACCTTGAACCGGATCGTATTTTCCATCCAGATCCCAGTCGATATAAGGTGCCAGAATCGGATTTACATTCGGTGTTGAATGACTGGCTGGCCAGTCTCGTATATCTTCAATAGGTTGGTAGCCGGCTGTGTTAAAGGAATGTCGATGTTGAAGAACATCTTGATCGGTAAGATTCCAAACCCGGTTCCATGAACCACCTGTAGTGGGTAATCCGGTAATGGTGTCTACCGGTCCCGGCCAGCATTCAGCTTGTCCTTCCCCGGTATTTATCGCGCCAAACACGGTACCACCGGACTCCCCCATCATCCACAAACCTGCATAATTCATCATGTGTTTTCCGGAATTAGCCGGATACTCGGATCGAATCTCACTACCGGTATGAAACAAACTACCTCGGGCATCAACGCCTACAACAAAATCCTTTGTGGAAACCGTTGCGGTGTCCCACTGCGCCAGTAAGGCGGTGCCGTGTGCAACGAACAAGAAGGTTGTCAGTAAAAGGCGCATGTCCGGAATCAGAAATGATACTTCAATCCAACCATCAACGAGAAGGTATAGTCGTACTGATTGAGACCATACTGTCCGGAAGTGGTTGGTGAAATCACATAATTAAATCGGGTTGCACCTAAAAGAGTGACTCTCGGGTCGATCAGATAACTTGCCCCTGCACCAACGCCAGCAGAATACCCCAGGGTTGACCGGCGATAGGCTGGTGTGGAGACGTTGAGCTCGGTTTGATCGTCCCGAAGAACAGCTCCTTTAAATTGTGAGTTAACAATGAGGGCGGCATCTCCATTCAGGAAAACGCCCCATCGATCATTAACATAGGCCGTATAGCGCGCTCCAATCGGAACACTGATACGGGAATAGCGGTTAGTGTGGTTGATTTGCTCCTGTACCTCAACCGATTCGTAGGTTGTGTCATAAAGGCGGATGGTTTGTGGAGGGAGTAGCGGATCATATTGAACAACGTCCTTCCAGGTCACCTGTTGATTAAAGCTCTGATTATACAGGGTGTACTCAACGCGTTCTCGACGGTTAGACCAGTTCAAACCGGAGTACAATTCCCAATGTGTATTCAATTCGTAATTCAAATTCGCTGAGGCGGCAAATGCCACGGCCTTGTTCTCTGAACTGTTTCTCAGCATTACCAAATCGCTGTTTGGATCACCGTCTATCCAACGGTATCCCATGGATGGTCCACCCATGATGCTCACAGACCACTTGCGGTTTGGAACCGTATTCGGTAGGGTAGTTTCATGACCTTCATCTTGAAGATCTGAATCGTCAGTTTGATCAGGAGTTGTTTTCGCAAGATCAGCCACCTGGGGTTGATTGGATGATTCACCATCAACTCCATCTTCCGTTTTTACAACAGGCGTATGATTTACATCGTCTTTAGCTGAAGGATTTGTTCCCTGTGCCAACTCTTGATCTGACTGGTTGGTTTGATTTGATTCATTCGAAAGATTCGCATCGTTGGTGGTTTCACCTATATTAGGTTGGTGATTTCCACCTTGATCGCCAGTATTCGTATAAGCAGGTTCCCCCGGATTAGAATTTGAATGGGTTGGTGTTCCCCCAAAATTGGACGGTGACGGTGTGGCTCCGGAAGGTGCACCAGGTTGTGAGACATGCCCAAATTCTGTGGCATCGTTACCGCCGTCCGCCAACGGTTGAGTTTGTTGGATTAATGATGGATTTTCAACGACATTCCCTGACTGCGTGCGCGATTGATCACCTGCCCGATGGTTTTCAACCCCCGCCTGGTCAACCTGCATATTGGTAGATTGGTTGTTAAACCAGAAAATTCCTCCACCAATCAGCAACAACAAGGCTGCCGCGCCCATGATGGCTCGACGGTAGATGATCAACTTATTCCTAAATATATACCAGCCGGAACGCTTGGCATGAATGCGATCCATCAACGCAGGAGCCTCTATTTCAAGATTCTCCAAACGCGACTTCAGTATATCTTCAAAATTCGAATTCATTTTTCTACGTGTGCTTTTTTCATCAGGTTCATCAGATACTTGCGGGCACGTGCAAATTGCGAACGTGAGGTACTTTCATTAATACCCAACATCTCTCCGATCTCCTTGTGATTATATCCCTCCACGGCATTTAAGTTGAACACCACCCGATACCCTTCCGGCATTTCGTGGAGCAGATTCATGATTTCCTTTGTTCCCATCTGATCAATTACCGAAGCTTCAACGGATGGTTCTTCTACATCGTCCAGATCGCCCGGCTCAAATTTCATTCGTCGCTTATCCCGACTGCGCAAAGCGGTATTCACCATAATCCGACGCATCCATCCTTCAAATGACCCCTCACCTCGGAATAGTGAGATCTTGTCGAAGATCTTCATAAAGGCGTCCTGTAGGACATCCTCTGCCTCTTCACGTGAGTTGCTGTATCGAAGACAAATAGCGTACATCTTGTTTGCGTATCGTTCGTATAACAAACCTTGGGACGTCCGATCTTCGCGAATGCAACCTTTTATAAGCTCCTCTTCGCTCATCACGATGTCCTCTCCAGTCTGTTTACGTTTTTCGGTTTTCACCTGTTTGACGCGCTGAGGCGTTCATTCGATGCACGCCGGAATTGATTTTTTTGACAATTTGAAACATCAGCCACAAAATCACTGTGTTTCAACCAGTTACAACCAGGGCAATTTTTCTTCGCTCCCATGCTCTCCGGTCTATCTTTGCACAAAAAAAGACAATGTCGGCTATTTACCATCAGGTATCTCCCCAAAAACTACACGACCTTACCTTAGATATCTTCCGTCACATGGGCTGCACCCCTGAACATGCCCGTATTGCGGCCGGTGTGCTTCAGAGTGCCGATCTCCGCGGTATTGATTCGCATGGGGTAGCCCGACTATCAGGATACGTACGCCTTTGGAATGCCAATCGCATTAACGCCGCCGCCAAACCTCGTCTGACTTATGAAACCGAAACCACGGGTACATTAGACGGTGATGGTGGATTGGGCCTCGTGAATGCAGCCGTCGCTATGGACATCGCCATCGAAAAAGCAAAAAAATACGGTAGCGGTTGGATAGCTATCAAAAATTCCAATCACTTTGGGATCGCATCGGCGCACGCCACCAAAGCCTTGAGAGAAGATATGATTGGCATGGCTTTAACCAACGCCAGTCCGCTGGTCTCTCCCACCTTCAGCAAGGAACGCCTCCTGGGCACCAATCCCATTTGTTATGCCATACCGGCCGGCGAAGAAAACCCCGTAGTGATTGACCTGGCCACATCCGCTGCTGCCAATGGAAAATTGGAAATTGCGCAACGCAAGAATGAGCCCATTCCCTCCGGTTGGCTCCAGGATAAGGAGGGTAAGGTTTCGAATAACCCGGCAGATCTCAAAGGCGGTGGAAGTTTACTGCCTCTGGGCAGTGAAAAGAAAACCGGAAGTCATAAGGGATATGCACTCTCTGCCTTCGTTGACATATTTTCCGGGGTGTTATCCGGGGCCAACTATGGCCCATGGGTGCCGCCATTCGTGAGTTTTTTGCCGTTGGCTGATAATATGCCCGGTGAAGGTATTGGCCATTTTGTTGGGGCGATGCGGGTGGATGGATTCCGACCGGTTAACGACTTCAAGAAGAATATGGATCAGTGGATCCGACGATTTAAAGCCTCTGAAACCATTGATGGACAAGACGAGGTCATTATACCCGGCGAACCGGAAACCCGGATGGAACAGGATCGTCTAATCAATGGTATTCCGCTGATTGATCCGGTATTCCAGGATTTACGAACACTTTGCAACGAGTTTGGCATGCCGTTTCCGGAACTTGCCCACAGCTAAACCGTTCTCACTTCCATTTGTTCTTTCTTTTTGGTTGATTTGCATTCCCGGCTTGCCCGGAACAAATCGATCTTATGAAAAAGTATACATACATCTGGGCCATTGCCCTCGTCACGATCTTCTCCAGTTCGTGCAAAAACGAATCAACCAAAACGGATGCACCCGCAGAAACAGCCGACACTACCGGTTTTGATGTGAAGGTGGATCGCTTCGCCGATCTTCAGGTTCTTCGATATGAAGTACCGGGTCTCGACAAGCTTACCCCAAAGCAAAAAGAGCTCGTGTACTATTTGTCAGAAGCAGCCTTGTGTGGCCGGGACATTATTTATGCCTCCAACTTCCGGCATAACATTCAAATACGCCGAACACTTGAACAGATTTATGAAAAATACGATGGCGACCGCACCACGGACAACTGGTCCAAGTTTGAGGTTTACCTGAAACGCATTTGGTTCAGCAACGGTATTCACCATCATTATTCCGAAAAAAAGATCATGCCGGAATTTGATGAAGCGTATTTCCGCTCATTGGTGGAACACACCCCTAATGCAACTTGGCCGGTTATGGAAGGTGAACAAGGCACCGATATGATTAACAAACTGGTTCCCGTTCTTTTCGATCCCAACATCGCGGCCAAAAAGGTGGTGAAAGACAAGGGAGTTGATCTTGTAGTAGAATCAGCGAACAACTACTATGGGGAAGGAATTACACAAGCCATGGCCGATAAACACTACAAGGCCATGGTGAAACCAGGTGATACAACACCGGTAGAATACGGCTTAAATTCCCGCCTGGTGATGGGAGCAAATGGTCCGGAAGACTTGGTGTACAAGTCGGGCGGACTTTATGGCAAAGCACTTGACAAGATGATTTATTGGTTGGAAAAAGCCAAAGGTGTTGCCGAAAACGAAAAGCAGGCCGAGCACCTGGGAATGCTGATCAATTACTTTCAGACAGGCGACTTGCACCAGTGGGACAAGACCAACATCGCCTGGGTTAATTCTACCGAGGGCGACATCGACTTCATCCTTGGTTTTATTGAAGTATACGGAGATGCCATCAGCTACAAAGGAGCGTATGAAGGTGTAATCGAAATTAAAGACTTTGACGCCTCCGAGCGCATGAAGGTGATGAGTGAAAATGCCCAATGGTTTGAAGATAATTCGCCCATCATGGCGGAGCACAAAAAAGCAAACGTGGTTGGGGTGAGTTACAAGGTGGTGAATGTTGCGCAGGAAGCCGGTGATGCGGCCCCGAGCACTCCCATTGGTGTTAACCTTCCAAACTCCAACTGGATTCGATCCACTCATGGTTCCAAGTCTGTAAGTTTGGGCAACATCGTTCAAGCCTACGATAACGCAGCCGGTTCTGGTTCAACCGACGAGTTTTATCTAACGGATGAAGCCAAGGAACGCCGCAAGAAATATGGAACGCTTAGCGGAAAACTGCACACCGCTATGCACGAGGTAA
Source organism: Flavobacteriales bacterium (assembly GCA_020635355.1). Classification (GTDB taxonomy): domain Bacteria; phylum Bacteroidota; class Bacteroidia; order NS11-12g; family UBA9320; genus WGNA01. The sequence continues at coordinate 9,350 of JACJZW010000015.1, forward strand.
TTGGCCACGCTTCCGGAAAAATTAATCCGGGTGTAGGCACGCCAAAGGAAACATTGAAGAATTACGGAAATACCTTGGAAGAGGCTCGCGCCGATCTGGTTGCCTTATACTACATCTACGATCAGAAGTTGATTGATCTGGGATTGATGGAATCGCTGGATGTGGGAAAAGCCGAATACGATGGCTACATCATGAACGGCATGATGCTTCAACTACGCCGGTTGGAAGAAGGCGAAAACATTGAAGAAGACCACATGCGGAACCGTCAGTTGGTTGCCGCCTGGTGCTATGAACGTGGCAAAGCCAATAACGTCATCGAACGTAAAACGGTGGATGGAAAGACCTATTTCGTGGTAAATGATTACGCCAAACTCCGCGTATTGTTTGGGGATTTGTTGCGCGAAATTCAACGCATCAAATCCGAAGGCGACTACAAGGCTGCTGAAGCGTTGGTTGAAACCTATGGCGTGAAAGCAGATCAGGATCTGTTGAAGGAAGTTAAAAAGCGTTATGAGAAATTTGATCTGGCACCGTACAGCGGCTTCCTGCAACCAACCTTAACGGCCGTTCTGGATGCCGAAGGAAAATTCAAGGACTTGAGCGTAAGCTACGATGCCACCTTTGCTGAGCAGATGATGCGATTCAGCCGAAGCTACAGCTTCCTGGGGAACGACGGCAACTGAGATGAATTCAAAACAGATTAAAAAACTAGTGGTACTGGGAGTGTTCGTAGCCGTATTGGTTGGCGCCTCCTGGTACCTCTATAATCTGTTGGTCAAAACCAGCCCCTATTACCCCCAATCTACTCCGGAACAGGAGGAGGTTCAACATGACTAATATTCGTCTGGAATCTTCCTGGCTAAATGTTCTTCAGCCGGAATTTGAAGCGGATTACTTTGTTGGGCTTCGTACGTTTCTCAAGGATGAACTTGCCTCGGGAAAACAGATCTACCCACCTGGAAATCAAATCTTTGCCGCCATGGATGCCTGTCCGTTTGATCAGGTCAAAGTCGTGATCCTGGGACAAGACCCCTATCACGGACCAAGGCAGGCAAATGGTTTGTGTTTTTCCGTTAGTCCAGGTATCGAAAAACCACCCTCACTGATCAACATCTTCAAAGAGTTGCGGGATGATTTGGGCCTAACCGACCCAACTTCCGGCGATTTATCACCTTGGGCAAACCAGGGAGTCTTATTGCTCAACGCCACCCTCACGGTGGAAGCGCATCGCGCCGGAAGTCATCAAAATAAGGGATGGGAAACGTTCACGGACACCATTGTGTCCGAATTAAATAATCGCCGGAATCACCTGGTTTTCATGCTTTGGGGAGGGTATGCCAAACGCAAAGGGGCCCACATCGATCGATCCAAACACCTCGTATTGGAATCAGGGCATCCCAGTCCACTGAGCGCCAACAAAGGCTATTGGTTTGGAAACCGACATTTCTCCAAATGCAACAACTGGTTACGTGAACACGAACTACCGGAAATAGATTGGCAGATCTGACTTATTGCCGGAAGAATTTCCCAAGGTATACCGTTTCATCCTTGAGGGTAAGCCGGATCATGTACAAGCCACTTCGCAGATTGGTGATGTCTACATCAAACCGGCCGTCGGATGATTTAACTTCCGATTCCTGCACCACCGTACCCACCAGATCAACCACTTCACAGGTAGCCTGAAAACTGTTGCTCTTGAAAATGTGCAGTTGATTGCCCTGCACCGGATTGGGATACAAAACCATCTTTTCCGTTCGGTCAAAACCGTCACAGTCTTCATCAATATAATTATCGACGATCTCCTCCGAACCCGGATAAACACCGGCATCATTATCGTTGCAATCGCCGGCAACGGAACTATATCCTTTGGGGCGGGGAAATACGCAGGAAACAATGCTATCGGTTGGTGATCCAAAACCATCCCGGTCCCGATCACTGTAATAGGTGTAATAGGGAATATTATCGTCCACCAATCCATTGCAATCGTTGTCTTTCCCATCACAGAGCTCCTGAGCTCCGTCATAAATGGTTGGATCGTTATCGTCGCAATCAACGTGACTCAACACGCCATCACCATCAGCATCCCGATAGAAATACGTCTCAGCTTTATCCACCGCTTCAACCCCAATCACCGCTCCCATTCTCCTTCCCGGCATATCGTCAATTGGAGGGTGTATTCCGCCCCAAATTCGAGACAACGCACTCTGTCCTGCTGCATCCCGATAGGTTGCCCACTGAAGCTTAAAACTCACACTCGGACCTTCCTCAAAAACTAAAAACTCGTTCTTCTCTACATCAAACTCACCCAGTCCGCCCGGGAAATAGGGGTCACCGGTAAACGCCTCCAGGACACGAGCTGCAGCCATGGAATACGTGGAGTGGCCTGACACATATCCGGCAAACGGTGGTGTCACGAAGGTTGGGCGTTGATAGGGCCACCAATCTTCCGACAAAATCCACCCCACACCTGCCTCATCAACCTTTGGATCCACAATAAAATCATGACCTTTCCAGGTATATATCTTTATCTTGTACAGATGCTCGTTGGAGGCACCCGCTAGTGGATCACCGGGCATCACCAATTCCACTTCACCGGGAATCAACGGAACACCGCTGGTGTTGTAATGCGGCTTGGTGGGATCACTGTTCTGCCCCAGACTGCATAGGTATCGTATCGCTGAAATAGGTCGTATAAAGTCGTAGTATCCCTTCACTCCCCAGGCCGAAACGGCGCAATCGTGCATGGCTCCACCCATAGTCAAATAGGTTTTCACATCCCATTCCAGATGGTTGGCCACCGGAAACTGACCTCTGAATTTTTTTAGCAATCCGGGCTGACTATTCACGTAGTTTAAAATGGTAAACCAATGACCTGGCGGGGTTTCAGAATCAGGCCCATCGGCCCAAAACTCTGCAAGCGAGCGAGTAAAATCCCCTTTCGGAACCAACTGTGGTGCATAGGGCTGACCGGTGACAGGGTTTACAGAATATCCGGTATCAAAGAAGTTCCGTTGGGTTGGATGATCGTAGAAATCACGGAATTCCTGTAAGGTTTTTGGCCATACCGATGGAATTTTCATCGCCCCGGGTGAAATATCCCACACCTCCCCATCGTGAGGATCCAGATCGCCGCCAAATCGGGCAACCAATAACATGGCCCACTTAAAAAATTCAGAACTATCCTCAATTACATCGGGTTTAAACTTTGGCGGAGCACCCGGATCGTGGTAAACCCACCAGGTATGTCCGTCCCGATTGTACGTATTCAAGTCCTTGTTGGTAAGTGAAAACGGTGTAACCTCACCCCATTCAGGACCAATAAACTCAGGAATATGACCGGAGATTACATTACCGCTTTGATCCACGAAGATTTTAAATCCGAGTTGCTGCCATCGATTTGGATCCACTAAAACCGGGGTTTTTACCAATTCGGGATACAACGGTTCATTAACCGGTTTATAATGCCTGCTGCGATAGTCATTCTGCTCATTCGATCCATCAAAAAATCCAAAGTTGATGTACTCCTTCGCAATAAAATTTCCCAGTGCCGCCGGATTTCCGTTGGTGTATTGAGCATCGGTATAATTGGTATCGTACCCGTATTTGATAAAAAGGGATTTGATGATGCTATCAGTCAGGTGCCAGTCCGGAGAATTGCGGAAACGATGTTGAATCAATCGATAAACAGCGTAACTAATGGCCTTCTCACGGGCAGCCTCCACATCGGTGGGAATGGATACCCCGACAAAATTGCAGGTGTAATCGCCCACCTTGTTACCAAGGAGAAAGGGTCGGGCCAGGGTATCGTACGCAGCCCACGCATCGTACATAGCTGCGGAGGTATGGAACAAATTCCGGGCGTGAACATTTGGGCGTGCGAAATCATTTCGAATCCCGTCCAGAACTGCCTCATTCCACTCCATGGCCACGCTTTGAGACTTTACCTGAGGTGATAAAAACAGCCCTAAACCGATCAGTACGAGCAATCGTTTTCCAACTTTTGATGCCATCATAAATCAAATGTACAGGTACGAACTTGGGCATCATCAAAAGGTTGTTCACATGAACCGGTACACAAACTAATTATCAAACAGGTTGTTCTTTGCGGATATGGCGTTCAAAGAGGTGGTTGCCCAACATCCGGCACAAAAAATTCAAATGGATCAATTGATGGTTGATCAGGCGTTGCCTGTAGCCGATCTCGACCAATGGGATCCCGTGCTGCTCATTCATCACGGATTTGATTATTTGGAGGCCGGTTGGCATCCAAGACAATCCGGTGTGGGTCCTCATCCGCATCGGGGTTTTTCACCCATCACCTTTGTGATTCGGGGCGATGTGCATCATCGCGACTCCCGAGGCAACTCGTCTGTGGTAAAAGCAGGTGGCATGCAATGGATGGACGCCGGAATGGGGATTACACACAGTGAACGACCATCGGCTGAATTTGCTGAAACAGGTGGTCCAATGGAAATTGTTCAGTGTTGGATCAATCTGCCCGCCGCTAAAAAAATGGAACAACCTCGTTATCAAGCCATTCAGGACATCGATGTTCCAACCTACCATACTTCGGATCAGCTTGCGGAGCTTCGTGTCTATGCCGGAAACCAATGGGGTTTGACGGGTCCTGTTCAACCACGACTTCCGTTTGAAGCATATCGCATCGACCTAAAAAAAGGTGGTAAGCTCTCCCTTAACCTTCCCGACGGGCTGAATGCCGTGCTGTACAACCTTCGGGATACGATGTTGGTGAACAACGCCAACAGACTCTTTGTGAAGGAAGCCATGTTCCTGGGGTCAGAGGAAAACGATGTGGCGCTGGAGGCGATGGGGGATACCATTTGCATCGTTTTAGCGGGCAAACCCATTGGTGAGAAAGTCACGAAATACGGACCGTTCGTCATGAACTCTCAAACCGAAGTATTGGAGGCTTTACGAGACAGTCAGCTGGGGAAGATGGGAATTCTCATCGAAGAATTCTGATCGGTTTCCAACCGACGGCTTAGTTTTGTTCCATGACCGATGCTCCGGTAATACAGGTTGAAAATGCATTCATTTTTCAGTCGAACGACACCCTCGTTTTGCACGATGTATCCGTCAGCATTCAACCACACGAATTTGCCTACCTCATTGGAAAAACCGGATCCGGCAAATCATCCTTGCTAAAAACCCTCTATGGTGAGTTGCCTCTTCGTGAAGGTAAGGCCGCTGTAGCCGGATATGATCTCCCGTCCCTGACACGTAAAGACATTCCGGGCTTGCGAAGAAAAATTGGCATCGTGTTTCAGGATTTTCAATTGCTCAGTGATCGGAGGGTGTATGACAATCTTGGTTTTGTTCTTCGGGCAACGGATTGGAAGGATAAGGATCAAATCGACAAGCGCATCCGTGAGGTGCTGGATTTGGTGGGTTTAAGCACGAAGGATTATAAATATCCGCATGAATTGTCGGGCGGTGAACAACAACGTGTAGTGATTGCCCGTGCCTTATTGAATTCGCCCGAAGTACTGCTGGCCGATGAGCCTACCGGCAACCTGGACCCCGATGTATCGGATGACATCATGCGGCTGTTGCACGACATCTGCGATCGCGGAACAGCGGTGTTAATGGCCACTCACGACTACCGGATTCTTAACAAATTTCCCGGAACGATTTTTCAATGCGCCGATCAGAAGATTGAGCGAAAAGATCACATCTGACCTTCCTATTTTTCGAAGATCCTCTCCCACTCCCGGCAGGCATCAACCAACGTGCGATCTTCCTGGAGTAGCACTTCATGCTGCGTATGAATGAGATGTTGCAGCGCTTGACTATGGTTTGGATGGTTTAGCCAGAATGTGGCCTCAGAGGAAAGAATCGCCTTGAGCAAATCACCCGGATAGAAATCGCCTTCCGCTAAAATATCCTTGGTGAGTTGTTCCAAGGCGATCGGAATTAAATGCACCAAACTGATGTTCTGCCCAATCATGATGCGCAAGTCTTCCGTGTCAAATTGATTCAACGGCTTTTTGCGCAAGGCATGACACGTGGTTACCAGGTAACTGTCGTATCCCGGCTCACCCCAAAAATCCTGTTCAAGTTCTTCGAGCGTTTTGGATCGCACGGTTGGATTCACCATTTGGCAACCATTTAGATTTTTTTAAGAATCTGTTCAGGTAACACCTTGGATAAGAGCATTTTTTGCGAGGCCTTGAGGGTGACAAATTTCCAATTCGATAATCCGTCCAGTGATACACAGCACACCTTTGCCTGGGCATTGATTTCGAACTGATCGGAATCAGCATTAAATTGAACATTCCCTTTTCCAAATTTTCCTTCGTAGGCCTGGGTCATCCCTTTTGCTTGGCTTTGGCTTTTGCGGATTCACCCGCTTCTCCCTCGGTGTACGGTATGGTCATCTGATTGGTGTGATGCAGAATGGTATAAAACTGGCTATCAATCTGTACTATGGAATCAATGGCCACAATGGAATAACCACGCGTTTCAATTCCCATATTGGATGCCAATTGATACGTCATTTTCATGAGGCTTACAAACGTGGATCTAGGCGTAATCTCGAAGAACTCAGGCACCACATAGTTCATAGCCGTGTCGAATTCCTGGCTTTTCATCAAGTTACTATACACCTCGAAATCCTGCTTCAGATTCGCGATAGGAGTCTGAGCAGAAACGCCGGACACACAATTGATAAAGAGAAAGGGAAAGACCACCTGCGCAAGGCCTCGTTGGTTGAAGAGAAAGAGGGATAATCGACGCATATCGGTTGAACTACTTATGGATACGATGTTGTCGTTTTTTCATTTCACGGGCGATGTAACGGGCACTGTCATCTCCCATTTCAAGTTGATCAATGATGTTGTGGTAACTCTGCACATCCCTGTCCTGACTGAGCTTAAACACCGTATCGATGGACTCCACCTCAATCTCAAACGCAGCAATCGCTCCAATCACCCGTTGCTTAAAATCATCGGGAAGTTGATCGTATACCGTGGGAGAATCGGGATTGTTGCCCTCAAAGTGGAGGGACGTTTTTCTCAAAATATCCACCACTTTCTCTCCTTCTCCAAAACGAATGGAACCCCGTACATGTACGCTCATATAGTTCCAGGTGGAGGCGGTGTGCGGATTGGAATACCACGATCCGCTCACATAGGTGTTTTTGCCTGTGAATACCACCAGAACGTTCGGGTTTTGCTGAAACGCCAAATGATGATCGGTGTGTTTCATGAGATGGCCTCGAAGGACTTGCTTTCCACCTGCCTCCTCAAGAAATACAGGTACTTGGGTAACAACAGGACGTAGTTCTGCGGTACACCCGGATAAAAAGGCCAGCGGAAATTCCGCAATCAATTCAGCGATGAGCCTTGGGTCATCTTCTTTGTGATAGGGTAAATTATACATCGATGTCTTAGCCTTACCTACGATCAAATCGGACCAGCCAGCCCCCACATGATTACAATTACTCTTTGCGATCTACTTCGTAAATGGTTCCGTCTTCGTACATCTGTCTTAAATCCGATTTAGGATAACCATATATCAGGCTATCATAATTCTCGGGCTTGTCCAACTCCTTTACGCCGGACTTCTTATTGGTCATCAAATTGTTCTGGGACAAGTAAATGGTATCTGTATCCACCAGCATCACCTTCATATTGGAATAAAAACCATCTTCAGGCTCGTAATTGTAGATATCTCCTTCAATCGGTTCAGCGATATACGCCTTATCGCGTTTGGTGTTTTGAGCGCTGGTAATACTCACGGCCACCACAATGATGGCGATGATGCCTAAACCGGAGAATTGCCAAAGAGGGCCGCGGGCTTGACTTTTGAATTGATCAAAGTCTCGCCTAACCGTCTCCGGAATTTCCTTCTTCTTCTCGAATTTCGCGTTGCAATGGGTACAAGCCACTACGCCGTACTTACCAATTGGGAACATTGGTATCCAGAAGACATGTGCATGTCGCCTCCAAACGCCCATCTCCATGGAACCTTGCGTTCCGCACTCCGGGCACGTAGCCGACTTCAATTGTTCACCACCTAAAAAGGTTGAATTGTAACCGTAAATTACCATGTTGTTTGATTGTGATTGCTGGGGAACGAATATAATCGACCATGCGATTCATAAACCTATTGAACACGGTTTTCTTGTTGGTTTCTACCAAAAAAGAGGATGACAAAAAAAGCCGACATCCGTATACGGGTGTCGGCTTTGAAGAAATGGTGTCTTCTTAATTTTGAATGGAGATTTTCTGATATCCGGCTAGTTGACCGTTTTGATATACGTTCATGATGTAGTGACCCGAACTTAAATCCGATACGTCAATGGTTTGCAGGTCTGTTACATGCATTTTGGAGCGCAATACCCGTCCAAAAACGTCAACCAATTCATAGGAAACTGACTCACCCAGGTTTGAGCTAGAAAGGGTGATTACACCGTGACTGGCAGGATTCGGGAAAATGGCTACATCCACCATAGAATTCAGCTTATGTATCCCAACCGAATTCTCATCCATACGGTCTTGCATCACTTCCATCTTTTCCATCGTGGTTGGTTTATCCGCCTCATAGTGGATAGCCACTAACGGAAGCAATTCATCAGCACGGTAGAAATACACTCTTCGGTAGGTTGCAATTTGTCCTTGAGTGAGTCCAAAAGCGGTAAGCAACTGCGCTGGTGCCTGAGCCCCTCCTAGAAAAAAGCTGTCCTGAACAGAAACCCATTCTGAAACTTGCAGAACCGGAATGGTGTAAAACTGGCCGGTAGCGAAGTTCTTCACTTTTATACTTCCCCAACCAATCACGGAATCCGTTTGTGAGCGGCTTGTCTTGCGCTCGCCGGCCGTGTTATTCAGCCCAAAGGCTCCGATTGTCAAATTGAATTTGGTGGTAAACTTGGAGGTTGATGTCCAATTTTTACCGTTTGTTACCGGATAGGACATATCTACATTGGGTACATCTCGTACAATGCCTTGAACCGGGAACGTCACATTGTCGGTAGCACCACCGGTAACCAGTGTCAATGAGATCACTTGTTCATCGGGAATTTCTTCTCCCAGGTAGGCTGATTCGCTGGCATCCACCTTTTGATAGGCTGTTGCATTGTATGACAATCCTCCGGCGAAGTTGTAATGCACCGCCTTGTTGTACGTTGCGTTGGCAAAATTGGTTGAGGTAGTTCCGTCCCGTCGATACAGAAAACTTCCGGCACTTGTGGCGGTTGTAATATCCCAGGAACCATTGGTTTTAGCGGTAGCCAGGGAGGAGAAATCCGTCATATTCTGCACGCGGTTGAAGGTGTCCACCAAAACAATCTTGGCAGTGGCCGGTGAATTCACGGTAATCTGCGCCGAGACGTCAAGCCCTGATCCAATTAGGATAAGGGATAAAAGACAACATTTAATTGTGGTAATCATTGTGTTCATATAGGTTGATTTTTTAAGACTACATAGTTAACCATTTGGTATTCCAAAACAAAATGGGTTTAGGGCATAATGCATCAACGGAATCGGGACGTGTTTTCTCCCATTTAAATGACACCATTGGAAGTCCTAACCTATGCGCCTGAATTTCACACAGCGGGACAGAATGGATTGCCTCATGTCAATTAATTGCCTTGGATGTGTCAACCATTAAAATGAATAACTTAATTGACAACACAAGATGGTCAAAATCACCGAGCCTATCGTCCCAAGGATATAGAACAGCATGCGAAGGTTGGTGGGTTCGAACCACCGGCCCAGGTAGTGGTGGATCAGGCATTCGGCTAAAAAGCCAAATGAAAAAGCCAAATTGGCTATGACTCCATAGATCACGATCCAAATAATGTCCGCAACATAAAACGAAGTCGCAAAGATGGTCATGCTTATGGCTCCCGCCAATCCCACGGCAAGGTTAAAGGGTAAGCGCCTACCCTCCCACCATTGCAAGGCGTTGTCCAATGGGTCGGTTCGCGGTTCGTCGAAATCCAGTACTTCTTCGGTTGATGACATTCAGGTGGAAACGAATAACGGATAACTAAGAACGAATATCCAGGATAAATCGGTAATTACATGAAATAAGAACAACAAGGTTCATCCGAAAAACTAATGGGGTTTTTCGCCCACCAAAACCAGGTTTGGGGTGAACACCACATCGTCCCAGGTCCGGGCAGAAGCAAAGAGAATGAGTTTGCGCCAAAGCACATACTTGAACCAGATAATACGCCGGAAGAATTCCTTAACAGGGTTCTCAATGAAAACCAGTCCGGGAAGTACACGGGCATTCAGGTAACCAGCAGATTGCATGATTTGCATACCGCTGTTTTTATTCAGAAAAACCTCATGCGTAAAATCAGCAAAAGCAAAAACCGATGCTTGTGGGGCATCCATATTGGGCGTTCGGAACAACACTCGTCCGCCCGGTCGTAAAGCCTTGAACACCACTTGTAAAAAGTCCATCAACTCATCTTTGGTGAGGTGTTCAATCAAATCAATCGCGGTTACGACGTCAAATTCTTCGTGGTGAAGGGACAGAAAATCGGCTGCCTCGGCAAGTTCGATTCCTTCCACACCAAACACCCCGGCCATCTTCACTTGTTCCGGACTCAGATCAATACCTTGAGTATGGTTGTATCCCGCATCCCGCATGGCTTGAACGAAGGATCCTGTCCCGCACCCAATGTCCAGAATCCGAACGGATTTATCACCGGGCATAAGACCTTCAAACTCGCGTTTAAAATAGCGACGCTGTTGTTCAAAATGAATGCGTTGAGCGTTGGTTCCCTCCACCCCTGAATGGGTGGTATAGTATCGCTCATACAGGATTTTACGGTACTTCACTGGCGTGGATCGATGGGCAAACATAGCTATTTTTGCCTATGCTATTGACCTCGGTTCAAACCGATCTGATTGAAGCCGGATGCGATGAAGCCGGACGTGGATGCCTGGCCGGACCGGTATGTGCAGCAGCCGTGATTTTACCTCCAAATTATCAGTTAAAGGATCTGAACGACTCCAAAAAATTGAGTGAAAAAAAACGTGATCAACTTCGTCCCATCATCGAACGGGATGCGATTGCCTGGAGTGTGGTCATGGTGGATGAAAACGATATTGATAAACTTAACATTCTCCATGCATCAATCGAAGGAATGCATCGGGCGTTACACACCCTTTCCGTGAAACCGGAATTCATTGCTGTGGACGGAAACCGATTCAAACCTTTTGAGTCCATACCGCATCAAACCGTGGTAAAAGGTGATGGTAAGTACCTGAACATTGCCGCCGCATCTGTTTTGGCAAAAACGCACCGTGATGAATACATGCACCAATTGCACAACCAATACCCCCATTACAATTGGCTTCGAAACAAAGGCTATCCAACCGCAGAGCACATCGAAGCGCTGGAAACTTTTGGCCGATGTATTCATCACCGCTCCTCTTTTTCCATTAAAAGCAAACAACTCTCTCTATGGCCCTTAAACTGAAGAATATTGCCATTCATGCCATAGGGCTGATCGGTTCTCTATGCCTCACCTTTGTGGTTCAAGGGCAAAATCGATACTTTTTGGGTGTGGATATAGGCCCGAAAGTGGATATCTACCGACTGGCCAGTGGTGGCTCCAGGCCATACGACCCCAGCCTATCCGTTGAGAATGATTTAGGGGCATTCTTTGGGGTGAATGGCGGCGTTTTGGTAGAGAACAAGATTATGGTGGAAACGGGGTTGTATCGTTCCAATTTCAGAGCCGTGATTGACATCGTGAACGAAGATGGTCAGCACTATTTCCAGAATACGCCCATCAATACCTTCACCGCGTGGTTTCTCCCGGTAAACTTTAACATTCGCAAACCGTGGCGTGATAAACCCAATCAGTTTTGGTACGCTGGCCTTGGTACCTCCACCCTTGTGGGAATAAAACGAGGAGTGGATCAGTACATCAGTCATGGTGAATTGGTAGATCCATCCGACATCAACCAGGGCACGATTGGCTACAGCATCACGTCCAATAGTTTTGATGCAAAAATTATCACGCTCAACGGAAACGCGGGCATTCACTACCCCATCAATGCATCCGTGGTGGCCAATTTTTCCATTTCTGTCCGCTTGGGTGTTGCCGGAAATAATTTCATCGATATTGATCACGAAACACCGGATTACCCCAGTGTCAAGAACACGATTTATACCTCCGGAAGCGGCGCCCAACTGCAATTCGGTTTCCGATATTTTCTGGATGATACGGAGTGATGGGTGATGGGTTAACGGTGATGGGTTAGCCTCTTGTACACGCACCACGGATACCGGACAATTAGAAGACTAGTAGAATAGCTGAGTTGTAGCCAATTCACTCTCACTCTCTAACTCACTCTCACTCTCCAATAAGTCGTTACTTTGCACCATGCCCCGACCATCGGTTCACGACATAGAAGGATTGAACTGGCGACAACGCTGGCATCGGATCATTTTTGAAGCCGACACGCGCGAGGGTGTTCGGTTTGACGTGATGCTGCTATGGGCCATTCTGGCCAGTGTATGTGTGGTGATGCTCAGCAGTGTACCATCCTTCAATCAGCGATATCGGGATTGGTTAACCATTGCGGAGTGGGTTTTCACCGTGGTTTTCAGCATTGAATACTTTCTTCGAATTTTTCTGAGTGATCAGCCCAGAAAATACCTGCTCAGCTTTTGGGGTATCATTGACTTACTGAGTACCATTCCAACCTATCTGTCGTTAGTGATTGAAGGGCCGCAGTACCTGCTGATGATTCGAATACTCCGGTTACTACGGATTTTTCGAATTCTCAGCTTACGCCGATATTCCGATGAGGCGCGAAGCCTGGGTCATTCCGTTCGTGCAAGTGGCGCCAAAATCACTGTATTCTTTGCCATTATTCTCATCATCGTTGTATTGATGGGCACCTTGATGTACATCATCGAAGGTCCCGAGAACGGATTTCAGTCCATCCCGTTCAGTATTTACTGGGCAATTGTTACCATAACAACGGTAGGCTATGGCGATGTAACCCCCGGTACCGTAATGGGTCAGGCGCTGTCATCTGCCTTGATGATTATCGGTTATGCCGTGATTGCCGTGCCCACGGGAATCGTGAGTGTTGAGTTTGCCCAAAATATGCGGTCCGGACGAGTTTGTCCGCGTTGTGGATTGAACGATGTGGACAATGATGCCAATTACTGCAAACAATGTGGATTGGATATGCGTTCTGATCCCCAAACGTGAGTTCACGTGACGGAGAACACCAACCAAGATTATTATTTTGATGCATCCGGCCGATTGGTCATGACGAGGCATTATCATCTCAAACGGGGCTACTGTTGTGGCAACGGGTGCAAGCATTGCCCTTTTGACTATGAAGGCGTAAACAATCCGCTACTCCGGCAACAACTGATCAATCAGCAAACCGATTAATTAAACCGGATCGCCTGAACCGGTGAAATCGCCCGGACAAGCAAGGCCGGGATCAGCAGCATGACCATAGAAATTATCAGCGTTCCCACATTGAGCATGACCACATGCTCCAAGGCAATCTGCACCGGAACCACCGCCATGTAATAAGTCTCTTCCGGCAGCGTGACTATACCCGTCGTGTTTTGCAACCATGCCAGTCCCAGTCCAATGGCATTCCCAATGGCCAGTCCAGGTAGAACGATCATGAATCCATTGACCAAAAAAATACGTTCAACCTGGCCATTCCGGGCACCTAAACTTTTGAGAATTCCGATCATTCGGGTTCTGTTCAGGATCAGAATGAGGAAGGCCGTGATCAGATTTACCACCGCAACAATGGTCATCAACACAATGATGATTACAGCATTGGAATCCACGATATTCAACCATTGAAAGATTACCGGATGCAGTTCCTCCACGCTGAACGCCCGCAACGACAAACCAATGCGTTGATCAATATTCTCCGCCATGAGGGTGGGATCTACCCCGGGATCCAATCCCACTTCAAAACCACTCACCATGCTATAATCCGTGGTGTAAATACGCTGAATCACGCGGATATCCGTGTAACACACCGTTCGATCAAATTCACCCAAACCGGTTTGAAAAAGACCGGTTACGGTAAAACGTCTGCGTCTGACCTTGGCATCATGGATGAAAAACACCTCCACCCGATCTCCGGTATCAACAGATAATCGATTGGCTACTGCCGTGCTCAGCAACAGGTCATACGTATCCGTTGAATCGGTCAAATTGGGCAGATTCCCGCGTACCAGACTGTTTTGTAAAAACCGCCAGTCGTAGTTTGCCGGCACTCCTTTGAACAGCATGCCTTCAATTTCGGATGAGGTATTGATGATGCCGGTTTTGCTGCAAAACGGTGTGACGCTTCGAATGCCGGATTGGTGGGCAAACTGGGTATCAAAGGGTTGGTTTACATCAATGAGCACCAGCTCACGACTTTGGTTCAGATCGAGATTTCGAATTTGAACAGGTCCTTCAAAACCGATGACCTTATTCCGAATTTCATTTTGAAATCCTTTGACAATGCCCACAGCCAGCAGCATAACAGCCAAACTGATGCCTATTCCGGTAATGGCCAGCCGAATGATGAATTTTGTGAACGATCGGCCCTCCGATCGTGCCAACTTCTTCCCAACGAAAAGGCTAAAATCCATACTTTCGAGCCGTTAGCGCGTTCAAAAATGCATAAAATACTGCTCTTAGTTCCCATCTTCTTCTCCCTTGTTTCCAAAGGGTGTTCGCCACAATCGGTTTCCACACAATCCAATGAAGTCGAAGTCGTTGCAGAAGCGGAACCTGAGCTTCTTACCGGTGCTCAACGAATGAACATGTATTTGCCTCTGCTTACCAACAAGCGAGTGGCCATGATGGTGAATCAAACCAGTATGATTGGCCAAACACATGTGGTAGATACCCTCCTGAGCATTGGGGTGAACCTCGTTCGAATCTTTGCACCTGAACATGGTTTTCGCGGAGATCACAGTGCCGGTGAACACGTTAAGAGCACGAAGGATGAAAAAACAGGCCTGCCCATCGCGTCGCTCTATGGCTCCACCCGAAAGCCCACCAAAGAAATGCTGAAAGGGATTGATGTCATCATCTTTGACATCCAGGATGTGGGTGTGCGTTTCTATACCTACATCTCCTCCATGCACTATTTGATGGAAGCATGTGCCGAAAATCATATAAAAATGATGGTCTTGGACCGCCCCAATCCCAATGGTTTCTATGTGGATGGACCGGTCTTGGATCTCCAATACAAATCATTCATTGGCATGCATCCGGTTCCACTGGTTCACGGTATGACCGTGGGTGAGTTTGCCCGCATGATTAATGGCGAGCGTTGGCTCTCCGGAGGGGATTCATGCGCCTTGTTGGTGGTACCCTGCGGCAATTACCAGCACAGCACGAAATATCAACTCCCGGTTCGCCCCTCTCCCAACTTGCCCACCATGGCATCCGTCTATCTATATCCATCACTGGGTTTATTTGAAGGCACGGTGATAAGCGTTGGACGCGGAACCGATCATCCGTTTGAAGTTCTGGGCAGGCCTGGTTTGGAAAACGGCACCATGGAGTTTACTCCTCGTTCCATTCCGGGTGTAGCCGATAAACCCAAATTTGAGGGAGAAAGGTGTAGTGGCATCCAACTCACAGAGTTTGCCAAAACCTATTTGCAATCGTACCGACGAGTATATATTGATTGGCTCTACCTGTTCTACCAGTCCAGGGATACCACCGCAGGAGACTTCTTCCTTCCCGTTTTCACCAAATTAGCTGGCACAGATCAACTCCAAAAACAGATTGAAGCCAATGTCCCAAAGGCGGAGGTGTACAAGAGCTGGGAACCCGGTATTTCAGCCTTCAAACCCATCCGTAAAAAGTACTTGCTGTATCCTGATTTCGAATAAACCAGTCAACGATATTTAGGCATACACAATACACAAACTACTAACTGTTTACCCTGACCGAGTGAAACGAGCGTCATGGGCTAACCGTTCACCCTGACTGAGCGCAGCGAACGTCACGGGCTACCTGCTACCTAAAAAGCAAAGCACCTCACACATTCGTTCAGATGCGGGATTCGGATTTCGGGATTCGGGATGGCTTTGTAGAACAAGGCACACTTTCAACTTTGATCTAAAACTCAAGTACCCCACCTAAAGAAGGAACACTCTCGCTGCTTAAAGGCGCGTCCTGATCACCCCAACCAATTGAAACGCACGTCACACGCTAACTGCTAACTGCTAACCGTTCACCCTGACTGAGCGTAGCGAACGTCACGGGCTACCAGCTACCTAAGAGAACAAATCACCTCACACATTCGTTCAAATGCGGCATTCGGGATTCGGGATTCGGGATGTCCCCGGGAGATCAAGTCACTCATTGATCTTTGAACTTTGAACTTTAAACTTTAAACTCTAATCTTCCCTCTCATCCCCCATCCACGTCATCTTTCCAACCAAATTCCCAACCAGTCGCGGCAAAAAAAAATATTCTGCGATCTTGCGCGTTGAAACGATGTAAAACCAATTTCATGCGTCGAATTCTCACCTACCTTGTGTTGTGGTGCCCGGCCTTAATTAGTCACGCACAGCTTGGCGGCAGTCAGGGATTTTCATTTGTCAACATCGAACCTACAGCCTATCTGGCTGGCTTAGGTGGCTCCACCATGGCCACGTATGGTAAGGATGTTAGTCTGGCGTATTTCAACCCCGCCATGCATACCAAAGACATGCACAACAGGGCATTGCTCTCCTACAACAACTACATTGCCGACATCAACAATGGTTATGCGGCGTATGCCCGAAAGGTTGGCAAAGGGATTGCCAGCGGACACATCATTTTTAATGAATACGGAACCTTTATTGAAACCGATGTCACAGGGAAAGTTTTGGGAGAATTCCGGGCCAATGATTACATCTTCCAGGTGAGCTATGGTCAGGTTCACCCAAAAGACGATCGCTTTACTATTGGTGGAAGTTTTAAGTTTATGTACTCCGATTACGAAAAGTACATCGCTACAGCATTTGCGGTGGATGCAGCCGTTGCCTATCACGATCCCGAAAATAAATTTTACGCCTCCGCTTTGATCCGAAACGTGGGTTACAACGCCATTCCATACAATAACGTTCGTTCACCCTTACCGTTGGATGCTCAGATAGGGATATCAAAGAAGCTGGCGCATAATCCATTGAAATTTACCTTGGTAGCGCACAACTTGCAGCGATTTGACATCTCGTACGTCAACACCAATACCCGTAACAAAAACATCGATCTCACGACCGGTCAGGTAACTTATGACAAGATTTCCTTTGGTGAAAAAATGATGCGTCACTTCAACTTCGGCGCTGAACTGGTGTTCTCCGATAACTTTCAATTGCGCGGAGGATATAGTCATTTGCGTCGCAAAGAACTCGCTCCGGAGAACACAAAAGGTGCTGCAGGTTTCTCATGGGGTGTGGGCATCGGTATTAAGAAATTCACCCTTGATTACGCCATGGTGGTCTATTTCCCAGGTATAACAACATCCTGTTTTACGGTTGGGAAAAATCTGTCAGAGCTGAAACGTGCCAAGCCGGAAAATCAATGACTTTTTCTTAGAGAAGACCAGATGAATAGTGAACTAGAGGACTAGATTAATTCGTGCCAGGACTCCATCTTCATCATTCAAGCCACAACCGTACATCTTTCTCTTTCTCTTTCTCTTTCTCTTCAACCACCGAAGCCTTGCGCAGGTGGTCTTTCTCTTTCTCTTCAACCACCGAAGCGGTGCGCAGGTGTTCCTTCTCTCGCTCTCGCTCTCACTCTCACTCTCCTTCCCATTCTTGCTCCCAATTTCCTAATATTGAGCGCATTTCCATCCAAGCCGATGAAGCGCACAACGACATCATGAAAAACAACGAAATTGGCATTGCCCTCGGAGGAGGAGCGGCACTGGGAATCGCCCACGTGGGTGTTCTCAAAGCCATTGAAGAATCAGGTCGATCCGTCAGTCATCTTTCCGGAACCAGTATCGGAGCTTTTGTAGGTGCGTTTTACGCGTTTGGCTACACACCGGAACAAATTGAAAAGATTGCGATCAAGCTATCCTGGGGTAACATTACCGATTTGTCCCTCTCCCGATACAGTTTGTTATCCAATGAGAAATTTGGAGATCTGATTATCCGGAATCTGGGCGACAAAAACATCGAAGATGCCGATATCCCCTTAGCAATGATTGCAACCGACATCGCTACAGGAGATCGTGTAGTCTTAAAAAAAGGATCACTTGCCGAAGCCGTTATGGCCAGCACGTGTTTACCCGGAATTTTTAAACCCATTGAAATTGGGAAAAAAATGTTGGTGGATGGCGGCATCGTGGAGAATGTTCCCATTCACACGTTGAAAGAGCTGGGTGCCAACTATTTGGTGGGGGTTGATTTGAACGATAAACGTCTTTACGAGCGCCCTGGGAACATCATTGACATCATTGTGAATAGCTATCACATCATCATGAAGCAAACCGTTAATCTCCAAACCAAGGAGGCACACTTGATGATCCGGCCGGATTTATCGAAGTTCAAACATTATGACCTCAAGCTCGCCAATAAACTCACGAAACAGGGGTATGATGATGCCATGAAGGAGCTAAAAAAGGCTCAAGAAGTAGGGCTTCTCGACGCCTAAACTTACTCCAACAAGGCACGCAGTATCATTCGTCCTACACTTACAGGCATTGGCTGGTTTTCTTTCACCCATGCGTGGCTCAGACACCGCCCCAAAATGACCACCAATTCATCTAAAAATTAATTTGTTCTTCGGGTCAGACATGAAGAATCAGATGTCACTATTTTCTTGATCTTCGTGCGAATCAATCAGGTAGTTCAATGGGTGGGTTCAAATTGCTTGTGACAATTATTCTAAGTTTAGGTTGTGTTTCTGTTCAGGCCCAGGACGGTTCAGGTTCCAGAAAATCAACCTCTGCTCAAGGTCGTGAAAAGAAAAACACCAGCACCTATCCGTTGATTGGTTACAATGGAGGCAGGTGTCACTTTGGTGAACTGGGTATTGAACGTGGTTACTACCGCGATTCAGATCTATATGAGCGGCTAATCGCCTATCACTTTAGTCTGGTAGTAGGGCATCATGAACAACTTATCCTGGCACCCAAATTAGGGGGCTACCTGATTGGGGGACCCAAAAATCTTGCGGTGGGCATCAACGTGATTGATTACACCAATTTCGAAGAAAATGTCGTGCGCATACTCCCTGAAGTTGGGCTGGGTGTTCGCAATTTTAAACTGATGTATGGATACCATTTGGCGATAGACGGGAAGGATGCCGCTTTCTCCAATACGCACAATTTCAGCTTGATTTTGCCCTTGATCTGATTTAGCAATTCGCTAACAATACGAAAATAGTGTCACCCCATTTTCGCGCGGTTAAACCTACCGCGAATGGAACACCTTCAACCACACATTCACCTCGTTGAAGAATCGGAAAGGCTGATTCTCACCGTTGACCATGCCAACGTCTTTGATTACATCGAAGACTACCTCACCGAAGAATGTGATTTGGAATACATTCAGTACAACAATCCAACAGCTACGGAACATCGGTTGATCTTTGACAATCGGTACACATTTGAAGAAATTCAAAAGGCATTGCTGGTGCTCGATCGGCGTGAAATTGAACGGGTATTTCGCCAATAGCAGTTCATTCTGACCGAGGATCGTCATCCGAGTGGATGAAACTCTTTGGAGAATCCTCCCGATATCACTAAGTTTCGGATTCTATTTCCAACGAACGAACATGGTACTTAACGAAATCCTACTTGTCTACGATCCGTGAAACCATCACCTAAAAAACTTTCTGAATTTCCCGCCACAGCTATTTGTGGGAACGACATCAGTTCGTCGTGCTTATACGTTTCTGCCCTCACCATTATGTACGCCGGTCAGTTTGCGTGGCTGTCATTACTCATTGTTGCCGGAGTACTTTATCTGTTTCGAAAAATTTATGGTGAAGTGGTTGGGGCTCTTCCACTCAACGGCGGAGCCTACAATGCTCTTTTGAACACCACGAATAAATCCGTTGCCTCCCTGGCCGCTACCTTAACCATTTTGTCCTATATGGCAACAGCCGTTATTTCGGCGTCCGAAGCCATGCATTATGTTCATGAACTCTGGTCAGGATGGCCCATCATTATTACCACCATTGTTCTGTTGCTCATCTTCATGGGCATTACCATCATGGGTATTGGCGAATCCTCCAAGGTGGCCAGTGGAATTTTTGTATTCCATCTTACGTCATTGGTGCTGTTAACCATATTCTGCGGGGGCTATCTCATTTCTAACGGAATGGACGTTCTCAAAGCAAACTATTCCATCCCATCCGGCTCCATCACCGCAGCCTTGTTTTTTGGATTTAGTGCTGCCATGTTGGGGATTTCTGGATTTGAAAGCTCGGCCAATTTTGTGGAGGAACAGAAAAAGGGAGTCTTCCCTAAAACACTTAAAAACATGTGGATCGTGGTGAGCGTCTTTAATCCATTAATGGCGTTTCTGGCGTTGGCCATCATCCCCATTTCCGATGTAAGTTCACATCAGGAAGCACTTCTTTCCCATATGGGATCGGTTACTGGAGGAAACTGGTTGTCCACGGTGATTTCCATCGATGCAACACTGGTGCTCAGTGGGGCGGTATTAACATCTTTTATTGGTGTTTCCGGGTTAGCCGAACGTATGGCCCTGGATCGTATTTTACCTCCCTTTCTCCTCAAGCGAAACAAGCGCGGAAGTACCTACATCATTGCGCTCACCTTCTTTTTGCTCTGCACCTCCATCCTGCTCATCACACGAGGTGAACTAGGAGCTCTGGCCGGAGTATATACCATTGCCTTTCTATCGGTTATGGTTCTTTTTGGATTGGGGAATATTCTGTTGAAAGTCAGACGGAAGCAACTCCCCAGACCGGAGCACTCCAAATGGCCGGGTCTTTTGATTGCTATTGCGCTCGTAATTGCTGCGATCGTTGGGAATGCCATCATGAACCCATCCTACCTCATTGTATTTTTTGAATACTTCATTCCCACCATTCTGGTGGTGGCCATAATGCTAAATCGCATCGCGCTGCTTAGGCTTCTGCTGAACCTGATACGATTCCTCTTTGAACCCATTGAAAAATTCGTATCCCGCTCCCATCAGCGCATCCTGAACAGCATTGATCGAATCAATGATCAGGAGTTCGTATTCTTCACCAAAGACGATGATGTAGCCACACTGAATAAGGTGATGCTCTACATCCGCAAGAATGAACATACACGGAAACTGAAAGTAGTAGCCATTCTGGAAAAGGACAAGTCACTACCTGAAGACCTGCTGCGCGATGTAGATGTACTGGATCGGGAATACCCTGAAATAAAAATCGAATTCATTCAGATGGAAGGCACCTTTGGTCCACGGCTGATCAACAAACTATCTAAGGAGTGGAAAATTCCGATTAACTTCATGTTTATCGGCTCACCCGGTGATCACTTCCCGTATCGGGTGGAAGATTTGGGTGGTGTTCGATTGATCATCTAACGGACATCGCAACGAGTTGGAAAGAGGGATAAGTTGGGGCATTCATATCCGGCTTTAAAATTTTATACCGCTCACTTTCAATGCCATACGATTGATCATTAAAAAATCTAACCTATTTTCACCCGATCGCCGTCTTCGATCATGTGGAGACAGTGAGCATCAGCAATAGCGTGGCAAACGAACGAAACAGACAACTAAACAATGTTGTACGGGAGCAATCTCCGAAGTTGTTGAATTTCATTCGTAAGCAGATTGATGATGCCAACGATGCCGAAGATATCCTGCAAGATGTGTTATCCGGGTTTTCGCTTCAGTTCATGGCCGATGACCCCATTAACTCCGTAACAGGTTGGCTCTATCGAGCTGCCCGAAACCGGATAGTGGATGTGTTCCGACGAAAAAAAACGACGTCGTTCAGTGACCTGGAATCGGATTCAGACGATAACAGCTTTCTGAATTCCATCTTCTCAGAAGGAGAATCTCCGGAAGATGAATTGTGGAACGCCGAAATCAGTACCGCCATCCGAACAGCCCTGGATCAACTTCCGGCAGAGCAAAAGGAGGTGTTCATCCTGCATGAAATTGAAGGCCTGTCGTATTCGGAAATTTCTCAGTTAACGGGAGAAACCATCTCGGCACTCACCTCTCGAAAGCGCTATGCCATTGGCCGATTGCAGATGCTGCTCACCGATCTCTACGACGATTTAAACACAGATAATTAAACAAAAGAATTATGAGCTATAGAGAAAAAATGGTTGGACATTGGGTGGCCAAAGTGGTCAAAGGAATTGTCTTGTTCGTTCTCTTCATGGGAGTTTTTGGATTTGCATTTATGTACCTCTGGAATGCCCTTTTACCTCAGTTGTTTGGCCTCCCGGTCATCAGCTACTGGCAAGGAATCGGACTGATTATTATTAGTCGGGCCCTTTTCGGAAGCTGGGGCGGTGGCGGCAAACACGGTGGCGGACACCATCGCCAACATTGGAAACACAACATGCGGCGTAAATGGGCCGGAATGTCGGAAGAAGAACGCAATGAGTTCCGGGAACAATGGAAGAATCAATGCCGACCAGGTTGGAAGAATAAAGATGAAAACAACATCGATCTTGAATCCAATCAACCATGATTTCACGGAACATGGCAAATTGGTTGTGATAACAGCAACGCGTTGGGAGAAAAAATCAGCACGTTGGGTTCTAAATCAGCCTTAAAAAGTTCCCCTTCAATCATGGTGCCTTTGGTTTGTATCACACGAACCAAAAACCATGAAAAAACTGTTCAATACGTTGTTGCTGACCATGTTTGTTGGCCACGCATTCAGCCAGGGTCCCCTGGCACATCCGAGATTACAAACTTGCTTTCAACTACTGGAATTTGACGGCCTCAACCAGAATAAGAACATACTGAGGTCATCATCGTATCAATTCCTTTATACAGCGAATGCTGCGGTTAATCCGGATTATTGGCGAATTGAGGTCTACGATGTCAATGGGCTACCCATGACAACTAATTATGTGGACATGGGATTAGACGACGGTCTTTTTTGGCCGGTTATCAATGTTCCAGGAATTGGAAAAATAGTGAAAGCTCAACGTGAATCCAACGGGGAATGGATTACAAACAATGAGGTGTTTCACTTTGATGGTGATGTGGAATACGTCACCATCACATCCATTCAATACAAGGAATTTCCCCCAAATTCAGGTAACTGGATCTATCAGGAAGAAAGCAATTATCTCCACCTTTCTATGAAGGAAGCCGGTGAGGTGATTGACCTAAGAAATAATTCCGGTGAGGGATGTTACACCTTCAGCAACTTCAATTTCGCACTGACTATTTCTGAATCGTTGGAGGGATTTTGCGGATCATTTGGGGAAGTTTGTCTTGAACTCACACAATATCCCTTGCCGGTACACTCCCCTTATCCATACAAACGTTGTGCAATGTTGACCGAAAATCCTAACAACCTTTTCGCATTTGATGATTTCTGTATGGAAAACTGCGGTGATGCCATTGCCCCGTATTATATTCAAGATCCAGTACCGTGTGGATGTATGAAATTTTCACTTTCGGCTATTATTGAACCCTGTATTGAGGCCCCTGAGGATTGCGAATCTGCGGAGATTTTATTTGACCTGAATATTTGTTGCGACTGTGATGTTCGCATAATTCCTCCAGCAAATTAAACGACAGAAAAAGCACCATGAAAAAGATAACCCCACACCTCATCCTAATTGTTCTTTTCGCTTGCTGTCAAAAGTTGATGGCACAGGAACGATATGTGGACTTGCGAATCGAATTTCGATCACCCACCCCCTACACAACCATAAAATCTCCTCAGGTCATTATGTTCTCCTTTGTAGTAATCAACAAAGGCATGGACACGCTTTACCAAGATGATTCGCTGACTTACAGACCTGGCCACTCGCTTGGTACAACAACACCAACCCGGATATTATCGATACCAGGTACAATTGTTCCCGGTGACAGTTTTACCGTAACCGATACAATGGAAGTAAATTCTACCGTAACGATGTCCAATTTCACCATTGGATTCACCAAGGTCCCATTAGCCTTCGGTGATGATAAAGGACACGATAAGTTGAGATCCGAGTTGCTTGAAGATCGCGTGGATAACAACCCCTCTCTTGTTCTCAATCATATTGGGATATCTGGCATTGAACAACGTGGGAGGCTGTTGCTCAAGGCATACCCAAACCCGTGTCAGGGTAATCAGCTTTCGGTAAAGTACGATAACGTTCAACGTATTGCTTCCGTTGAAGTACTGACCGGTACAGGACAACAGATAACCGACCAGATTCGTATTCAGATTCAAAATGATCTACTCCTGTTGGAAGGATTTAGTGCAATATCATCCGGCATTTACTACCTCCAGTTACTTACCGATCAGGGCATTCATCAAGAAAAAATACTCGTGCGATGAAAAACGTGTCCAACTTCAACAGATTTTGGGGCATCCTGTGTATGGTTCTGATTTCATCAATCTCATCAGCACAAATTCGAGAGGTAAATCTGGAAACAAAACTCGTTTACCCGAATCCCGGCCACACGTATCATCACGGAAAACAGGACTCTGCAATTCTCATCGTGTACAATGAGGGACCAGACAGGTTGTTGCAAGACGACCGCTTCAGTAACCACTTTGAATATGGAGCGATCATTGAATTCCCAACATTTGGAATTCTTGATCGGGATGTTGCAGCAGGAGATAGTTTGATTTTGACCTATCATTTTACGCTTCGATTTAAAGGAGATGCCGACAGTACCACCTATTGTTCCTACCTGACATTTTTGTCTATTTCCGGGGATTCGATCCGTAGGTCGGACGGCACTAAAAATGATAAAATTGAAACTTGTGTTTCCGTAAATTTTAGAGATAGTTTACCCTGGGCTCTCAACTTACAGGATGGTCAAAAAATGATCAATCAATTTAAGCTGACGCAAACCCATGACGGTTATCGAATTCAATCTGAGAAACCTGGGAAAATCGAATTCGAAGTGCGTGACTTGAATGGAAAACTCATAACAAATGGCGTTACAAATCCTTGGGATCCGATTCCATTACACGCAACAAGTGGAATCTATTACTGGGTTATTCGGAACCGCTCAACAGGTGAATATAGTTGGCTAAAACATGTTCATCAAAGTGATTGATCGAATGACAGCAGGCCCAACTCTGATTTCCCGTACAGGAATAGTCAACTTTGTCAACCCTAATCTTAACACACCGATCTCAGATCTGAAGAAGTCGTCAATCTTCGTTCTTAGATCTTCGTTCTTAGATCTTAGTTCTAATATCCTCCTTACAAAAACGGATTGTGTTCCTTCTCAAACCCAATGGTGGTAGAAGGACCATGTCCGGGATAGACCGTAAAATCATCCGGTAAGGTAAATAACTCCCGTCGAATGGAGTCCAGCAGCGTTTGATGATCACCACCAGGGAGATCGGTTCTACCAATACTCATTTGAAACAAAACATCACCGCCAATCACCACCTTCTCCTTTCGCCCGATAAAACAAACCGAACCCGGTGAATGACCCGGTGTAAATACGATATCCATCTCTGACTTACCCCATTTCAATTTCTGCCCCTCCTGCAGGAAGTTATCCGCTTCGGGCGAGGTGTGATACCGCAACGCATACATCATGGCTGTTTTATCACCCGATTCCAACACCGGAATTTCCTTCTTGTGAAACCAAAGCGGGATCTTAAAGTTCCGAACGCAAAACGCGTTACCAAAGACATGATCGATGTGACAATGGGTGTTCACCACCTTTACAGGATTCAAATCGTTGGCATGAATAAAATCAACCAGCTCCTGCTCCTCTCCGGCATCATAACAACCGGGATCAATTATCACGCAATCACCTGAGGCATCATACAAGATGTAGGTATTCTCCTGAAACGGATTAAAGGTAAACCGCTCAATCTGGATCATGAAGTTGTATTTAGAGGTGAATTACCTCGTCATAGGCCGCTGCAGCAGCTTCCATCACCGCTTCACTCATCGTTGGGTGCGGGTGAACCGTTTTAATAATCTCGTGACCAGTGGTCTCCAATTTGCGCGCAGCAACTACCTCGGCAATCATCTCGGTAACGTTCATACCAATCATATGAGCCCCTAGGAATTCACCATACTTCGCATCAAAAATCACCTTTACAAATCCTTCCTTCGCTCCGGCTGCGCTGGCTTTGCCACTCGCAGAGAATGGAAATTTGCCCACCTTGATGTCATAACCGGCTTCCTTGGCTTTGGCTTCCGTATAGCCTACTGAGGCAATTTCCGGTGAACAATAAGTACATCCCGGAATATTGTTGTAGTCCAACGGCTCCGGATGATGTCCGGCAATCTGCTCCACACAAATTATTCCTTCTGCACTGGCAACGTGCGCCAACGCCGGTCCGTGAACAATATCACCAATGGCATAAACGCCTGGTACATTGGTTTGATAGTAATCATCCACCACAACCTTTCCTTTATCGGTTTTAACGCCCATGGTTTCCAGGCCGATGTTTTCCAAATTCGTTTGGATTCCAACCGCACTCAATACCACATCGCATTCAATCACTTCTTCACCCTTCGCAGTCTTGATGGAAACCTTACATCCTTTGCCGGAGGTATCCACTTTTTCTACAGACGAGGAAGTCATCACGGTGATTCCTTGTTTCTTGAATTCTTTTGCCAACGTTTTGGACACATCTTCGTCCTCATTCGGAACGATGTTCGGCATAAACTCCACCAGCGTCACCTTGGTTCCCATGGCATTGTAGAAGTACGCAAACTCACTTCCAATAGCGCCACTCCCCACCACAACCATGGAGGCAGGTAGTTCAGGTAATACCATGGCTTCGTGGTAACCAATAATCTTCTTCTTGTCGATTTTGAGATTAGGCAATTCCCGCTCACGGGCACCGGTAGCCAAGATGATGTGTTTGGCTTCCACCACCGTTTTAGAACCGTTGTTATCAACTTCAACCTTTCCCTTTCCGATCAGTTTACCAAATCCGGTATGGACATCAATCTTATTTTTCTTCATCAGAAATTGAATGCCCTTGCTCATGCCATCAGCCACACCACGAGATCGCTTCACTACCGCAGTGAAATCAGCATTCACTTTGTCAACCGTAATGCCGTAATCCTCCGCATGCTTAATGTACTGAAACACCTGAGCCGATTTCAACAAGGCCTTGGTTGGAATACACCCCCAGTTAAGGCAAACTCCACCGAGCTCTGACTTCTCAACTACCCCTACTTTCATTCCCAGTTGGGCAGCGCGAATGGCCGCCACATATCCACCGGGACCGCTCCCGATTACCAATACATCAAGTGACATGTTTTATCGATTTAAATGTGGGCGCAAAAGTAAGGCATGGTCAATAAAAACATACCTTTTATCGCTACTTACCCAGTTGGAAGAACAACCATAAATCGAAGACCGGTGCCCCGTAAAAGGAAACAGTTGTATTCAACTCATTTTGCATATTTGAGCCATCGGTAATCAGCTTGGTGGTGGAATTGTATACGTTCTGATCGTTGTTCAGCAACGTACCGCTGAACGCAAAATTCGGTGCGAAGTCCAGACCAAACGAAAATTTGGAATCCGTATCGTAGCGCAAACCAACCAAATAACCAAGTCGGGTGGTAATGGATTGGGTGAGAGTATGGTCGTATATAGCTTCACTGCTGCTCGTTTGATAGGTGCGCTTGGTGCGATTATGCGAGTAACTAAACCCCAGTGATGGACCGTGATAGAAGAAGAAACCATTCTTGAGATCCACGTAATGTTCATTTACATTTTTGTAGGAAAGGCTAAAATTCCCGCTGCTTTGAAATCTGAATTCATTGGGAATGGTGATGTTACCCAATTGGTTAGCAATACGATAACTGTTATAGGTCGGAGTCAGGGAAATATCGAATCGACGCCACCGGTCTGCTTCCTTTTGACGTCTGTGAAGGATATGTGCCGATGATCCAAACCACGCATCACGAATGTTCAAACCTAGCTCTCGCTTATCGGCATCCTGAGCATACGTGAATTGAAAGCAACTGAAGGCCATTACGGCCATAAACAACACTGATTTTTTCATACTATTTGATTTTGCTAGGAAGTTAACATTCTGATTCACTGCCCCCTCAGTTCAGTCAGAATCTTATGTAAATCCCTTTCTGCTTTCGACGAATTCAAACAACTTTGCAAGCAATTAAGGGAATATGCTTCAGGTTAATCACATTCGATCCAACACACAAGAGGTCTTGAACGCTTTATCAAAACGCGGGAAGGATTTTTCGGAACCCATTCAGAAAATTTTGAATGCTGATGATGATCGCAAAAACCATCAAACGGCCCTTGACGCTCTGAAGGCTGAAATGAATACCATTTCAAAGGAAATCGGTGATCTCTACAAAGCGGGTAAGCGGGACGAAGCAGAGATCAAGAAGGGTCGTACAGAAAACCTGAAGGAAGAAATTAAAGTGGGAGAAGAGGCACTTCGGGATGCCGAACAACGATTGTTTGAAGCCCTGACCCATGTTCCAAATACGCCTCATGATAATGTGGTAAAAGGCCATTCTGCCGAGGATAACGAAATAGTGCTCACCTGGGGCACGGCACCAACCCTCGCTCAGAATAAGCCTCATTGGGAATTGACCAATGACTATGATCTGATCGATTTCGAACTGGGCGTTAAAGTAACCGGAGCCGGTTTCCCTGTATATAAAGGTGCCGGTGCTCGCCTTCAACGTGCCCTCATCAATTTTTTCCTTGATGAAGCACTCCAGGCGGGATACAAAGAAATTCAACCCCCCATTTTTATCAATGAGGCATCCGGTTTTGGAACCGGCCAGCTGCCCGACAAAGAAGGACAGATGTATCACATGACCATCGATAATCTGTTTGCCATTCCAACGGCTGAAGTCCCCATTACCAACTTGTACCGGGATGTGATTCTCAAGGAGTCTGAACTACCGGTTAAAAATGTAGGATATACGCCTTGTTTCCGACGGGAAGCCGGATCGTATGGAAAGGATGTGCGGGGATTAAATCGTTTGCATCAATTCGATAAGGTGGAAATCGTTCAGATTGCCCATCCGGACGACTCCTATCAAATACTCGAGGAAATGTCGGCCTATGTTCAAGGCTTGCTTCAAAAACTCGGCTTGCACTATCGGGTTCTCCGGTTATGCGGGGGCGACATGGGCTTCACCAGTGCCTTGACATACGACATGGAAGTATGGTCGGCCGCACAGGAAAAGTGGCTGGAGGTGAGTTCCGTATCGTGTTTTGAGACCTATCAGAGTAACCGACTCAAGCTTCGGTTCAAAAATGAAGACGGCAAAAACATGCTGGCGCATACCCTCAACGGATCGGCATTGGCCCTACCAAGAATTGTTGCGGCATTGTTGGAAAACAACCAAACGGAAACGGGCATCAACATGCCGGAAGTGCTTCGTCCTTATCTCGGATTTGACAAGATTTCCTGACATTTGGGTCTGCGGCTTCCGCGCCTGAATGCTTAACTTTGGACAATGGTTCGGATTGCTCTGACATTTATTTTCTCGCTGACCATCAGCAGCTTATTTGCTCAGTTCCCGAATCAGATGTGTGTTGATTCCAATCGGATCGACCCATTCTTTCAATGTAATGACCCGAACTTCATGCCGGTTTGTGGCTGTAACTTCAAAACCTATCGCAATGAATGCGTGGCTTTCCGAAACTACGGAGTAAATACCATCCAATACGATGGCGTGTGCCTGGAAGATTATTTGTTTCTATCCATCTACCCCAACACCGTTACGGCTCAGGTAGATGCCTATCTGCAATTTTACAAGGCGTCATCGGCATCCATTCAAATTCGGGATGCTTATGGTAAGCTGATGTTCAGCCAGAATTATCCCGTGGTAGATAAGCGTCAATTCACCTTTTATGTGAGCGATTATCGGCCGGGTATGTACTTTATGTTTGTCTCAACCGGAGGCATTTACACCTATCAGCGATTTGTAAAACTCTAACTATGCGTCTTAGAACGATTCACACCGGAAATTTCAAATTGGATGGTGGTGCCATGTTTGGAGTGGTACCTAAGAGTCTTTGGAACCGGCTTAATCCTGCCGATGAGAACAACATGTGCAATTGGGCTATGCGTTGTTTATTGGTGGAAGATGGCAACCGACTCATCCTGATTGATAACGGAATTGGTGATAAACAAAGTGAGAAGTTCTTTGGATACTATTACCTGAACGGCGATCATTCGTTGGAGAAGTCGCTCCATTCAGCAGGGGTTGATTTTGGCGACATCACCGATGTGGTGCTCACCCACCTGCATTTTGACCACTGCGGTGGAAGCATTCGGTACAATCAATCCACGGATCGTTTTGTTCCGACTTTTCCCAATGCAACCTACTGGTCTCACGAAGCTCACTGGGATCACGCCTTGAATCCCAATCCGCGGGAACGAGCCTCTTTTTTGAAAGAAAACATTGTCCCCATTGAGGAAAGTGGTCAGCTTAAATTCGTTGGCACCGATCTTCGGATCTCAGAAAACATCGATGTGATTTTGGCGAATGGTCACACGGAAAAAATGATGTGCCCTCGCATCAATCTCGGGGAGCGGGAGTTAATTTTTTGTGCCGATTTGATTCCTTCAGCTGCTCATGTTCCGCCGCACTACGTCATGGCTTATGACATCAGACCGCTGGATAGTATGACCGAATCGGCAGCGTTTCTGGACGAAGTTGTTCAAAAGAACAGCATCCTCTTCTTTGAACACGACCTGCTGAACGAATGTGGTACCGTTGAAAAAACCGATCGGGGATTTAAGGCGGGAGAGGTATTTTCATTGGAAAGCGCTTTAACAATGTAACCTGCTATTGATCAAGCAGTAGCCTGCCTATTGTCAACTTGGGAATTCCCCGGTTGAACTACATTTGAGTAATTATTATCACTATGAAACAGATTCTGATTGTATTCGTTGCCTTAGTCGGGTTTGCTTCCTTAGAGGCCTCAGGGGCTGAAATTCAACCACCCGATTCCAGTCGTAAAGACACCACCACCTATGATGTCGTCATTAAAAATGATGGAGTGGAGTTTACCGGTCACATTGTCTCACAGGATGCCCGTGAAGTGGTGATCGAAACAAAAAATATGGGCTTGGTGGCTATTCCAAAACATGAAATCAAAACCATCAAAAAGGTAAAGGCTTCAGAAATAGATAAAGCTTCCGGTCGGCTGCTCAATGATCGATTTGCAAGTCGGTATTTTCTTACTGCCAACGGTTTACCCATTGAAAAAGGGGAAAGCTATGTGCAGTGGACCTTGGCCGGACCCGACATTGAGTTTGCAGTTGGAAAACGTTTTGGAGTTGGCGTCATGACCAGTTGGTTAGGTGTACCCTTGATTGGCTCTGCGAAATACTCATTCCCGGTTAGCAAAAATTTCAATATCGGGGTGGGTGCACTTGTAGGCTCCATGACCTGGACAAACATTACCCAAGGTGGGGTACTTCCGTATACTTCGCTTACGTTGGGAAACCGACAGAGAAACCTAAATTTTAGTGTTGGACATGCCACTTTATTCTCGGAAGGAACCACGGAAGGTTCAGGCCTATACTCCATTGCTGCCATGACCAGTATGGGACCAAAAGTTTCGTTTGTGTTTGATTCGTTTATCCTACCAAGCAACGGCCTATTTATTGCCGCACCCTGCATTCGATGGTCAACTAAACCCAATAAAGCTATTCAGTTTGGCTTGGGTGCTTTTGCCCGGAAAGGCGAGTTTTTCCCCTTGCCTATTCCAGCAATTCAATGGTTTCAAACCATTAACTAGCGTGATAAACGTTCAGTGTACGGAAATAGCTTTCCAGAGCCCTTTGTATCGGGATTCTGTCCAATTACGAGATGCAGTTCTGCGCGCCCCGCTGGGATTGCGGTTCAGTCAATCGGATTTGGATGAGGAAGTCAATCAACTCCATTTGGCGGCCTTTCACCAAGATCAGTTGATTGCAATATTGATTCTGGTTTCAGGCGAGGGATTCATTAAAATGAGACAGGTTGCTGTTCACCCCGACTTCAGAGGAAAGGGTGTTGGTGAACAACTGGTACGCTATTCCGAACAAGTTGCCCGGAATCTTGGTTTCAAGCTCATGACCTTGCACGCACGCCTGGTTGCACGTGACTTCTATCTCAAACTGAAGTATGAAACCGACGGTATTCTTTTTGAAGAAGTTGGAATTCCACATGTACGGATGTGGAAAAAACTCGGATGAACCAAACGAAAAGGGAATAAGGACGGGCGAATAACAATCAGCTCCAACAAGAATTCAAGCTGAACGCTGATCTCACTACGCGATCTGCTCCACTTCCATCTTCTTCACGCCGTCAAGGAAGTACATATTGAGTTGCCCCTTGTTCTTCGCCTGAATGGATCCCCGGGAGGTGAAATTGAATTGTAAACGGGCCAGCTTATAAACTTCTTCAGAAACGTTGATCTTCTCAACTTCCCCGTTCTGTTCCATGCGAGCCGCCGTATTAACCGTATCGCCCCAAACATCGTAGATGAACTTGGTTGAACCCACCACACCGGCAACCAATGATCCGCTGTGGATTCCCATTCGCATCTTAAAGGCTGGTCGTTTATCACGCGCGCGCTCCTCTTCTTCCTTAATCACAAAATCCCGCATCTCAATGGCCGCCTTTAATACTTCGCTGCAGTGATCCGGATTGGGCTCCGGTAATCCGCTCACGCACATGTAGGCATCACCAATGGTCTTGATTTTTTCAATGTTGTATCTGGAAATAATCCGATCAAAGGCGCGGAAATAGTAATTGATTTCATTTACCAGTTCAATGGGTGTCATCCCCTCGGCAATGGTGGTGAACGACTGAAAATCTGTAAACAGAACCGTAACGTTATCGTAGTGATGTGGCGTAGTTTGTCCGCGTTCCTTCAATTCGCTCGCCACGGGCTTGGGCAAAATATTCAGCAACAATTCATCGCTCTTTTCACGTTCCTCTTCAATAACCTTGTTCTTCTCGGCCAGCTTGCGATTACTTCGTTTATTCTGCATGAAAGCCAGGAACAGAAAGGTGAGCACCAGGACAATTCCGATAACGGTACCCAGCAAAATGTTGCGTTTGTTCTTCTCCTCACTCAGGTCCAATTTGATTTGTTGATTTTCCAATTCCTGTTCCTGAATTTTGAGTTGGGCCTTCATCTGCGTTTCACTCATAGAATCAATGGTGGCCACAGCTGCCTGATTATCTTCTACCAAACCGGAAATCTGTTCATCCTTCACTTCAACATCGTGTTTGGTTTGCTGCAGGGTTTGGTTGGTTGCCGTCAATGAATTCGACGTTTGCTCCAATGACTTGGATGTTTGTTCCAGATTGTCGGCCAATTGCTTCACCTTCCGCTGAATATTTTGCTCCTCTATCTCCGTGTACTTCCGATAGTAATCGAGGGCCTGATTGGTCATTTTCAAGAAGGCATATTCCTCGGCCAAGCGCTTGTAACTGGCCAAAATCCCATTCTTATCCCCAATGTTAGTGGCATACTTTGCCGCTTCCTCATACGCTTGAATGGCAGCCTTAGGCTGAAGTAATGATCGTTTTTCCCGATGCATCTCTCCCATGGCGTAATAGGCCTGAAACAAAATACCACCATCGTTAAGCGTTTTGGCAATGGCAATACACTCGTCCAACTTGGCGAAAGCTGCTTTCTTATCGGACGATTTTAAGGCTTGAGCTTCATGAAAAAGTTCCCATGCCCGTTGACTCGATTGATCATTACCCTGAGCTACCTCGCCGTCCTTATTGCGATGTGTTGAGGAAGCATACACCGGAACGGATGCCATCAGTGTCAATACCAATATGGTTGTTGCAAGTCGGTTCATTCAACAAGTTTAGAGATTTTATTGTGGATTTTGATTGACGGGTTGAATTTTGAAATCCAAGTCAAAGACATTCAGCGAATTGCCTGTAATTTGCAGGCCAATAATGGGATTTCTGGAGCACATACACTCTCCTGACGACCTTAAAAAGATCCGTCCGGAATCACTGCCTGAGGTGTGTGCTGAGCTACGTGCGTTTCTTATTAATTGTATCACACAGAATGGTGGTCATTTCAGCGCCAATCTGGGCACTGTGGAACTCACGGTCGCACTCCATTATGTATTTGACACACCCAATGACCAACTCATTTGGGATGTGGGACACCAGGCTTACGGGCACAAAGTGCTAACCGGACGTAGATCAAAACTCGCTTCTATTCGTTCGAAAAATGGCATCAGCGGATTTCCCAAACGCGATGAAAGCCTTTTTGACGCATTTGGAACCGGTCACTCTTCTACCTCTATTTCAGCCGCCTTGGGGATGGCTATCGCGGATAAATTATCGGGAAATAATCGGGCACATATTGCGGTCATTGGCGATGGAAGTCTTTCTGCTGGAATGGCGTGGGAAGCGTTGAATAATGCGGCTCAATCCAATACCCGGCTGATCATTGTTATTAACGACAACCGGATGGGAATTGATCCGAATACCGGTGCGTTGGGTTCGTATTTGGATGGCTTGCAAAGCGGAGAACCAAACTTTTTCTCACAACTGGGCTTTGAATACGTTGGACCTGATGATGGTCACCAAATCCACCATTTGGTTGAACAGGCAACCTATTTAAAATCATGCCTTCATCCGGTGATCTGGCATATTCGCACAGTCAAAGGAAAAGGATATGCTCCGGCCGAGGCTGAACAAACCAAATGGCACGCCGTGAAATATGTTAAAATCCGGGACGAAGAATCCATTCCGGAAACCCGCTTTCAGGATGTATTTGGCGATACACTGGTGGAACTGGCCGAGCAAAACACCAAGGTAGTTGGAATCACACCGGCCATGCCTTCTGGATGTTCCATGAACAACTTGATGCAACGTTTCCCCGACCGAGCGTTTGATGTAGGCATTGCCGAACAACATGCCGTAACCGTTGCTGCCGGAATGGCTGCCAATGGATTGATTCCGTTTTGCAACATCTATAGTTCCTTCCTTCAACGTGCGTACGATCAGGTGATACACGACGTTTGCCTACAAAATCTACCCGTTATTTTTTGTCTCGACCGTGCTGGTGTAGTTGGTGAAGATGGGGCCACGCATCACGGGCTTTATGATCTGGCATTCCTGCGACCAATACCCAATCTGGAGATCCTTTGCCCATCCGGTGCCGATGAATTATCATCCGCCATGCGCTACGCGGTTGAACACCGCCAGGGTCCTGTGGCCATCCGATATCCCAAAGGGGATGCTTCCAATGTGAAGGGGACAACTTCAACATTTGCACCAGGCAGTTATTCCATCCTGAAAGAAGGAAAATCAGCCGTTATTCTGGCAGCGGGACCGATGGCTTTGGTGGCTCAACAAGCACTGGACGGAACTGATTGTACCCTCATCGACATCCGCTTCATCAAACCGTTAAATCATGAATTGATGAAGGATATCGTTCATCGATATCACATTGTTATTACAGTGGAAGATGGTTGTAGGGATGGTGGTTTTGGATCGGCGGTACTGGAACAACTATCCGATCTTGGCTACACGGGCAAGGTGCATCGTATGGGATTCCCGGATGAGTTCATTGAACACGCCACGCGGGAAGAACTGTTGACCGAATTTGGTCTGGATCAAACCGGTATTCGAAACGCTGTAGATCAGCTCATCAACCCATCGATATAACACCCTTAGCCCAGGTCAATGCAATTTGCGCCTGTTCCTCGCGGGTCATGTCGGTATTGTTAAGGACGATGGCATCGGGAGCTTGGA
Source organism: Flavobacteriales bacterium (assembly GCA_020635355.1). GTDB lineage: Bacteria > Bacteroidota > Bacteroidia > NS11-12g > UBA9320 > WGNA01. The sequence goes on from JACJZW010000015.1 coordinate 45,208, forward strand.
CAAGCGGACTTATATCCCTCGTAGAGTCCATCACATCGCGTTCACGGATATTGTGCAAGATGTCATCGTAATCAGCCGGAATACCTTTTTCCTGTAATTCCAGATAGCGTCTACGTGCCCTGACATCCGGCTCTGCTGTCATAAAAATCTTCAATTCAGCATCTGGGAAAACCACTGTTCCAATATCCCGTCCGTCCATCACCACACCTTTTTCTTCCCCGATTTTCTGTTGTTGCGCAACCAGAAATTCCCGCACTTCCTTCAAGGCGCTCACTTCACTCACCCGACTGGATATCTCCATACCGCGGATAAGAGTTTCCACATTTTCTCCATTTAAGTGGGTAAAGAAGAATCCGGCCTCCGGATCGTATTCAAAATGGATGGCGATATTTCCCAAAACAGACGGATCACGATGCACCTCATCCAAACCAATCTGATTGCGGATAAGGTATAGGGTCACTGCGCGATACATCGCACCGGAGTCAATAAACAAATAGCCGAGGTCCTTTGCTAGATTCTTTGCCAACGTGCCTTTTCCGCAACTGGAATGGCCGTCAATGGCGATATTAATTTTTCTCGGCATGCGCTACTACTTACGTGATGTGGCGGCAATATAACGGAAGATTTCGGAAAACAAAGGACCACTCATCCCCACTCAACCGCAACCAACAGATCACGGAAATCGGGGTGTTCTATGCATTTTATTGGGCTAAATTTGCGACCATGACACAAACGGCTAACTTGATTCAGAAACACGAACAAATACTTCGTGACGCGGTAAATGCGCTCCATGAGCGAACCTTCTACTCTCCATATCCGGAGCACCCCAGAGCCTATGCGGAAGAAGCCGATGCTCAGGGAAGAACGGCATTTGCCAATCAAATGAACAACGAGTTTAAGGAGCTGGGCATAGATGCTCAAAATTGGATTGGGGAAGAAGTTTCACCCTATATGCAAACGGGAATCGGCGTGAGCTACCCTCAACTCTCGTCCACTGAATTGATTAACCGTGCCAACGCTGCCAAAAGTTGGGGGCACATCCCTGTTGCTGAACGAGCAGCTATATTGATTGAATCGCTGGAGCGAGTGGCCAATCGCTATTTTGAGATTGCCTACGCCACCATGCACACCACTGGTCAAAGCTTTATGATGGCCTTTCAAGCCTCTGGTCCGCATGCCAATGACCGTGCCTTGGAAGCCATTGCCATGGGGTATCATGAACTCACCCGGTTCCCATCTGAAGTGGATTGGGTAAAACCGATGGGTAAATTTGACTTAACCCTTCACAAAACATGGAAAGCCGTTCCAAAAGGTATTGGTCTGGTCATAGGCTGTTCCACCTTTCCAACCTGGAATACGGTACCCGGAATGTATGCGAGCTTGATTACCGGAAATCCGGTGATTGTTAAGCCACATCCAAAAGCCATACTTCCGATAGCCATTGTAATTGCTGAATTACGCAAGGTGTTGACCGAACAAAATCAAAATCCCGACATCATTCAACTGGCTGTTGATACGCTTTCAAATCCCATCACGAAGGAACTGGCAGAACACCCAGATGTAACCCTTATCGATTATACGGGTGGTAATGCCTTTGGAGATTACATCGAAAGCTTGCCAAAAACCACCTTTACCGAAAAAGCTGGTGTTAACAGCGTTATTCTGGACTCGGCTTCCAATCTTCAGGCCGTTGTTCAAAACATCGCATTTGCAACCTCCCTGTACTCCGGTCAAATGTGTACGGCTCCTCAAGATGTATTTGTTCCAGCCGAAGGTGTACAAACCGATGAAGGCATGGTAAGTTTTGATGAGGTAGCTAAAGCCATTGCGGATGGCGTGGCTGGAATAGCCAATCATCCAAAGATGGGTGCGGGAACCTTAGGAGGTATTCAAAACGATGCCACATCGAAACGCATTGCCGATGGTGGCAATTTTGGAGGTGAAATTCTGGAGAACGGACAAGCCATTGCCAATGCTGAGTTTGAACATGCCCGCGTGCTGAGTCCGCGTGTGATTAAAACAGATGCAGCCAATAAAGACGCCTACGGGCACGAATGTTTTGGCCCCATCGTATTTGTGGTAAAAACCAATAACAGGGAACACTCCGTTGAATTGGCCGCCGAACTTGCCCGTACAAAAGGAGCTATCACCTGCTCGGCATATTGTACCGATGAAGCGATGCAAAACCACATTACGGACGTCATGAACAACGCATTCACCCCGGTGTCCTTCAACTTTGGTGGAGCAGCCTTTGTAAACCAACATGCTGCTTTCAGTGATTTTCACGTTACCGGAGGAAATCCGGCAGGAAATGCCAGCTTCACCAATCCCGAATACATCAACAAACGTTTTGTTTGGGTTGGAAACCGATACATGTCCTGATCGTTGATAAATCCCGATGGCCGTTGATGAATTGTTCACGTCCGCTTGATACAAAAACCAACGCGAAATCGTTAATATTGCCCAATCACAAAGAATCACGATGATCAATAACATACTGAAGATCGTTCTCTCTATTGCCGCTGTTTTCCTGGCTTACATGGTCTACGATTCAATCGCCAGCGAAATGCGGTATCGCGATGAAGTGGAGGAAGTTGAAGCTCAGGTTATTAAAAAACTAGAAGATATCCGGTTGGCTCAACTCACGTACAAAGAGGAAAAAGGAAAATTCACCAATGACTTTGACACCCTGATTGACTATCTCAAACATGGCAGGATCAAAGTGGTTGTGCAATATGGTGACCGGGATGATTCCACCACCAATTTCCGGGAAGAAGTATCCTATGTGGCGATTTTGGACACCTTGTTTAAAGACATCAACATTGATTCGTTAGCCTTTGTACCACCCTATGATACGGCAAGATTCCTGATGGACGCCATGATGATTACGCAGGGAAATGTGGAGGTACCGGTATTTAAGGTAGAAGACCCACATCCATTTGACAAAAAACGACGGAATCCAAACGATCCAAAGAAACCGCTACAGGTTGGATCACTCTCCGAAGCCACCTATTCAGGAAACTGGAAATAATTGTCCTTGAATGTGACGGCCTATCACCATTCCGTAAGTAACCGCCTTTTGCTCGATTTCCGGAATGGCTCACTACATTTTGTTGTTTGCAATAAGGCCTATCAGCCACTTATCTCCGGTGTTTTTGAACTGATAGATGAAGCGATTTTGGATGACCTTCTGAAGGACAATCCACTATTTAACAACATTTACGCCTCCGTTCAACTCATCAGTTCATCGGATCCGTTCACCTTGATACCAGCCGATATTGAATCAAAAGATGAGCAGAAGAAGCTATTTCAACTCAATCATAAGTTGACGGAAGAGGACAGTCTATATTCGTCTCTTCTTCATCAGGACATCCTGATTCTCCATCGATTGCCCACCTACCTGCACGATGCCATACTCCAAAAATTTCCGGTTTGCGAGTGCAGTCACGCAGGCTCCTGGCTTCATACATTCGTACTTTCCGATGGAAAATCATCCGGTTCTCACGTTTACTTTCAACCGGATGCCGACCAGTTAAAAATTTTGGTAATCAAAGAGGGCAAGACCATCCTCCTCAATCAGCTATTCACCACATCCGATGATGAAATATTCTTTGAGGTGATGGCCGTTATTGAACAGCTTGAACTGGATGTGGAAGAACTTACCCTTCATCCGGCGGGCTTGACATCTGACGATATTCCGGTCATTACACAATTCCGAAACTACATCAGGAATATGAATCCGGTCATTCTCAAACCCATTAATTGCAACGGTCAATTATTGACCAACGGCTTGTCTACTCGAATGGCATGCGCATAATTTCCGGTAAGTATCGGGGCATGACCATCCCTATGCCCAAAGGGGGAACCATTCGTCCAACCACGGATCAGGCTCGTGAAGCCCTTTTCAATATTCTGGTAAATCGATACGATTTAGAAGGTTTGCAGATCCTCGACCTGTTTGCCGGAAGTGGCGCCATGAGCATTGAATTCGCCTCCCGGGGTGCAGCGGAAGTTCATTCGGTTGAACGAAATGGCCGGGTGGCGGCTCAACTTAAATCCTTTGTGGATGAGAAACGTATATCCGAAGTAACCATCCATAAACAAGATGTTTGGTCGTTTTTAAAACGAGGCAGTGAGCAGGTAAAGGATTTCGACATCGTATTTGCAGACCCACCCTACGCGATGAACAACCTCATCGAGTTACCTTCCACTATTCTACAATCGACTCTTTTAAAGAAAAATGGTTTATTGATCATTGAACACCCCAGCACCCTTTCCTGGCCGGATCTAGTGCCTGATGAACAGCGGATATACGGTCAAACCGTTTTCAGCTTGTTTACAAATTCCCGTACCTTTGGGTAATGACGTCAATAGCCGTTTTCCCGGGAACATTTGATCCATACACGAATGGGCATCACGACATCGTGCTGAAAGGATTGCGCATGTTTGATGAGGTCATCATTGCCGTTGGGGTGAATGCCCTAAAAACCACCATGTTTCCGTTGGAGAAACGATTGGAATGGATTCAGAATGTTTACGCTGATGAACCTCGGGTTCGGGTGAAACATTACGAAGGCTTAACCATCCGGTTTTGCGAAAAGATGGGTGCAGGCTTCATTCTACGTGGTCTCAGAACCGTTGGTGATTTTGAATACGAAAAGCAGATTGCCCTCGTAAATTCAGACCAAAACCCGGACGTTCAAAGTGTTTTTGTGCTAAGTGAACAGAAGTACACCGCCGTGAGCTCTACCGTAATTCGCGATTTGATTCGGAATGGAGGTGCTTATCAACAGTATTTGCCGAAAGCCGTTTCAGTTCATGAAGAACGGTTCTGATGGACGCATAGGTATCCAGTTTCTCGACATTTAATTTCTCAGGTTTTACCCATTTGATTCGATCAATATCCTCTTCCAATTGAGGTTTGGCCTCATCAAATTTTTCACTAATCATCGCATACCAGTGGGTGCGTTTCAAACACCACTTCTTTTGATAGTAAATGTGGTAGGTAGTGGGCAATTCCTGAATGATCCTAAGCTTGTGAACATTGCACTCTTCCTCTACCTCGCGAATGGCTCCCATTTCCGGTAGCTCGCGTTTGTTAAGCTTGCCTTTTGGTAAATCCCAATTGCCCAGGCGGTGAATGAGTAACAATCTTCCTTTGGTGTTGAATACGCCTCCTCCACCGGCTTCTACCATCTTGAAATACCCAAAAAACTCCTGGTAGGCATTAGGCTTGGTGATCAGAATGGTACGCGGCCTTCTCAGCTTCTTCAACCGTTCAAAAAGACCCAGGGTTTCCTCCAGAGATAAGGTACTTCGCACAGCGTCAGCCTTGCCTTCAAATTCTTCTTTGGGCGCGAAGACAAAGACATGTCTCCGGAAGAATATTTCATACTTTTGTCCCATGGATATCGCCTCCAAATTAGCGCAATATTTATTAGAAATAAAAGCCGTGAAGTTACAGCCCAATGCACCATTTACTTGGTCAAGTGGCTGGAAATCACCTATTTATTGCGACAATAGAATTACTCTATCAAATCCGGAAATTCGATCTTTTATTGCCAAAGCCATGGGCGATCGAATTAAGACGGAATTTCCGAACGCCGATGCACTCTGCGGTGTTGCAACTGCGGGAATCGCGGTGGGTGCTCTGGCCGCACACGAACTCAATTTACCTTATGCCTATTGCCGACCCAAACCGAAGGAACACGGTATGAAGAATCAACTGGAAGGTGAATTGAATCCTAAAGCTAAAATCGTAGTGGTGGAAGATCTTATTTCTACCGGAGGCAGCAGTTTGAAGGTGGTTGATTACCTGCGCAACGAAGGATTTAATGTGGTGGGGATGGCATCCATTTTCACCTACGGTTTCGATGTGGCGTCAGAAAATTTCAGAGAGGCGAATTGTCCTGTTTTCAGTTTGACCAGTTATATGGAAATGCTTCCGTTGGCACAAGCCTCCGGATATATCAATCAGGATGCTTTACCAACCTTGGAATCGTGGCGAGCTGATCCGGCAAACTGGAATCAATAAAAAAAGGGCACCTTCCGATGCCCTTCCTTTTCAATCTTCTTTTGGATCAATATCGATACAGGTCTGACTTGTACGGTCCGTCCTTTTCAACACCAATATAGGCAGCCTGAACTTCATTCAGTTCTTCGAGTTCAACACCGATTTTTTCGAGGTGAAGTCGAGCCACTTTTTCATCGAGGTGTTTTGGCAAGGTGTACACCTTGTTCTTATACTCGTTGCTGTTCTTCCATAACTCAATCTGAGCTAAAGTTTGATTGGTGAATGAGTTCGACATAACGAATGATGGGTGACCAGTTGCACAACCAAGGTTTACCAATCGACCTTCCGCCAGTACGATGATTTCATTGCCATTCACATTGAATACATCCACCTGAGGTTTTACTTCATATCGGGTATTACCATAAGTCTTGTTCAACCACGCCATGTCAATTTCATTATCGAAATGGCCAATGTTACAAACGATGGTTTTATCGTTCATCATTTTGAAATGCTCTCCAGTGATGATGTCGCGGTTACCGGTTGCAGTGATTACGATATCAGCACGTGGAATAGCCGTTGACATCTTCTTAACCTCAAAACCATCCATGGCAGCCTGAAGGGCACAAATTGGATCGATTTCAGTTACAATAACCCGAGCCCCAGCACCACGCAAAGATTGAGCAGTTCCCTTTCCAACATCTCCGTAACCGGCAACAACGGCAACTTTACCGGCCATCATTACATCCGTGGCCCGTCGAATGGCATCAACCGCTGATTCCCTACAACCGTATTTATTGTCGAATTTCGACTTGGTAACAGAATCGTTAATGTTGATCGCAGGAACAGGAAGAGTTCCGTTTTTCACTCGATCATACAACCGAAGAACCCCGGTAGTAGTCTCCTCGGAGATACCGCGAATTTCCTTAACCAGTTCTGGAAAACGATCTAAAACCATATTGGTCAGATCACCTCCGTCATCCAAAATCATATTCAAAGGCTTTCCATCCTCAAACGCTGTCAAGGTTTGCTCGATACACCAGTCAAATTCCGTTTCGTTCATTCCTTTCCATGCAAACACAGGAACGCCGGTTGCCGCAATGGCAGCTGCCGCGTGATCCTGAGTAGAAAAAATGTTACAGGAAGACCAAGTCACCTCTGCTCCCAGTGCCGTTAATGTTTCAATCAAAACGGCGGTTTGAATGGTCATGTGCAGACATCCAGCGATGCGAGCACCGGCCAATGGCTTGGACGCGCCGTATTCCTCACGAAGTGCCATCAAACCCGGCATCTCAGCCTCGGCTAAACGGATTTCCTTTCGGCCCCAATCGGCCAAATTGATGTCTTTAACTTTGTAATTAGTGGTTGCCACTGTAGTCATATGTTCCTAAAATTTGGTGCAAAGGTACCTTTTACCCTTTGCATAGTAAAACTAATAAGGGGGCCATTTGTTCTCACTTGAGTAATATTTAACTTCGCCCACAAATTTTTTTACCATGTATCCCGAAGAATTAGTACGCCCGATGAGGGCACAATTAACAGATCATGGATTCACTGAATTGAAAACATCAGAAGAAGTGGATCAGGTCTTCGATAATCAACAAGGCACCATGCTCTTAGTTGTTAACTCGGTTTGCGGTTGTGCCGCAGGATCAGCCAGACCAGGTGTTCTGTTGTCCCTCACCGGCTCCAAAAAGCCGGAGAAACTCACCACCGTATTTGCCGGTCAGGATGCCGAAGCAACCAACAAGGCACGTGCGAACATGCTTCCCTATCCTCCCTCATCCCCTTCCATTGGTTTGTTTAAGGACGGCGAATTGGTGCACATGATTGAACGCCATCACATCGAAGGCCGGTCGGCTGAGATGATCGCAGCCAACCTTCAACAAGCTTACGAAGCATTCTGCTAGTTTGATTCTGTAAAACGCTCGAACAATAAAAAAGGCGATTGGAATTCCAATCGCCTTTTTTCATTTAAGCATTTAAGATCAAGGTGCGCCTACACGGTGCATGGCACATCGGAACCCAAGTGTGGATAGCGATTGCTCTTCATCGAGGTACCGACGAGTTCCTGGTGACATCCAGTAGGCTCGATCATTCCATGATGCACCCTTATATACGTGTGCTTGATTGTTCACCAATGAGGTAACACCAAATTCGTATTGCTGCTCACCTCCGTTGTAATACTCCTCGTCCAGGTAACCAATGTTATCAGACTTTTTGTAGTTACGACGGTTCACATTGTCTCGCTCTTCAACAGGCACATACACAATACGTCCCAAGCTGTCCTTGTAATCGATGATTCCGTCTTCATCCAATTTTTTCTTATTGAACTCATTTCCACGGTATGGGTTGAAATCAGTCTCGTCCTCAAAAGACAGGACACGATATACGTCCATCACCCACTCGCTCACGTTACCGGACATATTATACAATCCGTAATCGTTTGGCCAGTACGCTTTTACCTCTGTGGTAATTAAAGCGCCATCATTCAACCAGGATGCAATACCACCTTGGTCACCTTTGCCTCGTTTGAAGTTGGCATTGATGAGTCCACGATCACGCTCGGAACCTCCATGGTGACGAACTGTTAATCCGCCCCAGGCATAAATTTTCTTGTTGTTGGTATTCTCGTACTGAGATGCTCCAATGTTAGCCAATGCAGCATATTCCCATTCGGCTTCTGTTGGTAACCGATAATCCGGCAGGAAGATTCCATCCTCCATACGAACGTTACGAGTACCTTTTTTAACCATGATATCCTTCACAAGATGTTTTCCATCTGCTCCTTGATATTGACCAGCGAGATAGGCTCCTTGGTTGAAGTTCTCCTCGTTCATCTGATCGATGTTTGGCTCCAGAATACCTTCGCGAATCAAAATCATTTCATTTACACGATCACTTCGCCAGGCAGCGTAGGCAGTTGCTTGCAACCAGTTAACCCCAACAACAGGATAATTCTTGTATGCGGGGTGACGGAGATAGTACTCTACATACGGTTCGTTGTATGCCAGTTTGTTTCTCCAGCAATTGGTATCCGGCAACGCCGTTTCCCATACTTCCGGATAATCTACGTAAACGCGTCGTAACCAATGCAGATATTCGAGGTAGTTCAGGTTACTGATCTCACACTCATCCATATAAAATGAGTGTACTGAAACCTTACGCTCCACATTGTCATGCTCATAGAGGACGTCATGCTCGGATGATCCCATGGTGAAAGCACCACCCTTTACATAGACCAATCCGGGACCTGTTTCCTGTCCGGCATAATCATACGTTTCAAATCCTCCCCACTTGGCATCGTTATAATTCCATCCGGTAACGGCTGACTTCTCCTTCTTACAAGAAGAAAAGAACACCGTACTGGTGATGGCCAATAAGACGATGGATAGTTTCCTGTTCATCATATTTCTTGAGGTCATTTTTGTAAGAACTTACAAGTTTACACTTTTATTGCCTAAAATTCAGATTGTCGGAAGAATTTTAATCGGCTGATAATTACTTGTTCAACGCTGAGAAAGAGCGCCTTAGTATGAATGGCCTGCGCTAGCTAGATCCGCGGTTGCCAGTAGTCTTGTCAGGCCAACACCAGCCAAGGCCGGATTAATAGTAGCCGGTTGTTGAATCGAATAATGCTGGATCGATTCAGACTCCTGTGCCCAGCTGCCCAATCCACTAAACAAAATCAGCAGCCCGAGAGCTGCTGATCGTATTGACTTAACTGAGTTCACAGTGGAAATTTCATGGAGTTACTGGTGGTTCGATCTCGGATCAAAAATCCGGACAATGCAACACCCGGTACTTTTTCGTTGGTTTGCGGGCACACCATTCAATGGCAGCACTCACTTCGTGTGATCCCGGAGCTGCGGCTCGTTTTGAATCAACGGTCAAATCATAGCTATATCCAAACTTAAACTTGTCTTTGCGGAAACCAACCAATAACATCAAGGCATCAGAGTTTCGGTATTCACCAAAGGTTTGTCGGAACCAAAGACCTGATACCAATGGCCCGCGATTCAAGTAGAACCCGAGATTCAGCTGTGTAAATTTCGCCTGCAGCATAAAAAGTGCGTTGGGAGAAAAGGTAGAATTAGGGTTTTTTCGACGATCCAGTGGAATCACGGATCCGGTATGAATGGTGTACCTGCGGGGCAGTTTGGCCTCAGGATCACCATAAAAACTTTGAACCGGCTCAATCAAATTGTGAACGGCAACACCGGCGTAGAATCCTTTGGTGTAGGCCAAAAAGCCCGTGCTGAAGTTTGGTGTGGTAATCTTGTTATTTACGATGGGTTCATTTGTAGCTTTTACAAATCCACGCGTGGCGTCAATCTGATCTTCAAAACGAAGTTTGGAAAAATCAAGTCCTCGTTGAATAACCTGTCCTTCCAAACCGAATCGCATCCAGAACTTCTTAGTCACTTCCAACTGGTACGAATAAATGGCGCTCACCTGTTGTGTGGTGAGGAGTCCTTCACCCGCCACATCGCGCAGCGCCAAAAGACCCAAACCACCTTTAACCTTATCAAAATGTTGGTCAAAGGAAAAGGCTGTGGTCACAAACGTACCCGGCAAACTTGGCCACTGGTTACGATAATTAATAACCGCACGTCCACCACCATTGCATTGACCGGTTCCGGCCATGGCGGGGTTTGTGTAAACTGGAGTCGCATAAAATTGCGAGAACTCAGGATCCTGAGCGAAGGCTTCACCGCTTACGAAGGCTAAGGCCAGCAACAGCGCAGTATTGCGCATCATTTTCACCATCTTAAAATTGCTGATCATGTGTTGATTTTGTTGGTATTCATTGTAACTGACACACAAGTGTTCAGAAACGCTGCAAATAATCTTGTAAAGTTAGCAAGATTTGAACAGGGCGACAAAAATATTACTCAAATTAAACAATATTTGACCTGCATTATTGTTGTAAACCGTACAATAATTGTGATCGTAAAACCCAATTGAATTTAGTTATGAAGCGACTGATTTTCACGCTTTTCACGATAATCTTCGCTCTCTCTCCTCTTGTACGGGCCCAAACAGACTCCCATCGGATTGAGTGGAATGCATCAACTGAGAACCCAGAATCATCCCGATTCAAATTTGCCGGAACCGTTATGGTGAACAACAAAGCCATCCCGGTATTTTTCCTCCATCGGCAATCATCGATGGTACATACCTATACCCTCCAAAATGTTGTTTCCACCCCGGTTCAGCTCCCCCGGGATTACGACTTGGCGATCCGTAAAGCACTGGATGAGCCAATAACCGTCTACCGCACCAGAGAAGGTGGGCAACACTTTGAAAACATCGAGGTAATTCCATTTCGAATCAACCCGATGACCAATGGCTTAGAGCGCATGGCTTCGTTTGATTTGAAGGTTGTCTCGTCTCAAGCCAATCCTACCCGAAGTGCGTTGGGAAAACGAAGCAACTTCTCTACCAGCAGCGTCCTAGCGAATGGCGTTTGGAGGAAGTTCAAGATTGCAAAAGAAGGCATCTATCGTTTGGACGTTTCGGCGCTAAAAAGTGCCAACGTTGATCCCAAGGATATTGATGCTTCCACCTTCAGGATTTATGGAAATCCGGGGGGCTTACTCCCTGAGCCCAATGACCTTACCAGACCAGACGATCTGCAGGAATTGACCATTGAGGTGGTGGACGAAAACAAGAACAATCGTTTGGATGGAAATGACCACATCCTCTTCTATGCCGAGCATGCTAACCGTTGGTTGTATAATGACAGTGAAGCCGACTATCTATGGGAACAAAATGTGTATGAGAACAACAACTTTGTGTTCTTAACCCATTCTCAGGGAACCGGAAAGAGATTGGCCGTCCGAAACCATGGTCAAGGTTCACCCTCAGACACCACCATTAGCGGCTATCGCAAACGCATTCATCATGAGGTAGATGCCGAAAACTTCATCACGTCCGGCCGGGATTGGTGGGGAGAATCATTCAAAAATCAAAATCAAAGAACATTCGGTCATACGATTAGTGACGTCCGTACCGATGAGAACATCATTCTCCGTTCACGGTTTGGTGTACGCTCCATACAAGCAAACTCCTCCTATAACCTTAAGCTGAATGGATCAACTGTTGATGCATTCAATTTTTCCGGGGTATCGGGTGATTATGACGCCAACTTCATGACGAATCCAAGATTCATCGAAAAGAGTCTTCCTATTTCATCCGGCTCTATCAATCTGTCATACACCTTCATTTCAGGTTCTTCCGGGTCCGATGCCTGGCTTGATTACTATGACTTGAGTGTGCCTGCCGACTTACATTTTTCAAACGGTCAGTTCCCGATCTACCTGCCAAAAGTATCCCGGCATCCGAACGTTAAGTTAGCAATGACGGGTGATTTCCGATTATGGGATGTTACAGATTACCAGTACACTTCAGACCAACTCACCTTTGAGGAGAATGGAAATCAAGTTGCCATTTTTGCCACCGGCTCCGTTCCCAGACATCTGATCGCCTTTACACCAGGTACGACCATGGTTCCTGAATTTGTTGGCACCGTTGAAAATCAAAATCTTCATGCCTTGATGGACTTGGATTATGCCATCATTGCCCCTTCTAATTTCAAAAGTCAAGCCAATGAATTAGCTTCATTCCACAGGGACTATTACCACTATTCCGTCGAGGTCATTTCGCTTAACCAGATCTATAATGAATTTGGAGGCGGTAAGGCCGATGCTACCGCCATTCGGGACTTTCTGAGAATGTTGTACGAACGCGGTCAAACGGGTTCTAAACCCTTCCGATTTGCCTTGCTCTTTGGAGATGGATCCTATGACTACAAGGATCGAATTGACAACAATACCAATTTCATCCCAACCTTTCAGAGCCGGGAATCCATTTCCCCAAGCTATTCCTATGGTTCGGACGATTACTTTGGTATGCTGGACGCCGATGAGGGTTATTTTGACGTGCTTTCTGCTAAAGAAGGTTTGGATATTGGTGTGGGTCGAATTCCATGTCGGACGACAGAACAAGCGCAAACCATCGTCAACAAAATCAAGCGGTACCATGAAACCACCACATTTGGTGAATGGCGTATTCGTCAAACATATGTTGCCGACGACGAGGATAACAACACCCACTTCCGAGATTCCGAAAAAGTATCCGGTTATGTGGATGCTCAAAACCGGATGTACAATCTTCAGAAAATCTACATAGATGCTTTTGAACAGCAATCCTTCGGTTCCGGTCAAAAATATCCAGATGTAAATGTGGCTATTGACCGAAGCTTTGACCGGGGTCATGTAATCTTTAACTACCTGGGCCACGGAGGTCCTAGTGGTATGGCGCATGAACGTATTGTCACACGCGATCAAATCCGAAATTGGAGTAACATCGACAAATTGCCGGTCATTATCACCGCTACATGTGAACTAACTCGCTACGACGACCCCTCACAAGATTCACCGGGAGAGCTGGCCCTCTTCAACGATCACGGCGGTGCTGTTGGGCTAATTACTACCACGAGGCTTGTCTTCATCAATTTAAACCGCGATCTCAATGAACAGGTTCAGAACCAAAATATGTTTGATCTGGACAATGGATTTCCAACGCTTGGTGACGTGTTCATGAAAGCCAAGAACAATTCACAAAAAAATGTGAATCAACGCAACTTCTCCTTGATTGGAGATCCGGGAATGCAACTCGCATATCCTAAGTTGAACGTAGTGACCATGTCCATTAATGATTCGATTATTGGAGTGAACGCCCTGGATACGTTTAGGGCCTTTTCCAAAGTAAAGGTTACCGGAGAAATACACACCGCCAATGGACAACTTGCGTCTGATTTCAATGGTGTAGTATTTCCAACCATGTTTGACAAGTATTTAAAGTATAGCACTTTAGGGAACGACCTTGCCAGCAAATCCGACACCTTTAACATGCAGAACAGTGTGCTTTACAGAGGATTGGTTAGTGTGGTAAACGGCAAGTTTTCTTTCCAATTTGTGGTTCCGAAGGACATTGCGTATCACTATGGATACGGCAAAATCAGCTACTACGCCCATAACAATGTCATTGATGCAGCCGGATACGAAACCGGTGTGATCATAGGTGGTTCTGAGTCGGATATCGCCAATGACACCACCGGACCTGAAATCTCTTTATTCATGGATGATGAGTCATTCATTTTTGGTGGAATGACCGGTAAAGAACCGCTTCTATTGTGCAAGGTCTTTGATACCAATGGAATCAATACGGTTGGTAATGGCATTGGACGTGACATCACAGCCATACTGGACGAAGGAACTCCTGCAGAACAAATTCTTGTTTTGAATGATTACTACCAATCCACCCTGGACTCGTATCAGGCAGGTGAAATTCGATACCCAATGGAAGAACTGCCGGTGGGTAAGCATACCCTTAAGATTAGAGTTTGGGACGTGTACAATAATGTGGCGGAGGATTACACCGAATTCATTGTTGGCGATGATGCCGATCTGGCTATAACCCATGTGCTGAATTACCCCAATCCGTTTTCCACACACACCACTTTTCACTTTGATCACAACAGGGAAGGGCAACAGATGGACGTCATGATTCAAATCATGACCATTACCGGGAAGGTTGTCAAAACCCTTAACCACTCATCTCCCTCAGTTTCAAGTCATTTTGACAACATAGAATGGAATGGCAGAGATGAGTATGGTGATCGTCTTGGGAGGGGTGTATACCTTTACAAAATCACGGCAAAGGCAGAGGATGGCAGTACCACAGATGCGGTTGAGAAATTGGTACTCCTCAAATAAACGCGCTGAGAATAAAAAATATAACTTTGCCTATTGCGTTAGACCATAAAATCAAGAGTTTGAAAGTAATATCCAATATCGCGAAATCATTGCTGTTGACAGGAATTGTTGGCATTTCGGCAACCACTGCATCGGCACAGGGAGGTATATCATCCAGTGTTGATCTTTTGGGACAACGAAATGTAATCACTACTGCCGTTCCTTTTCTTACCATCACACCAGACGCACGTGCCGCAGGTATGGGTGATTTGGGAGTAGCCACGTCTCCAGACGCCAATGGTGTTCACTGGAATCCGGGTAAAATGGCCTTTATAGATGGGGATGGTGGAATCTCTCTTGGCGCTGCACCATGGCTTCGTTCTCTGGTTCCTGATGTGTGGTTCTATTATCTATCCGGCTATTCCAAGGTAGGTGACAAAAAACGGGGTACTGTGGCCGGATCACTTCGCTACTTCAGCTTGGGTAACATTGAATTCACCGATGAGAACGGAAACCCTCAGGGAAGTGATGAACCAAAGGAGTTTTCTATAGACCTCTCCTATTCATTACAACTTTCTAAAAAACTTTCTTTTGGTATTTCAACGCGATACATCAACAGCCGATTGGTTTCTAAACGTGTATTTAATGGCATTGACATCCGCCCAGGACAAGCCGTTTCTGGTGACCTCGGTGCGTATTACAAAGACAAAATCGACATCAATAAACGCGAATGGAAGTGGGCAGTAGGGATGGCCATCACCAATATGGGCAATAAAATCACCTATACCACGGATAACAACCGCGACTTTATTCCGATCAACTTGCGGGTTGGAACCTTCTGGGAAACGGAGATTGACGAACACAACAAAATTGGATTTGGTATTGACTTCAATAAGTTGTTGGTACCATCACCCCAACCACAATATGTCCAGAATTCAGCTGGTCAGGATTCCATCTTCCCGGACGGATCAAAACAGATTGAGACCTGGTACACTCCAGATGATCCAGTTATCGCTGGTATGATTAAATCACTTGGTGATGCCCCAGGCGGATTCCGAGAAGAGATGAAAGAATTCATGACAAGTGTTGGTATGGAATATTGGTATGAAGATCAATTTGCCGTTCGTGCCGGATACTTCCATGAAGCACCAACCAAAGGTGCTCGTAAATACATGACATTGGGAGTTGGTGTACGTTACAATGTATTTGGGCTGGATGTTTCCTTCCTGAAGCCATTCAAACAACGACATCCACTTGAAAACACCCTTCGATTCACCTTGCTATTTGATATGGAAGCCTTCACCAAACAGAACAGCAGTTCTTCTTCTTCCAGATCTTAAATCGAAAAAAGACCTAATAAAAAAGCCCTGTCGGAACCGACAGGGCTTTTTTTATGCATGTTGAAATTCCTCTAATTGCTGGTGTCCTTCAACTTCCAGATACGGGCGTCTTTTACCTTGTTCTTGGTTATGGCCAGCTTCAACACCTCATTCATGTGCTTAACAAAATGAAATTTCAACCCAACGATGTAATGAGCCGGAATATCATCAATGTCCTTTCGGTTGGATTCAGAGAGAATAATCTCCCGGATTCCAGTGCGACGTGCGGCCAGAATTTTTTCCTTGATACCACCCACCGGCAAAACCTTGCCTCGCAGGGTAATCTCACCAGTCATGGCAACATGAGATTTCACCTTTCGCTGCGTAATCAGGCTAGCTAAAGAAGTTAATATGGTGATACCTGCAGACGGACCATCCTTAGGCACTGCACCTGCCGGAAAGTGAATATGAAAGTCGTACTGATCAAAGATGGCAGCGTCAATTTTCAGCTCATCACAATTAGCCTTTAAATAGGTTAATGCAGTAATGGCTGACTCCTTCATAACGTCTCCCAACTTTCCAGTTAAGGTTAACTTACCTCTGCCAGAGGTCATGGTACTTTCCACGAAGAGTATTTCACCGCCAACCGAAGTCCAGGCCAATCCGGTTACCACACCAGCCGTTTCGTTGTCTTGATACAGTTCTTTCTCAATCCGCTGATTTCCCAATACATCGTAAACAAACTTGTCGCTCACTGCGGCCTTGATGTCCTCACCTCCAACAACCTGCTTGGCTCGAAATCGTGCGAGGGAGGCAATCTTCTTTTCCAGTCCGCGTACACCGCTTTCCCTTGTATATTCTTCCACAATGGTGCCCAGAACCTTTTCACTGATAGAAAAATCCTTCGCCTTTAAACCGTGTTCTTTCCGTTGTTTGGGAACCAGGTACTTCTTGGCGATTTGAATCTTTTCCTCCAGGGTATAGCCATTGATTTCAATGATTTCCATTCGGTCCAATAAGGCCGGTTGAATGGTATCTAATCGGTTGGCGGTGGCAATGAACATCACCTTCGACAAATCGTAATCCAGGTCTACATAGTTGTCGTGAAACGCATGATTTTGTTCTGGATCCAGAATTTCGAGCAATGCCGATGACGGATCTCCACGAAAATCACTTCCGATCTTATCGATTTCGTCCAATACAAAAACCGGATTTGATGTGCCCACCTTCTTAAGATTCTGGATCACCCTGCCAGGCATGGCACCGATGTAGGTCTTACGATGTCCTCTTAGTTCCGATTCATCGTGCAAGCCGCCTAGAGAGACCCGAACATATTTCCGTCCCATGGCGCGAGCAATGGATTTACCCAATGACGTTTTTCCAACACCAGGAGGACCGTACAAACAAAGAATGGGACTTTTCATATCCCCTTTCAATTTCAATACGGCTAAATATTCCAGGATTCGATCCTTTACTTTTTCCAAACCAAAATGATCGGCATCCAAGGTTTTGCGCGCCTTGGACAGATCAAAACTATCCTTCGTAAATTCATTCCAGGGCAGATCCAATAACAACTCGGCATAATTCAGGCTCACCGAATAATCCGGTGCAGCCGGGTTGGTGCGCATAAGTTTATCCAGCTCCCGGGTAAAGGCTTTGGCGGTTATCTCGTCCCATTTCTTTCGGATTCCGCGTGCACGCAGTTGTTCTATTTCCTGATCCGGGCTGTCTTGGCCTAGTTCTTCCTGAATGGCCCTGATCTGCTGATGGAGAAAATACTCCCGTTGCTGTTTATCCAGATCAACCTTTACCTTGGATTGAATTTGATTTTTCAACTCCAGCATCTGCATCTCACGATTGAGATGCGCCAGAACAACCTCAGCTTTTTCAGGAATATTACTCAGCTCCAGGATTAACTGCTTCTCATCGATATCGACGTTGAGATTGGAGGCGATGAAGTTGACCAAAAAGTTGGGGCTGTCAATATTTTTAAGTGCGAAGTTGGCTTCGGTTGGAATATTGGGAGAAATCTCTACGATTTTGCTGGCCATATCGCGAACGGTGCTGATCAATGCGTTGTTTTCACGATTGGTTTTAAAGGGCTGTTCGGTGATATCACTCACCTTCGCCCGAAAATAGGGCTCGGTTTGGGAGAGCTCTTCCAGTTTAAATTTCCGCTTTCCCTGGATAATGGCCGTTGTATTTCCATCGGGCATCCGAATCATCTTAACGATGTATGCCAGGGTGCCTATTTCGTACAGATCATCGGCTGACGGATCATCAATTTCTTCATCCTTCTGAGCCACCACACCAATGATCTTGGTGCTCTTGTAGGCGTCCTTGATCAATCGGATGGCCTTATCCCGTCCAAGTGTTATAGGGAAAACTACTCCTGGAAATAAAACCGTGTTTCGGAGTGGGAGAATGGGTATCTCATTGGGAAACTCCTGCTTATTGATTTCGTCTTCCTCATCCTGGGTCATCAAGGTAACAAATCCGGGATCTTCCCCTTCTTCGTCCGACTCAATTGAGAAATACATATTCTTAAATTCTTCCATTGACAATCTGTCAGGTATTAGCGGTTACATTGTGTGATACCCTATTTGTCAATTCCTATGCCAATCACTGGAATAGGTCACCTCGTCCGGCCGACCATCGGAAACCCACCATTGACACCCCGGCGGCAAGCCAATATCCTAAGGCTGATTGCCATTCCTGCAGGATTAGATCACCTGTTCCAAACAAGACGCTGTAGACCATTACAATGGCGAAAATCCATGACAAAATGAGAAAAGGTAAGCCATCGTTAACGGTTGTTGATCGACCTTGCCACCAACCGGTTGGTCTGACGCGTTCCACAAAATTTCGTAGTGTCTCTTCGTCATTGGGTGGTGTTAGGAAGGTCACTACCAACCAGCTCAGCGTAGTTAGCCCAACGGTGAGTAACACCGACCAGGCGAAATCAAAATACCAAATACCTTTTGTAGCCTCGGCAATTTGATCCGGGTCAATCATCCCCAATTGATTGATGTGGTGATTTCGTGCCATTAAAATCGCCCCATAAATTAGAAATGGTACGATGGTGGCTGTGATTTCACTCCACACATTGATGCGGTGCCAATACCATCTGAGAATTAAGACCAGACCTAAACCGGCCCCACATTGAAAGATAAATTCCCATACACCGGTAATGGTCGTTATAAAGGTCGTAACTACCAAGCCGATGCCCATGATTAGAAAGGTAGCTAACCGACTCATCAAAAGGTAGTTTCGGGTGACATCCTCTTCATGGTTAAATGTCTCAGGTGGTCTGATAAATGGCTGATAAACATCATTCACGATGTAACTGGCGCCCCAATTCAATTGAGTTGATATCGTACTCATATAGGCCCCGAGAAAAGCAACAAGAAGCAACCCTTTTAGTCCGGACGGCAGAAACTCCTTCATGGCCATCACGTAACCAAGTTTTTGATCATCGGCACCCAAGTCAGGATATAGAATTACAGCACATAAGGCAACGATAATCCATGGCCACGGTCTTATACAGTAGTGGGCAATTTGAAAAAATAGCGTGGCAAATACGGAGTCTTTTTCTGATTTGGTTCCCATCATGCGCTGAGCAATGTACCCTCCTCCACCCGGTTCTGCTCCGGGATACCAGGATGCCCACCACAAAACCCCCACATACGTCAGAAAGGTGAGCACCGAAATGGTGAAGGACTTTACACCTTGAGTGCCATAAAAGTCTGGGAAATAGTTTAAGGTGCCTTCTGGTAATTTAGTCTTCATGGCCTGTATGCCTCCAATCTGGTCACTATTAACCACGATCACTGCTAGGACAATGCACCCCACCATGGCCAAAATAAATTGGAATGCATCTGTAACGGCTATCCCTTTTAACCCGGATATCGAGGCGTAGACAAAGATGAAAACCATGGCTCCACCGGTTATCCAATACAAACGGCTATCGTGAATATCAAAAAAAACTTCCAGCAAGGCCATGAAGGCCTGGTTCACCCATGCAATGATCATTGCATTGATAAATAACCCCAGATAGATCGCCTTGAAACCTCGTAGAAATGAAGCGGCTTTTCCGCTGTATCGAAGTTGAATGAATTCTACTTCCGTGATGATGCCTGAGCGTCTCCAAAGACGGGAGAAGAAGATGGTGGTTAACAATCCACCAGCCAGCAAATTCCACCATAACCAATTCGCGGCAATCCCTCCCTGCCCAACTAACTCAGTAACGGCCAGCGGCGTATCGGCGGCAAAGGTGGTAGCCACCATACTTAAACCGGCCAGGTACCACGGCATGGATCGCCCTCCAAGAAAGAATCCGGCCAATCCGGATTGACTCTGCTTTCTGTAATACAAAGCGATTCCAAAGGATAACAGCAGGAATAAGGAAATGATACTCCAATCGAGGGCAGACAAGGACATAAAGTGGTGTCAGACTATGTGTAAAATATGAGTAAGTTTAGGCTAGACACCAAAAGTACGTTTCGGGTTATATATCTTTGTTCGAAATTTATAGACATCCAACAAATGAAAACACTGAAGTTGAGCTTTCTTGCAGCGTTCGTTGCTCTTGGAGCATTTATGTTCTCTGCTTGTACAGGTGGTGGTGATGAACCAACTACCAACCCAAAATTGAATTTTCTTGCCGGTACTGGTTACACATCGGGTGACGTATCGATTGCAGCTGGGTCAGCCTTTAAAATTGGCCTGGTAGGATCACATGACAGCAAAATCGAAACCCTCAAAATTCGGGTGAGCTACAACGGAGGCGCCAACGTTATTCCGGACAATTGCACCATTTGTGACACCACAATTAATGCAACTGACTTCACCATTGATTACGAAAACATGGTGGAAAGCACTCCAGGAACAGAGAAATGGTCATTCACCATTGCCGACAAAGATGGTAATTCAACTACTGAAACCATTACCTTCACCAGAACAGCGGCTCCAAAGCCAGTTCGTTCCGTTGACGTAACTGTAGGTAACCAAAACTCTTCTGCCCTTGGATCCAGCGTTACGTTGGAAGAGTATAAAGCGTACCTCCTGAAAGATGCCAAGCCAATCTCAGCATCAATTGACCTTTGCTATGTATTGGATGATTTGGGTGGTAGCATCATTTGCGCCCCAAGCTTCCAATTGGCCGCTGACAAACTGGTTGGTGTGAATGGCGTAAGCACTTGGACCACACGCAACCAAACCAAGTTCCGCAAAACATCCTACACCCAGAACCAATTCGGTGCAATGACGGATTCAAAGGAACTTCTTGCTGAAGCAGCTAGCACTGCTGCCACCTCAGACAATATTGAAGTGGCTGTTGGTGACGTAATTTACTGTCAGCCAGTTAGCGCCAACGCAAAAATTTGTTTGATCATGGTTGCATCTATTGATACAGATAACACGATGACCGTTAAGGTTCTCGCTGAAGAATAAGTTAATCCAACCGGATTTACCCCAAAATGTAAAAACCCTTCTGCTTTTAGCGGAAGGGTTTTTTCTTTGTGTCAAATGGACGCTATGAAAAGGATTGCTGTTTTCACATCAGGAGGAGATGCCCCCGGGATGAATGCCTGTATTCGTGCCGTGGTACGAACAGGAGTTTATAATGGATTAGAGGTATTTGGTATCCGACGGGGCTATCAGGGAATGATTGATGATGATATTTCTCAGATGACCAGACGATCGGTAGCCAATATCATTCAATTGGGCGGAACCATGTTAAAAACGGCTCGCTGTGCCGAATTCATGCATCCTGAGGGACGATCAAAGGCGGCTGAAAACTTGAAAAAGCGCGGAATAGATGGCTTGGTTTGTATCGGAGGAAACGGTTCCTATACAGGCGCCTTGCACTTGTTTCAGGAGCACGGTATTCCTACCATTGGCCTTCCGGGAACCATTGATAATGACTTGTTCGGCACCGATTTTACGATCGGTTTTGACACCGCCATTAATACTGCCGTAGAGGCTATTGACAAAATTCGTGATACAGCAGATTCTCACGATCGCGTGTTTCTGGTAGAGGTTATGGGACGAGACGCAGGTTTCATCGGAATATCGGTGGGTATTTCGGGTGGAGCCGAGGGTATTCTGATTCCCGAAGATGCCAGAGATCTGGAAAAAATTTATCGATTCTTTGACCGTAAAGACCGCCGATCCAAGTCGTTTTCCATCATTGTTGTTGCCGAAGGTGATGAAGAAGGCGGAGTGTTACAACTTGCTCACAAACTCAGTTCCCGCTATCCCGATCTTGACATACGCGCCACGATATTAGGTCATATACAACGTGGAGGAAGCCCAACTGCCAATGATCGTATATTGGCCAGCCGGCTTGGATATTCAGCCGTACTGGCGTTGTTGGAAGGACAACAATCTCAGGCCCTGGGAATTGTAAATAACGAAGTGAAAATGACGCCATTTGAACAGGCCATCAAACAACAAAAACCCATCAACAACTCATTAATTCGTATGGCTGAGATTCTGGCGAGCTAATTCAACACGAGTTGGAGTCGGCGAAATCCGTACACGGAATTAACTGCATATACAGCCTGCGCCTGCTTGATGTCAGAAATGGTACATGTTCTTTCAACCACTGGCATCCACTCTTTTAGAAAGGCTAGATAGGTGCCTTGTACTGGTCCGTCACATAATGGTGGTGTAACCCATTTGTCTTCAAGTTGTAGTATCAGACAACTGGAAAGTGCTTCACATACCTTTCCATGCTGGTTAAGCAAAATAATCTCCTCAGCCTCCCGATTCTTCATTTCAAGCGCGGCTATCACATAACACAAGGCCGATGTTGTTTTAAAACTCGATAATAATCCTTGATCCTTATAAATCTTATCGGCTATGACAGTCCGCACAGGCAACAAAGAATTCAATTGATGTCTCAATTCGTTTATTGGTAGAGCTGTGTTCAAGAAAAGGTAGGATCCCTCCTTTATGTCCCTGGAATATAGGTGGAATTGTAGGTTGTTTTCTTCCGGCAAGTACGCTCCAGATCCACCTCGGTAAAACGTGATTCTCACTGCACAGGTGTCATGTGAAAACTTCTCAAATTCTTGGAGCCAAAATGCTTCGTCCCAATACTCCGGCCAATTCATTTGAAGGCTTTTGGCCGTACGTCGAGCCCGATCAAGGTGTAAACCTAGAAATTCAGGCTTGCCAAGAGTTAGCCGGATCGTTTCGAAAAATCCATCGCCATATAGGAAAGAACGATTCATGGTTTGTTAAAAAAAGATTCCGGCAATGGTTGCAGTGAGTAGGCAGGCCAGTGTGCCCCCAATCAAGGATAAAAACCCCAATTTGGACAAGGTCGCTTTCTGATTAGGAGCGATGCTGGAGATCCCCCCAATTTGAATACCGATGGAGGCAATATTGCTGAAACCACACAGAGCGTAGGTTAATATGACTACGGTTTTATGGGACAACTGGATTTGCTCTTTTAGGTCTGAGAAACTTTTGTATGCAATAAATTCATTCAGAATAGTCTTTTCACCGAGCAAACTGCCTGCAACAAGTAAATCACTTGAGGGAACTCCCATGATCCAGGCCAAAGGGGCAAAAACAAAACCCATAATGGCTTGCATGGACAAACCTGAGAACTTGCCATCTGTCACTTGATCGATCCATTGATTCGCGTGCGTCCATTCACCCAGCTTATCCTGCAGGAAGTAATTAATCATGGCAATAAACGCCGTAAACACCAGCAACATGGCGCCAACATTGATAGCCAGCTTCAAGCCATCCGTTGTTCCATTGGTAATAGCCTCCAAAAAGTTAGAACCAATTTTATCTTTATTGATGTGCATTTCCCGTTGCACCTCTCCCGATTCTGGAACCAGAATTTTAGCCATCACCAAAGCGGCCGGAGCCGATAATACACTAGCTGTTAACAGATGCTTCGCGAACTCGACCTGTGACGCGTGATCCGTACCACCTAACATGCCAATGTAACTGGCCAGCACCCCACCGGCAATGGTTGCCATACCCCCACACATCAGAGCCATGATTTCCGATTTACTCATCCGCTCGATGTATGGTTTCACCACCAATGGTGCCTCGGTTTGACCTACGAAGATGTTCGCGGCTGCCGACAAACTTTCTGCACCTGAAAGTTTCATACTCTTATTCATTACCCAAGCGATGGCGTACACCACTTTCTGAAGAAATCCCACATAATAAAGCAATGAGGTTAGTGCGGAAAAGAACACAATGGTAGGCAAGACCTGAAAGGCAAATAAGAATCCCATGGAATCCACGTCCAGCAACCCATCGAAGAGGAGCCTGGAACCTTCCATGGTAAACGAAGTGACTTTTGTAAAGGCCCGCGCGAAGTAATCCAGTGCCGTGCTGATAAAGGGAACGAAAAAAACCAACAGCGCAATGAGAATTTGAATTCCAATCCCGCTCATGACTAATCTCCAGTTAATGTGCTTTCGGTTGGTGCTCATCAGCCAACTCAACCCCACCAACAATCCTAGCCCGATGACTCCTCTAAAAACGCCTTCCCAGGAAGGTTGAACGATAAGTGCCTCCGTCATAATTCCGTTTGAGGCAAATTAACTCTGAATTTAATGGGCTACAAAGGACTCCGCTAATTTGATAAAAGAACACCCCTAACCAGTCTTCCCAAAATACATTTTTTGTCCAATTTTTAGAATAGATTCCCATTATGAGTTCTTTTCCATGTTTGCACTCCATTTGCCCATTGCGACCAAATTCAACACAAAACACTATTTATCAATTAGTTACAACCCAACTTTTCACTTTCAATCTATTCTTGGCACGTAGCTTGAATTATATCTGGCACAACCGCAGCGGTTGAAACAACAAAAACGAAATAAAGAATACTACACGATATTGATAGATACTATTTAAGATTACTACTACTTACTTATTAAATACTACTACTACTTTACTTGTTAACCATTTGATTACTATTTGCTACAACTGATGAACGGGCCGTGAGGCCTCCATCTGAACTAAATCTACTAATTCATGTCTTTCTACTAAGACTATCGGGGAGCTGAGAAGTTCCCCGTTTCTTTTGGCTCATTTTGAGGTTATCTTTGCCCAACCTCGATATGAACACCGAAATTTATCATCCCAAAAATAAAGTGCGGATCGTAACGGCCGCCTCACTGTTCGATGGCCATGATGCAGCCATCAATGTCATGAGACGAATCATACAATCAACCGGTTGTGAAGTGATTCATCTGGGACATGACCGTAGCGCTGAGGAAGTTGTAAACACAGCCATTCAGGAAGATGCCAACGCCATTGCCCTCACATCGTATCAAGGTGGGCATAACGAATACTTCAAGTACATGTACGATCTGCTCAAGGAAAAAGGGGCAGAACACATTAAAATTTTCGGTGGCGGAGGCGGGACCATTCTTCCCGAGGAAATTGCCGAACTTCATGAATATGGGATTGCCCGTATTTATCATCCGGATGATGGCCGGCAAATGGGGCTTCAAGGCATGATCAATGATCTGGTTCAACAAGCAGATTTCCCTACTGGCTTTTCGATCAATGGAGAGGTAAGTCATTTGAGCACATCCAACAAAAGTGCTATTGCGCGCTTGATCTCTGCCGCGGAGAACTACCCGGATCAACACAAGATTCAACTGGACGCCATTCGTCAGAAATCAACCACAATCCACGCGCCGGTTTTGGGTATTACTGGTACAGGAGGTGCGGGGAAGTCGTCTCTGGTTGACGAACTCGTACGCCGATTTTTGCGCGACTTTCAGGCATCCGATGCCAATCACGGCAAAACCATTGCCATCATATCCGTAGATCCTTCCAAACGCAAAACTGGAGGTGCCTTACTGGGCGATCGGATTCGGATGAACAGCATCAGCAACCCGCGCGTTTATATGCGTTCCCTGGCAACCCGTCAAGCGAACCTGGCGTTGAGCAAGCACATTGATGATGCGATTGCTATTTTGAAGGTTGCCGGATTTGATTTAATCATCCTCGAAACATCCGGAATTGGTCAATCCGATACCGAAATTACGGACCATAGCGATGTGAGTCTCTACGTAATGACACCTGAATATGGTGCTGCTACCCAACTGGAAAAAATCGACATGTTGGATTATGCCGATGTCATCGCCATCAATAAATTTGATAAACGAGGTGCTCCGGATGCTCTTCGGGACGTCCAAAAACAGTTCCAGCGCAACCACAAACGATTTGACGAGGATCCGTCTGTCATGCCGGTATACGGAACCATTGCGTCTCAATTCAATGACGCTGGAACAAACCAGCTCTATCAATCACTTCTGAACACCATTACGGCCAAAACAGGCATCAACTTACACAGTGAGCTGAGTATGTTGGAAGGTGAATCGGAGAAGATCTATATCATCCCGCCCAACCGGAACCGATATCTCAGTGAAATTTCGGATCAGATCCGGTCGTACAACGCAGATGGAGTGAGTCAATCTGAATTGTCCGATCGACTCTATAAGCTGGAAGGAGCACGACACGAGTTGGCATCCATGGGTTCGGACGTATCCGATTTGGACAAAGCCATATCCCGATTGAGAGATGAGATCAACCCCAAATACCTCAAGATGATTGAGGCATGGCCGGAGTTGAGAGAAAAATATCGTCAGGAAGAATTTGTATTCAAGGTTCGCGACAAGGAATTGCGCATGAAAACCACCACGGAATCATTGTCGCACACCCAAATTCCTAAAGTTTCCGTTCCTAACTTCCGATCGTGGGGCGACACCTTAACCTTCCTGTTACAGGAAAATGTACCTGGTTCATTCCCATACACCGCCGGAATCTACCCATTTAAGCGTGCAGGGGAAGACCCAACGCGAATGTTCGCCGGAGAAGGCGGCCCTGAACGGACTAATAAACGGTTCCATTATCTGAGTCTGGATATGCCGGCCAAACGACTAAGCACGGCATTTGACTCTGTGACACTTTATGGAAATGATCCGGATCATCGCCCCGATATCTATGGCAAAATTGGAAATTCCGGTGTTTCTATTTGCTGTCTGGACGATGCCAAGAAACTATATTCTGGTTTCGATTTGGCCGATCCGATGACTTCCGTTTCCATGACCATCAATGGTCCAGCTCCAATGCTCCTCGGATATTTCATGAACGCTGCCATTGATCAGCAGTGTGAAAAATACATTCGTGAGCATGGTTTGGAAGAAGAGGTAAAGCAAAAAATCCATCAGATTTTTACGTCTCGAAACGCTACACAACCCACCTACTATGGTGAATTGCCGGAAGGCAACAACGGCCTCGGATTGATGCTTTTGGGTGTAACCGGTGATCAGGTACTACCTGCCGATATCTATAATCAAATTAAATCCGACACCCTAAAAGTGGTGCGAGGAACGGTTCAAGCAGATATTCTAAAAGAAGATCAAGCTCAGAACACCTGCATATTCTCCACGGAATTTGCGCTCCGCCTGATGGGTGATGTTCAGCATTACTTTATTCAAAACGGTGTTCGGAACTTCTACTCCGTCTCCATTTCAGGCTATCACATTGCAGAGGCTGGTGCCAACCCTATTACCCAACTTGCATTCACATTGGCGAACGGCTTCACCTACGTTGAATACTACCTCAGCAGAGGAATGCACATTGACGAATTCGGACCAAACCTGAGCTTCTTCTTTAGCAACGGAATTGATCCGGAATATGCCGTTATTGGCCGGGTAGCACGACGTATTTGGGCCAAGGCGATGAGGGACAAGTATGGCGCAAATGCCCGTTCCCAGATGTTGAAGTATCACATTCAAACGAGCGGAAGAAGTTTGCACGCGCAGGAAATTGACTTCAACGATATCCGCACAACACTTCAAGCCCTTTACGCGATTTATGACAATTGTAATTCGCTGCATACCAACGCCTATGACGAGGCTATAACCACACCAACCGAAGAAAGTGTGCGCAGAGCAGTGGCCATTCAATTGATCATCAACAGGGAGCTGGGATTGGCCAAGAATGAAAATCCGATGCAAGGATCTTTCATCATTGAAGAATTGACTGATTTGGTTGAAGAAGCGGTTATGGTAGAATTTGACCGAATCACTGAACGAGGTGGTGTGCTGGGTGCGATGGAAACCATGTATCAGCGATCAAAAATTCAGGAAGAGAGTTTGTATTATGAGACCTTAAAGCACTCTGGTGAGTTCCCTATTATCGGTGTGAATACCTTTTTAAGTTCCAAGGGCTCTCCTACCATACTTCCCAAAGAGGTGATTCGGGCCACGGAAGAGGAAAAACAGCTGCAGATCAAAACACTAAATCAGCAGCAGACCAGAAATCAGGCCGAAATCAATCAGTGGTTAACCAAGCTTCAAGAAACAGCTCTGGCAAACGAAAACATGTTTAACACCCTCATGGAAGCATGTAAGTGGTGTACCTTAGGACAGATAACCCAGGCGCTGTTTGAGGTAGGCGGTCAATACCGTCGGAACATGTAACCAGCTCACATATCGTTATACTTCCCATTGGACTGAATGGCCAAGCGGAGATGCTCCAGGTGATGTTTGCAGTGCCAATCGTAATTCCCTAGAGCCTGGTATAAGGTATATCTACGATTGTACTCAGGATGAATATACCCTCGGTTCCAATCGGACAAGATCATGGATTGCATTACCTGTGTCCAACGACGATGCACCCCTCCAAGGATGAATACGGATGGTAACAAATCATCCTGACGGCTATCCATTAATTCTGCCCATCGATCTTCGTAATACGGTCGGATAGTTGGTTCATCCTCCGTTAAGGCTAGTTTAAAGCGAATCAATGCATTCATATGGCTGTCGGCACAATGATGAACCACCTGCTTGGCCGACCAGCCTCCCGGGCGATATTTCCAGTTCAATGCGTCTATCGGTAGGTCATTTATTAGTGCCGATACCTCGTCGGGAAATTGCCTGATGGTTTCAATCATTCCAGGTATATGCTCCAGTGCGAGCGTTTCTGGTGGATTAAACCGACCAACAGGGAATCTCAATTTTTCGATCTCTTCCGGACTCATTGCCAATCAATTTTTGGGAATTAAAAAGGTCATCTTTCCGGGCAACAATTTAAAATGAAATTCAGTGGCGGCTCCCTCCGGTTCCCCATCACAATGAAGCGGTGTGGCTTCAGTAGCGAGAATGGTAACCTCTTTTGACTGATACGAACTAATAAGGGAATGATTCCGTCTAAACCGAAGTGCCAATGCCAGAGAAGGCACCTGAAACCAGGAAGGTTTTTTGACTAAAACCACTTCAAACAATCCGTCATTGAGAACCGCATTTCGCGCTATGTAAAATTCATTTCCCCATTGACTCCCATTCGCTACGCTGGCTAAAAAGCCGCTTCCCTGAACCTTGCCCCCATCGAGACTTATTTCAAAGGAATGGTTGGATGACTTGCCGTATTCACGTAATACCGCTTCAGCGTATCTGCGCAACCCACGACCGGGAAGCGTTGCAAATACATGCCCGATATGCGCATCAAATCCAATTCCGGCCACGTTCACAAATGTTTTACCATTAACCTGTCCAATGTCGGATGCGAAGTATTGTTGCTTTTCAACGGAGTTGAACCAATTGATCCAGGCATTCACATCGGCTGGGTAGCCAAGATGACGGGCCAATCCATTACCGCTGCCTCTCGGAAGTATGGCCATGGGCACTATTCCTGCAAAGCGGCTAACCAAGTTATTTATCGTGCCATCTCCCCCTACCGCTACGGCAATTCTGGGACCTGACTCATTCAACACCGTTTGACAAAACGATTCAAGATCATCATTGGTATTCCAGGTATGGATGTGTGTTGAATATCGGGATGAATCAAGTTGTTGTTTCAACTTTTCGTCCAGTCCCTTTTTAGATTTTGAACCCGAAATTGGATTGATCAGGATATGGACAGCGATCCGGCTCAATGGGTAGTGGCAAATTGAACGAGATTGGCTCCCATTTTCAGTGCTTTTTGTCGCGTTTCTTCCGAGTCGTTGTAGATCCCGGCATCTTCCCATCCATTACCGAGGTCACATTCCACGTCGAAGAAGCACACCAGGCGGCCTTTATAAATCAACCCATATCCTTTCGGAGGTAATCCATCGTGTTCATGTATCTTAGGAAGGCCTTTGGGAAAGGCATATTTCTGAGCATAGATGCCATGATTAAATGGCAATTCCACAAAATCGAGTTCCGGAAAGACCTTCTTCATTTGTGGGCGAACATATTTTTCCAGCCCATAGTTATCATCAATGTGTAGAAAACCACCGGCCTTTAAATATTTCCGGAGATTATCTACATCCTTATCTGTAAACACCACGTTGCCGTGCCCCGTCATGTACACGAATGGATAATTAAAAATGTCGCTGCTCCCCACTTCAACCACCTGATCCTGAGGATCCATATTGGTTTTTATGTTGTCGTTACAAAATTCAATCAGATTGGGCAAAGCAGTGCGGTTGGCATACCAATCTCCGCCACCGCTATACTTCAATTTGGCTATTTGAAAGGAGTATTGTTGGGTGAATGATGAGGTTGATATCATCAGAACAACCAGTCCCAGAATGGAAAGAAATTTTCTCATGCGTGATTCGTCTTCAAAGTAACGCAAAAATGATTCATCAGGGTACACGCTACCAAGGCTGCCGTTTCTGTTCGTAGCCTGGAATTTCCGAGAGAAATTGGGACAAATCCAGACTGTATGGCGTGATTTATTTCACGCTTTGAAAAATCTCCTTCCGGTCCAATTAGGATGGTTGCCGATTTCACGTTATTCAGAAGTGAATTACTCAGTTGATTCTTTTCCCTATCGGCACAATGCGCCACTCCCTTAAAATCTGATGAACACTGTTCGATAAAGGTGGTAAAATCTCCTTCTGACGTTAACTCTGGTAACCACAGATTACCCGATTGTTTCAAGGCAGAAACAGCCTTCTTCATTAACCGGTCTGTTTTCAAGTAGGGCCGTTCACCGTGATCGGTCGACAGGAAAGTAATTCGATGAACACCAATTTCTACGAGTTTTTCGACCATCCATTCCATACGATCTGGTTTCTTGGT
>JACJZW010000016.1 GCA_020635355.1 Flavobacteriales bacterium
GGAATGTACCTACTTCAATTGAGTTCAAATAATCTAATGAGTATTCATTCGTTTGTTCGAGATTCTCCCTGAATTATTCCGATTTGATCTGTTGTGAGTTGGATTTAACGGGATAAGAGCAGGTTTGCATCAAACTTTTCCTTGTACGAATCGTTAGCTCTACACATGAACCGTTCACTTCGAGTAATACGTTTGATTGCCGTCTTAGGTATCATTCTGTTTGGCGCGTTTGGTTTTACGTCGTCTCAGAAATATACCCTTACCATCCATCTCACCCAACTTCGCAACAGCTCCGGACAGATAGCTCTTTTGGTACACGATGCGTCCAATGGCTTTCCGGAGAGTGATCAAAAGGCGGTTAGACGGAAATTGGTGCCTGCAAAAAAGAATGGCGTCACCATCACCTTTGATGATCTTCCCCCGGGGAATTATGCCGTTACAGTGTTGCATGATGAAAATTCCAATGGCAAAGCCGACAAGAATTTTATCGGGATACCCACCGAAGGATTTGGGTTTTCAAACAATCCGGTGATTCGATTTGGTATCCCTGATTTTGACGACTGTAAGATCGAGGTGAACAAAACAACCAGTCATACCATCCGGTTAAAGTATTTCTGATTATCCCGGATTTTCTTTACTCAATCGGTACCCTAGTTTTAAGGTCATGACCTCACCTCGTACGAAGAAATGGTTGTAGGGTTGAATAGATCGAGAGATGTGCATCGTACCTTTCTCCTTTCCAATGAGCACACCTGCATTCAGTATGAGTTCAACACTGTGAGATTTCATCAGGCGAAGATTCAAATTGGGATAAAGGGCATAGGTAGTGGTTTGAACCCAAATCATAGGATACATCTGGGAATTGGATTGGAAATTGGTGATTCGGTACACGCCAATTCCGGGTTTCACCCAAGGAGCATAGGGCATATCAGCCCAAACGGAGAGGCCAATACTGGACCCATATCGCTCTGTGATGTCTCTATCTTCAACCTCAAATCGTTCGTGATTTGTCAGACTGCGATGGACATTGAATCGCGACGCAGATAGCCCAAATTCGAGCCTTTTGTGCTGGATAGAAATGTACCCGCCATTTACGGGTTGATAAAGATGATAGCGCCCGGAAGGATCTCCTCCATACAGATTTAAATAGCGATACTGAAGGGTATTGCCCCCCGCAGAATAAGTGATCTGAGCGCTCGAGTGAACGCATAGTACAAGTAAGACACAGGTCAAAGCCGACTTCACACCCTAAAAGTACGAAAACGACAGGTTAAAAATGCATTCAGCTTTAAACTGTGTAATCAAGCTGACTGAGTATCACATATGTAGTATCCTCCTAAATCGATGGAGTGCCTGTTTATCAATCTTCTCGCCATTGATGGTATCTTCTCAGAACTTCAAGGCCGATAACCGATACTCCATCTGCTTATGCCGGATTGAGAAGAATCCGCAGTTTGCTCCCTGAAGTAATGGATACCTTCCATTAGGATCACCGCCGTGTAGATTGGGATACCAGAATGGTATGGTCTACAGGCTAAACACAAGGCGTGGTTAGGCCAATGATGCTTGGTGGCTACTCATCTGCATCAGGCCTGCCAGTAATCAGTCTATCACCGTTTTAGATACGTGGGTTTAAACGCATGATGCTCCACCTTCGAAGTGCCGTTCGGATTCGCGATCTTTATTTCAACCGAAAATTGATACAGCCCATTTTCCACGGGAGGATGTTTAGGAATCAGGTGAAAAGCTTCAACCAATTGACGATTCGGTCCCGGGAATAGAGTTAACAAGGAGGTGTCCTGAACGCCTCGTGTCGTGATGAACTGAACATGGAATAATTCATTGAGGGACGAATCAACTTCTATTTCATCGTGATACTTCCGGGTGCAGGTCACCGTGATGTTTTCCAACGATTCAATTGGGATGTGAATGGTCTCATCGCATGCATAGGCTGTGGACGAGAACATAGTTGAAACCGGGGTTATGGATGCCGTCTTAAGTTGAAACAAAAACTGCATTGCAAACTCATCCCAATTTACCGTATCCGGATCCAACTGAACGCGATGGATGAAATTTGAATGGGAATCACGTTCAAATCGAATAGTATTACTTAAGGTTTTTACGTGTTTGGCATCTTTTTCTCCGCCACTACCACCGCATGGAAAACATGACTGATATAACGTAAAGGCACCACAAATGGATACCAAGAGGACGAGTTTGGATTTCACATCCTAAAAGTACCACTTCCTGTTTATGGCCGATCGTTTAATGCTGACGAGCGGCTGAAAGCTGACTCAGAATTGAATTTAATGTTGCACTCGGGCGCATCGCAGCAGCGGTTTTAACATCCTCCGGTTTATAGTATCCTCCGATATCCGTAGCGTGTCCTTGTACGTCAATCAACTCGCCATTGATGGTATCTTCATTGGACATCAAGGACGATGCAACGGGTCCAAAAGCGGCTTTTAACTCAGGATCGTTTTCCTGTGCTGCCAAGGCTTCCGCCCAGTACATAGCCAGGTAGAAATGCGATCCCCGGTTATCGATCTCTCCTACCTTTCGAGCGGGTGATTTGTCGTTTTCCAGAAACTTTTCCGTGGCGGCATCCAACGTGTCGGCCAGAACTTGTGCTTTTGAGTTGTTAAAGGTCTTGGCCAAATGTTCCAGAGACACCGCCAATGCCAGGAATTCTCCCAGGGAATCCCATCGCAGGTAGTTCTCCTCCACAAATTGCTGAACGTGTTTTGGAGCCGATCCTCCGGCACCTGTTTCAAACAATCCACCACCTTTCATCAAGGGAACAATGGACAGCATTTTGGCGCTGGTTCCCAGCTCAAGAATAGGGAAGAGGTCGGTTAGATAATCGCGCAACACATTCCCGGTTACCGAAATGGTATCCTTCCCGGCCTTCATGCGCTCCAGGGAGAACAAGGTGGCAGCAGCAGGCGACATGATATGGAGGTCCAATCCGTCCGTATCATAATCGTCCAGGTAGTGATTGACCTTTTTGATGAGCTCGGCGTCATGGGGTCGGTTGGCATCCAACCAGAACACGGCTGGCATGCCGGAGTCCTTTGCCCGTGTAACCGCCAACTTTACCCAGTCCTGAACCGGTTCGTCTTTGGTTTGACACATCCGCCAGATATCACCTTCTTCCACATCGTGTTCGGTCAGAACCGCTCCATGGCCATCAATCACGCGAACAACTCCGGAACCTTGAATCTCAAAAGTTTTATCGTGACTACCATATTCTTCGGCCTTTTGAGCCATTAACCCAACATTGGGAACCGTACCCATGGTTGATGGGTCAAAGGCACCATTTTCACGACAGAAGTCAATGGTGGTGGCGTATACCGCCGCATAACTGCTGTCTGGGATCACGGCCTTGGTATCCCGGGTATTGCCCTTGGCATCCCATCCTTTTCCACCGTTACGGATAACGGCTGGCATGGAGGCGTCTATGATGACATCACTTGGTACATGGAGGTTGGTGATTCCACGCTCGGAGTTCACCATGTACAAATCAGCTTCGCGATCCATGCACGCCTGAATATCGGCGTTGATCTCTGCTTGTTTGTCGGCAGGCAACTGCTGAAGATGTTCCAGCACATTGCCCCATCCATTGTTTACCTCTACGCCCAAAGCCTTAAAGGTGTTAGCGTGTTTGGCAAAAACATCTTTAAAGTAAACCTCAACGGCATGGCCAAAAATGATCGGGTCAGAAACCTTCATCATGGTGGCTTTCATATGCAACGACAACAGGATACCGCTTTCGCGGGCCTCAGCAAATTCTCGCTCAAAAAATGCGATCAGTGCCTTTTTGCTCAAAACAGTGGAATCAATCAGTTCCGACGCTTTCAACGGAGCATCCGCTTTCAAAACGGTTTTAGTGCCATCGGTATCTTCAAATTCAATTCGATAGGTGGTTGCTTCTGGAACTACCACTGATTGTTCATTGGATCTGAAATCGCCGTGGGACATGGTGGCCACATGGGTTTCGCTATCCTTGGACCAAGCACCCATTCGGTGAGGGTTTTTCTTGGCGTAATTTTTAACTGCTTTTGGGGCACGACGATCTGAATTTCCTTCGCGAAGCACCGGATTTACGGCACTTCCCTTTATTTTATTATATCGGGCGGCGATATCTTTTTCTTCTGCCGATGCCGGATTCTCCGGGAATTCCGGAACGGCAAATCCCTTCTGTTGTAGTTCCTTGATGGCGGCCTTCAACTGAGGAACGGAAGCAGAGATATTGGGCAGCTTGATGATGTTGGCTTCCGGAGATTGAGTGAGGGCACCCAACTCAGCCAAATCGTCGCTAATGCGTTGATCGTCTTTCAGAAATTCCGGGAACACAGCCAGAATGCGGCCGGCCAGGGAAATATCACGGGTCTCAACTTCCACACCTGCGGCGCTCGTAAACGCTTCAATGATGGGTAGAAAGGAATAGGTTGCCAATCGAGGGGCTTCGTCTGTAAGGGTGTAAATGATTTTTGCCGTCAAAACGTATGCAGTTTGAGGCTGCAAAGTTAGCAGGACATATAGAACAACTGAAGAGTTTACGTAATCTTGTGTGTATGAATTTTAACCGAATCTTCGCTTTCTCACTCTTCCTGGTTGGATCGATGGCTTCTGCACAGGAGTGGTCTGTGACTCAAATTGGACCAGGCCCCAATAAGGAAACGTATGACTTGGTTATAGGCGACGTCCGGAACGATCAGACCGATCGGGTTTACGTGAGTACAAAGAATGGTGCCGTTTACGAGTGGTCCTACGATCAATCTTCCACATCATGGAGTTACAAAATCATTCAAAGCAATTTAAAAGGTCTGGTGACCATTGATTATGGCGATGCGCGTCACGACGGTAAAAACCGATTGTACTTTACGGAATTTGTAGATCAGGGACGATTATTTGAAGCCGAGTGGGATGGGTCTGACTGGAAAACAACCCTCATCGAAACGGGATACCATTCGCTTTCGCTCGTGGTGGGCGATGGCCGAAACGATGGAAAGGACTACCTCTACATTGGGTCAACCAATGTGGGGACCTGGGAACTCGACTGGAAGGATACCGGTTGGGCAAAGACGCAATTGCACTTTCAAGCCTCTGAAGGTGTGGGCGTTGTGGGAGCCAGTAAAAATGATGGCGTAAACCGACTCCTCTTCACCAGCGATAAGGTGCGCGAATACACCTGGAGTGGGAGCAAATTCAATATGGACTCTCCATCTCCAAAAATCGAATGGCCGGATGCCATCGATATCGGTCAGGGAAGAAACGACGGCATCAATCGGATTTATGCCAACTGCTTTAACGGCAGAGGTCGGTTGGAGTACACCTGGAATGGTACGTCGTGGACCGAAACCATGATCAATCCCGTGGTTCATCGCGGTGATTTATACTTAGCAGCGGTTAAAGCCGACGGAAAGGCGCGCGTTTATACCACTACCTCGGAGTACTTCAAGGGGAAGGCCGGAAACTTTTTGGAATTTGAATGGAACTCGGCCAATATCTCATTTGATTCCACCATTCTGTTGGATGCTACCTCAGGTGCCACGGCCATGATTTATGCGGGTTATGGCAGAGGAGATGATACCATGCGGCTTTATGCCAGCAACTACGTGAAAGGGACTATTTATGAACTCACGAACACCAACCCATACGTTCGAAATGCCGGATCAGTGGGCAAGCCAATCAATCTCTATGAATCCTTCAGCGTGACAAAAAATCCTGTCACCAGCCTGGTTGGATTTGAACTGGTACTTCCGGAGCCAGCCGACTTTACCATTGAACTTGCCAATTTTATGGGGGAAACCCTTCGATCCAAAACGTATCAAAATACGCAATCAATCCAGGATCAAATCCAGCTGAATACAGGAGCAAACACCTATCCTTCGGGATTGTACTATTTGCGTGTACGCGTGAACGGACAAGCCTTTGCCCGCAGAGTGATGGTGCTCTAGCTTAGTATGAGAAGCTTGCCCCGAAGCTGAAATAATTGGCTCTCAAACCGTCGGATCGAATAAACAATCCCGATCTGAAATCCAGCGATCGGAGTCGGATCAATCGATTCATTGACCTAAGTCTCACCGGAATCCGACCATACAAGGGATGATAGGCCAGGGCCATTCCAATTTTCTGAGAACTTAATCCGGCCAGATCATAGTCCGATGTATAGAACTGAGCCGATGTGGCATGTCCCATGAATGGTTGGAAATAATCGGCAGCTGATTGTGAATGGTATCGGTACGATGGCGTGATGACCCAATATCGTTTTACCTTGAATGAAGCATCCAGATTGGATGTAAAGGCCTGGATCCCAAAGCCGTCCATATAGTATCGATTAAACCATTTTAAGACCAGCCAATCGGTAGCGAAGTAACTCGTTCGCGCAGCCAATGGCACCTTCCAGCGTTTGTCGGGGAGTCGTTCAATATCGCTGCTTCCATCGGTAAAATAGACCCGATGAAACGGTGTGCTGAGCAGTCCCCATTGTTGGATGAAATCGGCGTACAGCCCAATTTGCAATCGCTTATTGATGATACGGAAGTAGTTGGCATTCACACCCACCAGATTACGTACGTTGGTGGATAACAGGGGAGACGGATTAGGCCCCCTATAGCGGAATTCATATGGATAAATCAACGACCAGTTATCGTTATAGTACATACCCGAAATGCCAAACCCGGAATTCTCGTCCTTCGCTAATTGGTTGTATCCCACATTGGCGCTTACGGAGGTTACGTCATACTCAACGGAGAAACCACTGCCAATGGTCCACGACTTTTGTTTGTTGCGTTTTCGGGTGTAGTTCAAATTGGAATAGGCTCGCACGTCTGATGCGGAAGCCGACGAAACATTGAGGTCGATGTTGTCTGTTGATGCCGATGAATACTGATCCACTCCTGCGGTTACGCCCACAACGTTGTGGCTGTCCAGTTGAACCGAGATAACGGTTTTACCGGCGTAATCCCACAAAAGCTGCGTGCCCTTACCACCGGTTACCGCACCGTGATCGCCGTCCTGCTCGTAGTAACTGAACAAGAAATCTGCGTTTACAATGGGAAAAGCCTTAACGCTGTCTGACTTGGGTTTGGTGGCAGTGGCCGATTGTTGTGAAAAGGCCGGGAAACTTGTTGCGATTAACCCAAGTAGGATGGTGAAAAATCGATTGGTTAATTGCATCCGCATCCTCCTCCCACTGTACCACCTTCTGCGCCGGCAGCTCCTTCGCGATAGGCTTCAAAATTGGTTTCGTAAATCTGAAGCTTGGGGTTTTTCAATTCCATGAGTTCGTCATTGACGTACATCTTTTCCCAAGGCTTTACAGTTACGCAGGAAGTTTGCGTGAGCAGTAAAGAGGCTCCAAACACGAAAAAGGCTTTTTTCATTTCTCGAGATTTACGTTGGCAGAGGTAAGTATTTCGTTTTGATCCGTCACCAGGACGGCTTCCACATCATTGAGCTGATTGACCAATGTCAGTCCCTTTTCCCGTCCAAGTACGAACACGGAAGTGGCCAGAGCATCGGCAATTTCGGCATCCGGGCAAAGGATGGTGACACTTTTTAATCCAGTCACGGGGTAACCGGTTCTGGGGTCCAGAATGTGCGCGTAACGTTTCCCGTCAATCATGACATATCGTTCATAATCACCTGAAGTAACTACGGCTCCGTTGGATACGGAGAGATAGGAGAATACCTTGCCTTTGGTGTTGGGATCGGCCAGGCCAATGCGCCATTTGGATCCATCGGCTTTGTGTCCCCAGGCAATTAGGTCCCCTCCGGCATTCACCAAGCCGTTTTCAATACCCATTTCCATCATGAGTTTTCGGGCTTGATTGGCGGCAAAGCCTTTACCGATACCACCAAAACCAATCTTCATTCCCTTTTCAAGCAAAAACACGGTTTGTTGTCCGTTATCGAGAAGGATTTTGCCAAATCCCACGTGGGATACTGCGGCATCAATGGCCGCTTTCTCGGGTATTTTTAGATTCTGATCCCTGAAGTTCCAGAGCTTATCGAGCGCTGCGTAGGAAATGTCAAATCCACCCCCGGTTAGTTGGGAGATTTTGATGGATCGTTTGATAAGCTGAAACAACTCCGTGCTCACTTTCACCGGCTGAATGCCGGCATTTTGATTGATGGCATGGGTCTCGGAATTGGTATCCCATGAGGAGATAAGTTTTTCGATGCGGCTGATTTCATCCCAGGCTTTTTGTGTGGCTGA
This sequence comes from Flavobacteriales bacterium, assembly GCA_020635355.1. Taxonomy (GTDB): domain Bacteria; phylum Bacteroidota; class Bacteroidia; order NS11-12g; family UBA9320; genus WGNA01. The sequence continues at coordinate 8,228 of JACJZW010000016.1, forward strand.
TTGAGCAATGGAATCATTGTTGGCAACGGCCACCACCTCAAAATAGGATCCCATTAATACACCGGTTTTTTTGGCGGTATTCAGGGCGCTGACCGACCAACTGATACACAGTCCGATGATGAGTAGAGGTATTTTGAGATGGGGTTGAATCATTTAGCTGTTGTCCATGCCACCACCTTGGTTTGAAGCGCTTCCAGTCCGCCCGGGAAATACGATGATTCACCCAGAACAACGCCTTCGGAATTTAAGAGTACGACGTACGGGAAAATTCCATTGGGATTATAGACGGATGCCAGGCTATCGTTGTAAGCCTGCTGCTCCTGCGGCAACCGATTCTTCTTCATGCGCGGAAAATCGGCGTGAACCAGCACCAGGCTGGTGTCGGCATACTTGGTGAAGGCTTCGCTGCTGAATACTTCTTTTTTAAGCCGAAGGCAGTTGGCGCACCAATCGGACCCTGAAAAGTTGAGCAGAATTGGTCGGTTTGTTTGTTGAGATTGTTCCGACGCCGTCTTCAAATTCGTTAACCAGCTATCTTCTTGCTGGGTATAGGCGGATAAGCACAAAATGAGCGTGAGCGCAAGGGTAAAGGATGCAATGGTTCTAAGCATAAATTCTGAGCAGGTTGTCTGTTAATTCCGTCTTGTACACCCGCAAACCGCGAAAGCCACGATCATTAAATGTTTGGGTGCCTTTACCGGTAACGTCGAAAGTGGCGTCATGCTCGGTACAATACCACTCATTTCCGGCAAAAATGACACCCGGCAGAATTTCATCACTGCAAATTCTGGAGGCAGCTACAAATTCTTCTGAGTCTTCTGTTTTAGCTACGACGATGGATTCCTGAATAAGAACCCAACCTCCGGGCCACTTGAGATTGGCATATTCAGGTTGGTTGAGGTCAATGGTGATATCCGGATTTTCGGGGCCGGGTAACTTGAAGTTGGCGTTTTTAATGTGGTCAGGCGGGTCGAGTGCTTCATGCTTGATGCAGCTGGCAAGGCAAATGGATGTAAGGGCCATCATTCCGCCAAATCCGAACTTGCTGAGGAACTCCTTTCGGTCCATGGGACGAATTTAATTCAGAAATTGGAGTAGGATCATGGATTTCGGATTCGGGATTCGGGATTCGGGATTCGGGATTCGGAATGCCAACTGAAATATTGGGAATGTTGGAACCGGGCGTTTAAACTCACGTGAAAGGTAGTGTGATTTGATTTCCCTCTTATATCAGCCTCTACCATGAATACACCTTTTTTAATATGTCTCACACACTTTCATCCTCTCAACCTTTCGCCCTGGCACCATTTCGTCCTCACGCCCTAGCACCCTCACACCCTTCCAACCTCTCTCATCCCCGGCAGGTCCATCCATCGGTTGGTTTCGGCAAATTCCTTGATGGTTTGATTTCGGATGATCAGAAAGTTCTCAAGATATCGTCGGATGTAGAGTTGATCAGCAAGCCAGCCAAGTGGACCCAGCGGACTGGCATAGTCAAAGTAGTCGGTCATGACCGTACATCCGTTCTCGAATGAAAAGTCATGCCGATGGTTCAAATGATGAAAAATGCCTTTAGTCATCTCGTCTGTGAAGGAAAATGGTGGGTTACACGCCATGATTTTCGATGTGAGCTGTTGTGTGACGCCCAAATGTTTGGCCTCCCAGGTTACAGAATCGTTTAGTGTTAAAAGTCCAGAGGTGATGCCTGAAATGACGCGTTCATGGGTGCTTCTGGTGGAATGCACGTGAAGTTCTACGCTTAGAGATAGATAAAAAACGCGATTAACCGGGGCGTTGACGGTCGTCTCCAACCGAATGACCGGCATGTTTATTTGGTGTTATGATGAACCGGACGGTGAATGAAATTCCACCCAATACCTGCCGATGCCAGGGCCGAAATGCGATCGGATGAGGAGCTTGAGGCAGCACCTATCAGGTTATATCCACCAGAAAGTGTTGTTCGAATTTGAAGCCGATCGGTTCTCAAAAAGATACCGCTTAGGCCAATGGTTGGTCTCACCAAATAGCGCGACGGCTTCTCCTGATGATTGATCACATCGCGAAATTCACCTTCTATTCCCAGGTAGGGAATGATCATGTTATGCCGATCGATATGTTGGAAGGTACGGGGAATCGGGTTAATGAAGGCACGCGCTGTTGCGGCTTGTCCAATGGGTGCAAATCGATACGAGGCACCCATGCCCCAGTATGGATTCTTGCGGTGACAATTTGATCGGAGTCGGTCATAATGTACATCCAATACGTTCAGTGTGGGTTGATGGGGCTGAGTTGACAATCCATAGGAAAGCGTCAAACTTTTTACCATGGGACCACGGAAACACCTCACAGTAGCCTCCCGAGCTTGAATAGCGGTGGATAAAAATAAGCCAATGAGTACGGTAATAACGAGTTTCATGATTGGTGTCGATTTAATCTTTAGGATGTCGTTTGATGTGAATTAGTTCAAAGGACTCGGCCCATTCCGTGCCAAAGCCTTTCCAATGCATGGTATCTCCGCTGATCTCTACCTTCCATCGGCTGTCGTCTTCCGGACCGGTATCACTATCCAGATACAGGGTGTCAATGGCCGAATCAAATGTATAGGAACCGGTATTTGTTCCGTACGGTTTTCCTCCGGTTTCAAACTGATTTTCCTTGAATTGGATGAAGCGTTCCCCGTCCGGATTATGACGTTCCGTTACATCTTGTCCGTCCCGATATACCTTGAACATGTCCCAGGTTCCAGTGAGGTTTTTGTTGTTCTGACAACTGGTCAAAAAGAGAATGGAAACAAAAAGCAGGAGAAATGAACGCATAGTCAACGGGTCAGTCTGAACAAGGAACGTAAGTTACGCATGAATGGTGTAAAGGGCAAGGATTTAATCCGAATCCTACCTGCAAGATCATCCTGGAAGAATACGATTTCTACCAAAGTGGTAGGCTCAACCAGTTGGGTAAGGTGATGGGAACTTCTTCCTCATCTTGTTTGCATGTAACGGATAAAGTGGTGGAACTGGAAACCATCTTTCTGGGGAGCAGTATCGGCTCAAAACAAACGGTGGTGTGTCCCTGTTTAAGTCGTCGAATGGTTTTATAGGTGGTCTTGATCTGTTGAATTGAAGCAGAAGGCATACCGTATCGTTTCCCGATTTTGCCTCTGAACTTCAGGTCTTGATCCAAACAGGGATACGCAGTGCCGGGTGTCGATGGAAATACCACCATGAATTCATGGGAGGGAGAACTGGGCCGCATAACGTGATCATCCAGGATTAACCGAATACAGGTAAAATCTGAGCGAGAGTATTCCTTGAAGGAGTGTGATCCTTCCTGAAGCACAAATTGGGTTCGTGGATTGATCATGGCCTGTTTGAGGTATTCAGTCATCAGAAATTCCCGAGGTATGCGTCGATCCTTCTTGGTTGCATAAAACAGAACAGGCTTAGTGGTGTTTCGCTGATAATCAACCTCCCGATGTTGATTGGAATGTTGGGGATAGCCGTTGAAAACGATTAGCCCGCTGAACAAATCCAGGTGGTTATAAAACAGGTTGTAGGCACCAGTTCCGCCATCTGAAAATCCAGCAATAATGATCCGTTGGTAGGTGGGAGACAGTTTTTTGGCGAGATCAACCATCCAATCCCTTCCATTAGAGTCCAACCAGTTAAATTGGTTAAAAGCAATGGGAAGAATCACATCAAAGCGGTTCTCCTGACAAAAGGGAAGGAAGTATTTATTTCCTTCCAGCAACGTTGCCTCATCTACCAACCTGGGTTGCTCCATAGTCTGGTAGGCGCGGACACTTCCGTGAAGGAAAATGATGAGATCCGTGGTTGGCTGATCGGATTTGAATTGGTGCATATACAGTTGAGAACCAACAACCATCATGGAATCAACAGAGGCTGTTGACGTATGGCCAACCAGCAAGGTGAGCAACAGAAGACCGATCAGTTTTAACTTAATCCTCATCTACTTGAATTTGATATTTACCCAGTAATCCTGCCAGTGCCGATTTAGATACCCGCATCCCACGAATTCGGTTTACATCCGGATCAATCTGAAGATGTACGGATCCACGCAAATCAGCTCGTTCCAAGAGGGTTGCATCAAATGTGGCGTTCAACAAGTTGCATTCGGTGATCTTGGCTTCCGATAAATCGGTCTCTGCAAAATCTACTCCTTCCAGAGAACAGTTGGTTATCGATGTCTTTTTCATGATCATCTGGAAGAAGGACGAGTGGTTAAGCTGACATGCTGCAAACGATACATCGAACCCAAATTTATTGCAGGTATCCCATCGCAATCCCAGGAGCTTGCAGTCTGTAAATCGTACTGTTCGAAAGGCGCAGGATGACAGGTTGGCGTTGGAAAGGTTGCAGTTACGGAACTCGCAATCCACGAACGTTGTTCCGGTCAAATCAACTTCGGCAAAATTGCAATTCGTGAAGGTACAATACTCGTATTCACCGGGTTCAAATGACCTCGAGGTAAAGTCAATTTGATCCAGGTGTTCGTCATTGAGATAGTGGTCGGACATGAGTTAACAATTGAGTACGAAGTACGGAGTTTGGAGGACGAAATGATTGTGATCCAAGATTAAGGTCCAAAGATCAAAATTCAAAGTCAATGAGGAATCATTGATGAGTACACATTCCGAATCCCGAATCCCGAATCCCGAATCTGTTCTCCGTCCTCAAATTCGCTCTTGCTCTGAATCTAGCTCTTTATCCAACCGCAAAGTCGCAGGGCACGCAAAGGGTTCGCAATCAATTAATAAGACTGCTAAACATCCTGAATCCCGAATTCCGAATCCCGAATCTGAGCTGATAGGAACCTTTTCTAACTAGCGTTTAGCGGAGAGTAAACCAGAATCAATAACGCTTTGGAAGGCTTCTTCCATGGTAGTTTGAAGCGGTCGGAATTCCATCTTCAGTTCATGTCTGATTTTAGAGTTATCGGCCTTCCATGGGATGTTGATGTTATTGCGGATGAATCTTCGGTTGAGTTCTTTGTCGATGATCGGACCAACAACCATCAAAAGCGACTTGGGAAGTTTACGTTTTGGAAGCGGGTAATTGGCGGCATACTTGGGACGGAGCAGCAAAGCCAGATCCAATAGATTGGTGTTGTAGGCCGATGTAATGTATCGGCCTGAGGCATTGGCCGTAAAACCGGCTCGGTAGTGAGCCTCGGCAACATCCCGAACATCTACCGCCCCAATACCCAACATCGGTGCGCCCATTTTCATGGTTCCATCACCCATTTGTTTCAGAATAGCAAAGGTTTCGGACGTGACGTTTCCTTCATTCAGGGCCGGCCCGATAATGAGGCTTGGATTGATGGTCACCAGATCCCATCGGTCTTGAGCCTTCGCCATTTCCCATCCGGTCTTTTCTGCCTCAACCTTGGAGAAGGAGTAAGGTTGATAGGAGAGTGATGCGGTGGTGTTCCATACCTCTTCAGTTAATGCACCGTTCGGCGCCTTTTGACAATCAATGGCATCGGTATAGATGGCTGCACAGCTACTTGTAATCACCACCCGCTTTACCGATGGGGTGCGGTTAACCGACTCCAATACATTTCTAGTGCCTTTTACAGCCGGATCAATTAACTCGGTTTGTGGGTCTTTGATGTTCCGGGTAAACGGTGAGGCGGTGTGGTACACCAACTCACAATCGTTCATGGCTTCATCGTACGATCCCGGATGCAGCAAGTCTGATTTGAAAAATTTTAGCGTACCGGGAAGGTTTTGCTCCAATGCGGTTAAGTGCGCAATCTTCCTTTGATTATGAGGATCCCGCACAGCGGCATGAACCGTAAGCCCATCCTCCAATAAGCGTTTTACCAGCCATCCGGCCACATATCCGGTGGCGCCGGTTACTAATACAGGTTTGGTTTTGTTGATTTGAGTCATGTTGGATTGTTTGATGGGTCAAAGGTCTGCCCTTGCATGGAGGTGGATGAACACATAACCCAAGATCTCTAACACAAATCGCCGGAGAAAGTGTTAGTTCACCTGTCGGAATTCCACCGGAGTATAACCGGTCTTGGCTTTGAACAACCGGGTAAAGTAATGGGGGTAATTAAAGCCGAGGGAATAAGCAATTTCACTCACAGAATCATCCGATGATAACAGGAGGTTTTTGGCCTTCTCTACAAGGAAATCATTGATGTGGTCCTTGGCGGATCTGCCTGTTTCCTTCTTTAGCAGGTCGCTGAGGTAGCTTGGTGAAAGATGGCATTCTTCAGCGAGGTATTGAATGGTTGGTTGACCGTGTTCTATGATCTGATTTGAGCGGTAGTATTCCTTCAGCAGCCATTCAACCTTGGCCAGCACATCTTTGTGGTGAGACGATCGGGTATTGAATTGGCGTTCATAAAAACGAGTGCAATAATTAAGCATCAGTTCCAGGTTTGATACGAGGACCTGCTGACTGTGATTATCGATACGTTCAGCCAATTCCTGACGAATGAGCTCAACTAGATCCGTCAGAACAGCCTGTTCCTTGTCCGATAGATGCAGTGCTTCATGTACATCATAGTCAAAGAAGGAATAGGCATCCATTTTCTGACCAAGAGAGGTATTTCGGATGAGATTGGCATGGAAATAAAGCAACCAGCCTTGTACCTCATCCAACGCCTGTGGCTTCAACATCGTGAGTACCTGATCCGGTGCCCAAAACGACAATACTCCATCATTGAAGTCGTATGTATTTCGCCCGTACTCCATCCCGCAACTGCCATCCTTGAGGGATATACAGTACATATCGGACGTGAATTTGATGCCAACGACGTCTTCTCCATAGGCCATTTTGGATGCGTCAATAACGGTGATGAGTGGATGGGAGGGACTTCCCATATCCAACTCCTTCATTAGTTCATGAATGGAGGTAAATCGTCTGATGGATTCGGACATGATGGTTGGCTAAAGATACAAAGTTGATGGAAGATATTGGGAAGGGTTAACACAAATCGCGGAAAAGGTTCTTTAGATCAAAGATCAAAGTTCAGAGATCAGAGTTCAAAGTTCAAAGAGCAAAGTTCAAAGAGCAAAGTGAGTGCTGCTGCTGAGTACACATCCCGAATCCTACCTTCACTGTGTTTCGGCAGGCAAGCCCGAATCCCGAATCTCGAATCCCGAATCCGACATCTGGCCCGCGTCCTCAAATTTGCTCTTGCTCTGAAACTAGCTCTTGCTCTTCATTTAACCGCAAAGACACAAGGCACGCAAAGAGTTCGCAATGAATGAATCAAGCTAGTAGCTATATGCTAAAGTCTAAAAGCTAAAAGCTAAGTTTTTCGTAGAGCAAACTTCAAAGAGCGGTCTGAATGTTGTTGCTGAGTATACATTCCGAATCCTACCTTCACTGTGTTTCGGCAGGCAAGCCCGAATCCCGAATCCCGAATCCCGACTCCCGAATCTGTCCTCCGTCCTCAACTTTGCTCTTGCTCTGAAACTAGCTCTTGCCCTTTATCTAACCGCAAAGATTTCTATGGTAATAAACAAGTGTTTTTCACATCCTATCTAATAGGATTTGGTATTTCTTCAAGGTATGGTGTTTGTCTTTGGATCACAACAAAAATTCGGTGCACTAGTTTGTTTCGAATCGCGTTCAGTACACTCATCTTGTTTTTTCCTTCGGCTACCTTTCTCAGGTAATAAACTCTTAATTCTTTGTTAAATCTGATGGCACTCATTGCTGCAGTGTGAAGCAACTTTTTAAGCACCATATTAGCCATTTTCGATATGCGTGGCTTCTTGACAACGGTACCTGATTCGTTTGAAAAGGGTACGACACCGGCATAGCAAGCCAGGTGTTTAGCACTTGTGAATGACCTAAAGTTTTCAGTATAAATCACGAACTGAATGGCAGTCTGTATCCCTATCCCATTGATGGAAGTCATTAGCTCCACATTCTTCTGAACCTGAGAATCAGCTTCAATTAGCTCTTTCAATCGCTTATCTGATTCCTCAATGCTCTGAATCAATGTTTTTAGCACTTTGCGATACCCATTGTGAAGGAGTTTGTATGCCTCAGGATCATGGCTCTTTGCCTCTTTCAACTGGTTTTTAAGAGCAACTTTCTGAGCCAACAGGCTCTCTCTAACCTTGTGCTCTTGTCGAAGCTTCATGATGAGTTCGGATGCCTCTTGATGGGCGATTGCTCGATCGTGGTACCGAACTGAATATTCAGCAATTCTCCAAGCGTCAAGCTTATCATTCTTACCCCTTAATTCAGAACTGGCCCGTTTAATCTTAACAGGATGTTCCACCCACAGTAAAACACCTAATTCCGAACAAACCCGTTCCAGAGGTCTATTGTAAATACCAGTATCCTCGCAACATACCATCATTTCTTCAAAGCGGATCTCTAACTGTTTAGCCAACTGCTTCAAGGCTGTTCTTAGCTTAACATCCTTATTGGTAATCTCGCGATGAAGTAAATACTCAAGCTTGCTGTTTACAACGACGTAATCCACTTTGGACTTGGAGATGTCAACTCCAACGAAGTAACTTTGATCCATACATATTATTTATAATTCAACCTCCTTGAATGTGCATTCTCCGAGCCCTTAATAATGGGACTGAATCCTAAATTTCTATTTGGAGCTTTCACATAAGGAACAAGGGTCAAAATCTTTGCATAGGTCATTAACCTTTGACGCCAGCTGATTCCCCTTGCTCCTAAGGAGGTTTTTGTTCAAATGTAGTTTTTACACTACTCAACAAATTCCACTTTTCAAACTAAAGGACGCCAGGCACGCAAAGAGTTCGCAAAGAATGAATCAAGGGCTAAAAGCCAATGGCCAATGGCTAAAGGCTAAAGGCTAAAATCTAAGAGTGTAACCTCATTGATTCAATTGCAGGTAGAAAGACCGGGAGTGAACGTCTTGTATGAATTTTTCGATGGTAGGGGACTCCCCTGGTTTGATGAAAAGGATACGCCAATAATGTGGCAGATCCCTTGATGGATAGGCCGAAGAGTATGGGATGCGGTAGGCCAAAGAGTTCATCTTAAACCGTACCACCCAATGTGTGGAATCAACCTGTTCCAACGTGGCATGGTTCAAGGCATCATCCAATTCGGTTTTGAATGAGGCGTGATTCACCATCGATAACAAGGTGTCACCAGATTGGCTGAAGAAAGTTTCCAAATGGCTGGCGCAAATCAATTCAATGAGGAGTTCGTGGATGGCCTGATCATCCTGATGGAGCTTCCGATAGACGGCTACTTTCCAGGTGTTAAGATAGGACTGCCTTTTGCTAACACTTGTGGCGCTGCCCTCAAATCCCCAATACCGATATACGGTGTCGGCCTGATTCAGCCAATGCAGAACGTCCATCCAGTTGGTGTCGGACTGACTAAGACCGGCAAGGGCAACGGCTGATTTATGCTTGTAATTGGTGTGCGGCTCCATCAGCATGCCGGTTTCATCATTGTCTTTGAGATCGGAGTTCAGAAGGCGCTTGTACCAGATTCGGGCGCTGTCCTTTTGGCCAAGTTGCCAGTAGATGGTTGGAATGTTAAAATAGGTGCTTCCGTAGATGTCGGTGTGTTTTCCGTTCCCATTCTCCAACATCGTTTTCCATAACTGCAAGGCGGTATCCTTATTCCCCTGATTGTAATAGTACAACCCAATGTTGAAGGAATCCAAAGCGGTTTTGGCTTCGGGAACTTGAGCCGGGGAAATACCTGAAACAAGTAACACCACGATCAACGTAAATCCGACCGATTTAAACATCCTTCCTATATTTTTCCAGGTCAACATCTGCTGAACTCAATCTAAATCCTCTTCGTTTTTGCGGGCTTTTAATTTTAGTTTCAGGGGTGATTTCGATGGCTTGGGTTCTTGGCGTACACCAATGTATCCCAATGTCCTATGAAAATCGTAAGTGTCGAGATAAAAGGTGTCCTCTGATACATTGCTGTCTCGAACACTCATTTTAATGTCGTGTAAGTAAAAGTTGTGATGAACCAACAATTCGATGGAGTCGGAATTGGGTTGGTTGACAGTAAATGAACATTTTCCCAAACTGTCGGTATACCTACCAGTTGAATCAGGTGGTGAAAAAATGAACGCATCCGTGATAGGGTATTTATTCTTCTTGTTCAGCAGCGTTATATTCAGTTGAATTTTAGTACGTTCAATCGGATTTTTCTGAGCCGATACATCAATCAAGACCTGATCATCTTCATTCATCGGAGATTCGGTAGTTGAATCTGTAGGTGCGCCATTTTGCGCTTGAGACAAAGCGCTCATGGATGTGAACAATCCGGTGAGGAGTCCGGCAACCTTCCAGGAAGGTCTGCGAATGATCCGTGGTTCAGCGATTACGCGGTTCAGCTGATCGTCCCGTAACCGACCGCATGTAGGTGGATTGGTTTTCATCAGCTTCAGTAATTCGGAATCCGTAAGTCCGGTGAGATCGGCTACGGTGTGTTGACATTTTTGGCAGAATCGTCCGCCATCATCATCGGTCATCTGCTGCCAGTTTTCCTGGCAGGGACGTGTAATTTCAAGTTGGATGGTATTCTTTTTCATGGTTCAGTGTGGTGCGTGGACGCTAGGTTTCTAGCATCGTTTTGATTTGTTGCAGGATGTTTTCCCAAGCATGAATGGAGTGCTTTTGCCCGTCTTCGTTCGCGAATCCGGTTTGACTAACCGTAAGTAGAATCCCATTTTCAACCCCTTTCATGGTATAGGTAACGAGGGAATAGTTCTCCGGAATATCTTCCAAACCCGAAAACCCGCTCCAATAGGTATACGAAAGTGATTGTTCGGGGTTACACTCCTGCACCATTCCTTTATCCAAATAGGGCTGTCCTTGAAATTCGCCTTCAAACGTGATGGGACTTCCCGGTTGCCAAGTGGTGGTGGTTCGTGTTCCGAAAAGGTAGTTGGCAATTTGTGTTGGATTGGTCAAGGCGTCCCAAACAGCAGCGGACGTGGCGCTGATTTGGATGCTGGCAGTGGCGGTTAGATTGAGCATATGATGAACGGATGGGTAAAGCTACGGTCTGTAATCTGAAAATTAAAGTCCAAGATTCAAGAAGGGAAGTCTCATGTCAATGTGCCCTCTAAGTTGGTGTAATAGCATCAAACGCAGGTTAAGACATTAACCAGTCAAAGTCAAAATTTCACCTGGCGGATGTTGTTTCAACCTCCATTTGGGCTGAACGGCTCGGATTTGTTGACAAACAACAGGCGCAAACCTCCATAGTTGGATAGCTTTGTACACGACGTATGACCGCTACTCGACGCTATATTCTCGGAGCATTTGCGCTATTTGTTCTGTTCTTCATCTATCGGTTTTCGTTTCGGGACGACTTTGAAATCCTTGAGCTGGTTCAAATCAGTCTTAATGCATTGGGCGACATCCTGATCACCTCAGGAATATTTTCCATCTTTATTTTGACCGATCGCAAACTGTCGAAGATTAGCGTCAAATGGATGCACTACACCGGGTCTGCGGGCATTCTCATCATCCTATACGTACTGGGTGTTCAGGTGTTGAAATGGACGCACCGAAGTGTCTACCTTATGACTACGGGGATGTCGGATCACCTGCAGAAAATTTTCGATAGCTTGAGTTATCAGATTTTTGATAGCTATTTGGTGCTGGCGTTTGGTCTGATTGGATTCATCAGTCTCACAATCTACGGCAGATGGCTCCATGAGCGCACGCAAAAGGAAGCAGCGATTTGGGAACGATCCCAGGCTGAGTTGAACTTTCTCAAAGCTCAGATTAACCCACATTTTGTCTTTAACACCCTCAACAACATACACTTTCTGGTTGATGACACCAATGAATCGGCCCGCAACATGATTCAGGACTTTTGTGACTTGCTTCGGTATCAGCTTTACGAAACCGGAAATGCAGAAGTACTGCTGTCGCGGGAAGTGGATTACTTGAAAAAATACATCCAGATCCAGCAGGTGCGGAAAGAAGATGGTTTTACGGTTGATTTTCGGGCCGATGGAATTACGGATCAACTGATCGCGCCCATGTTGTTGATCGTGCCATTGGAAAATGCGTTTAAGTATTCTCCCGCTGACGCCGATGGTCAAATTGGGGTAACGCTCTCCTTGGAAAACAATCACTTGACTTACCGTGTGGTCAACAATTTGAGTGACAAGGTCACCTCATCACGAACCTCCGGTGGTTTGGGGATAGAGAATCTTCAAAAACGATTGGCGCTGATCTACGGTTCCAATGCAGCGTATACGTTTACCATTCACGATGGTCATGGTGAAGGATTGCTAACCATAAACCTGGGTTCTAATGAATAGATTAACCTGTGTGGTGGTGGATGATGAGCCTATTGCGCGGAAAGGCATCCGGTCCTTCGTGGAACGATTGGACTATTTGGACTTCATCGGCTTTGCCAAAGACATCGATGAATTAATCCAGATTTTGAAAACCACGACGATTGATCTGCTCTTCCTGGATATTGAAATGCCGGGATTATCGGGGATGGAATTCGCACAGACCTACGAAGAGAAACTCCCAATGATCATCTTCGTAACGGCCTATCACGATTATGCCGTTGAGAGTTACAACGTACATGCGGTAGACTACCTTTTGAAGCCGGTGTCGTTTGATCGATTCAAGTTATCGGCGGAACGGGCCTTGGAAATCGCTTCCAGCAAATCGCCTGATTCGTCTTCACGAGATTCCTTCTTCCTTCGTCACGAGGGCAAATTCCTACGTGTGAACTATCGGGAAATTGTTTACCTATCGGCCATGCAGAATTATGTGCGCATACACCTAATGAATCAAAAACAATTGGTGGTGCGTTACACGATGAAAACCATCATGGAGTTTCTGGACCCCGATCGGTTCCTGACCGTTCATAAGTCATACATCGTTCACAAAGATCATGTAGAAGAGGTTTCGTCCGGGTATTTGAGCATGGCTGGATATGGCCAAATTCCAATAGGAAGAACCTTTAAAGACGACGTGCTTCCCAAACTCATAAAATCCTGAACGGTAGTTCATCACGTTTTAGCTGCGGTTGATCACCAACCGGATCACATTCATCACAACAACGGGCAAATCACCCGATTTACGTACCGCGTAAGCGCCTCGGACTGGGTCTAACTATCAAACAAAGAAATTGAGTTATGACTAAAGCTTACGTATTACTAATCGCAGGAATTCTCATGGTAATGGCATCCTGCAAAGACGACACTCCAGTAACCACCACAACCACCAATAACGGTGGCGGGAATGAGAAGGAAATGTCGACACTTGAAAAATTTGCGCAGACCTGGACCTTGTCCGAAACGTTTGAAAACGGTGTGCAAAAAACCAGCAACGGCACCGGAGAGTACCTGTACAGTGAAGATGGCGTATTCTTCTTCAAGTACAACGACAACTGGACCGTAGTTGGGACGTATGTATTCACCGGATCCGATTCAACGCAGTTCGATTTAACCTTTACCGGAACCAGTAATCCGGTGTCTATGGACATTACGTCCTTGAATGAAACTGAATTGAAAACAGAATTTGTGACCAACGGAAAGACCTTCAATTACAATTACACCCGTTAGGAAAAAATCCCGCAAGCATCCGCTTGTGGGATTTTTTAATTTTTAATTTTTAGTGCTTGATTTTTAATGAATCTCGCAACAAAAAATCCCGCAAGTATCCACTTGTGGGATTTTTTAAATTCTTAATTTTTAGTGCTTAATGTTTAATGGGGTAAACAAGAATTAATTCGATGCGAAGTCATCAATCATCAAACAACCACCATCAAAAATCTCGCATGTATCCACTTGTGGGATTTTTTTAATTCTTAATTTTTAGTGCTTAATGTTTAATGGGGTAAACAAGAATCAGTTCGATGCGAAGTCATCAATCATCAAACATCCACCATCAAAAATCACGCAAGCATCCGCTTGTGGGATTTTTTAATTCTTAATTTTTAGTTCTTAATATTTAATGCTTTATGAATGGCTGGGAATCAATTTAATGCACTTATTCCACGACCATCAGCTTAATCGTACGGACTTCATCCTCCGAGCGAATTTGAATCAGGTAAATACCAGGATCCTCGATATGGAAGGGCTGATCCGTTTGATCCAAATGTTGAATCTTCCCATCGGTGTGCATGATGGTAATCGTTTCCGTGCCCGATAATCCCTCGATATTGAACGTGCCATTCTGGGATGGATTTGGATACAGCTGGTAGCTACTTCCAATCGGTTCAACCGTGCCTATGATGCCTGTGCAAAATCCGGTTAACTCAGTTGGGATTAACAAATCACCGGACCAATCGCCCAATTGTTTGTCAAAATTTGATCCCCAACCCCACAAACTACCAGACCCACTTTTTGCCACGGTGTGAAACTCACCGCACTGAATTTCCTTGATATTTTGAATAGTAGTTAACTTCACTGGAAAGTGATGATCATCTTTGGTGCTGTCGCCTAACGCGCCACCGTGGTTATCACCCCATACCCATACGAAGCCCATAGTGTCCACCCCAAATGAGCCAAATGATTGTGTGGCCACATAGGTCATAAACGGTAAGCCTTGAATGATAGTTGGATCTTGCCGATCACTGGTTGTACTGTCTCCTAGTTGGCCATTTAGGTTGTAACCACAACTAAGTATTTGATGATTTATCGTAAGAAAAAGGGTGTGACCATAGCCAGCGGAAATCTGCTTTACAACTCCCTTGTAGGCAATTTGGACCGGTGTAAGTCGTTCTGTCTTAGTCCCGTCACCCAGAACTCCTCGACCATTGGGTCCCCAGGCCCATGCCTGGCCGTTCCCATCGATGGCGAAACTGGTATTTTCACCACAATACACCTTGGTGATGTTGGAGAGGCCCGATACTACACCGGGTGAATTCGTATTTGTCTTATCGCCTGTGCCCAATTGTCCGCTGGAGTTTGAGCCCCAGGACCACACATTACCTTTTGCATCTACAACCAATACGTGTGCTTTTCCGGAAGCGATGTCGACGATCTTTTCTGAGAACGAAATCTTTATGGGGGTGTGCTGATTATCATTATTCCCATTACCAAGTGAACCATAGTAATTAAGCCCCCAGGTCCATACGGTTCCGTCGTTTTTGAGTGCCACATTGTACGATCCTCCGGCAACAACTTTTTTGACGTCTTTAAGATCAGAAACCGCCACGGGAGTGGTGTAGTCGTCAAAATTTCCCGATCCAAGGGTCCCTCCTGAGTTTCTCCCGGCGGCGCTTAAAGACCCGTCACCGCAAATGATAATAGAGTGTGCATCTCCAGCGCTAATTTGTTGACATCTGGAGAAAACTGGTTGGCAAATCATGCCGATTACAATGAATGATAACTGAATGACTTTCATAGATTTTACAGGTTGTCCTTATTCTCATAAGGGTTTGTTATATGTACTTCAGGACTGTTCTGGTTAATCCGTACTCCCCAATCCATAGCCATTAATCAGCCAGTTCTTTAGGATAAACTTTATCTACATAGCGGCATGTTCACTAAGACTTCTTGGCCTTATGCCGCACAAAATACATCCCCATTTCGCCCTTGCCTTTCACCGGTATCTGACCGCGGAATTCAAAGTCGAAATCGTCTTTCACTAATTCATGAGTGACTTCGGAGATGTTTACTTCTTCTATTGCCCCGTTGGACTCCATTCTGGAGGCGATGTTCACCGTATCACCCCAGATGTCAAATTGAAATTTCTTGACACCAACTACTCCGGAAATCACCGGACCGCTGTGTACACCAATTCGCATTTCAAAACCAAACTTACCTTCTTTCTCCCTGAGTGCTTTCCGATTTCGGATGTAGTCCCGTAATTCCATGGCAGCAGAAACCACATGCCAGGGTGTGCACTCTTTCCTGCCAAAGTTTCCGCCCACGGCCATATAGGAGTCTCCAATGGTCTTAATTTTTTCGATGTAATACTTGGATGTGATTTCGTCGAAGGCTCCGAAGCAGTGATTGATTTCTTCTACCAGTTCATCAGCAGATATTAATTCGGATATTTCGGTAAAGCCTTTAAAATCCGTAAACAATACCGTGGCGTTGTCATGGCTTACCGGCTTCACCTTTCCAAATTTCTTTAATTCAATCGCCACTTCTTTTGGAAGGATGTTGAGGATCAGATCTTCGGATATCCCTTTTTCCACCTTGATTCGATGAACAAACCAGGCACAAGTGGCGAAGATTACGGAGTAGGACGTTACGAGATTCATCGAGTAGAATAAATGAATCGTTGACTTGTCAACTTCCATTGGTTTACCATAAAACGCCGGTTCAACATTCGCCGTGATGAGCAAACAGGCCAGGAAGATTAGCATGTAGATGAGTGCCGGACGGATTGAGCTGAATATCAAGATTCCCAATGGCGTGAGAAAGGCCCAACCAATGATCAGCCCACTATTATGCAGGTGTCCAATGGACCACTGACACACTACCGGGACAATCATGGTGCCGAAGAAAGTTGAATGTACCAGCAACAAATGGTTCTTGGCGTAATGCGAGACAAACAGCATAACAAACACCATAATGCCGAAAAGCCCCGCAGCATAGGTTGGTATGACCCAGCCAAAAATCAGGAACCACATTAACCACCAGACAACTCCGCATAAAACGAGGAAGGAACAGATGATGGCCAGAAGCTGTTTTTGAAACGCCAGATCCGCTGAATCATCCGGATCAAAGGCATACTTTTTCGCGTATTGAAACATCGTTCAGAATAATTGGGCTGAATCCCTGTTGAGCACATGTCGAATATACAGGAATAATTCAGATTACATTAAACAGACATTTCTCGGGTTTAATCCCACTAATTGCGGGCATTTGGCCGTTTTTCTCCTTAAAATTCAGTAGACCTCATCAGGAAAAGTGTTTTGAAGAACAGGTATTTTGATTAGTTTGGCGTACAAATTATCAACGTGTCATGAGCGAAAATTTACGTTTTAGTCTGCCCAAGGAGCAGGCGAGGCCCTTAACCACTACCCACAAAACCAGGCCTCAAATGGAGGCGATTTCGTCGAGAAATCTCCTCAAGTATCTACCCTGGGTGAACGTGCAAGGAGGTTATTACCGGGTTAACAGAAGGCAAGTTTTGGAAATCAGACCGGGTAAGGTTGCGCTCATCGACGATGGGGGTACTCCGGCCATTTTTGGTCCGTCTCTCAACCAGATGCCAAGCTTCCACATGATCAGTGATGAAAACCTCCTGAATCAAATTGCTTCAGCAGCCGAAAAACAGGACTTTGCCAAGGATGAAACGGTGGTGTCTGACGGCGTTGCTCCAACACATTTGTACATCATCGTTAAAGGTAAAATTTCCTTCCACGAACCCGGTGTCTACAACAATGCCAACTCCATCGGAACCATGGGCCCCGGTCAATATTTCGGTGAGTTTGGATTGTTTACCGGATCACCACTTTTTGCTTTTAATGCGGTGGCTACGTCCAATGTAACGGTGCTTAAAATTTCGTATGACGACATCAACGCCATCCTCACCAATTCATCGGAATTTCAGGATCACTTTGAGAATCATGCCAATGCGCTTGAAGAGTTGCGAGATCGGATTAACCGGAAAGGGGAGTCTATCGTTCACTTGTTTTCCGGCTTGCATGACGATGAACCGGATATTCCAAGCACCTATGTGGCGTATGATCCCCATCCTCGGGAATATGAACTTTATACTGGTCAAACCATCCTTAAAATTCACACCAAGGTGGCTGATCTCTACAACAACCCCTACAATCAAACCGAAGAACAAGTTCGGCTGACCATCGAAGAACTTCGCGAGGCCCAGGAAAATGAGATGATCAATAACAAGGAGTTTGGGCTGCTGCACAATGCCGATTACCGTCAGCGCATCCAAACCAAATCAGGACCGCCAACTCCCGATGATTTGGATGAACTTCTTTCAAGAAGACGAAAGACTCAATTCATCTTCGCCCATCCAAAGGCAATAGCCGCCTTCACCCGAGAATGTACCAACCGGGGTATTTATCCCGATACCGTAGAAATGGATGGTAAAAAGGTGTTGGCCTGGCGTGGTGTGCCGCTGCTCACCTGCAATAAAATTCCGGTAACCAATGGATTGACCTCCATGATTGCTATGCGAACGGGTGAACAGGATCAAGGCGTTGTGGGACTGTATCAAATGGGAATCCCGGAAGAAGTTGAACCCAGTTTATCGGTTCGTTTTATGGGGATCGATGAAAAAGCCATCATTTCTTACTTGATTACCAATTACTTCTCCGTTGCTGTTTTGGTACCCGATGCCTTGGGTATCCTTGAAAGCGTTGAAGTGGGTAATCACTAAGATACGGATTCATGCAAAAACTGGAGGATACCCAGGATTTGATTCGTAGCGTATTGGGTGGCGGACCAAGAGGACTTGGTACCAAAACCACCAATATTGCCGCGATTCTCAATCGGCCCGATCAGGAATCGGATACGGAGCTGCGTCATCGGCAACCGTACAGGGATGATGAGGCGTTGGGAAATGAACTCAATGAACGATTGCTTCGATGGGCGGAACAAATTGGGTTGTATGACGGTCATCTGGACTATTTGCGCAAATGCAATTTTGGCCGATATGTGATGCTTACCTACGCCTTTTCAGAAGATCGGGACCGTTTGTTTCTTGCTGGTCAGGCCATGCTCGCGCTTTTTGGTTTGGACGATTACTTCGTAGACGATAAACGCGCCGGATCAACATTGGATATGGTTGGAAGAAACCTGTCGATGTGCATGTCGGCGTTGGACGAACCCTATTTCACCGATAAATACAACGACGACACCCAACAGGGTCTCAGTCATCCCGTGCACACCGCCTTACGCGAATACATTAACGGAACTGCGCATTACGGAACACCGCAACAGGTGGCCCGGGTCCGACATGAAGACATGTGCCTTTTTGTGGCGATGTGCCATGAATCGAGCTGGCGTATGAACAAGATGGTGGCGCCGGTATGGGAATATTTAGGAAGTCGGCAAATGAATGGCTTTACGCCGTGTTTAACCATGATCGATATTGTGGAGGCGTATGAACTGCCGCATAATATCTATTCCATGCCCAAGGTGAGGAAGGTGGTAAAGCTGGCGGGATTGATCTGTGTCATGGTGAACGACCTGGTCTCGGCTGATAAGGAAGAAGAAGCCGGCGTACATCAGTTCGGAATTCGGGAAGCGATTGTTGAGGAGGAAGGATGTACGTTTGAGGAGGCCCACCGAAGGGGGGTTCGATTGCACAATGATCTGTTGCGCATTTTCGAAGATACTTCTGCTGAGTTGATGGTGTATGCTACTCCCGAACTGCGGCGATACCTAATCGGTTTGGAAGCCTGGATTGCCGGCAGCCACCGTTGGCATACCACGAGTGAACGCTACTCGTAACATCGTTCAAGCGAACGCTTGAATGATGTTTAATGCTTAATGCTTAATGTTTGAAGGATGAGTCAAATTGATGGGTAGCCATTCAACATTAAGCATTAAAAATTATGAATTCAACCGAAAGGTGCGGAACACATTCTTCAACGCATTAAAACAGAGAATTTTACCATCCAGTACCTCGGTGCTGCCAATCAACAATTTCAACACCTCATTTGCCTGCAGTGTTCCGGCTAAACCACAGGTGGTGCTCATCACACCGTTTACCGCACAATCCAATACATTCATTCCGTCACCCGTTAGCTGAAAGGCATCGTTCAGGTCGATATTACGTTGATGGTGCAAAACCGTCACATAGCCTTCCCAACCGGTAAGTGCGGCATACACCAATGGCTTGGTTGCCTGCTTACACATCGCGTTAATGTGTTGCCTGGAACCGAGGTTGTCCGTGCAATCACACACCACATCGTAGTTCGACAGATCCAGTGACGAGCTAACTTCTTCAACCCGGCCTACCAATCCATTAACGGTGCACGTAGGATTCTGATTCTGAAGTTTTTGAGCCAGAACTTGGGCCTTTGGCCGACCAACATCATGGGGAGTAAACAGTAACTGTCTGTGCAAGTTTGATTCTTCTACCACATCAAAATCAATCACGTTTAATACGCCCACGCCGGAGGCAACAAGGTGTGCTGCAACGTGTGTTCCAAGACCGCCTGCTCCAATAATCAGAACACGCCCGGCCTGAATAGTTGTCTGACCTTCTATGCCTATTTCAGGCAGAATTTGTTGCCGCACATAACGGGAAGTCATCTAATTCCGGTTAATCTGGGAGGTTATGGTGGTGTCTGTTATGGACGTGTCATCCGCCAACATCAAGGCCTTGGACAGGATTACCGATAAGCCGCTGTCGCCTTCAAACGGCAGGAAGACCTCTCCACCACTTTTTTTACACCGATCCGGTACGATGCAGAGGTACTGATCATTCGGTTCCATGAGAATATTGGTACTACCAATGTGAATCTTGTACGTTCTTAGTTTGCCTTTTACTACCAAAAACTTGTCCTGAATGGAGGCAACATCCCGGATTTTAAGACGAGGGATCAAACCTTCCAGAATGCCCTTTCGGGTTTTGGCAATCTCGGTCAGGTTGCCAAAGGAGTACGATTGCCAATAGTCGTTATACCCTGGATTTGTGCCGGAATCAACCCACATTGGATCATTCCCGATACTCGCCACACCAACAAATAGGTCAACGTCGCGGAGTACTTCCGACAGTACAATTTCGGGCACATCAACCAGATCCATGACATCGTTGTTTTCCAACTTTACAAATCGCACCTGATCCGTTGCAATGTAGTTCCAGATGCCGGTATCGTTCATGTCTTGATCGGAATACAACTCATTTATCCAATACTCGGCACGTAAGCCGTATTCCGGGAGTTCGAGTTCGGCATACACCTTATCCATACCATGGTCATAGGCACCAAGCAACGAGTAGCTCCATCCGCGGATCTTGGCCAACGAATTAAATTGGTGCTGCTTCAGAATGTGTGCCGCCATCCGATTGCTGTAGGTCTTGGTCTTGATCTCCGCGTCAGTCAGAATATACACTTCCCGAAAAGCCTGTTTCAGGGGTTGAACCATTTGAAGTGCCTGGATGCGCTCACGCCATTGACGAATGTCGGCAACGGTTGCCTGGATCGGGTGCCAAAGCGAGATGGAATCGGCGTTGTCAAATGAAACCACTTCATTGGACAGTGTTTTCCATTCGTCGTCCTGGAATAAAACGGATTTCGTGACTCCGGAATGGGTAACGTTCCAGATGAGTCGGTGGGTGAGAAACGACATCAGCCCATGATCCAGATAAAAGGCGTTGAACTTATCAGGTGCCCAGGATCGGTTCAAACGAAACATTCGGTCAATGCGGTCCCGCTGGGCACTGAGCATAAGGTTGATCTGCTTGATCGAATCCTTGAGTTTTTTCAGCTTGGCTTTGTGTTTTTCAGTAACGTGTTTTGGAACGGATTTCTGCTCCGATCCATCAGCCTTCAGCCATTTGAGCGTGATTTTCCCGATGCGTTCAATTTCCACCACAGCGGTAAAATCGTCAAAGGCAACTTCCTTCTTTCCGTTGATCAAACCGTAATCATCAACCGACAAGTCTTCAATTTCCGAGATGGAGACACCCTGTGCCTCAGCGGCTTGATGCAGGTATTTTTCAATAAGTTTTTGGGTATTGGATTGCCGGATTCTCAATCGTAAGCGGGACAGATGCCCAATTCCTTCCAACCCTTTTGACTTATACAATACGTAGATGCAGGCATTTCCTATTGCGGCAGAGGCGGGGCCCTTGCCTGGAATTTTCCGATATGCGCGTTCAGCCAAAGCCGCAATGGCCGTTAGAGTCTGAGTGTTATGAAAGTGGCTGCACATCCAAATGAAGCCCTTGATGGATTCCGTATTGGCGCCTGATATGTACTCCGTAGTGGTGAACTGATACTCCTCTCCGTCGAAGTTATGCGTGCTGGTGTAATCCTTTTCCTTAAGAGCGGTGGCAAAAGCCAGCCAATCATTTACGGTGGTTTTGAAGGTCTCGTTTCCAAGATCTTGAATGAGTGCTTTGGATTCGGTCAGAAATTTTTTAGTGGGTTTGGATCCGGATGCCGAGGAGGCTAACAGAATGAGTTTATACCAATGGATCTTTTCATCGTCCGTTTTTTGATCGATGATGTGGTTCGCATGAACCGAAAAATCATCATTCCCCATAAATTTCTGAGGCATGATGGGCATGTCTTCCTTGCCGCCATCAAAGAGGATCTCATCAATTTTTCCCATCCATTTTCCCTTTTCCTTTTCATAGTGATAGTAGGAGATCTCGTCAATTTTTGTTCGAAGCCGCTTCAGCGCTTCATTCAAATTGGGGGAAGGTGGGGTGTCCTTAAACTGGTTTTGAATTTGGTTGAGCATGTAGGACATTGGCCACACGTGGAGGGATGAGTGCTCCAGTTGTTTTACCGAGCTGATGGTGTTCACCAAGGTACAGGCGTCCGAATCATCCATGTTTAGCTTAGTTCGCAGCAATTGCTTGATGTAGCCTTCGCGAACCCGACTTATTCTTCGGGTGTATTCATCATTGTGCGAACGTTTTTGATAGGTGGGATCAATATAAACCTGGAAGTTATAGACGATGAAATCTATTTTCTTCTTCTCATCCCACACCTTAACCTTTTGGTTGTAATCATCCAGTTTTCGCACATCCACATCGTAGAAATACTGTTCCAACCGTTTGTAGTCATTCAGCGATCGGACAATGATGGTCTCAAACTCCTTGTTTTCCGCCGGGACATTATCCGGCTTTTTGAACAATCTACTGATCAGGCTCATATCATCCGCCAACTAAGGGTGTGAGTTTGATGAAGCTGATGTGCGTGTCCGGACGAACCAGAACCTCCTGATCCAAGGATTCGATTTGGGTGTTATCAATGAGCATAAAGAATCCATTTTTCTGAAAGGCATCCAGCGCCACATATACCTGCTTCTCAGAATCAATAAATCGATCAGTCTTTAAGCGGTATCCGTTCAATGATCGCTCTGCATCGGTAGGTTGAACCAATCCGTTGAATTTGTCGCCTGCTTTGGAATTGTAATCCGCTACTTCCTGGGTAACACGGGCAGTAATGATTTCCCGGGCTGAGGTGGATTCCGATTGAATTTCAATCATGATTTCGTTCAGAATGTCCCCGGCGAAGGTTTCGTCCTTGATGGTGAGTTTCATCGGCTATTTGTAGAATGTTGTGAGAGCCGAAATTAAGGAAAGGTTTTTTTTAATGTTTGATGCTTAATTCTTAATGGGGTCTCAAATCAAATAATCTCGCAAGCATCCACTTGTGGGATTTTTTAATTTTTAATGTTTGGTGCTTAATGATTAATTGTTGTGGATGAGTCAAATTGACGGGTAACCATTCATCATTAAGCATTAAAAATTAAGAATTAATCCTCATCGTTCTTCCAGATACCTGATCGGGTTGAGGTAAAAGATCTTCTTCCATCCTTGAGGGGAGGAATCGGCGCGCCAGAAATACGGGAACAAGGTTGCAATGGTGTAGTGAAGATGGGGTGGTTTCCCGGCCGCATTCCCACTGTCGCCCACCGTGCCGATCACATCCTCCTGATTTACAAAAGATCCGCCATGCGTTTTGATTTCATTCAAATGGGCATAGTAGTGCATTCGCCATTTGGGACCCAGGATCAACACATAATTCCCGCCCAATCGAATTTGACCGGTGGAGATCACCAGTCCGTGTGTCGCCGAACGAATAGGCGTTCCTTTTTTGGCAAAAATGTCGACCCCTTTGTGCGTTCCGGATCGTCCCCAAGGGTAATACCAAAAGGATTCCGGATGATAATCGGCCTGATGTGCCCCCTCTACCGGCATGTTGATGGATTGTGGGATGGCAAAGCCCATCATCAAGAACACGAATAGTCCGATCAATAGGTAATATCTCTTTTTAATCTTGAGCATGTCGTTTTAAATCATACGTGCGTTGAACAATCTTCCATCCACCAAACGTCAATGACAGGGTGATCAGTACATCGGCGATCAGCCAAAAAGGAATAAAGGAATGCATCACAGGCGGACACGGATCACACATCCCGGAGAATAACGTCAGAAACGTGAAGGGGAAGCCGTAGGTGTCATCGCCATCCACCGGCCGCTGAATGGTTGCAGTGGAATAGGTGAGTAGTAGGAAGAGAAGGATGGCGGCAGATAGGAAGCGGACAATACGATCCTGGTAATTCAGCACAACCACCCGAATGAGGAAAACGCCTACCATGGGCAAATGATCCGGACTGAAGGTGTACTCGCCCCACATCAGCCCAACTTCTGTAAGCAACAAAGCGAATAGGATCCATCGACCAACGGCGTGTTTGAGCCATCCAAAAAGCAGAAGAATACAGGTCACCACTTCGATAACGGAGTGAGCCGATAGGAATGAATGAGCATAATCCGTGGTTATCCAATGGAGATACAGCGATTGAAAAAGCGCCAGTATTACGCTGATCAGCATCCATCGGTACAGGGTTCTATAGGAAACGGTGCGAAACACGATTGGCAATCAAGCTCTTGAATTATGGCTGAAATCTACACATTCCGGGAGGGGTATCGGATCAAGGCAATATTCATGGCGGCGATCCAGAGCAGGACTATGGCAAAAGACAGTTTCTGAACCAGGGGGAGATACTCAATTAATAACCCGCTGTAGTACATGACATTATTGCTAATGAGGATCAGAATGACCAATGCTCCCGTAACCTTGAATGCGGTGAGCTTGCTGTTGAACACACAAACGAGTATGCCAATTAACGTAATCAGCCCGAACAAGCTGGAGATGATAATAGCCTGATTGTGAAGATCCGTAAACACCACGGCAGCAACGGCCATGGAAGCGGTTCCACTTGATTTGATGGTTCGTCGCCAAAGGGTTGTGTGACCAACGGTGGAAGCGAAGAGGTAGAAGAACCAACCCAAGCTGATGCACAACATCGTCATGCCGGAAATGGCCAGGGATCGGGCGGGATTGATCTCACCGTTTGCCCCGGTTGGATTCATCAAATCACACCAATAATTGTGCACCCAATCAAATCCTTCATGAGACGGGTTTGCGGCGGAACCTCCCGGGTACAAGCTAGCGGCAAGGAGATATATGATGAAGAAGGCAGCAATGCCCATTATGGGAACCAACTTCCAAATCAATCTCTTGTGGTACATAGCGATCAGGAAAGATAGTAATCAATCGGTTACATCGCTCTTTGATGAGGTGGTGTGTTCGCAGGTTAGCAAACGTTCAAGGCAGTGTTCGTAATGGGATGCCATCTCCTCATTGCCCTCTTTTTGCCAAAAGTTCGTCAGGGCTTTAAATCGGGTTTGATGATCAAAACCGGCACTGAAGCACAGCTTCTCCACGGCTCGGGGCGATAGGTAAAATACCCCGTTGGTGAGCTCATTGCGGTTTTTATGAAAGTTTAGCAAGCAGTCGTAATCTTTGGTGTTTTTGATGGAAAAACCATTGGCAACTTGTTTGGAAATCACCTTTCGCAGATTCGGTTTCATCTGATATGGGTATTCTGTTATGCGATGCGTGGAGATGACCCCAATGCCACTTTTTCGGATGGTGCTTCCGTACAACCAGTTATAGCCACGGGCATACAAATCATGTTCGGTAACACCTATGATTACCACGGCATCTGAAGGCATGTTGGGCTGAATAAAGTGTTTCATCAGCGAGTTGGTCTCTAGTTGTTCCCGGACAATTTGATCGTGACTACCCTTATCCAATTTGCCGTTATAGTTACTTCCTGGATCCAATCGGGTTTGTACACTGTCCATGGCTTTGAGATCGGCAAACGGAACCAGGGGCATCAGTTTCACGTCCATTTGGAAGAACACGGATAAATAATGCACCTCATCCGTCAACAGCTTGGTCATTTCTTCCGTCATATGACCGAGGGGCAAGAGGTAGATCACGTGTCGCAGGCTGTCGGGCCGGTTGGGGTTTGAACGGATGTACTGTTTTAAGGATTCATCATACGCATTGAAGGTCTTTTTGGAGATTAGCTCATCCAGGCACGGCACCTCAATTTGATCATACGGTACACCTTCTTCCCACGGAAAACGCTCGGAAACCGGTGCCTGACTGGTGTCTTCGGAGTAGTCTGATTGACAGGCGCCAAGCACCATCAGAAACAGGGTGGCAATTTTTAAAACAGTTTTCATGTGGTCAGTTAATCTTAGTCCAGTTTCAGCATATTCCGATCATCATCGGTCAAGGTTCTACCGAAGGTATTTAACCAATCGCCATAACGTGGTCGCGCGGAATGAATGGCGTCGGATCGTTCAGATTCAATGAGGTTAACGTTCACGAAGGAGTCAAAGATGAAATAGTAACTCACCTCACGCAGCTGTCCGGAGGTATCGGCCAGGGAAAAGGTGTGTTTAATTTCCCAATGATCCGCTTTCGGTCCGTCACCAAGATACCCTTTTGAAAAGTCGGCGTATGACCCGGGTACATAGGATTTCGGATAGGCGGCATATGTCAGAATGAATTTAGATACCTCCTTTTCCACCATTTCTTTGGTAACGTCTTTGGAATGTTCCGATATGGCTGATTGATACACCATCCGGGCATAATCACCCGTGGTCATATCCATGTGAATGAGCTGTCCGTTGGCATACATCATCAGGGAGGTGGTATCGTTAAAAATGTCGAGGTCAGTGGGCTTCATCCTCCCGTAATACGTTTTACACAGGGTGCTGAAACCATACAACCGCTTGATGACGTTGGAATCGGTTAGCAGTTTTTCCGATTGCGTTTTGGACAAACTCCAAAGTGCTGTTCTAATTTCCCAATACCGCTGGTCAGATGGGGACGCATTGGCGGCTATGCCATCCATCACACCACCCACCTGTACAAGTACTTCCAGCGAATCGAGAATCATGCCATCGATGACTTTTTGAGACGACTGCTTTTTTTGCTGGGCGAAGGCTGAGAGCTGACTCAGCAGAATGAGGCAAACGAAAACGATGCGGTTAACGATGGCGAACGGTGTCATGGGTAAGGTGATCTGAGGTGCTCAAGGTACTAACTCCAATGTCTTCTCCTTCAGTATGTATTTTTTGATGTTCGACGTGGCACATTTTACTTCCAGGTCTTCATATACCTGGGTGTCTGGCTTCCATTCATGACTCCAGCAAGATCGGGAGATGTGTCCTTGAAAGATCAAGGTGTCACCGGAAGTGGTGAGTTGATAATCGATCAGGGAGGAATCAATTTGTCCCGTGTAGGTGTCGTCTGGTTCATCTTCCAGGTATTCCAATACAAAATAGTGTTCCGTCGTAGTTGAATAACCGATTTCTGTGGTTAACCAAAGGTGCTTTCGCAGAAACAGCAGGGTGATATAGTGATATTCGGCAAACCAAACAACGTTGGTGGGAGCGTTTCCCACGCTACCTGATGAATGGATCTTGAGTACATCTACTCCATTGAGGTAGGTCACTGAATCGATGAGTAGGCCATCGGTTTTAAATCCCGAGACGATGGAGTCGCCTTTCAGCACCACTAACGAGTCCGCTTCGTTGCTGTAATAGCAGGAGATGTTTGCCTGTTGAAAAAGGAGTTGACCCAGGTTCAGGAGGCTTTTTTTGTTGAATTTGCTGGTGGTGAGTGGGTGGAGGTCTGATTCCAGATCGAGGTATTCGTCCAGGTTTTGAGCACAGTTCAGATCATCGGCGGTGCATTGAGCGTAGGCTGATGTAGTGCCAAGAACCAGGATCGAAAGGAGGATGATGGATTTCATGCGTTGAAGTTTGGAGGATGTATGTAAAATCAGGGAATCGATGTGCTTTTAAAGGAGCTTACAGAGCATGAGGTGATCACCTACGCAGGCTCCCACAACTCAATTTTGTTGCCTTCTGAATCCATGATGTGCACGAACTTACCGTAATCATATGAGGTGATTTCATCAATGATGGTGACCCCACTTTTCTGGAGTTGTTCCACTAAAGCCTCAATGTGCTGAACACGGTAATTGATCATGAACTCTTTGGTGGATGGGGCAAAATATTCACTTCCTTGTTTAAACGGCATCCACTGAAGCGTGTCGATTTTGTCCGGGTTGTCCTTGTCTCGGGAGTCGAAACTAACGCTTCCCCATTCATTCATTTCCAGCCCCAGATTCTTGGCGTACCATTCCTTCATTCCCTGTGGGTTTTCAGAAAAGAAAAAGATTCCACCAATGCCGGTGACCTTTGGCGTATTGTCGTGATTCATGTGTTTTTATAGTTCTATGGCGCAAGTTAGGTTGAATTCTTCCAATCCCTAACGGATCAATCTTCGCTGTTTTTCCCCGGAATAGAAGCGAATAGAAAAGTACACCATCAGAAGGGCGCTTGCCAAATAGAGAAAGACCGGAATGTGATATTGTTTGTACACCATTCGGTAAGTTTCAATCAGAATGAGTCCGGTGGTGGACGTCCCAACCAACAAGCTAAAAGCGATCAACCCGTTTGGTACGATGCCTCCAACGGAACTCATCAGTGAATGGGGATTCGATGGAAGTTTATAGAACAGTTGGAAGAATTTGTTTTTGGCCTTGAAATGGTAGAGCGAAATGAACTCCGTAAGCCGAATGGAGGTTTCAAACGATGGAACCTGAACAGTTTTGAAATGATAGGCGTACGAACAGTAGATCAGCCCGGCCAAAACCAGTAGCTGAATGATCAAAGCGCCACTCCAACCCAACCCCAGAATGGACACCAATGGATTGGTCTCACCTTTAAGATCCGGGATGTACCAATACGTGGTAAGCACATCAAAAACCCGACTCCCGATTAAGGCGAGTGTGGTGATGATGAATTTCTTCACAATCGACAGGTGACGGAAGTTTGCCTATCGGCGGATTTTAGTTGATGCGGCATAGCCGATAAAAGGACAACCCCTTTCGTGATCGGGCAGCAGATCCGTCTTCTTCAATGGTCCAGATTCGATGAAAGTTGGTTTGTGTGGCATCGTTCAGGACGATTTTATTGCCTTTTTCACTCCATGTACCTGAGGCAGAAATCGGATTATTGGCATCGGATCGGTCACGATACTGGAAGGTATGATCATCGTGAATGATCAATTCAATTCCGGAAGGATCGGAGGCCGATACGCCATACGTTCCGGTTACGGACCGGTTGTCGGTCAGTTTGAAAGAGAACAACGAAAAGGAGAGTGTAAGAAAGAGTACTGATTTGATGTAGGTATTCATGATCTGGTTTTGTTTTAGCCGAATGTACGCAAATTCTAAACGGAAGATTAGTGGGAATCATATCTTTGGAAAAACAGAAAATTTCCATGACTCGATACATCGCCCTGTTTCTCTTATTTCTTGGATTTGCCGTTCAGACGAATGCCCAAAATTCCCCGATGGACACCCTGGGTATTGTCAAAGGTTCGGTGCACATGAAAGGAACCTTTCCGTACTCGAAATTTCTCAAGAAACATAAGGGTAGTACCAACCTGGTGGTTCACGTGTGGTATAATCCAACGGGAAGCATATCCAATAAATCTGAAATCAAAGCCGGCGCAGATGAGATTCATCTTTTTTATGCCCGAAATCTGAACAGTGGCCTGTCTGAAATGGATTTCAAATTGGGCTCCAATGCTAAAAAAGCCTTCGCCAAGAAGAAGGAAAAGGATCTCCAGGAGTTCATCGACTTCTTTGAATTTGACGTATTCCCCGGACAGCATTTCAATGGAACTACGGCCATGGAGGCGTTGTTGGAACGAATCAATGGTTAGCGAATAGCTAAGATCTGGTGATGAGTGACGTGTAATGGGTGATGGGTAGTTCCCATTAAACATTAAGCATTAAGCTTTGCGATGCCATAGCGTGCTCGGCGACATTGCGGTAAGTTAAAAGCTAAGATAGGAGACCGGATTACGATGGTTGCGCGAAGCCAATTAAAAATCAAACGTTAAGTATAAATCAAAGCTGCTCCATGGAGTCCAGGGCAAGATTGGGGTAAGATCTAATAACTAAGAACTAATAACGAGTATCCATGACCTACTATCTGGTGACGGGTGATCCATTACGCTCCTTCAGTCGGTAAGGACATGTGTGCGAAGCCAATTAAAAATCAAACATTAAGCATTAAACATTTACGAATGTTTCGCTGTCAAACGCCAAGATAAAATCAGCTCCAAACGCCCCGGCGGGAGTTTGAAATCCGGATTTGGCTTTTCCCTTAAGCATGTTTTCGGCACATTCCAACGCTGTGCGTGCCGTTAATCCATAGGACTCCGGACAGGTCAGTTCCGCCGTTTTCTCATTCCCCTGGTTGTCCCAAACACGTCCCCAAAGATGGGTCTTCAGGGAGATTCTCTTTTCATCCGATGGACCGCTGATGGAACGACGAATGATGGTTCTGCCAAGCGCTTGAATGGGTTTTGACTTCATCAGGCCGGACCATTTACCCATTCGACTCAACCACTTCATCGTTCCCGGTGTCATGGTTGTGAATACCGTGATGTTGGGAATCCCGGTGGTGTGATAGGCTGTGAATACATCGCCCCAGGCAACACCCACTGAAAATCGATCCTCACCGGCAAAATGAATAAGTTTATGTAAGGTCCCGGTTGGATACGATACTACCTCGCCATCCACCCGCTTACTACTGCCTTTGGACAACCGGTTTAACAGGGATAACGCCGTTCCTCGTGAAAGACCGGAAGCCGAGTCGAATGCCAATTCCAGGTGTTGGGCAGAGGGCAGTTGATCTTTCAGAAACTTGGCCAGACAATCCGTCGGTACCACATCAAAACCAACGCCGGGCATGAGGGTAATGTTCTCTTCAACCGCCTGTTGATGGTGTTGGTGGACATATTGGAAGACCTCAATTTCGCCGGTTATATCGGTATAGTGCACCTTATTTCGCAAACAGGCCGGCAAAATCTCGCGGATGGTAAATGAAAATGGACCGGCACAATTCACCAGCAAATCAACCTGGTTTAAGGCCTGGTCCCAGGCGGATTGGTCGTCATAGTTGAAGCAAACGTAATCCAACCCATGTTTACTTGCCTGTGCCTTTAACAGATCTTCATTTCGTCCTCCAATGAGCGGTTTGAGTCCTTTCTGCACGGCTTGCTGTACGATGAGTTCACCGGTATAACCGTATGATCCATATATGAGAATTTGCGACATGTCCGGATTAAAGGCGTGTATCTGTGAATGCGCAAATTAAGGGTAAACGTCATTAGTTCTGGGTGATGAGTGATGCGTGATGGGTGATCCATTAGGCTCCTTTCAGTCGGTAAGGACACGTTCACGAACTCTTTTAAAAATCAGACATTAAGCATAAAGCAAAGCTGCTCCATGGAGTCCAGGGCAAGATTGGGGTAAGATCTAATAACTAAGAACTAATAACGAGTATCCATGACCTACTATCTGGTGACGAGTGATCCATTACGCTCCTTTCAGTCGGTAAGGAGATGTGTGAGAACCCAATTAAAAATCAAGCATTAAGCATTAAACATTATCTAGACAAAATAACCCTGCTGGTATGCGTAAAGCCATCACCAATAATGTGGACGAGATACAGACCATTGGATAGGTTATCCAGGTTCAGGTTCGTTTCTGAGTTCACTGAAAGTGAAGCTGACTTCAACAACTGTCCGTTGAGCGAGCGCAGTTCAACCAGCCCATTGCCAATATGTTTTTCCAATCGCACGGTGAGCATTCCTTTGGTGGGGTTTGGATAGATTCGGACAAATTCCTCACCGGCAATACCCTTGATGCCAACTTCTCCAATTGTGACTTGCTTACTAAGGGTGTCATAGCAACCAAATTCGTTCTCAGCTAAGAGCATGATGGTATAGGTGCCCTGAGTAGCATACACGCGATATGGAGCATCCATGGTAGAGGTGTCTTGCAGATCATTGTTGAAAATCCAGATATGCTGTCGATAACCGGAAGAGGTGTTGGTGAAATGCACCGTATCACCGGTCATGTAATTTTTATTCTCGAATGAGAAATCTACCGTAGGACCAGCCACCACTCTTGGGTAGGCTGATTTCATCACTGTTCCGCATTGATTGCTGGCGGTAAGGGTGGCGGTGTACCTCCCTGGATCGCCGTAGGCATGGGTAATGTGTGGAATTTGAATGTCGGGATATTCTGTGGTGCCATCACCATAATCCACCATCATGGTTTGTGCACCGGAATGAATAACATCAAACAAAAAGGCCTCATTAACACAACCGGCAAGCGGATAGAAATAGAAGTTAAACGAAGGATTGATCATGTGATCGGTAATCTCAGTGGTGTAGGCCTTTTTGCCTGTGATACCACAACTGTTTTCGGCAGTTACTTCAACCAGAAAATCACCCGCACTGGAGTAGGGCATCTTCGCCATATAACCACTCTGTGAGGAGCCATCATGAAACTTCCATAGCATATTTTGTATTTCAGCACCGTCTGAGGAGGCATAATAGTAAATGGTATCCTGGATGCAGTTTTTTGCTCCAACGGCGTCCTGATTGGATGAGATGCTCAGGGTAACTCGATTGGCTGAATCAATAACTTGCGTGAAAAACGAACTATCGCTTAATCCACACGCATTGGTAAGGATACACTTGCCGTAGTAGTTCCCATGAGCAGCATAGGTGTGCTGTGCCTGACTGCTCTGATCAACAAAGCGCTCCATTGAACCATCACCATACCAAACATCCAGTGTGTCGCCTGGAGTGATGTAAGCCAGATTTACATTCACCTCCTGACCTGGACAGGCAATTTGAGGATAGGTGCTGATGTATGGCCGGTATGGCGCAGATCCCGAACCAATGGTTATTTGTACAATCGACGTGTCCGGTAACGCGCAATTTTTATAATTGAAAATGATCTCAACATCATACGTGCCGTCAGTGGAATAACTGTGATAGATGAGTCCGGTTGTGTCCGTAAAATCCATGGTTTGACCATCCTGGAAATTGACTTTACCATCTAACAAATAATTGGTCATTAAACTAAATCGAATGGGTTGCCCGGAACAGGTAGCTCTTGGCGAAACGCTGAATCCCGGCATGTTGTCAACGGTATCCACCACGTGCACGGTGAGGTTTGCCGTGTCTGAACCACAGGTGTTGAAGCTGATGGCTTGTAAATCATAATCTCCTGTTTGCTCAAAGGTGTATTCAAACTCCGTCAGGGCCGTTTGTTTGCCATCGCCTGTTGTAATTGAAACACTATCTACCTCATCCTGTAAATACGAATTGATGAAGACGCTTTGTCCGTTACAAACCGTCATTGGACTGGCGTATAGGCTAATGGAGGGTTTTGCTTCAAAGTTGTCTTTGACCACAATGGTCTGGGAGTCGGTGGCTACACCACATTTACCGAAAGCGGATGCTTTAATCCGATAGGTTCCCGCTGTATCATATCCATGCACTGGAAAACGAACTTCAGAGGTAAAGCCATCACCGAAATCCCAGGCGAGCGAATCAAATCCCTTCATATTGCTCCAGGCAGAAATGGAAAACTCGGTATTAATGCAGAACACATTATTGAGGGCGTATTGCTCCAAACTGAATTGGGCGGTTGGTGCAGGGCGGACGTAAATGATTTTTTCGATGGTGTCCTGGAGCGGATTTGAACCGGATTCCATCACCATAAGTTTAACGTAATACGTACCTGCGGTTGAATAGGTGTGACCCACAACGGAATCAACATAGGTGCTCCATCCAGTGTAGCTGG
Source organism: Flavobacteriales bacterium (assembly GCA_020635355.1). Taxonomy (GTDB): domain Bacteria; phylum Bacteroidota; class Bacteroidia; order NS11-12g; family UBA9320; genus WGNA01. The sequence goes on from JACJZW010000016.1 coordinate 41,888, forward strand.
GAACGTCTCCGAAATTGTAGTTATAGTAACTAACGCCATCGGATTTGGCTTTAAAAATCACTAGCTGACCGGCACAGACGGTGTCCTGTACGGTAAATTCGGCTTTAATCTGAGCTTGCGATACAAACGAAATCAAACTCAATAAAATGAGGGTAACATAGTTTTTCATGAGGGCACTTTTACTGGTTGTAATCAAGTTGGATTACTATCCGGAACAAAGGTCCATTTTAAGCCAGCCCAGGGCCTTGACCAACTGCAGTTACCGGGATGTGATTCGTCAACACAGGGGCTGACAATTTCACCAATTCGAAAGGATATTGTGTTGAAAAGCGGGCTAACCCATTTCCTTCAGCATCGTGATGCGATCTTCCACATAGTGTTTGAGGGAGTCGTGTTTAATGAGGGCATCGTCTTCCCAGCGGAAATCGTTGGTGGCTTCATCCATCAATTCAGCGGTGGTGTCCATGTCCAGACAAAATACTCGCGGGTCATCACCCGATAAAGAAATGAACGTGTCGTTGCCGCACCCATCCGTTCCGATACATAGTTTACCTCGGCAAAAACCTTCGGTGTTGGGTAGATTTAAAAAATCCCGATTGTGTTCAATCATCCAGTCAAAATCAGTGGTGAGGTAGATATAATCCTCATCATTGGCCATCTTTCGAAGCTTTTGGATCAGAGCCGATTCGTGGGCATAAAAGTCATGCACGAAGGCCGGAAGTGAAATATTTAAGGCGGATTCAACCGCAGCTAGATCGTTGGGGTCGTAGGATTTTTTTTTAAAAAACATGGTGGTGATTGGATAGCATGTAACCGTTCAAGTATACCCCATTTAATTCATTTGAACCGTTTTGCGCCGATCGCCCATTTTTTGGTGGTGTGTTCTAACCGTGTCGGTCATCTGTTTTAACATTGATTGAGGTAGCCATTGTCCGTTTGCAAACACACCATAAATGTTCCTGGTGTGGTGGATGTCTTCCATTGGGTTGGAATTTAAAAGGACGAGGTCCGCAAATTTTCCGGGTTCAATGGTTCCTATGAGGTGGTCAATACCTAACCATTTTGCAGGAAGAATGGTTGATGATTTCAGTGCATCTTTGGGCGACAACCCTGCCTGTACCAAAAGTACCAGTTCGTCATGAAGCGCATACCCCCACACAACTCCCGAGCAACCGGCATCTGTTCCGGTTACGAGTGGGATGTTTGCCTGATAGAAGGCTTTGACCAGGCGATTGTTGAAATCCATTAACTCGGCTAAATGCCGGGTATCCTGATTATTAGATCCATCATTGAATTTGTTGGCGTTAATCCATTTATCCTGCATCAGCGGATGGATGAGTTCAAAGCCTTGAAGGTGGCGGATGCTGTCCAACGATTGAGTCTGATCTCGAATTCGTTTTATGGTAATGAGGGTTGGACACAGCCAGGTTCCGCTGGCTTTAGCCATGGATACAAATGATTGAATGTCATCATCTCCATAGGTCTTTGATTGTTTTGCGAACTCTTCGGCATGGGCTACCAAATTGAAGCCGGGAACAAATGCTTTCTGTGTTTTGCCGATGAATGAATTGGGAATATGGCCAACCACCTTCATATGTTGGCGGTTGGCTTCATCAACTATTGCCAAAAAAGTTTCTTCATCTAGTTGGGAGTAGACCTTGATGAATTCATACCCTTCCGCCTTGGCCATGCGAACTGATTGACGGCCATCCTCCGGATTATTGGCTATTCTGCCATCTCCATCACCCCCATTGATCAGCGCTGCCAAAGCCATACGTGGCCCGATGATGCGTCCTTTTTGGATCGCATTGCGTTGGGCAAAGTTCTCAGCTCGGGCATTCAGGTCAAAGATGGTAGTGACGCCATTGGCCAAGTATAAGGTCATGACATCCTGGTCATCAACAAAGAAGGTCGCGCCTTGAGTTGGGTAGGGCGTACCAAAGTTAATGTCGGCAAACCCATGAACATGCATATCAATAAATCCAGGTAGAAGCCATTTGTTGGTTCCATCGATTCGAGTGGCAGAATCCGGTATCGGGCCGTTGATAGACTCTATGCGGTGGTCGCGTATGACCACATTAACGTTGGATAACAGGGTGTCTTTATCCGTCATCGGAAGAACGGAAACATTCAGAATCACATACAGGTTGGTGGCATTCCCTCGTTGGTGTTGACCATCTTGATGACCACAACCGAGGTTAATTAGTAGGAGGATACATGCCGTTAAGAGAACCGATCGATTCATATTACGCCAACCAAGTCTTTGGAAAGACGGTGCTTTATGACGGATGATTTTGTTTGCGATTGATGGAAGATGTCCCAATCAGCACCAATCCGCAAAAGCCTCCCCAGAAATAACTGTTAAAGGACTGGCCGTTGGAATAGGAAAAGATGCTGGCAAAGATTGCCAAAGCTCCAATGATGTTTAACAGCCAAAAGGTTACGGTTGATTTTTTCATGGGTAAAAGGTAGGGGATTTTGATTAACTAAAATCTAAGAACGAAGATCAAATGGCGGTAAGATCCAATAACTGGTGAAGGGTGATCCATTACGCTCCTTTCAGTCGGTAAGGACAAATGGCTAAGATCTAAAATCTAAGATCTAATAGCTACTAACGGTCTGTGTATGGTGCGTATCCCGCAGGGTATGCACTATAAACCTTGTTATAGCCTTTTTTAATTTATTCCTTTCAACTTTTCATTAATATCTTTAATTGAACTTTCTACCAATTCAATTTTAAAGGACTCCTTTTCAGAAATCACAAATTCTTTGATTCCGATATAAGGTTTATCATTCTTATATGATAGAGCGAAAATCGTAGCTGTTTCTCCAATTGGTAACCTTGTATATGGCGCAGACTTTCCAGTAAACGTATATTCTGAATTATCAGATGATGTTCCATTTAATGCAATTCTTCTTCTGTTGATTATTAAGCTCATTGTTGCAAAATCATATTCGTCATAATTACTAATACTAGCAATTATAATTGACTCCTTCGCATTTGGATTTTTGTAAAATTGGTCACAGTTAATCCAGCCAAGTTCTGAAACAGAGAAGGAGTTGATTAAAACTCTTTTCGTAGTTTCTTTATTTCTTCTAGCAGTAACAATCTGATTTTGTCTTTCATAAGCCCCGATAATTTCATCAATCTCAATTTCTGAAAATCCGTTTTTCTCAAGTTGATTTCTTGCATTTTTATCCATTAAGTCAATTCCTGGGGGGAACTTGAGAACTGTCGTCAACCTCTCTTCATAAAACCTTTTAAATGCATCCAGAAAATCAATAGTCTCAAATTCAGAATACCAGTAGCTGTCAAATTTTGCTTTTCCTTCCCAAGTTTTCATATAGGCGAAGGCCAAAGAGTCGCAATACCAAAGATCTTTATCGAGATTGTTTAAGTAAATGTGAGTAATTGCAGAATCTTTAACCATTTCGCCTGACTGCACAGTTGTTGAATAGTACGAGGTATATTGGCCAATTGCTTCTTGAGCCGACATAATGAAAGGAAATCTTTCCTCAAATTCTCTTGTAGCTATAAATGTAGCTTCTAATTTTGGATTCGAGAATGTCGATGAATCTCTAATGTCATCAGGCCAATTTGCGTCCGACCTGTAGCCCATGTAACCTTGGTTGTTTGCTATCCTCTCGAAATGATGTGAAACTGTGTAGTGATATTCAAATAATTCAAGAGGCAAAGGAATAAGCTTGTTCTCAATCTTTGATTTTTCATTCCAATTGATATTTGCTGTCGAATCATAAGTTCCTGAGAAGATTCTGATATCTGAAGCAATACCATAACTGTTGATTTTTGGTAATTCAATTTGTAATTTTTTGCTTGGTGCTAATCCAACCGTTTCTCCATTTGACTTTGCATCAATAAACAACATTCCTTCACTTTGCAGAATACTTCCATTTGACAAAGTTTGAAGATTTGATTTAACGAAATCAGCCACGGATAAAATTTCAATCAATTCGATATCAACCTTTCCTTTTACTGTTTCACCTTTTGGATTAATAAAGCTATTTTTAGGGATGAAAACTTGAGTGCCATTTTCTCCTAAAAGGATTTTATCAGAACTTGCTTCTATTGCAAAATATTGACTCTTAGGTCTGAGTTGATTTATCAAAATATCAGCTTTAGTATTGGGGATAGACACTCTATTTTCTAGTTCAATATTCTTCGAGGAGTTGTTCGCACAAGAAAACAATAACCCTGCAATTAATATTTTAAGTATGGCACTATAGAATTTCATTGTAGTTTCTTTATTGGCTATAACGGTTCGGCTAAACGCAGTGCGGGTTGGTTAGTATTCTTTTCAAATTTAGGGAATTGTGAATGGTTTAATTCTCATCTGGCGGAAACGAGTGGAGCATTGACGTTTAGCCATTGTTGTGGGCTGTTTCTTAAATATCTTGATTAGCTTTATTATCTATTCCAATTAAATCTCGAAAGTCAGCAATCAATTGATCCAGAGCTGGTGGTATCTGTTTTTGTATTCTACTGCTAGCCTCCCTGCTTTTTTGTGCAGTTTCTTTGTCTTTGAATCCTAATTCATGACCCAAGGTATAGTCAAGGTAGCTTGTGAAAAAATCGTTTCTTATTTGTTCGATTTTTTCAACGGTCTTGGGAGGATAAAATATCTTATGCCCGTCGAAATATTTTATAAAATCATTATACCTATTTGCAGCAATGTTAATTCTCTCTAATTCTTCCTTCTCCGCATCTTTCACTATGGTTTTCATAAATGCAGTCATTGCAATCATGTCTCTGTTAAGATTAGAAAGTTTTTTATTCAATGTCAGAATAGAATCTAATTGCTTTTCATACGTCTTGGTTGATTTATAGTTCCTTAAGTTTAATTCGGATTTATATAGTTCTAATTTGGTATCAAGCTTTACCTGAAATTCTCTTGTTTTTTGACCTAACTCATCCTTATAGGCTTCAAATTTTCTATCAGCAGATTTTGACATCATTAATTGAATAAAGTACATGGCGGTTCCAAAAATTCCGAGCTCCTTTAAAAGTTCTATGATGTCCATTGGTTTGTTTTATTAATAGCCCACAACGTACGACGGTATACCCAGTGTTGGGATTGAAACCAGTCTTTTACTCAAAAGTATTCTAAAGTAAGGAGTAAAATCAACCTTAGAAGAGAGAAGCTAAACATTGGGTGTACCGTATGTTGGGTTCAGTAGCCAGACGGCTACGAAAGGAGCCAAGATCTTTTTTTATTGGGTTTACATGCTTGTAAGCCCAGTCAAAAAAGACGTTGGGCGGTGAAATTAACACGTTTGGTGATTTTGGGTTAATCAATAAGGACCGGATGAAACCATATGACGTAACTTCATTGGCGCAATCGCTTGCGATTTGAAAGCGCGAGCTTTCATCGACTCGCTCGGGCCAATGAAGGGAAGGCATTTCAGGAGGGGCTTGTTGGTACTAAATCACCGCGTTGTTTCCGACCATGGCGATGAGGAGCGACAAGGCTATTGAATTCAACAGTAGTATAGATAAACCAAACTCAGATTAAATGTCCAATAGCTGTTAGTTTGATCTATCATTTATCGTTATGCTAATATACAGAAAGGTATGTTTAGTGTAAAGCGTATGTTGAGAAGTTCGGGAAGACGGCTTTGGGAAGGATAAGGTCTAAAAGCTAAGAGCTAAGATCGAATAGCGAATAACGGGTGGCGAGCGATCGGTGATCCATTACGCTCCTTTCAGTCGGTAAGGACAAGTGAGCGAAGCCAATTAAACATTCAGCATTCATCATTAAACATTAAAAAATTGACGCAGTCAATTTTTTTTAGAGTCATCCCCATACTGCCAACGCTTATTACAATCCACCTCTAACTTGAGGAGATCATTCATGTTGTAGGTTAACATATCGCCCTTGGGATAGATCTTGTTAAACACATCAACCACCCGAAAGATGTGTGCGCGATAGCAGTTGGCAACATATCCATCCAATTGTCGGTCGTTAATCTGAGCTTTAATGATAAATCGGGGCCAGCCCATGATAAATACACATCCCAGAGCGGAGTGGTGCCCAAACGAATCGGTTGCATTAAGAACCTCAATTAACGCCTTTTGTTGGGTGCGGGTTACGGGATATTGAGCCAGTGTATCGAACAAGTATGGAGGATAGTTCTCCGGATGCGTTGAGTCCCAATCCCAATACAATTGTCGTTTCGCTTCTAATTCAAATAGCGTAGTGTCCTTAATTTCAAAAACATGAAAATTGATAAAGGCCAGGCCTGAATTCATCGGAAACCAAAAAGACGCCGATACCCGATCCTGAGCCGAGCTCATCTTAGGTTGGAAGCTGAGGACTACGATGAGGATCAGTCCCAATTGACGTATAAGTGGGTTATTAATCACGCTTCAGCGTATGATAAAAGCCTGGTTTATTTCTGATGTAAATTCCGGGATAAAGGTTGTCTGCTTGCAGATGAACCTTGGCGCGCTCACAATTGGAAACATCACCCTGTACATCACACGAATATTCCGTTGTCTCGATTACGATGGAATCACCAAGAAAGGAGAGTTTGTTGCGCCACGAAAAGTGGGTGGATGTTTCATGAAACTGAACGACATCCACGTCGTCTGGAAATATATACTCCATGTAATCATCGTCATAGGTATACGACTCCAAAAAGCTGCTGGTGAGGTGTTGGTTTTGATGGTTCCAGATATGGACAGTTGTTCGTGTGAACTGAAACATACCGTGCTCACCGAGATTATCGGAGACGTGAAGGCTGACTTTTAGAATGGTAATATCCGGGCTGTGTGATGTGGTGGGAATGAGCGTATCGATCTGCACCTGATAGCTCGTATAATCTAACACCATCAACGTATCGTTGCCGTATTTGGACAGACAAATCAATTCCGAATGACCGGAAAGCGTATCATTCAGATGGTCTGATTGTAGAGCGACGTTGAAGCTGGAATTGGAATAAAGTGTCTTTTGCGTAGGGGCATCGGTTTGAGCCATAATCCTTAGGGGTGGTGTGATCACTGTCGCGCAGACAAACCAGATATAGAATCTTTTTAAAACCCGATGGATCATTCGCTAGTCATTATCATCAGAAGTAGGCCGTTCCAACGGAATAAGTCCTCGGATAAGGCTGTCGTCATATCGAAGTCCGGCCCGAAGCTTTTCGATTTTATCGTTGTGTTTGGTTGCGACCACTTGTGCACAACGAACGCTGCAATACATCCTGTCTTTTTCCGAAAAAGCGAGATGCTCCAATGGGATATCTCCTTTCGATGCCTGTTCTGAAAGTTGAATAACTGCTTTTAAGGGTTCGGTGTAGTTGAGGTCAGTAATAGATCGCTCATCATAGGACGTGAGCACAAAGGCCTCCGTAAGTTCCGTGATCTCCACTTGACATGTGGCACAGCGATACTCCAGAGAATCACAACTAGATAGAGTGCATATTACGGCAAATAAGAGAATGGAATTTTTCATACGTATAGAATATTAGCTAAGTCCTTATTCGTGGTTCCAGATCACTGTTTTGTCTTCAGCTGCAGAATAGTTTGGGTGAATTCTGGATCAAATATGGGTTCAAGATGTGATTGATCCAGATCGTAGATAAATGATACCTGCGCATCCTCTTCGTCGTAGTCTCCATCGGCATCAGTGTCCTGAAAACCTTGAATTAATACCTTGTGGGCGGAGGTCATCTCATGCCAATAGGTGACGTTCATATCGAATGGCGACACTTGCCTGAAATGTTCACCATCTGCATCGGACACGAAGAGATAGGTTGGGTCGTCATGATCAAGCCGACCATTCTGATTGTGGTCCGTAACGGTTATCGAATAAAAAATATGGGTATTCCTGGACGTGTCGCGAAGTTCCGGTTGATTGGGTGGTGTAATGGACTTGATCATCATCTTTTGATCGGACAGAACATGTGAAGCTTTGGTTTTAACATTATAAAAAGCGATATTCCAATAACCCAGGAAGCCGCGGTAATCACTGCTGGCATAGAACTTTTCTTCCGTTTCCTTCGTGGAATTATTTAATGGAAAAAGCACCCATTCTGAATCATCAATCAAGATAGGGCTTTGAACCTTAAGATCAATTTGACCGGAATCAACGGGAGGAGATTTAATGATTCCAAGTCCATCGGTAGGTTCGCTTTTATCCGGAGCTCCAGCGCAGGATGCCAGGTTTAATGCGATAAAGGCAAAAAGGGTATGATAATACGGACTATTCATGTTAGAAAGGTTTGTTTGCAGATAACGTAACTCCGATGATCAAAGATAGGTGGTTTTAAACCCCTCAATGTCAAGGAAAAAAATCACATTGTTCACGTTATCCGCATCCACCCGATCCGGTATCCATCGAAATCCGTGTTTTTTCAACAGGTGGATGGATCGCTCATTGTCCCGATGGGTAAAGGCTTCCACATGCGCCAGATGTAACGTATGGAAGGCAAATTCCAGCACACATTTCATGGCTTCACTCATGAAGCCGCGGTGCTGATGATCCGGATGAAGATCGTAGCCTATTTCGGCGTGTTTGCCCTCTTCTGAAAAATTCCATAGACAGATGCTTCCAATCATTCGGTCTTCCTCCTTCGCAGCGATCACCCAGTAATAATTGCTTCCCTGATTCACCCCAGCCCTTATTTTTTCAATGAAGGCCAATGCATCTTCGGTTGTTTTGGCCGGAGGCCGATGGACGTATCGATTAACTTTGGGATCCGATCTCAGGTAGGCCACCTCTGGAAAGTCCGATTCACGGAGCATCCGCAGAAAAATTCGCTCAGCATGCAGATCGGGTTGAGGCACAGCGATACGTCTATGATTTCGGAAGATATAGGGTCATTTGGCTGATATCCAGCTGGTCGAGGTGCCCCATTTTGCGGGCATCGGCCGTGATTAGGTGCAGGTGAATGAAGGAGTCGTGGTGGGTGAAAATTCCCTGATGTTCTTTCGAGAAGAATCCAACAATCGTTGCTTCTTGCTTGCCGATGGGATAGTTGGTTTGTCCCTGATGGGCCTCGACGGGAGAAGACACGGAAGTGTTTGCCGGAAGATTTTGAACATGGATAACGGCTGAGTTGATCTCCCCGGTCAGCTTAAACGCAAAAGGTGCCGTTAGATGGGTGGCATGTTGTTCAACAAATGCCTCAACGTCTTTGGTGGTTTTGACCTCCGCGGGTAGTGTCATTTCAGTCCACTCCGTCACATTTCCATACACAAAGAATGGCGCGGATACATCGCATCGTTCTTCCACTGTCATGGTGGAATCAGACAGCACTCGGGATACATAGCATTTGCCATCATTAATGAGCAGTTCACCGGTGAGGAAGCTCTCGGGGCCCAACCCGTATAGTCCGGCTTTATCCTGAATGGTGTCCAACCGGATTACCCCGGCGAGTTCGCCCTGCCACATCACATTTTTCATGGCACCTGCGATATGCACTTCTGGGGACGTGTTGGTAGCGTCACTTGTTGATGGGGATGGTTTGCAGCTTACCAGTACCGCAAGGAAAAGGAAGAGTCTAACGGTTGCTTTCATACTTATTTAAAAGTGTTGATCAAAATACGCTAAATACAGGCTATTGACCGAGCGGATATTTTACCAGGCTCCTTTTTGGCGGCAAGATCTAAGATCTAAGATCGAATAGCGAATAACGGAATACGTGTGATGTGTGACGGGTGATGGGTGATCCATTACGCTCCTTTCAGTCGGCAAGGACAAGTGAGCGAAGCCAATCAAACATTAAGCATCAAGCATTAAGCATTAAACATTGCGAAGCTTTGCGAAATCATTGCGACCATGGCGGCTTTGCGGTTTAAAGAGATGATCATTTAGGGAATTAATCCAACTGGGTTCTCAATCAGAAGGAGAAGATAGCCACGCTGCGCTGCTCCATCGCCGTAGCTTTAGCGCAGGCACTGCTCCATCGCCGTAGCTTTAGCGCAGGCACTCGCTATGACGCTTTCCATGAGGTTGATTATCCGTGTTCTTCCGAAGGGAACCGTGCCTGAAAGGTTGTGGTTAACAAATTTCTAATAACGGGTGACGAGTGACCGGTGGATCCATTACGCTCCTTTAAGTCGGCAAGGACATGTGAGCGAAGCCAATCAAACATTAAGCATTCAACACTAAGCATTAATAAAGATTGCTTCTTAACTCAAGTCAATGAAATCCGTTTGGGGCACCTTCAATTTTGCTGTCGAATTACAACGATAAAAAGAAACAATATGAAAGCAATTGAATGCCTCAAGTATGGAAGCGCAGAGCATCTCGTACTTAATGAAGTAGCCAAACCAACACCCAAAGACAATGAGGTGCTGATTAAAATTCGAGCAACATCCGTTACCACCAGCGATGTGCTGATCCGCGGATTGAATGCGCCACCCATTCCAAGGTTTGTGGTACAGCTTATATTTGGATTTGGCAAACCCAGAAACCCTGTTTTGGGTATGGTGTCATCCGGTGTTATTGAATCCGTTGGAAAGAAGGTTACCACATTCAAAGCGGGTGACGAAGTGTTCGCTTACGGATCGGTTTCACCTACCAAACGTCATTTTGGTTCGTATGCCGAATACATCTGCCTGCCGGAAGATTGGAACCTCGCTCTCAAACCCGCTAATATGAGTTTCGAAGAATCTGCCGCCATTCCCTATGGAGGCTTGCTCGCTGAACATCTGCTTAAAAAAACCACCATCCAGGCCGGAGATCACGTCCTGATTTATGGCGCCTCCGGAAGTATCGGAACCATGGCCATACAGTTGGCCAAACACGCCGGTGCCGTGGTGACCAGTGTGTGCAGCAGCCGAAATTTTGACCTCGTGAAGTCCCTGGGTAGCGATCACGTAATCGACTATACCGCAGAGCATGCCGAACAGCAGTTGGGAACCTATACGTACGTGATTGATGCGGTTGGAAATAGCAAATCGTCTACCCTCAAGGAACAAAGCAAAAAGGCGCTGATCTCAGGTGGAAAATACATTTCCATTGATCATGGAACTCCCTTAACGCCTAAAGACGCCTTTTTGAAGTTGAAGTCGCTGGCTGAGCAGTCCAAAATCAAACCGGTGATTGACCGGGTGTATCCATTGGAGCAAATGGCCGATGCCCATCAGTACGTGGAAAACGGGCACAAACGGGGAAACGTCGTTGTGACGATTGGATAGTTAACAAGGAAGATCTAAGAACGAATATCTAAGATCTAAAGTCTAAGGTCTAATAGCGTGTGATGCGTGATGTGTGACGAGTGATCCATTACGCTCCTTTCAGTCGGTAAGGACAAATGTCTAAGATCTAAGATCTAAGATCGAATAGGGAATAACGGGTGACGAGTGACGAGTTACCGGTGATCCATTACTCTCCTTTTAGTCGGTAAGGACAGGTGAGCTAAGCCAATCAAACATTAAGCATTCAACACTAAACATTAAAAAAGGTTGCTTCTTAACCCAAGTCAATGCGACCGCGAAACGGCGACAATAGGTTTGCCTCAGATTTTAACACATCAGAAAACATCATTATGAAATCACAAAAAGCAATCGCCCGCACCTTTGGACTTTTCTTTCTGCTGGCATTTTTATCGTATGGCCTCGGAACCGGTTTAACCACCCAAATCGCGGAGGCTGACTCCTTACGTGCTGTTACGGATCACAAAACGCAGTTTGTCCTGGGTGTGATCCTCATGGCGTTGGTTCACACCATTGTGAACATTGGTTTGCCGGTGCTTATGGTGCCCGTGCTGAAGCCCTTCAACCGAACGCTCACCTATGGCTACCTTAGTGCCGGAATTGCGGCCACCGTCGTTGTCATTGTTGGGGCCATTTTTTTACTGCTCTACTTGCCGCTAGGCTCGATGTACACAAGTGCAGATCCCTCGGCATCACAACAGTATGACACGATTGGAGCCTTGCTTGTGAAGGGGAATTTTTATGCCTATCAGATTGGGATGGCCATTTGGGGTTTCGGCGGACTCATGTTCTGCTACCTCCTCTACCTTTCCAGACTGGTTCCGCGTTTCCTGCCCATTTGGGGATTCCTGGGTTATCTGGTTTTTATTGCCGGTACCGTTTCCGAACTCTTTGGATCCAATCTGGGTGTTCAATTGGCTCTGCCTGGCGGATTGTTTGAGATTACCCTGAGCATTTGGCTGATCGTAAAAGGATTCAACACCACCCGACTGAGCCGCTAACCATTTTCTGTCGCGATACGTTTTCGGATTCGGCTCAACGACTCGGGCTTCACACCAATATAGCTGGCAAGATGGTATTGAGGAATGCGCTGAAACAAATTGGGTCTGGATTGAAGCAATTTCAGATAGCGTTGTTCGGGGGAATCGGTGTAATAGGATGCCAGCGCTTCCCGTTGTTCGGCAAAAGCCGCTTCCATGATGGTTCTGGAAATGGTTTCAAACCGGGGGAATTGCTGGAACAGAGCCTGGGCTTGTTGCTCATCGCCCACCACCACCGTGGTATCCTCAACGCACACCCAATTGTGACTGGAGGCATTTTGAGGCGTGAAGCTGTTGAGGGAAATGGCCCATTGTTCTTCGGTAAAAAAGTTCGTGGTTTTTTCCTCACCATCGGTCAGCACAAACTCGCGGATGCACCCTTCCAATACGAAATAGGTACTGGCGGCAAACTGACCCTCTTTGAGCAGATAATCACCTTTTTGGAAGGTTTTGGTTTGCATGCTCCGGGCAATGCCCTCAGCTTCCTCCTTGGTTAACGGTGATATCCTTGAAAAGTAATTAACGAATTTGTTCTCCATGTTTTCGAGTGCATTTGCTTCCTGGACGGACAAGATAGGGATTTGATTACGAACGAAGATATTTCAACGATTAACGAATAGCGAATAAGTGGTGATTTATTACGCTCCTTTCAGTCGTAAGGGCAAATGGTTAAAATCTAAAATCTAAGATCTAATGTGGTGTGATGTGTGACTTGTGACGTGTGATGTGTAAGGCCAATCAAACATTAAGCATCAAGCATTAAAAATTATAAGTCCTACATATCTCCATATTAAAACAGCCAATCTGTTTCAATTTTAATCTCGATGGGATAGGTGAGCGATGAGCTTATTTAATAACTAAGTTCTTATCAACCAAAGTTTCCTGGCCATTGCCATATTTGTATGATCAGCGATTTATATGGGTAGCCTTTCGAACAAATCAATCTCCCGATTTTGTGGAATTATGATTGTGGCCGCGTGGTACGCAAGACAACATGGACAGGATTACCCGCCATGGATGATGTTCTTCCTTGGGATTGCACCGAACCTCTTCGCTACTCCAATCATCATGATCTACACGAAGCAATTCATCAGCAAACACCTGCAACATGTTAAGATAGTTCACGAGTTAGGAATTTTTCTACTCTCGTTTGTTGCTCTTGTCCTTTGGGAGTACGCCCGATTTTGGATTGGAGAGCATCCGGTTGACGTGTTTGATATCCTGGCATCTTTGATCAGTGGATTGGCACTTTGGGGTTATTGGTCAGTTTGGAACACCAGGGAAAGCGGTAATCTAAAATCTAAGATCTAAGATCGAATAACGGGTGATCCATTACGCTCCTTTCAGAAGGTAAGGACAGGTGAGTGTAGCAAATCAAACATTAAGCATTAAAAATTAAGCATTGCAAGCTCTCTTCGTTGAAAAAGATCTGTGAAACTCACCACTCAGAACTCAAAACTCAAAACTCTGATCTTTCATCATCCTGTTTGCGCCAAACAATCTTTACTGCCGAAATAACGTCCAGCTCCAACCGGATTTCCGGAATAACCTGGAAGCCGTTTTTAAGGTAGAATGCCAATGGCGACTGATAGACAGAACCGCTGAGTTTGACGTCGTTGTTGTGATCAATCACCCAGCCGTTCAATTCTGGTCGCAATGCTTTGGCCTGGTTCAACAGTTGAGTGCCGTATCCGCGCCCATGAATCTCCGATCGAAGAATGAGGGTAAACCAACGCTCGTTGTCCCGGATGAAGTCGACATACCACCCGCTGATCACCCCATCCTCAACCAGCAACACATGATGAGCATCCTCCATTTTAGCCAAAAAATCCTGCAAGCCTTTAATGGATTTGTGTGCCAGGTTTACCGGGTATTCCGCATTCCAAAGGGTCAGAATTTGGGACTGCTGGGAGTGGGAGAGGAGTTTGGTGGTAATGAGTTTCAAGAGTGAGGTTGGAATCTAAACTACCGAGGTAATACTACTGTTTTAATGCCCACAATTCTCAGGGGTACGTCATGGTTCATGGTAGTTTTTTAATTGTCAAATTTCAAGTTTTGTGGTCCAAGTTGCTTATCGACACCAGTTGTTGGGACTGATTTGTCTACGATCTCAAATTCAAAATCGTCAAACCATACTTGACCTCTTCCGTTTAACATAATTCCAAATGCTATGTTTCCGGCTTCTTTCGGTACATCTAGTACGATTTCATATTTAGTCCAGTCTGTGGTTCCTTTTATAGATCTATCAACCCCATAGTGCATATTGTCAAATGACAAAGATTTATTCGAATATTTGTCATCTACCCTTAACCAAAAGCTGGACCAACCGGAAACCTCTTTGGACTTAAGCCATCCCGACATTCGAATTCTCTTATCTAAAAAAGTATCAGGGCTGAAATTTTGCATAAGATTACCCCAGATGTTGGATTTGTTCTTGATGCACTTGATGGTTCCTGCATCGCTGCCATTCCGACCTGCGCCTTTATCAATACCTACGTCATAAGCCTCAGGATTAGCACCGGCTTCGAACCAACCTTTGGGTATTTCATAGGAACTAAGAACTAGGGTAAGTGCCAGTAATATGAAGGTTGGCATCAGTAATGGTTTTTTGAACTGTTTCATGAATACGGTTTTAAATTTTTACGAAGGGTTAGCTGTTTTAATGTGATTTAACTCAAAGTAAAGGTGGTTTGGCCAGTGTGATTTTGGCGACTGGCTTTAATTCGAAGATAGAACATCTTAAACATCAAGACCACATTTGGCATGCGCCACCCGTATTGGTTTTACCGCGTGTTAGCAACCGTTTTCTCGCAAGTGGTTTTGAATCCGATGGTAAATTATTGTTTCCACGGCTATTACCACCAAAGCAATGAACACATTTTCAAACACGGCATCGATATGAATCAGCGTATTCTCCATTCCCGGCTGAAGAACCTTAATGCTGTCTCCTAACGATCTAAAAATGATAAATGGATATCCATAATTAATCTGTTCTACCAACATCCACATTGGTACGTATCCGTTGTCATGAAAGATAAAACCATATTCATGTTTGATTAAATTAAGGGTTAGGAAGATAATGAGCGTAATAGTCACTAAAACCGTAAGAAATTTTGGGAATTCAGATTTTTTAAGAACCCCAAAAACTATCAACCAAGAGGCACATAAGAATAAGGTCGAACGCACCACTTGAAATTGGGCTGATAAGGTGTCAAATGGGAGAAGGAAGTTAATTATAAAGGTGAGGAGTACTGTTGTAAGTGTTATTAGAAGAAGTCTAAGTGCCATTTTGCGAAATTTTCAGCTCAATTTTGGTAGCTAGTCAATAGTTGCTGTACCGCAGGTTAGGCGTTGTTCACCAATAACGATAACTATTGACATGAGTACTGTCATATATATGTTCAATCTCTTGTTGAATTAGTCCATGCTTGTTGTATACAAAAAAATAGCTTGCCAAAAGGTCATCTCTTAAACCCTTTTTTACAATTTGATACAATTGATTTTCCTTGTAACTATATAAAAGACTGTAAACCAATTTGTCAGATCCTTGTTCATAGTGCTTGTCAATTACTAACTTGCTTCCATTGTACACTCTTTCTCTTCCAATGAATTCCTGTTGTTCAATTGAATGGATGGTTTGTTTACACCAATTAACACTGTCTAAAGTTACGGTCACCATTCTGTTTCGGCCTACTGTTGAAATATGCTCGTTATTGAAGTTAAGCACGAAAAGATCACTACTGAATTCATCTTGAAGTAGGATAAGAGAGTCACCATCAATGGTTGAAAAACACCTGTGATGTATGGTTGTATCATAATTCTTACCGTACTTTTGAATAACGAGTTTTTCAAGATATGTAATCCTATTGTTGTCGTCGTAGTGTAGTGAATCAAACGAGTAATAACTGCAGTTTTTATAGTTGTTTTTTCGACTGATGAGTTTCCTATCTTGGTCGAATTCATAGCTAACAATATGCAAGGTGTCAAAACCCCTTCTCAGTTTTTTTAGAAAATAGGATTTGCTTAATAACCCACGGTTGTTCAATACATGAGTGGATACCCGATCATACCCATCTTTTATCTGACATACAGTTAGTCCAGCCTCGTGCATTAACCTCATTTGTGAGGTATCAATGGGTAATTTAAATTTCATTAGATCAAAATTTGAATATGGTCTTCTTCCAGGGTAACGAGCATGGCTCGTATATGAAATAAAGATGCTAAGAATCAGAAAAACGTATTTCATGCTGGTGTATAGTAACAACTAACGTTTGACAATATGAAACGGTTGGGTTTTCGGAGTGCGTCTGTATTCACCGAGGAAAACGCTGGCGCGAGAACCAAAACCCCTCAGACCGCTGAACCCCAACTGTTTTATATTGTGTGTTGTGTGCAGTAATTCTTTCATATTCCGTTCAATATTTCCTCAATCTCTGGATGATTTGTTTTGAGTGATAGGCATCTAACAATAAGCCTTGCGAAACCTTTGCGAGCTTAGCGGCTTTGCGGTTAAGTACACAGGCGTCAGCCGATTAAAAATTAAGCATCAAGCATTAAAAATTAGCCATTAACGTTCCGTGGCAGCAAGTTCCTGTTCGATAAATTGGATCAACGCCAGATTGATCGCCTTAACCCGTTCCCAGTGTTCGATCTGTACCCTCACCAGACCAAGTTTTTGGGTCAATAGTTTTCGATACCGGGGACTACTACATATTTCCGGAATGTTCCACTGAGGGAAATTCGTTTGAACATCCAGCACCATCGCATATTCCATGGAATGGCTTACGATGTCATTCCACTCAGCACGAAGGTTATCCATATCGCGGTTTGTGATCATGTCCGCTCCGAGACTTTGCAGTTGAACCTCGTAGTAATCGAGAATACTTCTGCGGAGGCTGTCCGACAAGATCAACGATAACCTACCGGAAGACAGGCTCTCAACATAGGATCCCTTAGTGGCCAGAAAGCTGCCGTAGTAGGAATAGAGGGCATTGTGGCGAATAAAATCCATCACGGAGTAGCCCCCCGGGTTAAAGCACACTTCATGAAGCATGGTGTCCAGCACGGCGATATGAAACGAATTATTTTGGATGTTGATGTCAAACACTTCCGTGTCCATTTGGAGATCCTGAAGAATATTCTGCAGGAGCTTTTTTTCAGCCACGCGATCAATCCGATGAAGATTCCAGTTATTGATCTGTAAGGCAATCAGGATTCCAATCACCACCAGAATAATCTCACCAATGAAGTACATGAAATACTTGGTGACGCGGTTATCCTGAATGAGTTTTTGTCGGATGGTTCGGAAGAATTTAAACATGTTTTAAGTGCGGTAAATCGTGCTGACGCTACTCGAAGTTAAATCAACTTGATGATATAGCTGATGATTCTGGAAAAGTCCGGTTGAGGGATGGTATTTGGGTGATTTTTCCTTATAGATTGAATATGAAGTTGATCACCAACCTTTTGACGTTTCGGGTGAAATACCATCGGATCATCATTCGTTTTAACCTTGTTAGCAATACGCCGGATTCCGTGAGTAATTGAAGGTACCGTTCCTTGTTCTCCACTTCATAGCCAAGAATACCGAGGTAGATGTGTTCAGGATGTATTTGTTTACTGCCCATAATCCAGCTGTGAAAGCGACTCACCTGACATGCCTCTTGCAGCTGTTTGGTGAGCACATATTCGCGCTTGCCGTTAAGATCCATCTTCCTTCCTTTCAAATAATGGATCATCTCTTTCTTCTCCCCAAGGGTGACTTTCACGTTTAATTTTCCATCGGAATTGAATCGATTCAAGCACATCAGGAAATGATAGATTCCTACATAATTATTCCCCAGTCGTCTGGCGGTGTCTTTGGATTCAATTAAAATTTGACGGGCACTCTCCGAAAAGACTCGGGACATGGTTCACGGCAGTTGAGATTGGCGGACAAATGAAATCGTATCGGTCACCACAGGCTCTGACCAGCCTTTCGTTGGATCCGGGTTCTTTTGCTCCAGAACCACCTGAATGACATCTGAAAGACTATCCAGTCGGATTTGCTTTTGGTGTTCTTCTATTCCCCCTGAATACTTACTTCCCGCCAGTCGAAGCGTAAATTGGAAGTAGTCGGATTGCTCCTTTTCGAAGGGTATTTGAAGAGAATATCCGGTATTTAATACGTTGCTATCCTTGTCATAGGAAATCTCGGTTTTGGCGGGGTGAACAACCAATCGAGTGCTATCCAACAGGATAAACGAATTGGGCGATGGAGCATACATCACCTCCACGGTTCTGGCTTCTTTGGGATCCTTGTTGGTATGGGTGGCCATGGAATAGGCAATGATGCCATAGGTCATAACATTCCCGATGAGCAGCGGAATGAACAACCGTTTGATGGATTCCTTGAAGATGATTTTTATCGTCAGCGTTTCCAGGAAAACACTACCCAGGCACATCAGCACATAGGTGGCCACCCAATTGATAAGGTCAAAGGTGGCATCCGGAACAAATTGGTCTGCCAGTAGGTGCCAAATCAGCATGGCCCACATCATCACGAATGTTCCAATAAGACCGGACACCAGATTCCCGATCACAGACGCCAGGGAAGATTTGGCCCACGAATAGTTCAGGAATACTTTAATGGTGAAGGTTTCAATTACAATCGTGGCAATCACCAAATACCAAAAACGCCCTACCTCATCTACCACGTAGATGGCTGGCCATACCATGTTGAGATTAAACATTGTTTTTGAGCAAACTCATTTTTTGGATGGCTAAAGCTAAAGAATATATGTTGTAAACGTCTTGAAGTTGTTTTTTAGATCATATGAACTGTTTCACCACAGTCAGACTTCTTCCACCGAGGTAGGTGTTTGAGCCCTATTAGGAATTCAAAATAATTCAATCAAAATCACACGGTTTTCCCGCCGCGAACCACCAACCAAAGTGCAAAAAGCAATTCGCCCAGCATCATCGGAAGAGCCAGAATGGCTTCTGCTTGTGCCACGAATGATGTATGGGAAGGGACTGCGTTTTTAAGTCCGTGAACAAAGCAGTACCCCTAATTATTCGTTTTCAGATCGATATTTCTCAACACGTAAAATGGTATTCTGAATGTCTTTCATAATCCATTTTCCCCACCAACCGGCATAAAAGTTAAACGTGGTGTTCATCTCAAAATGACTGTATAAATGCAACCGGTGCTTGCCGTTTGGCAACGTCTCCAATTCGTAGGTTCCATTTAAAACGTCGAAATAGTCTCCACCAATTACAACGTGCTCATCCAGCGTGGTAGACGGGATTTCATGCGGATAGGCCTTTATGGTAAAAACCATCTTTTCATTGTCTATGTACTCGGTTACTGTTTCATGGAATACCAGACCCTTTGAAAATTGAGCTTCCCGGTAAGCTCCTACGCCTTCAAAATTTAATTCGGCTTTTACCGGTCGGGGAAAGCCCAGAAACCGCGTAAGGTATCCCTTGTCCTGATCCAGTGGGATTTCGGTTACGCGGGTAACATGATCCCAAATTTTCTCCGAAGGGGCGTCTATATCAATAAAGGTGTAGGCTTCATACGTGCCCGGAATGGTTTCAATCATTTGCTCTATGGGCCCCATGAAAAATGGCAAAAGAACCAGGAGTGAGAGGTTGAGTTGGTTCTTTCGTTTTTTCATTTTTAGGTAGCCACCAATCAAACCACCAACAGAACCCATGATCAGAAATAGGGGTAAAATCATCAACCAACACGCCCAACCCTCAATGGAAAAGGCAATGGTGATGAGCAGAAAAAAACCGATCGGCGCCCAGGGCATGAGGATCCTGTATGCCTTGCTTTCTACTTTTTCATCGGGCGATAAATAGATGGTAAACACGCCAACTATAGCCGGAAGGAGGAACAGAAAGGTGACCGACATCACGGAAAATAATTCGCTCCATTGGTCGATGCCGAAGAGAAGCCTGAGCACAACCGCGTACACGGTTGGGATGGCGATGGCCAGGAGGATATGCTTTGTGGTTCGGTTCATCTCGTGCAATTGGAAGAATCAATCTGGTTGCGCATGGAATCCAAGGGAAGCGCCGGGTCCCGAATAAAGTAGACCAATTTTGGTGGATGAAATTACTCAAAAATATCCGTCAAGTCATGATGGAATAGAGGCGTGGGGAGAAAGCTTGTTTACACGCCTTCGTTACGATGGAGGGGTTAATGGGCATTCCCTTGTCTGCTTTTTTTAAGCAGTTTTATCACCCGATTGTATTCCACATCCGCCAGATTCCAATAATATAGTTTGGGGTCTGTTGTGCTGGTGAACTGCACCACCACCGCATCGATGTCTTTCTGGTATTTGGCAATACTTTGGTATCCCGGAACCCATCCTTTGTGTTCATACTCATAGAGTTTTGAATAGGTTTCTTGTTCATTTCCATCAAACACGCTTCCATCAATCAATGCTCTGAGAAAAATGCCAACATCCTTAGCCGTGGCAATCATGCCAACATCGTCTGTCTTTAAATCCAACGGATGCCCTTTGTGGTAGCCGCTCATCATTCGGTCACTGGTCACATCATGTATGGATTTAAACGTGTTGGTCAAGTGTAACCGATCTAAAATTTTGTTTTGAATGAAATCGAAATGGGGGTAACCCAAAACGGAATCCATGATTTTGGAAAGCAGTAGGTAATTGGTGTTGCAATATTCATACTGGGCATCCGGCTCAAAGTTGGCGCGTAAGCCAAGTATCAGATCCAGATTTTCTGCGTACCCATCTTTGGGATGGGCCCAGTAGTTGGGCGTGTCGGTATAGTTCGGGATGCCGCTGCGATGTTTCACCAGCATTTCGATGGTGATCTCATTAGCATGTTCAATTTTCCCCGAAAGTTCCGGCAAGTAATCGGCCAGTGTTTGGTCAAGGGATAGAAGGCCCATGGCATTTAACTTCACCACGGCCGCCGCGGTGTATAGTTTGCTCACGCTGGCAATTTTGAACAAGGCATCGGGTCTGGTGGGTTGTTCCGTATTCTTATTATGCCAACCCGCAGTATAGCATTTGGGCTCATGATGTGCCTGATCCACATAAATAATGATGCCATCAAAGCCATTTGAAACGGCCTCATTTGCCTGTTCTTCGATGGTGTTGGGAAGGGGCATAATCCAGGCCTTTACAACGATCCAGGGAACAAAGTACAGGGAGGTGAGGGTGCCAGCCAACAGGCTAATTTGTATGATTCGTTTGATCCGTTTTTTAGTCATGAAATGGGTTAGGAGTGGTTGATGCGTATGGATTTGGTGAGAAAGGTGTGCTTTTTTTGGTCAACGGGGAGTGCGAATAGTACGATACGGATGCTCGTTCATGCTGCTCGTTTTTCTTGTGGACTGAAGGGTACCTTGCCCGGTTACATATTTTCGTTCACAGCTCTTTTCCAAAAGTAGATTCCAGTCAGGCAGGTGATTATGGCAAACATAATCCCATTTTCACCCAACCAATGATCCCTGTGTTCTATCGGAATGGTTAATGGGGGCAGAATTTTTTGAATAAACACATTACTTACCGCGTGAAAAATGACCGCAGGCCACAGACTGTTCGATTTAAAGGTATAATAGGTCATCATAAACGACATGGAAATAATGACGATAAAGAAGGTGATGCATTCCAACAATACATGGTTACTGTAGTATACTAGGATAGGCCAGTGCCATACGGCCCAAGTGACTCCACAGAATAGGGAAACTCCGGTGAAGGAAAGAACTTTTCTCAATTCGTAAATGAAAAAACCTCTCCACCCGATTTCTTCGCCCAAGGTTGTTGCGGAGGCTCTGATCACTTCAACGGTTCCTACCAGGATTGGGGCAATAACGGCTATGGCCGTTGGATTTAGCGTGCCTTTTCCCACCAATCCCAATTCCTCCCCCCATTGGATTATTGAGTCGTTAGTGGCTAAATTCCCAATCCCCAACACCCAGATGAGGCCATAGGTCACCACACAATATAGTGCTGGGATGAAATAGGATAATCGGATGTATTTCCAATCCGGCCAATTCCAGTTCAACCTGGAAATTTTTTGCCCTTTTATTTTCAAAGTGATGAAGGCTGCCAGAGCCGGGCACCACATGATCGCGCCAACGTAGATGCGCGAAGGATTTAGTTGTACCAGCGCGTAATGGAATGGCGATGTGAGGATAAAAACAAGTGTTAGAAAGAGACCTATGGTTTTCCAGGTTTCTTTACGTTCTGATGTTTGGGTAGTCATTCCGTTTTTTTGCTATGGTGTTTAGAATGTTAAAGGCGAATTGGTCTATCCATGGCGCGGATTTGATCACGAGGTCGATGTTTCGTCATTCCTACATCTGGAAATATCCATCTACCACGTTCTATTTGAACCGATACCCCAGGCAGAACTGGAAGGCAACATTAATTCCTATCTCATTAAATAAGCGCTCCTTGGAATAATGGAGATAGGGGTTTTGGGAGGATTTTTGGTATGTAAAGGCTCCTGTGCTGATGTTGGTACCCACATACGCTCCTTTAAAGGCATTAATCTCAAACCCATATCCTCCGTTTAAAAAGAGATAGTTGTACGTTGCAGGGTAATAGGAGTCTCTCGCAAGATTTACATACGAAAAGCGGGTGATCAGGAACATGTTGAATTTGTTCGCCGTGCCATTAGGAAAGAATTTGTAATTCATTTCACAGCTAAGAATGCGATCCTTTTTGGTTAGGATAGGATGAAGTCCCAAACCAAGTTCAAATTGATTTTTACCGGTATAATAGGATACACTGGGGACTAGTCGTATGGGATAAACCTCCCCATTCAAGCTGGAATTCAGGACGAAGCCAAATTTCCCACGGGAAGGATGAGTTTGACCGTTTGACCGAAAGGCAAAAAGACAGGTCAGGGCAATTAGAATCGGGTATTTCATAGGTTACGTTCGAGGGTTAATCTTCTTTTTCCAGGATCTTCACTATTCTGTTGTACAATCTTTCCAGTTTTAACCAATACATAGAATTGCTGCTGGTGTTCACAAATTGAATAACAACTGCATCCAAATCGGGGTGATACCGGGCAATGCTGGTATAACCATTTAACCAACCGGTATGCTCGTACACGTACACGGATGAATAAATGGCCTGTTCTTCTGTGCTGAACAAGGTGCCATCAATGAGGGCTCTGAGGAAATGGGCAACATCTTCGGCTGATGCAACCATGGATCCACCTGGTCGGGTGTGGTCGATGGATTTTAGATCGGGATCATAGCCAATTAAGTATCCACTTACCACATCATTGGAGTCGGTTTCGCTGTATAAGTTGTAGGTGTTTTTCAGGCTCAGCGGGGTAAGAATGGTGTTTTGGATGTAGTCGTGATGAGAATACCCCAAGGTGCGGTCGAGCAGCTCACCAATCAATAAGTAGTTGGTGTTGGAGTATTTGTACTTCTTGTCTGGTTGAAATTCGGCCGGGTCATCAAAAATTAAGGCCGCTGTGGTTAAATATTCTTCGTTTGGGTCGCTATTCTTAAACCCGGCGTCAAACACGTAATCAGGTATGCCACTACGGTGTTGTAGCAGCATCCTTAGGGTAATCTTATCGGCATGCTGAATCTTACCCTTTACCTCTGGGATAAACTCTGAGAGTTTTCCGTCCAGAGACAGGCGTTTTTGAGCAACCAGTTTGGTGGTGGCCGCAGCTATGTATAGCTTACTGATGCTGGCTATTTTGAATAACGCCTTTGGATCAGCCGGAATCTGATTTTCCCGATTCTTCCAACCGGCGGCGTGAAAGGTGGTTTCATTGCCTTTGTTAATGCAAACCAGTACGCCATCCATCCCGTGTTCTACCGCATCGGAGAGTTCACTATCAATGGATTCCGGCAATGGGCGAATTCCTACTTTACAACTTACAAGCAGGCCAATGATGGCCGGAAGCAGCAGGCGCAGAATATTTTTATTGAATGGAATCATGGTTAAAATGGATGCGTACAAAAATAGGAATCGGAAGTGGGGTTGATAATGATGGAGTCTGTGGTTGGTGTTCGTCGAGCTAAGGTCAACATTGAGAATTAAGCATTAGCTATTCATAATCACACGGTTTTCCCGCCGCGAGCCACTAACCAAAGTGCAAAAAGCAATTCGCCCAGCATCATCGGAAGAGCCAGAATGGCTTCTGCTTGTGCCACGAATGTTGTATGAGAAGGGGCTGCGTTTTTAAGTCCGTGAACAAAGCAGTACCCAGCGCCGGCCAGTATCAGCATCCAACCAAAAATGCGTTTAATATCAACGGATCGCAACGCCAGGATGCCCAGGCCAATAAGGTGACCGCCAAAGACGATAAGACCCAAAGACCACATCTCTTCGAAACCGTGGAGTGCCGGAAGCACTTTTTCTGCCGCATCTTCGGCATACAGCATCGATGGAACGGAGAGCAATTGTACAATGGCAACGCCCAACATGGCGGTGTACATCAGCCTTAAACCGGCCGTGATCATAGCGCCGGTTGCGTGACTCCCTTTGAAGTAACTGAAAACCCCTTTGGTGACCAGAAGATCCAGTATGAAAATCACGATCCAGGCTGCAATTCCACTATTAAAAAGGATGCGTTGTTCCCGAATTCGATGAAGCGTTCCGGTTGCGTCTTTAGCGTCTACCAGACCGGTGTACACATATCCGTAGGCAAATCCGGCAATCACGGCCATAAGAAGGAGACTGATTCCGGTGATGAGAGCGATTTTTCGTTTTGAGTTCATTTTTTAGTTTTTGAGTGATGGGTTATGGGTGATGAGTGATGGGTTATGGGTGATGAGGGATGGGGAATGGGGAATGGGGGATGGGGAAGAGGTGTTGAGTTTTGAATAGTTCGTCCTCCGTCCTCCGTCCTCCGTCCTCTGTATTCCGTATTCCGTCCTCTTAATCAGGCGTTTATGATAACTACGTTTCCTTTTTTTCGACCTGTTTCGATGTAGCGGTGAGCTTCAGCCAATTTTTCCAGTGGATATTGTCGGTCAATGACAATCTTTAGCTTGCCGTCGCGATGGATGCTCAGCACTTCGTTAAGCAAGGTCTTCAATTCCGGATCTTTTTGCATTCCGGTGGCCTGGAAAATGGCTTTTTGCTTGCCAACTATCGAGGTCCACAGCATGGATCCTATGGTAGATAAGCTCAACACGGGTGAAAGGTATTTCCCGTTCGGGGTGAGGATGGATTTACAAGCGGAAAACGAGCTTTTCCCCACGGTATCAAATACCACGTCGTACCGCTCATGGGATTGAGTGAAATCGTTGCGATCGTATTCTATCACGTGAGGGGCACCCAGGGACGTAACCCAATGGGCATTTCGTGAACTGCACACAGCAGTTACCTCAGCACCCAGGTAATTTGCAATCTGAACTGCGGCCGTGCCCAGTGAGCCGGAGGCACCGTTGATCAGAACACGTTCACCATCTTGAACTTGGGCAACGCGTTTTAGGAAGTTGTAGGACGTGATTACTCCGTCGCAATACGTGGCTGCATCGGCATAGTTCAGATTAGCCGGAAGGTGGTGAATTACACCATGTTCAGGGATGGTAAGGTATTCGGCATTGGCACCAAACCCGATGGTGGTCTCACCAAACACCTGATCGCCTTTCTTAAAGGATGTTACCGCGCTACCCACTTCTTCCACCACACCGGCAAAACCGGTTCCGGGAATCGGATTGTTGGGTTTGCGCAGTCCGAGGATGAGTCGGCCAAAAAGTGGTTTCCCGGTCCGCATCATCGTATCCGCAGCCGTGGCAGAGGAAGCAATGATGCGAACGAGAACATCATGGTTAGCGGGCGTTGGTTTAATTGCCTTGCTCAGTTTAAGCACATCGGGAGATCCGTATCCGGTGGCTTTGATGGCTTTCATTGTTTCGTGTGTCATCGGGTTTCGATTAAATCCACAGCAAAGGGAAGCCAAGCCGCAACGGGAATCGTTCGGATCGTCATAAAGACGTTCGGATTTATAATTCAGAACTTATTGGGGGGTAGAAACCGATTTCTGATACGCCTTGGGCGTTAATCCGGTTTTCTTTTTGAAGGTCGTGTTGAACACGGTCTTGGAATTAAATCCGCTTTCAAAGGCCAGTCCCACCAGTGAAATGTGACGATTGGAATCATCGGCCACCAACTTTTTGAAGTGTTCAATCCGATAATCATTTACAAATTCATTAAAATTCTTACCCACCTTCTCATTCAATAGCCAGGACAGCTGATTGGGGTGCACCGAGAGTTGGTCGGCCAGAAAACGAAGGGAAAGCGATGGGTTCAGAAACGGTTTTTCCGATGGCATGTGCGCTTCCAATTGGTGGAGTACTTCATGAGTCCAGACTTCATCTGGGGTATGCGAATTCGCTTTTTGAGCAGGTTCTTCGTGTTGTTCCAATTGGTAAATGCGGTGATGAAATTCCGCGTAACGGGGATCGGTCTGAAGGGGTTTCGCCAATGGATCGCTAAAGCTCAACAGCAGAACGGATGAATGAACTTCAAATAATCGATTCAGCGCATTAAATGCCTCATCATTCCGGCCCATGCGGGCATACAACAGAAACAGATATGCGTGGGCATGATGGGCTGGTGCGTGTTGTCCGAACGATTCCAGTTCCTGGAGTTTTGAGGGGGCCAGGTTGTGGTTCAATTCGTCTATCAAACATTGAATACCCAGGCGTTCATCCGGTGTGATCATCGCCTCGGGAATGTTGTCCAGTAACTGCTGCGTACCCGCTGCATCCCGCTCCAGCACATGGATGTACATATACGTAATGAGCGCCGGTAGATTTCTGGGGTTGGCATCCAGCAACTCATTCAGAATGGTTTTTGCCGTTGAATAGTTTTCGGTTCGATAGGCATAGTATGCCTCGTAGAAACGAGTTTCCTGGTTCAGCGGGTCGATGGATTTGGCATACAAAAGATGCTCTTTCGCCTTGGCAAAATCGCCCCGAAGTTCATGTAAAAAGGAAATAAACTGCTGTGCTTCCGGGTAGGTTGGCCGAATTTGCATGGCCTTTGTCGCCAACTGAAAAGCCTTGGAAAAACTAGCCTCCGTGAAAAAGGCCTGATTGGCCATCATGTAGTTGAGTCCGGCATGGTTTGGGTTGATGGCTTGCGCCGATTGTATACATTCAATGGCCTTTAACCACGATTCCTCCCGGGGAGCAAAACCGGCCACGGCGAGGAAGCTGTAGCTATCGGCCAAACCGAGGTGTGCTTCAATGAGATTGGGATCCAGGGCGAGGGCTTTTTCAAACTGACCAATGGCTAGATTCGCATCCTCCGGATTCCATTTTCTGAAATGAAAGGCGCCGTTGAGATAGTGTTCCCAAGCCGCCAGATCGTTGGTGGGCTGTTGCGTTAAGTGTTCAGCTACGTCCAGATGGCCCAGATGTTCCCGAAGTTTATCAGCTATCATCAAGCTGATTTCGTCCTGTATGGCAAAGATGTTTTCCAGATCCCGATCCCACGAAGCCGACCAAAACGCGGATTCATCCTCCACTTGAATGAGTTGCGTGCTGATGCGCATGGCATTTCCTGCAAAACGCACGCTGCCTTCCAAAACCGTAGTTACGTTTAAGGTGTTGGCGAGATCAGCCATCGATGTGTCCTTCCCCTTGTAAAAGAAACTCGACGTCCTTGAAATCACGCGAAGCTGTTCAACCCGCGATAGGGCATTGATGATTTCCTCGGTAATGCCATCGGCCAGGTATTCCCGGCTGTGATCACCACTTAGGTTTACAAAGGGTAAGACAACTATGGAAATGGACGCGTTGCTCATGGTCTCCGGGCGAAGATAGGTTTTTCGGGTACGGATTGCGGTGGGTGAAGTTTGAGATCGGATTGAACTAAGAACTAAAATCTAAAATCTAAGTCTTTGATCGATTGTTTCCTTGCGATTTCTTGGTGACCACTGCATCTTTTCGGTTAAGATACGAGTGCGTCAGCCCATCAAACATCAAACATCAAGAATTAAGCATTGAAAATTGCGATTTCCTGGCGACCATTGCGTCTTTGCGGTTAAGTAGGAGTGCGCCAGCCAATCAAATATTAAGCATTAAGAATTCAACATTAACCATTCCCCTTACCTCATTCCTAATCATAAATCCACATAACACGGAATACACCCGCCGCCCCATCTGAATTGCACAATTCGATCCTTCAGTACCATGGTGTAGTCTACCCGGTTGGTGGAGAAGTATCGGCTTTCACCGGTTTTCCGATACCACTTTTCAGAGCGGAAAACATCGCCCATTTGCTCACGAGGAATGGATGCCATCCGTGCCGTATCTCCAAAGTGCAGCATGTGGAAGAGGTAGTTGTTACCTTGACGAACCACGCGCACCTGGTGTGCAGAATAGGAAAAACAACCCATAATGGTGGAGTAAATAAACAAGGTGTCGCCTATTGCCATCTGCTCCCAAAAACACGCGGTATCATGGTCAGGACGATACTGGTTATTTAAGTCGATTTTAACGGATCGATGTTTCCGTAGGTTGATGGGGGTCTCAACCGACTTATTCCAGGATGTAATAATCACGGTATAGCATCCCACTGGAACACTATCCAGATGGAAGTGGTTCGATTTTCTGGAATAAAGTAGGTCGCGAACCAGGGTCGTATCTGAATTTTTGAGAACCACGGTATCACTCCAAATTTCAGGAGCATCCATTTTGATGATCAAATCGCCCGTAAAGTATTCCTGTGCCGAGCTGTAGAATACGGAAAGAATGGAGGGTATGAATAGCAGCCACCTCATGGATACTTGACGAAGGTACGGCCTACATCGTTGGTGAACGAACTTGCCATAACGAACATATTATGTCGTTTATATTGAATGGGGAAAACCGAATCGTAGTTCTAATATCTAAAATCTAAGATCTAAATCTTTGGTTGAGCGTTCCATTGCGACTTCCAAGCGACTATTGCGCCTTTGCGGTTAAGTACGTACGCGTCAGCCAATCAAACATCAAACATCAAGCATCTGCTAAGAGCTAAGATCTAAAATCTAAGTCTTTGATCGAGTGTTCCCTCGTGGTCTCTTGGCGCCCATTGCGT
>JACJZW010000017.1 GCA_020635355.1 Flavobacteriales bacterium
GTTTCTTTGAGAAAATTCAGAGTCAATCAGAAGCTATTATTTTATCAAGAGTTTTACACGATTGGAATGATGATAAAGCAAACATCATTTTGCAAAATTGCTTTGAAGCATTGCCGAATAATGGATCATTATATGTTATTGAAAATTGTTCAGATAAAATTAAAATTGATTTGTCTTTACTTTCTTTAAATATGACTGCAATGTGTGAAAGTTATGAAAGAACATCAACTCAATACATCTCGCTTTGTGAAAATGTAAGTTTTCAATTTGATAGCGAAACCAAATTAAATGAATTACAAACCATTTTGATATTCAAAAAATGAATTGGAAAGACATACAAGTTTCAGAGGACAGCACACATTTTGTCTTTGACGGAAAACCTATTTTCAGTAAGGTTTTTATTGAAGTGTTAAAATTTCATTCACCAGGAATAGCTCCAGTAAAAGACGAAACAGGAGCTTTCCATATAAATGTGCATGGAAATGAAATATACTCGGAAAGATATGACAGAACATTTGGTTTTTATTGCAATAGAGCTGCTGCTAAAAAGGAGGGAAATTGGTTTCATATAAATGAGGGAGGAAAGATTCTCTATAAGAACAAATATGATTGGGTGGGAAATTTTCAAGAGAATTTGTGTACTGTTAGATCATCTCATAATTACTTTCATATTAACCTAGAAGGACGTAAAGTCTATCAAAACGAATTTGCCTATGCTGGTGATTTTAGGGACGGAATAGCATGTGTGAAATTATTTTCAGGAGGCTTTATGCATATTGATTCTAATGGCAATAAGTTGAACAATAAAATTTTTAAAGATCTAGGGGTGTTTCATAAAGGATTTGCAACAGCTAAAGATGAAAATGGATGGTTTCATATAAACATGAAAGGAGAAGAATTGTATTCTAATAGATTTTCTGCTATCGAACCATTTTATAATGGGTTTGCATTGGTAAGCGATTTTGATTTTCGTAAGATGATAATTAACGAAAGCGGTGAAGTTATACATCTAGTAAATTAATAAAGGCATAAATATCGCAGAGTGTAGAGTGAGTGCAGAGTGTTTTTTTCTAAAACCACCTTTTTTATTGGGTTTCTCATATCTTCTTTTGGAAAAAATAAAACGCAGAGTGCAGAGTGTGCAGAGTGTTCTTGCATTAATTCTGAAATTTATAGGCTCAATAAATTGAGTAATTATGATTTCAATAGAACAATGCCGAAAAATCCTTTGCAAGAAAAAAGGAATTCATTTCACCGATCAAGAGATCCATGATATTCGCAAGCTATTTTATGAACTCGCAGAAATTGATGTGGAACATTATTTCAGAGTTCAAAGAGAAAAAGCATTGGCTAAATCAGACAAGCAGAAATAGCCAATACTAATGAATTAAGCTGCTTTTAAATACTCAGCTAAGTCCATCATTTTCTTCATATCTTCCTCAAAAAGGTTCGACATTTGTTCTGTCGAGTTCACTAACACACAGCTCTTAGCTCTTAGCACTTAGCCTTTAGCTTAAGTTTTGGCCATTAACCAACTGGTGCGGACTACTCCCTCCGGGCTTCACGTACCTCCTTTCTCTTTCTCTTTCCCGTTCCCGTTCCAGTTCCAGTTAACCTTGTTGCTTATCCAACCTCTCGCCCTCCCGCCCTTTCACCCTCGCACCCTTAAACCCTTCCACCGTCCAATCCAACACACGCCCTCACATAACTTATCTGCTCAAAACCTATGACGCCGTCTAACTTTGAGTTCAACTAAAAAGTTAACCAAACGTATGAGTACCGTTACCTATACCATTTACAAGGCACCTA
Source organism: Flavobacteriales bacterium (assembly GCA_020635355.1). Lineage (GTDB taxonomy): Bacteria > Bacteroidota > Bacteroidia > NS11-12g > UBA9320 > WGNA01. The sequence continues at coordinate 1,810 of JACJZW010000017.1, forward strand.
ATGATCCATGTGGTACGCCCACTCAATTTGTTTTGAACGTTGCACCGGAGCCTGGATTCACCTTCGTGAATGCACAAGTTCTTCAAACAGAAGGAATGTATGTGTCGGAAATTCAAATTGAACTGAGTGCAGGTTCTGCCGGGCCACCGGTTATGATCAACTTGTGTAATGCACCTGTAGTGTGCTATCCGGATAGTCAACCATTGGATATCGTTACCAGTGTTGATGGTGACCCTAAGAAGTCTGATGTCCGTAGGAAGGATTACAACCAAGCGGAAGTCGGCGGAGGTAAAAAGGATGCTGCCAGCGCGTAGAAAGACCTTTCATTATTTAGTTCAATGGTCAATTTCTTTCCTGATTCTCTCCTGCTCTGGCAGCGGAGTGGGCAATGAATCTGGTTTTAGGGAAATTGATGAAGCCAATGAACGGGCACTGAATCTGATCAAGACCGATCGTGATTCAGCTATGAGGATATCTCACCAAATGGTCAACCAATCACAACTGGTTGATTATTCGAAAGGGTATGCAGATGCCATGTCAGTTTTGGGTATTGGTTTCAAACGAATGCAGCAATTCGACTCGGCAATTATCTGTCATCGGGAAGCCTTAAATGTTCGAAAACGCTCCGGAAATCCAGTGGCGGTTGCCAAAAGTTTAAGCAATATTGGTGAAATCTATCAAGCGCTTGAAGACGATAAAACCAGTTTGGTATTTTTCGATAGTGCGTATGTCATTTATTCGAACATCGATAGTGTTCAATACCTCAGTGGAATCTGTGGAAATATTGCTATTAGCTATGACTATCTGAGAAAATCGGATTCGGCGGAATACTACTTCAGAAAGGCCGTCTTTTGGGCAGAAGCAGCTGCCAACTCGCCAAGGGATTTGGTAAGCGCATATAAAAACCTGAGCCTGTTTTGTCAGGAAAGGTATCCTATGGATTCTAGTCTGAATCACTTAAAAAAGGCAAAACGTATTGCAGTTGATTCCAGACTGTATGGAGAGTTACCGGGAATCATCCTTACCGAAGGTTCTTTGGTAAGATCCAGCAACCCGGAAGCCGCAGAACATTTGCTGGATTCTGCTCTTCAACTAGCGAATCAAATTGATTTGCCGTTACTAAAGGAACGTATTTATTGGGAGCAGATTAATTGGAATGATAGTCGCAACCTTCCAACGGAACGAAGGATTCTAGACAGTCTGATCGTTGCTATTTATAAGGCAACAAATCAGGCCAGAACCAAAGACTTCGCCGAGTTCGAAGTGAAATACGATTTGGCTGAGAAGGAAGCCCAAAACCGCATATTGAAAGCGGAATCGGATCATAAATCCCGGCAACAACGCTTGTTGATGCTGCTACTCATGGGGTCGGTGATTTTAATTGTGTTCGTTGGACGAAACCTGTTGTTAACCCGGAGGATCGCTGCCAAGGACCGGGAATTGGCGGAAGAACGAATCGATAACCTGATTCACCACCAGGAAGTTCAGCGTATCGATGATATGATTGAAGCCGAAGAAAAGGAGCGAAAGCGCATTTCACGGGAACTTCACGATCGGGTAGGTAGTTTGCTGGGAGCGTTAAAACTGAATTATAACGCCATTGAGGAACAACATGGTGACGTATTACACGCTTCATTGGATGCCCACAAAGCCGTTAAATCCATCCTTCAGGAATCCATCGTTGAAGTGCGTAAAATCTCCCATAATATGGCCGGCGGACTCATCGAGCAATTCGGATTGAGCAATGCCATTCATCAGTTGATTGCCACCCTGGAATCCAGCGGAAAAATGTCGGTGGATTTTTACGATACCGATTTGAATGACAGTTTATCGCCTCATCAGGAAATTACAGCGTTCCGCATCATACAGGAATTGGTGGGTAATGTGCTGAAGCACGCACAGGCCACCTCACTTGAGATCAGCCTGAATAGGTCGGATGACCAGATCATTGTAATGGTAGAGGACGATGGAAAAGGATTTGATGTTCGTACTAAATCAGGCGGAATTGGGATGCAGAACATGCAACAACGAATTGAATCCATTGGCGGAAAGATGTATATAGACAGTCATGAGAAATCCGGTACGTCGGTTACCTTGGAAATACCTGTAAACCATGAAGGATAACCACCAACTGACCAAGATTATCATCGTTGACGATCACCAGATGTTTCTGGATGGCCTCAAGGCATTGGTGTCTTCTATCAACACTGTCCAGCTTGTAGGGACGTTCTCAGACCCCAGAAGGGCAATAGACTTCGTTTGGTCCAATCCGGTTGATGTAGCCATTTTGGACGTGTCCATGCCGCAGATGAGCGGCGCCGATTTCCTTAAAAAGATTCGGGAGATACGTCCCATGGTGCGAAGCATCGTCCTGAGTATGCACAAAGACGTAAAAACAGTTAGGAAACTAGTAGATCTTGGCGCGAATGGCTATGTGCTCAAAGGAGCAGAATATGCCATTCTGAAAGAGGCGATTGATTCCGTGGCGAACGGGAAGAACTACTTTGATGCCGAGGTTTCCGACGTCATGAGTTCTGGTTTTACGCCCGTTCTGGAAACCCAAGGAAGACAAATCACCATCACCAAACGGGAGTTGAAAATACTCGAACTGCTTTCGGAGGGACTATCATCCGAAGAAATAGCCGATCGCCTCTTCATCTCCAAACACACGGTGAGTACACATAGAAAGAACATCGGCTTAAAATTCGAAACCAACCGCTTGGTGGAAATTCTGGCTAAGGCCAGGGAACACGGATTTATTTAATCCAAAAACTACTTAATGGTAGTGATTTCTGCCGCCTGAAGCCCGGGTACTTTTGACTTCATGTTAAAAGCATTTATCTCGGATACACTGGTGTTTGGCCGAAATGCCTTTGTTCTCATGCCACGACGCAGCAAGGATCAAGGATTTCTGTATGAATACCATGTCTTGTATCCCAAGGGTAACTCAGGCTGGAAAATAGCCAGTGATGTGTTTGAATTTCAATTGGGACCCGAGGCTGCACACCAAAGCAATCCAGACAGTTTTTTCGATTTTTTGGTGACTCATTTGTCGTTCGTAGAAGACCTATGTGTGCAACGCATCACTTCCTTGGTTAGCCGCTTAACGTATGAGGTTGCTCAGGAACTGCATCTTGATCCGCGGGAACTCATGCGCGGAGACGTTCATCTTACTGAGCAAAATAGTCAGGTGGTCATTCATCAGTTTAAAAAGCATTTGGATACCAAAACCTTGAATCAACTTAAATTGAATACGGAGTCACCTGATCTTCAACGGGTTTTGGCGGATTTCTGAAAAAGCTTGTCAAAGCAAATACATCAAACTACGACGGACCCGGTTTTAAATGCACGAATTATTTACGTAGTACAGGCATTTCGGGTCCGTTTTTTTAGTTGGTGTTGACCACCTTTTTTCGTCAACCATTTTTGCGAACATTTGTTACGACATAAAAGCGAATCCATGTCTGACTCCGTTATCCGAATTCAACCGCTAAATTTTCCCTGGGAGACCCGTGACCCGTTCATTTTTTGCGTTCATCACCGGGATGAGTATCCAGCCGGGAACGATCAAATGGGACCTGCCGTTCCACTTACCGGTCGTAACATTGGAAACGATTTTGTGATTAAGGATGGTTGGCGGATGTATCACGGCTCCACAATGCCCGGGTTCCCATATCACCCTCATCGTGGTTTTGAAACCATCACCATCAATGAAGAGGGTGTCGTGGATCACACGGATTCATTGGGTGCTGCCGGACGATTTGGTCAGGGAGATGTACAATGGATGACGGCCGGTAAAGGTGTCCTGCATTCTGAAATGTTTCCCTTGTTGAAACAGGATGAACCCAATCCGTTTGAAATCTTTCAAATCTGGTTGAACCTACCACGCAGATCAAAATTCGCCGAACCTCATTTTAAAATGTTATGGGCCAACTCCATTCCGGAAGTTGTTCAAACAGATGCATCCGGGAAGAAGTCTACCATTCGGGTGATTGCCGGTTCATTTAACGATCAGCAAGCACCGAAACCAACACCGGATTCCTGGGCTTCGGATGCCGATAATCATGTCATGGTGATGACCATCAAAATGGAGGCGGGTGCCACGGTAACCCTTCCTGGAGCGGTTGCCGGAATCCAGCGAACGTTGTATTTCTATCGCGGGAGTGGATTGCAGGTGGATGATACAGCCATTCCTTTTTACCATTCGGCTTGGCTGGATCCGAAGGCAGATGTTTTACTCACGGCAGGAGAAGTCCCCTGCGACGTGCTTATCCTTCAAGGGAAACCCATCGGTGAGCCGGTAGTGCAATACGGACCATTCGTGATGAACTCACAACAGGAAATTCAGGAAGCATTTGAGGATTATCGAAGAACTCAGTTCGGTGGATGGCCATGGCCCGGAGCCGAGTACGCACATGATCGATCGATGGGACGATTTGCCAAACATGCCGACGGGACCTTGGAGGAACGCCCGCTATGATGCCGCGATCACCGCAATCAGCACGGCAACACCAACAACGGCAATTAAAATAATGCAGCCTGTGGGGCCAATGAAGTTCCACGATGATCGGCCCAATCCAATCAGTACAAACAGCAGTGCGGCAATCAGAATGATGAGCAGTATGGACGACCAACCCATATTACTTTTTTGTTTCGGAACAGGTAAATGGCTGAGCGCACGTTCCTGAACGACGCGTCCGGGTTGCTGGATGGTCTTGACGACCTCTTTCAGGATTTGAGTAACCTTGCGATCCGATGGCGAGGTCCGATGAAATTGGGATGCAATGGGGTGGGGTGCATTTTGGAATTCAGGATGATGTAGTGTGTCCTTCAGGAAGGTCCGAATGGTTTTGTACGTAAGTTGAGCATCCTCTTGAACATGGGAAAACGTATGTGACACACTGCGTTTTACAGGTCTGGTGTGTCCGGTGAGGTGGCCGTATCGTCGCTGACAACCAAAAAGGAGGGCCAAGAAAAGGGTGAAAAGCAACAAATACATCCTCATGTAGTCCAAATATACTTTTAGTGCCGCCTCATTTGAATCAGATGTTGCGGATTTTTTGTAGTATTGTTATACGACAAACAACCCTGATATGCGTGGATTTACATCACTTTTGCTGGCTTTCTTTTTTGTGCTTACTACCTACGGACAAACGGTTACCGTAACCCTTGGATCTGGATCATCTACATCCAATGCCGGTTCCAGCGAACCATCGCCGTATAATGAGTATGAGCCCAATCAGCACATGCAATTTGTGTATACGGCCTCTGAGATCAAGGCCGCTGGCGGGTCAGCCGGATGGATTTCGGAGATGGGTTGGAAGGTGAACAGTGTGCTCAAGAATAGCCTTCCGGGATACAACATTCGCATGAAGAACACGTCAGCAGTAAATGCGTCCAGTCATGATGGTAACAACCTCAAAGTGGTGTTGCGCTCGTATACGTATCCTCCAGGAAGCACAGGTTGGCAGATGCTTACTCTGGATTCTACCTTTTACTGGGATGGCACCAGTAGCATCCTTATTGATGTGTGCTACGGAACTCTGTCGGGAACGGGAGCCGCCGGGTCCATTTATATGTATAACAACATTCCCAATCAACGACGTGGTGAAGTGGGTAAAGGGGCAAGTTGCAGCTCTGGAACTTCAACAGCGTACTATATGAAGCCGTTTGTGCAATTTACCCTTGATCCGGATTGTGCCGTGCCGTTGAATGTGAAAGCCACCAAGGTGACTTCCAACTCGGCCACCGTAACCTGGGATCAGGCACTCTCCGGTGCACAAGGTTATGAGTATGTGATGGCCAATTCATCCGGTACACCAACCAGTCCGGGCACGTATACCACCGATACTGTTTTGAATGTGACCGGCTTGTGTCCGTCCAAACTTCAATTCTTCTATATCCGTTCCGTTTGTTCCAAAGGCGATACATCTGATTGGTCCAACCCTATGGTGTTTCAGACGAAGGCAGGTGGAGGAATCTCCTCGAATTCACCTGTTTGTGTTGACGACACCTTAAAACTATCGGTTGAGTCGGCCAAGAGCTACAGCTGGACGGGTCCGGGTGGATTTAAGTCCACATCACAAACCCAATCCATTCCAAACGCTGTATTGGGCAATGCCGGAAGCTACGTCGTTTCCATCGTGGATCAGAATCAATGTAATGTAACCTACACCACAACGGTTCGGGTAGATACACTTCCTGTTCTAACCGTTACCCATAACAGCCCTATCTGTGCCGAAAATGATTTGCAGCTGGATGTTTCTGGAGCGGATGAATATTCTTGGTCGGGTCCGAATGGTTTTACCTCCGATACCGCCATCAATCTGTTGACGGATATTCAGGAAGGACAATCCGGAACGTATTCAGTAACCGGAACCAATTCGTTCAATTGCTCCTCCAATGAAACCGTAAATGTTGTGGTTAATTCGCTACCCTCGATTAGTGTCACCGGTCAGGATACTATTTGTGGTGGAATGAATATTCAATTCGCCGTAACCGGAAACGGCACATCCTACCAATGGTATGGCCCTCAAGGATTTCAGGATACCATGCGGGATCTTGAACGTAAAAACGCAGTTCCCGCATACTCAGGTAATTACATTTTAATTGCCAGATCAAATGAAGGATGTGAGCGATCTTATGCTCGAACCATTCATGTCAAACCGCAGCCATCCATCAGTTTTAATGGCGATACGGTGGTTTGTGAGCGGAATGAATTTGAGTTGATTGCTCAAGGTGCTGTGACTTATGGGTGGTTGAATGAACTTGGATCGATTATCAACACCACTCAGAACTTTAAGCGAATAGCGAAGTTAAGCGATGCCGGGATCTATACCATTCAAGGTCAAGGCTCAAACGGATGCTACGGCCGAAAAGAATTTAGTTTAACCGTATTGAAAAGTCCGTTTGTGAATCCAACTGCCTCCACTGATTTATGTGTAGGTGATCCCATCCAATTGGCCGGATCAACCGATGGCACCTCTTATGGGTGGACAGGTCCAAATGGGTATACTTCCACTAAAATGTCCGACATGATTGCTCCATCAACCAAAAAGGATTCCGGCTTGTTTACCTTCTGGGCGGAGCTGGCCAACGGGTGCAGGAGTGAATGGTCGGTGCCGGTGGCCTTTAAACCAACCCCGGAAATATCGGTTGATAAGCAAGGCAACAATCTGCAGGCAACCACCGGTTTTGATAACTATACCTGGTTCAAAGATGGGCAGGAAATTTCCGGTGCAACGAACGCATTGTACACGGTAACATCATTGGGTACATACAAGGTGAGTACTTCCAACAATGTAGGATGTGCGGATACTTCAGCCGATGTCATTGTGACCTCACTGGGTGTTCGTGAAATCGATTTTCTATCGATCCGCATGTATCCCAATCCGGCAGATGAATCATTCTATTTGCAATCCACGCAACGTGTGTTGAAAGTAGAGATGTATGATGTTCTGGGACATCGACTGATGGAAGTTTCGCAACCTGATTTACGCCAATCATTTGACGTGAGCGAAGTATCACAAGGGTCGTATGTTATCGTAGTGACCTCCGAATACGGGCAGGCACGGGCTGTGCTTTCGATCCAATGATCTGGATAGAACCGCATTACAACGAATAAATTCAAAACCGGCACCCAATTAAACGGGCTTTTGGGGTTAACTTCGCGGCCGCAAACCGAGGAGTGACAGGGTGTCGATGAAAAGAGTTTTCGTAACAGGAGCGGATGGATTGTTAGGCAACAATCTCGTCCGACTTCTTCTCAAGGAAAAATATACCGTTAAGGTCTTTCTGCAATCCGGAAAACCAATGGGGTATCTGGCAGATCTTCCCGTGGAAGTAAGTCATGGTGATATCCTGAACTACAACGAGGTGGCATCCGCCATGAAAGGGAGTCAGGTGGTTATTCATGCTGCGGCGCTCACCAATACCTGGCCAACCCGGGGGCCCATCTACTATAAAGTAAATGTGGAAGGAACCCGGAATGTGATTGAGGCAGCAAAGTCCAACCACATTGAACGGTTTATTCACATTGGAACATCCAACTCATTCGGTGCCGGAACTGAAGATGCTCTGGGACATGAAAGCAATGCCTTCGTGGCCGATAAGTACAAACTGGATTATATCACCTCAAAATACCGGGCACAGGAACTGGTCTTGCAGGAAGTGAAGGAGAACAACTTCCCTGCGTTGATTTGTAACCCAACCTTTATGATTGGACCTTACGACGTTAAACCCAGTTCGGGTAAAATGATTGTTTCGGTGGCGCGTGGGGAAGTTCCAGGATATTCCAAAGGTGGCCGAAATTTCGTCTATGTAGGCGATGTGGCTCAAGCGGTGGTAAATGCCATTGAAAAGGGAACCATCGGTGAGGGGTATATTTTGGGTAACGTTAACCTGAGCTATCGGGATATGTTCGCCAAGATCGCCGGGATTGTGGGCGAAACAGCACCCAAAATTCCGATGCCTCCAGTGTTGGTAGAGGCGTATGGAATGGTAAGTGGATGGATCGGCACTATACGAAAGAAGGAGCCGGTAATCAACTACCCTCTGGCCGTCATATCCAATGAACAACATTACTACGATTGTGGAAAGGCGGTTCGTGAATTGGACATGCCCCAGACTCCTATTGAAGATGCCATCCGGGAAGCCGTGGCCTGGTTTAACAAGGAAGGGTATCTGCCATGAGTGTCTCGTCTCTGAACGGAAAGGTTGTTTTGATCACCGGTTCCGGTCAGGGAATTGGTAAGGCAACGGCCGAACACTTCGGTAAACTTGGTGCCCGAATATGTCTCAACGGACGAAGTGCCGGTAAACTAAAGGTAGTTGGTGATGAGCTTCGCGCCATGGGTGTTCATGTTCAGGAAGTAGCTGCCGACGTATCGGATCCCCAAGCCTGTGAACACCTTATAGCCGAATGCATTCGTCACTTCGGTCAACTGGACGTCTTGGTGAACAATGCCGGAATTGCCAGCAGGGGGACGATAGCTGAGACCACGCCGGAGTCGTGGGAGCAGACCATGAAGATTAATTTCAACGGCGCAGTAAATTGTACCTATTACGCCCTTCCGCATTTGTCGGAAAGCAAGGGAAGCGTTGTGTTGGTGAGCAGTATGGCTGCCAAGGTAGGCGTTCCCGGACATGCCGCATACAGTGCTTCCAAAATGGGTTTAACAGCCTATGCAAGGGCGTTGCAGAATGAATTTAAGAAGGAGGATCTGCACTGTGGATTGGTCTTCGTTGGATTCACCGAAAACGAAACAGCGAAGGAAATTCTGGGCCCCGATGGCGAGTACAAGTCCATTCCCAACCGAAAGGGAGTCAAAACGGCATCTCGGGAATCCGTGGCACAGGCCATTGCCCGATGTGTCACTCAACGCAAAAATCAAGTTACGCTAACCTTAATGGGGAAGGCACAACACATCTTGCTAAAGTTCGCACCCGGACTGGTGTATTTCCTTCTTAGACGAAGTTTCCGGGAGTACGAGGAAACCTATCGGTAGGTTCTGGATTTAGGATTCGGGATTCGGGATTCAGGATTTTGAACTTTGCTCTTTGATGATTGTATCACGCCCTATTTAAACGCAAAGCCGTCCCCTGTTTGATTCCTCGATAGAATGACCCCTTAGAGGTTCGAAACCTACGTCAATTAACAACCTTTATGTTTACGGGGACTGCGCAAAGATCCCCTTCGGGGATGACGCAGGTTCCCTAGCGGGAACACGCAAAAAACCCAATTCATATATGGGATTCGGGATTTTGAACTTTGCTCCGCTTGGCTGGGGACAGGAGGAACACACAACTACCTTCGGATATACCGGAAGGATTGTCCGGAAGAATTTGTTAGGATGTACGTCCCGGTTGGCAGATCGGCCACATACAATTTGTGGGTTAGCGGACAATTCTTTACTAAACGACCATCAATGGAATGAATCTGATAGGTGTCTGTGTCGGAAAGAAACAGCCAATCTCCACGTGAGGGATTGGGGAACGCAACGTAGGAATTGTTGTTGGTTCGTTGACGGCTAAGTATGCGAATGGGTGAATACTCAAAATCACCATTAAAATCGACTTGTTTCAATCGGTAGTATAAAACCAACTGATCAGTACCCGACATTGGTAGTGAGTTGTCAATGAACGCATACTCATTTATATAGAAGGCAGTTCCATGACCTGCCACCTGACCAATTTTCTGAAAGTGGATGCCGTCAAGACTCCGTTCTACGATAAAATGGCTGTTCTGCTCTTCAGAAGCCGTTTGCCATTGAAGCATGGACGAGAATTCGTTATCGATCCAGTGTACGTCAAATTGGGTGTATTCCACGGGTAATGCCGATCCACTGCCACCCACACCAAAGAAATACAGGTTGGTGTCCATACTTAGGGTTCTTGACTGATAGTAGGGTCCTGAGCCACTGGCCGCACCAATTGAAGTGGTATTCCAGCTAGAAGAAACACCTCGTTCCCAATATGACAAGTTGCAGTAATTTCGATCAAAACCGGATGTCTCCTGTGATACGTCCCAACCGATCTGTATGCTTACATCCGATACGGCTTCTGATGCTTGAATATCCCACGTCTCGGACACCACCTGGCTGGATTGAATATTGGATTGAGACTCTGGATTTTCATACACCTCATCTGTAACCCCCACTTGATACGTCACTCCGCTTCCGTTGCCAATGACAATGGGTAAGTATGGGTTTCGACCAATAGGCAATGTCATGGGATTTGTTCCAACGGTTGCGCTTAGTCTACCACTTCCATTAATACGAACATAACTGGCACTACTGCCTCCGTATAGGTTGAGATTGCTATCAATGGATAGGTCATGATCACCTAGAATTAAAAAACCGCCCTGAAGAATGAGGCTGTCAGTGACCGTAAGGTCATCCTCTAAAACCACACTGTCATTGCCCAACAATTCCAACCGGGTAAGTGGGAATCCATTGAGCCGAAGTCGCTGATTATTGCCAGCAAAGCAAAAATTGCCTTGGCCGCTAATTTCCGTTCCCGGCTCCATCAACATGTTGCCCCTGAGCACCATCTTTCCATTATTCTCGATTACGGCGTCCATATTTCCAGCCTTCTTAACTCGCAAACTATCGTTTATCGTAAGTCGTGCACCGGATTGAATGGTGAGAACCTCACCGTGTATGTAAAACTGAGCCTGAATTTTTGTTGGCTGCAGAAGGCACAATGCGCTGAACACCGTGCACACCAACGTGCGTTGTAAATGGTTAACTAATGTCATCCGTTCTATTTGCTGGCCGAGGTTGATGACAAGGCAGTTAATCGTGCTTCCAACGCCATTAATCGGGCATTTTGAGCGGCATTTTCTTGTTGGTTGAGACCAATCAGCTTTTCCTGAGACTGAATAATTACCTGTTGTTCCTGGATGGCGTTCACCAATAACGGAACCAATTCGGCATAGTTTACACCACGGGTTTGCATGCTGTCATTGGCAATATTCACCACCTCCGGAATCACCTGTTCAAGCTCTTGTGCAATGAAACCAAGATTTGTAATCCCAGCTGTATCGTCTATCCATTCGTACGAAACCGAGTGCAATAGCAGCAATTCTTCCAAGCCATACGACAGGTCTTGAATGTTCCGCTTAAATCGCCTGTCCGACGTTTGTATCGTGCCAACTTTGGCGTAAATCGTGTTCCATTTATTTGTTGAGCTTCCCAAATCGTAGATGTTTCCGGTGCCCGGCATGAGATCACCATTAATGTGAACCAATTCAGAATCGAATTCACCATAAATTAAGGGAGAGGAGGTGTTGGAGTTAGCAATATACAGCTTGTTGGAGCTGGTGTCGTTTCCGCCAGCATATCGACCAATAAATACATTGTCTGAACCTAAGTTACTATATCCTGCAAATTGTCCAACAAACGTGTTATTGGAACCAGAAACATTGCTGTAGCCGGCTGAATTACCCACATAGGTATTGCGGTCTCCGGAAGTTTGACTAAATCCGGAATTAGTGCCCAGTGAGGCATTATACAATCCCGAGATATTTGCCGTTAAGGCATAGGAACCAAATGCCGCATTATTGGTTCCGGATGTGTTGGCCTGTAGTGACTCATATCCCAAGGCACTATTACCCGTTCCTGTATTCATGTTCAACCCGGCGTTTTTCCCAATTAAGGTATTGGTTGATGTTGATTCCAGACGTTCTCCGATCATGGTCCACATTTCTGAGCCGGCTAGATGGAAACGAATTATATCTTCATCCGTACTGGCTTCCACCTCCATCTTCGTGTCGTAGTCAGCGTCTCCCAAGCTATTCATTGTTCCCCAGCCAAGCGATCCGGATGGAGTAATCATCATAGCTTGACCGTTGGAACCCGTTGAGTCAGGAAATTGATACGAATTGTTGATGTCCAGGGTGCCGTTTATCCGCAGCAAGTTGCTGTCCAATTCGCCATAAATGAGGGGACTAGTTGTATTCGAGTTGTCGATATAAAGTCGATTTGATCCGGTTTCATAATAGCCGGCTCTTCTGCCAATAAAAATATTGGAAGATCCCTGGTTGTTGAACCCGGCGTAATTTCCAATTATCACATTGTAATTCCCATTTAATTTATTGCCGGCATACGCACCAAGAGTGGTATTACCACTTCCGGAATTTATAGACGTTCCTTGACAAGAAGACTGACCAAGGGCCACGTTTCCCTGTCCATTGTTGTACTCCAAAGACTTTGAACCTATTCCAACATTATTAATACCGTCTGTCAAGCTTTCCAACGAAAGATATCCTAAAGCTACGTTCTCCTCGGCGGAGGTCATGGCAAGACCTGATTTATATCCAATCACCGTATTGTGAAGTGATTGATTTGTCAGATTGGAGCCTGCATTGTAACCCAACACCAGGTTGCCTTCATATCCATCAAAAAGGTGGATGCGATGAGGATAGATCACCATGCGCTCCGTTCCATCGACCGTAAACCGTATTAGGTCTTCATCGGTGCTGGCTTCAACTTGGACTTTGGTATCTCCATTGGCATCAATGAGTTCTGAAGGATTACCCTGGACCGCATTCCAGGATGAGCCATCGTAGAGATAAAGTCCAACCATTCCCGTTGGTATGGTAAATGCTTCAAAAGTGACCTCATCATTATCCTGATTACTAACACCTAAAAACTGACCGGACCGAGCCACACCAGCCATGGATACAACATTGGACTGGGTTGTTGAGTCACTGGATATGACGATGAATCCATCGTTTCTGGAAATAGAAATAGTGTCCGCAGCCGAATAGGTGATGGGTTGGATGATGATTGAACTGTCTGTCTTTAACGCTCCGGCAACATGTAATCGGGTTTCGGGCTGATTGGTCCCTACGCCAACATTTTGCGCTTGAGCCAAATGGACGGTACATCCCAACAGGATGAGTACAGAAAATTGATAGAATGGATTGCTTCTCATGATGGTGTCTTCAGTTTCCGGAGGCGAAATAATCCTCTGACGGACAGGGCGGAAATAACATTTGTTAATTAGTGATCAGGACTTAGCCTATCTGGAGGGATGAATGATGAGTAACTGACATCGTTTTGGATTACTTGCGGTTCCATGGAAGCGCGGCTATTCCTATTTTGAGGTAGCAATTGTTGGTGATAACGGAAAGGATGAGTCCTAGACAAATCAAAGTGGGGAGTATTAGGAATGCCGTCATTCCATACGTCAATCCAACTAAAAAGGTGGCCAACAACAGTCCCACTACCAATCTAAATTGGCGATCAACACTCCACTTTGCCGTTGTTTGTTCATGCTTGCTCAGATACTCCATATGGTGTTGCATGATGGAAACATGTTGGAATCCATTTTCCTGAAGTACTTCACAAACCATGGACGCCCTGTTCCCCGAAGAACACAATAAGGCGATTTGATCCGCTTTGAACGGAGCATAATCCGTCATGGTGAAATTATTGGATGGGATGTTCACAGCACCCGGGAGGGAGCCGGATTCAAATTCTTTGGGTGTACGAACGTCGATGATGATAGTTTTCATTGCGGATGGATGTTTTTTAAGTGCACGCAGTGGTAGCAGTGCAAATCTGTTGCAATGAAAAAGGGAGGTAAATAACATTTGTTAATTAATCAGGTTATCCGCTTTCGCTAATCCGTTTACGGATTCTGGATAGAGAAACAGTGGTCACACCGAGATAGGAAGCCAAATATTTCTGAGGGACGCGTTGGATGAGATGAGGCGATTTGCGGAGTAATTGGGCATAACGTTCCTCCGGAGTCATCATGATGAAGAAGCGGATTCGCTCGATTGCATCCAGCATGGAATCCTCCAATCCTTCGTTATGCAGACTCATAAAATGAATGTTCTGCTTGGCTAGCCGTTTGAATTTGTCCATACTGATGAGTATTACCTTGCAATCTTCAACAGCCTCAAGATATTCCTCGGATGGTTTGTTTGCCATGAAACAGGCTGAGCAGGAGGTGATATCACCATCAACAGCTAAACGGGTTGTTCGTTCTTCTCCGTCTGATTTTAGTTCATACGTTCTAATAATACCCTTGCGAATGGCAATTATATGCGGGAATCGGTCGCCATGTTTCGCAATTAATTCCCCCTCCTTGTAGGTGGCCATTCTCGAGATACTTTGAAGTTTGGCCAAATCAGATAAACTGAGGTGGCGGAATAATTTAAAGAACTGAAAAATCTGAGAAAGCATGCGCTCAATTCCAAACTGTGGTATGGTACGCAAAATAAAGATTTTGGAACACCTGACTGCTCAATCCCAAAAAGAGTACCGTCCAAGATCAACAGCAAAATCTATGTGTCAGAATTTCAGGTTACACGTACTCCTTTCTCTTTCTCTTTCTTATTCAGAATTCACTCTCACTCTCACTCTGACTCTCACTCAAGTGAACCTCCTACCGTCGGAACACTTGAGCCTATATTTTCAGATGGTTTTAAGCACAAGTGACACTCCCTGCGGACGGAACACTCGCGCTGCCTATTATGGCTTTTAGCTTCTGGCTGCTAGCTATTAGGTCTTGCTCTTACATAAAGAACGTCACGGGCTAACTGTTAAACTTAGCTTTTAGATTTTAGCTATTAGGTAGTATCATTTGCTCTTGCTCTGAATCTTGCTCTTGCTCTTAGATCAAGTGAGTCAATATCCACCTGCTACCTTAAACTGAGCTCTTAGATTTTAGCTCTTAGATATTAGCTATTCCTAATATTGTTCCTTGTCATTCGGAAAGTCACGACTTTTTACATCGCTGATGTAGCCTTCAACCGCACCCTTAATGTCGTCGTATAAATTTGCGTAGCGTCGGAGGAAACGCGGACTGAATTCCTTGGTAATGCCCAACATATCGTGAAGTACCAAAACCTGGCCATCCACTCCGGCACCTGCTCCAATGCCAATAACCGGAATGGAAATGCTCTTGGTTACCTCTTCGGCTAGTTTGGCGGGAATTTTTTCCAATACTATTCCGAAGCAACCGGCTTCTTCCAATAACTGCGCGTCGGTACGAAGTTTCTCCGCCTCGGCTTCTTCTTTAGCCCGGACGGTATAGGTTCCAAATTTGAAAATGCTCTGAGGCGTTAATCCAAGATGACCCATCACCGGTATACCGGCAGATAAAATCCGCTTAACCGATTCAATCACTTCGGCACCACCTTCTAATTTGATGGCATGTGCACCGGCTTCCTTCATGATTCGGATGGAACTCTTCAAGGCTTCTTTACTGTCGCCTTGATACGATCCAAATGGCAGATCCACCACAACCAACGCCCGGTCAATGCCTCGAATAACCGATTGGGCGTGATAGATCATCTGATCCAGGGTAATGGGAAGGGTTGAAATGTGTCCGGCCATGACATTACTGGCCGAGTCGCCTACGAGGATTACATCAATATTGGCATCGTCAATAATTCGGGCCATGGAGAAATCGTAGGCCGTGAGCATGCTTATTTTTTCACCCCGCTCCTTCATTTCCTGAAGAGCATGGGTAGTCACTTTCTTGTATTCGTTGGCTGCGGACATGGGGTCTGAAGTATGTTATTCCTATTTTTTGAGCTTCTCTTCAAGCTCAGTTACCTTCTTCCGAAGTGCATCGTTCTGTGACTTTTCACGAGCGAGTAATTCGGTGAGGTTCAATATGAGGTCGCCATTGGTATTGGCTTCGATATCGGCCTTCATGGATTCCAGGTAGGAGAGTCGGTTTTTGGCCGTTTCCATTTCAGTTTCCAACTTAACCAGTTGTCGCTTCATGGTTTCATTCTCTTCCCGAAGAATCTTATTCTGGCTGATAGCCGTTGTATCCATGGTGAGATTGGATCGGCATTCCAACAGATCGGTGCTGAGCTGATCAATTTCCTGCTGTTGTTTGTCAATCTTCGTCTTGAACACCAGGGCAAGTTCTGTGTAGGTTTGATCGCCACCGGTAGCCACACTTTTTGACTCTTTCGGTGCATTGGCCCGAAGGGTGATGTCGTCACAGCTTAGGCTACTGAGCGGACCGGCATATAAGCCAATCTTTCCCGCGTCAAAAGAGGATTCAATGAAGGTGCGTTCAAACCTCTTGTTGAAATAGACGTCGTACTGATTTCCGGAGGTTCGGATCTTGATTTCATTGGGACCACCTGCATTCAGGAACTTGCTTTTGCTCCAGCCGTCATTATCGGATCCGAACAGCGTAGTAAGTTTTCCCTCGGTCATGATTCGAATGCGGTACTGGCGTTTTCGGTCAATTTCCAGAATGACGGCACCATCACCGGTTTCCTGTGCTTTGAGCACTACTCCGGCTGACGGATTCCGATTGTCGCCAATGCCTTCGAGCTTCACGGTGGTGATTAATTCAAAGGATTCGTATTGATCGGCGAGCTTAGGAACGCTAATGGCGAAGTAGGAGTTTTTTAGGCGTTTCAGGACGTAGGCGTTCTCCGAGGTAATGAAACTTTCAGCGGATGTATTCTTCTGTTCCCAACGATTGGAAACGTATGAAAAATCATCGTGGAGCACCACATTATCGAACTTCGTGAACACGAGCTGACCGCTGGTAAATTTTGACAGTGACAGTAAGATAAGCAGGCTGAAATACCTCATATTTGTGCGGTGCTATTGGTGCAAAACTAAATCAAAACGGGCAAGCGCTCTCATTATTCCACAACGCATGCGAAAACTACTTGGTATTCTGTTCTTCAGCATTTTGGTGTTGAGCTGTGACAATGAACTTAACGTCACTGCCGAGTGGAAGGAGGTGCCTGTAATCTACGGTTTGGTGGATCCATCGGCACAGTACAACTACATCCGGATTAACCGGGCCTACCTCAATGAATCGGGTGATGCCATTCAGTATGCGTCGATCAGTGATTCGATTCAATTTCAGGAGCTTACGGTGAAGTTGGTGGAACATAAAAACGGTGTAGAAACCAATACCATCAATCTGGAGAAAGTAAATGGAGATACCATCGGGTTACCCAAGGATTCCGGTACCTTCTCCAACACACCGAATATCCTTTATCGCACGGCCTATAATATGAAGGCCACCGATTTATACGATACCTATCGGTATGATTTGGTGATCATCAATGAGATTACCGGACGTATTTACCGTTCCACGGCGGAGAGCGTTGGATCTATGTTTTTAGTGACGCCACGATTGAATCGTGACAATCCAACCATCAACATTTCGGATGAGAACGATCGGTTTATCTACATCAATTTTCAAGAAGGCTTTAAAGCTGCGATGTACGATCTGGTAGTCCGATTCCGCTATTTGGAATATGAGGATTCAACCCCAACGGTACTCAAATTGGATTCCATTGATTGGGTAGTTTTCTCAGGAGCCGAGACCCATGGATTGGATGGGAGAGGGGAGCAGGTGATTACGGTGAAGGGTGAGGCCTTTTATCAATATCTGAGTTCACAGCTGGACGGCCGGGAAGGACTTAATCGCGAAGCCTTTGACATGGACTTCTATTTCTATGGATCCGGGGAAGACTTGTTTACCTACATACAGGTGAATAAACCGTCCATCGGCATCGTTCAGAAGAAGCCGGAGTTTACCAATATCGAAAATGGCCTGGGAATCTTTTCATCCCGAAACATCAATCGATTCACCCATGTGGGCATTGCTCCGCAAATGAAAGCCCGACTCTCCGTGAGTCCGAACACCCAACACCTGAATTTTGTCACACCTTAAATGACGAAATGTCATTTTTCGTTTTTGGCCTGACAGGTTTGGTGTTTCGCCGCAATGGGCTAATTATTAGCGCTTTATGTGATTGATTCTATTGGATGGCGGATTGGGCTATGCGCAATTCGGCAACTGGCACTTGTCTTGTATCCTCCTCGGCAAACAACCAATAGATATGAGTAAAGTAATAGGAATCGATTTGGGAACCACGAACTCCTGCGTTGCCGTGATGGAAGGTAACGAGCCAGTTGTTATTCCTAACAGCGAAGGACGACGGACTACTCCGTCCATCGTTGGTTTCCTCGATAACGGAAATGGTGAGCGCAAGGTGGGAGATCCTGCCAAGCGTCAAGCAATCACCAATCCGCAACATACTGTAATGTCCATCAAGCGCTTCATGGGAATGCGCTATTCAGAACTCGGAAACGAGGTGAATAAAGTGTCGTACAACGTTGTGAAAGGCGATAACGATACCCCACGTGTTGAGATTGGCGATCGAAAATACACGCCACAGGAAATCTCAGCCATTGTTCTTCAGAAGATGAAGAAAACAGCCGAAGACTACCTCGGGTCAGAGGTGTCACGAGCGGTCATTACCGTTCCGGCCTACTTCAATGATGCTCAGCGTCAGGCAACCAAGGAAGCCGGAGAAATTGCCGGTTTGAAAGTTGAACGAATCGTGAACGAACCAACAGCTGCCGCCTTGGCTTACGGGTTGGACAAACGCGACAAGGATATGACCATCGCGGTATTTGACCTGGGTGGTGGAACCTTTGATATTTCTGTCCTTGAATTGGGCGACGGTGTATTCGAAGTAAAATCAACCAATGGTGATACCCACCTTGGTGGAGACGACTTTGATCAGGTGATCATTGACTGGCTTTCAGAAGAATTCCTGAAAGATGAAAACATCGACCTGCGCAAAGACCCTATGGCCTTGCAGCGATTGAAGGAAGCGGCTGAGAAAGCTAAAATTGAACTTTCCAGCTCCACTGAAACCGAAATCAATTTGCCTTATATCATGCCGGTAGACGGTGTGCCTAAGCACTTGGTACGCAAACTGAGCCGTGCAAAGTTTGAGCAATTGGCGGATGAACTGATCCGACGCACTCTGGAGCCTTGTAAAGCAGCCATTAAAGACGCGGGTATCAGTGCCAGCCAAATCGATGAAGTGATTCTGGTTGGTGGATCAACCCGAATTCCACGGATTCAGGAGGAAGTAGAGAAATTCTTCGGTAAAAAACCATCCAAAGGGGTGAACCCGGATGAAGTAGTTGCCATTGGAGCAGCCATTCAAGGTGGGGTACTTACCGGTGAAGTGAAAGACGTTCTCCTGCTGGATGTGACACCTCTTTCGCTGGGTATTGAAACATTGGGTGGTGTGTTCACCAAACTCATCGAGTCCAATACCACCATTCCAACTAAAAAGTCAGAGACGTTCTCAACGGCAGCAGACAATCAGCCATCGGTTGAAATTCACGTCCTGCAAGGCGAGCGTTCAATGGCCCGAGACAATAAGACCATTGGACGATTCCACTTGTCCGACATCCCACCGGCTCAACGAGGTGTTCCACAAATTGAGGTAACCTTTGACATTGATGCCAATGGTATCCTCAACGTAAGTGCGAAGGACAAGGGAACCGGTAAAGAACAAACCATTCGAATTGAGGCATCAAGCGGATTGAGCGAAGAGGAAATCAGTCGAATGAAAAAGGAGGCAGAAGCGAACGCGGAAGCCGACAAACGAGCGAAGGAATCGGTTGACAAGCTCAACCAGGCAGATACCTTGGTGTTCACTACTGAAAAGCAGTTGAAAGACTATGGCGACAAGATCCCGGCCGATAAACGTTCCGTGATTGAAGGTGCTAAAGACGAACTGAAAAAAGCAGTTGAGTCCAAGGATGATGCCGCCATTGATACGCATTTGGAGGCTCTGAACAAGGCTTGGGAAGCAGCTTCTCAGGATTTGTATAACGCCCAGCAAGCTGCTCAGACCGACGGAGCTGCCGGTGCCAATGGTTCAGCAGATGCTGCCAGCGAACATACTACAGACAACGTCGAAGACGTTGACTTTGAAGAAGTGAAGTAATTCACTATACATACATGCGACTTGATCGGCGGCCTATGGCCGCCTTTCTTTTTTTATGGACTTTTGTATCTTTATCCGATGCGTTTCAAACTAGCCGTCTTCTTATTTTTTGTCACCTTCTTACAGGTTTTTGGGGCATCATCTTACCCCACAATTGAGACCGTTAGAGATCACTTCTTTGCGCATTACAAAGCCAACCTGATTCATTCATCTTCCCGAATCCTGTTCGAAAAAAAACCGGACGGATGGTACCTGCGACACGTGGATTACTTCCCCAAACCTCATACGCTGTTGTACGAACCCATCTGGAAATCAAGTTCAGGAGATTTTGTACCACTTACGTTTGAGTCGCGAAACAAGCCACAGGAGTACACCAGCACATCAACAGATTCATTGAACCTGTACAACGTCCTTCCGTACTATGGGTACGCCGGTTGGGAAAACGACGTGTTAAACCGGTATTCAGATACCAACCACATGGCCTCACTCAGTTTTCAGGTGCTGGCCAATATGTCACTGGCATTTGATGGGTTCGACCTGAATGAATATGCCTATGACACCTCCGCTGCGTTGAAACGGAGGCCGGAACTCACGGAATTTAATAATTACCTCTATGCCTCGATTCTGGCGATGATCAAGTTGTACCAGAAGGATCAGGATGCCCAAATTCAAGGAAATCCGCTGTTGGTTCTGATGGATCTGGTTCGTTTGAAAGGTGTGGAATATCGATCCATGTACTTCCCAACGTTTGTGAGTACGTACGAGGCACGAAATCAAAAGTTGATGCCGGGGCAGGAACCTTATGAGGATAACCGTCAGGTTTTGTTCGATACGTCCAGACTCACCTACTTTCACAATCTTCCCTACTATCGGAACATTCTCAAAAGTTGTCGTGACTCATCCGTCTTGTTGGTGTCGGGTGATCTGGATTATCTTCTGTTGAATAGCGTTCAACATTTTGATGCCATTCGTCGGAATCTGGTGATCCTCAATCTCGATCAACTGGCGGATTCGGCCTATCGTCAAATGATAGAACGGTCATCCGGGCAATCCGTTTTTAGTGTGGTGAGTGATGAAATCAATGAGCAGGATATTGACTTTGTCCGCGTATTGAGATATGTCCGGATTCGTCAGAAACAATTGCCCGGTGAAAGTTTGGCGCGCCAAAAGGTTCGGATGGACGGTATGCCGGATAATGGTTATCAAATCGAAGATTTTGATCTCGCACAAGAGTACTCACAACTCCGTGATCTGCTGAACTTTGTTATCCAGGATGTTGATAATCAGTTGGATAACGGCCTCACCAGATATCGCTATTTCCCAACCGATGGTTGCCGGCACACCATGGATTCAACCTATCTCCAATGGAAGATCCCGGCCCGATCTCTCACCGCTTCCGATTTGATTCTTTTAGATGTGTTGGCCCATAGTTCCAACGGGAAACTATCCTTTGTCTCCACCACGCCTGAATCCATGCGATTAGGGATACCGATAGGAGGGTTAAACGGATTGGTGTATCACGTTAAAGGTCAGAAGGATTTAATTATGGCGGATGCCGCATCACCGGACATTTTTGCGCATTTCGATTTGATGATGCAGCAATTTGATTATGCCGATATTGACCGGCACTCATCATTTGTTGTTCAAACCTATTCCGTTTCATTTCTTAATCTCATCCACGATTTAGCCGGTCAGGAAAAATTCAACGCCGCCCTGGCTGCCACCCGATTTTATTTCAAAACCTTCCCCAGCTCGGTTTGGACGGATTTAGATATTCCTGCCGATCTGGTTGAATACCTGTTTATTTTGGATGATGTGGAATTGGGGCGCGAAGTGCTTCATACCATTGAAGGTAAGTTGCGCTACCTGAGTGGCGCCGATAAAATTCGAATAGCTGAACGGGTGAGTTATTTGAAGAATCGCTACATGTAACTACCTATCGAATAGGCTTGCGTTTTCCTGTGAGCTCAATTACGGCATGTCCAATGGTATCCGCATCGCTGGATAAAACGGTACAGGGACCTTCCCAGTAAAGCGGCCCAATGCGATTCGAATTGAAGTGGTAGGACGATTTAGGTGTTATCCATAAGGTGTCCTTCCGTGAGATGATGCGGTGTGTCATTGGGAAGAATTCCTGCTGATTTTCTGTGGAGTCGGCCACGGAAATGGAGCTGGGAACCACCTCACATCGTCCATCCCGGTCAATCTCCTCGTACAACTGTTCGCCGGTTCCTGGAAAGTAGAACATCATCTGCTCCGTGCCATCATTCATTCTCAAGGAATACCAGTACCAATACAGTTCGGTAAACGGTCCAAATTGGCGATCAAACCAGTAGGTCCCAGTAATTTTCAACGTGTCAAACGGAGTTATTACATGCCCTGTGGCAGATAAGCGGGTGTGCGAGAAATAAACACTGTGTTCCTTTTTTTTCGAAGCGTGGCCCATACTGATTATACCCTGTTGGCCGTGCAATACCAGTGGCTTCTCAATGGTAAGGGTTACCACCACTTTCTTTCCGGGAGGATGGCTGATCAACCGATAGCCGGTGTTGGTTCGCGTGATGGTATCGGCCCCCGCCCAAATCATTGAATCATTGCTTCCCGACAGTTTATTTTCAATGTACACATGCTCCGAAAACCGATGGTTATTGTCCATGGGATTGGAGAGGCTTTGGTGGGAAGCAAAGGCCTTAACCAGTGGCCTTCGGGCATGGAAGATGGTGAACTGATGAAAGTACTCTTTCCCGGTTGTATCGGTAAACATTCCGGTTGCGTACCACCATCCCTGTCTGTACTTGGTGGGTTTCCAATAGGTCTTGTGTGCCTGCTGATCCAAATGAGTGGGAAGTTTTCGGGGGGCACATCCGGCAAGCATAAAGATCCCAAACCAACCTAAGAAGATGATGCGGTATGTGCCAATTGTTTTCAATACCTGAGCAATAAACTGCTGTCTCCGTAGCTTAAAAATCGATAGGACCGATCCAGAGCTTCATCATAGATCCGTTTCCAATCATCCCCAATCCAGGCCGATATGAGCAATAACAAAGTAGATTTTGGCAGATGGAAATTGGTGATCAAACCGTGAATGGAACGGACGGTATATCCGGGCATAATCATGATAGCCGACTGGCCATTCCAGCTGTCCAACCCGTTTTGCTCCAGATATTGAATCAATATGTCCAGCGCCGTTTCATACGATAACTCCGCGGTTGCTTCATAAGGGAAATGCTGAGAAATGTATTCCGGGTTGGGGAGGTTGTGTCTGATTTTATAGGCCGACCAATACAAACTTTCCAGCGTACGTAAACTGGTGGTTCCTGTTGCAATTCGATAACGCGCATTACGAAGACTTTTCAGGCTTTCCCGGTCAACTGCATAGTGTTCGCCATGCATCGGGTGCTGCCAGGGGTGCTCCACGTCAACGGGTTTAAATGTTCCAGCACCCACATGTAAGGTGAGCTTGGTGGTGGTATGACCGTTATCCTCCAGAGATTTCAGTAAGTCATCAGTGAAGTGGAGTCCGGCGGTTGGGGCAGCAACAGCTCCGTCGTTTCGTGCATACACCGTTTGGTAACTGGATTCATCCCCCGCTTCCGCAGATCGATCTATGTAGGGTGGGAGGGGCATTTTGCCCGCATGTGTCAATACATCGCTCAACGGTTGGCCGGATGTCCACTCAAGCTGAATAACGGTTGGTGTGTCATGGTCTCTTGAGGCTGTGAAGATGGTTGTTCCATTTTCATCTACCAATGAAATGACTTCTCCGGTCTTCCACTTCTTGGAATTGCCCACCAGACAATTCCATGTCGTGTGACCGGAACGATCAGCCAGTACCTGTTCGATGGTTCCAGAATCTTCAACGGGATCCAGCAGAAATACCTCAATCAATGCACCGGTTTGCCGGCGAAAGAACAATCGTGCCGGAATAACCTTGGTTTCATTAAAGATCAAGGTGGATTGAGGCGGGAGATATGCTCCAATTTGATGGAACCGGGCATGATTGATTTCTCCATCCCGATAAACCAGTAGATTGGACTGATCACGCTGCGGCAAGGGGTACTGAGCGATGCGATCATTCGGCAGAGCATAATTAAAATCGTCTATGCGGATGGATTCCGGTGAAGGATCGGTCATTTGAGTCGGTAACACTTGCCCGGCAAAGATCGAACATGGTCATTGATTTCCAATTCGAACATCAATTCAGCCATTTTGGCCGGGCTCCTGCCCGTCATCCGAATCAGGGCATCAATTTCCATCGTCCCATGGTTGCGCAGCAGTTGCACAATCTCAATGAGCTCCTCACGAAGATCCAGCAACAAGGTTTGTTGCGCCTTGTTGGATTTCACCAGATCGTAGTTCATGATGCGCACCACGTCGTCGGACGATTCGATTAAGTGAGCCCGATTGGATTTAATCAACGAATGATTTCCGCCAAACAGCGGATCGGACACCGATCCCGGAAAGGCCATGACTTCGCGGTTGTACCCAAAGGCCATATCGGCTGTAATCATCGACCCACCGGCAATCGGGCTTTGAATCACGATGAGGGCATCTACCAATCCAGCTACAATCCGATTCCTTTTAGGAAAGTTTTCGCGGTTGGGTAGCACCCCACTCATACATTCCGAGATGATCTGACCGCCGGAATGCAGCATGTCGTTGGCTAATTTTCGATGACGGAAAGGATAGGTGCGATCCAATCCATGTGCCACCACGGCCGTCGTAGAAATGCCGTGTTTAAGGGCGGTGGAATGGGCAATGGCGTCAATTCCATACGCCAATCCACTGATAATTACAATGTGATGTGGGGCCAGATCGGTTACTAGTCGTTCGCACAATTCGAGTCCTTCCACTGAATTTTTACGTGTGCCCACCACACCAATCATCCGTCGATGTTCCAACGGGCCGTCACCTTTAACAAACAGGGCGATGGGAGCATCTGGATTGGCTTTCAACCGGATGGGATAACCGGGATTGGAGAGAAAAATCAACCGGATATTCTCCCGAACCATAAAGTCCATTTCGCGATATAACGGATCGAAGTCATTGAAATGCACAATGGCTTTTGCCGACTTTATCCCGATACCGGGAACAGTTCTCAGGGCATCGAATGGAGCGTGGAAAATGCCGGTTGCCGAATGGAATTGGTGCAGTAAGTTTCGGGCAAGACTCCAGCCAATGCCGGGAACCAGCAATACCGCCAATTGATAGATTTCCTCGGGATGATCATTCACCCAACAATCTTAATTGGATGGCCCGTTCAATGACGTATCGCGTTTCAACAAATAAACCGAACGCGGCTTATTCCCGGATATTCGCTGTATTGGTGGTTTTAAAACCGATTAACCGGTCGTAACCATAAAACAGATCGGTGTGATAAATGAGGATGGTGTAGTCGTTTTCGGTTTCAAAATGATTCCCTTCTGTGAAGTCGTAATAGGTCTTCTTGGAGGTTGAATCGTACACCACGTAGTGATAGTTGTAATAGCTCTGTTTGAGCTTGACCTTCAGGTAGTAGCTTTTGGTTGCCTCTACGTAGGTCATTTTGTATTTGGGGTTGATGCGCCAATCCGATAATTCACCATACACATAGACGTCACCCATATTCATTTTATTCCCAGTTTTGAGTGAGAAATGTACTTCGGCGTAATCACCGTTGCTCGTTACCACGGTTCCATCGGTGTTTTGAATCACTCGTTTCCCATTGTAGTCGATGAACTGAACATAGGTGAGGTGCGATTTCACCATGTCGGCTTTCAGGACGACGTTGATCAAGGTATCGGTAAATTTCTCCAACACATTATTGCTGAAGAATCTCAGCGTACGGATGTCGAAATATCGAAATTCATTGGTTCCTTCAAACAGGTTTTCATCCTCGTAGTTAAACACCAGTTTGTTGTTGTTCACGAAGAGGGGTTTTAATCCGTAGATGGCGTTGTTCCAGCTGTTGTTTTGAAGGATAACCGCATTCACATCGTTGAATGGATTCTGGATTGGGTAATTTTCATAGTCCACCTCAAAATCAACCTCCTGCTTGTAGAATCGATCTTTAGGGTGGGAGGCAGGCTTTACGTTCCCTGAAACTTCTGTTTGTTCTTCCACCACGATGAATCGTCGGGTTAGAATGAGATCATTTTCATCAAAATTTCGGAATACTTTCAACAGGTAATTGCCGGAACGTATGGGTTTCATATCGGTTTCCGGGAAAACCAATTCGTAGTTTACGTATTGCTGAAAGGTGTTGGAAGAGAACGTGAATTTCTTGAATTCTCCCATGGTATTCCCTTCCAGGTATTCGGTTTTCTGAAGATTGCTGGGTTTCCAGTTTGCATTGCAGTGGACAAAGGTGTACTGGTAAAATTCATTGTCGGCCTGCAGTTTATCAAAGTTCAGTTTCAAGGCTTGTGTTTCACCCAGACGCATCATGGCGAAGGGATTGTACACTTCCGAGTTTTGAGTGAGCAACACCGTTTCCACCAAATCATCATAGATGTAGTTTTCATATTTGACCTCAGTGGTAACCTTGGCGTGAACCGAAAGGCTTGAAAGAAATAGGAGAATAAACCAGAAACGGGAAGGCATCATGCGCACGGGCGATTTAGTGTCTTGGATACAAATAACGCACCAAAAGGTGAATGGCGCATATTACTCGGCACGAAGTGCGTCTACCGGCTTAATCTGAAGGGCCCTTTGGGCTGGAAGCCATCCTGCGAGACAACCTGAAATCACCAATACTATAAGGGCTGTAACGGCTACAGGTATTTCGATTTGCGGGTTTTTAAACATTTGACCTTCCAAACCGGATTGTCCCAAACCTTCCACCAGCCAGATGCCGGCCATCATGCCTAAATAACCAGCCAGGAAGGTAAGAATAACCGCTTCAGCCATGATTTGGATGATGATGTTCCATGGCTTGGCGCCGATGGCTCTTCGAATACCAATTTCCTTGGTTCGCTCCTTAACGGTAACCAGCATGATGTTGCTCACGCCAATAACGCCGGCAAATAAGGTCATGATTCCCACAAACCAGGAGATTGCCTTCACGGTAATGAAGGTCATTTGCATCGGTTTAAATCGTTCCTCTGCGTTGAAACTTCCAAATGCTCGTTGGTCGTCCGGGTGGATTTTGTACTTCTGTTTTAATGCCGTCTGAATATGTTGCTCAACCTCGGATGCCGAAAAATTATCCTTGCACACGATCGAAAACCAGTGAACCCGATTGCCACCGTTGAACGCTTTTTGATAGGTGGTTAACGGGATGATAATGGCCTGTTCATCGCGCTCGGCACGTTCTCCGGAAGCCTGTGTTTTGAATACACCCACTACCTGAAAGTATACCCCTTGCACTTCGATGTATTCACCCAGCGGATCAACGTCTTTGAACAATAATTCAACTACCCGGTTGCCAATCACGCATACCTTGCGGCTTTCTTGCATATCCATGTCGCTGATGAAGCGTCCGTTGGGGATCATCCACTCATACACATCGCGGATTTCAGGAATATCGCCGTTGATGCCAAAGGCCCCACTTTCAT
This sequence comes from Flavobacteriales bacterium, assembly GCA_020635355.1. GTDB lineage: Bacteria > Bacteroidota > Bacteroidia > NS11-12g > UBA9320 > WGNA01. The sequence goes on from JACJZW010000017.1 coordinate 29,608, forward strand.
TTTTGTACTTGACATTGTTCGCTCCCATGTGTCCACCAAGGGACGTTCGCGGTGCTAAAATATCAATGCCGTCTACGGTGGATTTCAGATAATCCACGTCTTCATATTGCAGCTCAATCCGCCGGCCTTCCGTAAAGCCCATATAAGGCATGGAAGTGGTTCTGGCCCATAGAAACATGGAATTGGTGCTGAACCCCTGGAACAGGCTTTTTACGCCGTTTTCCAAACCGGCTCCCAGTCCCAGAATGATGATCAGCATAAAAATTCCCCAGCTTACACCAAAGGCGGTAAGTGCGGTCCGAAGTGGATTTCGTCGTAACGTGTGGTATATTTCCTTGAGGAGTTCCAGAACTTCAAAAATAGTCCTGGAACGTCCTCAAGAGAAAATCGTCTGATGGGATTCGATCAATCCCATACCGTGGTTGATGAATCAGGATTTAGGATTCTCCCGTTTGATCTTGGGAACGGTTTGAAGGTAGGCCCAAATGGCTTTCACTTCTTTTTCCGTCATATTGGAAAACGGCACCATGGGGTACTGGGTGGCAATGCCACTTGGCCGTTCACCATAGCGAACACAGGTTACAAATTGATCTTCGGTCCAACTTCCGATTCCGGTTTCATCCATGGTGATGTTTGGAGAAATGATGGGGGTACCATCTTTACGAAGCAAATTGTTCCCTCCGCCAAAGAAACCGGGTGATTTTTCGGGTTCCATGGTGTTCAATGTCGCAAAGTCTTCGCTGTGACATCCGTAACAGTCAAATTTTGCAACGGCTAGATACTTGCCAAATTCAACCGGATCATCCTGGTTGGGTTGAGGTATGGCCTCGGTTGGATATGGAAGTGGTTTGAACACGAATGTGGTTAAAGCTTTGGCCAAAAAGGAAGGCTCCGGTGCGGGCTGAACTACGTCAGATCCTTTGAGCATTGGATTGTCGGATCGCAGAAAGGAGATTAGGCATTCCACATCGTAATCACTCAGATGCGGAAATTTGGGCATCCACGGTGGGGCATACAATCCATCTTTTTTGATACCGGTTCGGAAGAGGTACATCAGTTCACCATCGGTATAACCATGGAGACGGGAATTCTCATGATGCGTGATGTTGGGCGCATAGAGGGTCCCAAATACCTTGGTGTCCGGCATGAAATGTCCGGATAGCGTTCCATCCTCACCGCCATGACAGTTCACACAGAGCAAGGAAGCCATTCGAGCTCCTTCCGCCACCTTGGCACTGTCTGGGGTAACGGTAACGTCCGGTGCCTTGTTCTCAAAGACCTCGGGCGACTTGTTGCTGATGAAGATCATCAGCCCGGTCAAAACCAGGACAACGATCCCAATAATGACGAGTAATACTTTCAGTAGACGTTTCATTGATTACTTTTTGTTCACGCCAATTTACACAAGTTTCCGAGAATGTCAATAGGGTGTCAGGATCAGGATATGCGGCTCCAATCCAAAAGTCCGCGCTGATGGCGGATGTAGGTTCGAAGATTGGCATGCTCTGGTGCACTGAGGTTGGGGTCTTTTTCCAGCAGGCTGCTGGCGGCTGTTCGGGCTGCAATCAGGATTCCTTCATCCTTGGTTATGGATGCCAGCTTGAGGTTGATGAGTCCGCTTTGTCGGGTTCCTTCAATATCTCCAGGCCCTCGCAAACGCAGGTCACGTTCCGCAATTTCAAATCCATCAGACGTTTCCACCATGGCCGAGATCCGTTCTTTGGCTACAGCCGTAAGTTTATTTCCTGTCATCAGAATGCAGTATGATTGCTCACCACCGCGTCCCACCCTGCCTCGAAGCTGGTGTAATTGAGCCAATCCAAATTTTTCGGCACTTTCGATCAGCATAACCGTAGCGTTGGGAACGTTGATACCCACTTCAATCACCGTAGTGCTCACCAGAATATCGGCTATGCCATCCTTGAAGCGTTTCATGGCATAATCCTTTTCCTCGGGCTTCATCCTCCCGTGCAGCATATCTACCTGAAATTTAGGCCGTTCAAAGTAGTAGGTGAGGTGGTCAAATCCATCACTCAGGTTTTTGTAATCCAACGTTTCCGATTCTTCGATCAAGGGGAACACCACATACACCTGCCGACCTTTTTCAATTTCTTTTCGAATGAATGAGATCACCGGAAGACGTTGACTTTCTCTTCGATGGGCCGTAATGATTGGTTTGCGGCCTCCGGGTAATTCATCAATTCGGGACACCTCCAAATCACCGTAAACCGTCATGGCAAGGGTCCGAGGAATGGGTGTTGCGGTCATCACGAGGATGTGCGGTGGCGTCTCTGACTTTTGCCACATGCGGGCACGCTGGGCTACCCCAAATCGATGCTGTTCGTCAATAATGGCCAATCCCTGATTTTTAAAAACCACCGGATCCTCGATCAACGCATGGGTCCCAATCAGGACGTCCAAAGCGCCGGTTTTTAGTTCGTCCAGGATCCGATTTCGTTCGGCTTGTTTGGTGCTTCCGGTGAGCAATGCACTGGTAACACCAACAGATTCCAATGCTTCCTTGAAGCCCTCGTAATGCTGACCGGCCAGGATTTCCGTTGGAGCCATGAGGGAGGCCTGATAACCATTGTCCACAGCCAGCAGGATACACAAGATGGCCACTATACTTTTCCCACTTCCAACATCACCTTGAAGCAGTCGGTTCATTTGTTTCCCGGAACCCATATCTCGCCGGATCTCACGAATCACCCTTTTTTGAGCCTCGGTAAGTTCAAACGCCATTTGTTCCTGATAGAACTGATTAAATCGCTCACCCACTTCACCAAAAATGAATCCCCGAATAGCCGATCGTTTTTGTCTGAGACGTTGAATCGATAATTGAAGGATGAAGAATTCATCGAATTTGAGGCGGTTCAAGGCGGCCGTCATTTCCGTTTGATTTGAGGGGAAATGAATCCATTTATAGGCTAATTCTCTGGAGATCAGCTTCAAGGGTTTCGCGACGGATTCCGGTAGAAATTCTTCCAGTTGAAAGCGTTCATGCTGGAAGATGCTGGCAATCAAGGTACGAATGACCCGATTCTCGATTTTTCGGGATTTGAGCTTTTCAGTGAGTGGATACACGGCCTGAAAGCTGGGTTGTTTGGTGTTGGATTGTTCGGATTCCAGCTCCGGGTGGGCGATGTTGTACCGCCTGTTGTATACCGTTGGTTTCCCATACAGCGTGTAGGTTTCACCATTTTTTAAGGAGGATTTGAGGTACGAAACACCCTTAAACCAAACCAGATCCACGCTCCCGGTAGCGTCAGTAAAGGTGGCGGTCAGGCGTTTTTGTCTCGGTTTTCCCTGTTCTACCAAATCCGTTAATACCCCACGAAGTTGGATGTGGGACATGTCGGGTTGAAGTTCAGAAACAGTATGCACCTTGGTGCGGTCAATGTATCGGAACGGAAAATGATTTAACAAATCGCCAAAGGTGAAGATGCCCAGTTCCTGCTGAAGGAGTTCGGCTCGCTGAGGGCCAACGCCTTTCAGATATTCAATCGGCGTATCTTCAAATCGACTCATGGATTCATTTTGTCCACAAAGGCTCCAAGTTCCATCAACCAGGCAATTCCCACGTGTACCACAATTCCACCCCAGATTGACCGGCTGTAATACGACAGGATGCCGAGCAAGGTGCCGCCAAAGAATGATGAAATGGTCTCCACATAGGGTTTCCCAAAATGGATGAAGACGTAAAAGGCCGCCATCGGTAAAATGGCACCGGGACCAACATAGCGTGCGAAGGCAATGATCAGAAAGCCTCGGAAGAAGTACTCAATACTTACAAAGTCGACCCCGTAGATGAATTCATAAAACAGGAAGTACTTGCCGTGTGCCGGATTTTCGATATCGAAATAACCCAATCCCCATTTTGCGGCTCTGGGATACGATTCCCCAAAGTGATCCGTGAAGGCAAATCCGAGAACAAACGGCAGCATGATGAACAACATGCCGAAATACGGTTTCAGATTAAATTCCTTCAAGGTAAATCCGTACGGACTTTTGGATGAACGATCGAAGTACCAATATATCGTTACCGGAATCATTACCGCCAAGTATCGTCCCAAATCGCTGTACACCCGATACCAATACAAGGGGTAGCGATAGGTTTCGCGCATGGAATCCAAATAGGGTAGGAAGTATTGGGTGACACTGGATCTGAGTGAAAATATGCCCACCGCCAAAACGGTCAATGCTAAAAACTTCCAATTGGTGAGGAGGTCATATCGTTTGTGAAAAACAATATAACCGCCAAATGCCAGGGTGTAGGGAATGATATACTGAATGAAGTAGAACAGAAAGGTATCTCCATTACCTGTATGCCGGTCCCTCAGTGTTCGATACAGATCGTTGTGGTAGGCAAAGTAGATGCTCAGCCCCAAAACCAACGCCAGATAAATGAAGTATCCGGGATGAAATTCCTCCTTCAGATACTTGCGGATATAACCAATGAACTTGCGCACGAGGGCAAAGAAAACAAATCAACACTTTATCAAGAATTTTAAATTTTCCGAACGTCGGTTGCTACCTTCGAAGAGTCGGTTTTCCGTCCGAAAAACACACGTTTCTCATGCCTGATTTTTGCCATCTACATTGCCATTCTCAATTTTCTCTTCTCGATGGTGCTGCCAGCATTCCGGGGATGATGAAGAAGGCGGCGGATGATGGGATGAAGGCTGTTGCACTCACGGATCACGGCAACATGTTTGGCGCGTTCAAATTTGTGGTGGAGGCGGAACGTCAGGGCATCAAACCCATTGTTGGGTGCGAGTTTTACGTTGTTGAAGATCGGCACAAACGATCCTTCACCGGCGGTGAGCGCGACAAGCGCTATCACCAATTGATGCTGGCCAAGAATCAGGAAGGGTATCAAAACCTGTCCAAACTTTGTTCTCTGGGCTACATGGAGGGCTTGTACGGAAAATATCCCAGGATCGATAAGGAACTGGTTCGAAAGTACAAGGACGGCATCATTGCCACTACATGTTGCATCGGTGCCGAAGTGCCACAAGCCATTTTGCATAAATCCGAAGAAGAAGCGGAAAAGGTATTTCTGGAATGGTTGGACATCTTTGGCGAGAACTATTACATCGAACTGCAACGCCATGACTTGAAGGATCTGGACCGTACGGGAAAGAGTCAGGAAGATGTGAATCAGGTGTTGTTGAAATGGTCAAAAAAGTACAATGTACCGGCCATTGCCACGAACGATTCGCACTATGTAAACGAAGACGATTCCAATGCGCACGACATTCTGTTGTGTATCAATACCGGAGACCTCCAGAGCACGCCAATTGGAGATGGACGCAATTACCGGTTTGGATTTCCCAACAGTGAGTTTTACTTCAAGACTCAGGAGGAAATGAACCGAAAGTTCTCGGATGTTCCCTTCGCCCTCGATAATACCAATTTGATTGTGGATCAGATCACCCCGCCGGAACTGAAGCGCGATGTTCTCCTTCCGCATTATGTGCTTCCTCCCGGTTTCACGGATCAGAACGATTACCTGCGTCATTTGACCTATGAAGGGGCCAGAAGACGCTATGGGGAGATTTCTGAGACCGTTCGGGAGCGCCTCGACTTTGAACTTCAAACCATCGCCAATACAGGATATCCCGGGTACTTTCTGATTGTTCAGGATTTTACCACTGCAGCCCGGAACCTTGGGGTGGCCGTTGGGCCTGGACGTGGATCAGCTGCAGGTTCTGCCGTAGCATACTGCATCGGAATTACCAATGTTGACCCCATCAAATACGATTTGCTGTTTGAGCGTTTCCTCAATCCGGAACGGGTGAGCATGCCCGATATCGATATTGACTTTGACGACCTCGGAAGGGGTAAGGTCATCGATTATGTAATCGATAAATACGGACGAAACAATGTGGCCCAGATCATTACCTATGGTTCTATGGCCGCCAAATCATCCATCCGGGACGTGGGACGGGTACTGGATTTACCTCTTCCTGAAGTAGACCGCTTGTCCAAGATGGTGCCGGATATTTCCCTCAACAAGATCTTTAATGAGGACATCGCCACCCTAAAATCCAAGCTGAATGCCGATGGACTCCAACACGTAGAGGAGCTTCGGAAGATATCGGAGTCCAACGATCTTTCCGGTCAGGTATTGCGAGAGGCTGTGTTGTTGGAAGGGTCGGTGCGCAACACGGGTATTCACGCCTGTGGGGTAATCATCACACCGGAAGAAATCACGAACCTGATACCGGTCACAACCGCCAAGGATTCGGACTTGCTGGTGACGCAATACGATAACAGTGTGGTGGAAGATGCCGGATTGTTGAAGATGGACTTTCTGGGGTTAAGGACGCTATCCATCATTAAGGAAGCCTTGCATCAGATTAAGCTACGGCACGACATCGAGATCGAAATTGACGATATTCCTCTGACCGACGAGAAGACGTTTGAACTCTTTCAACGCGGTGCCACAGTAGGGATTTTCCAGTTTGAATCCGAGGGTATGCAAAAACACATGCGGGCACTCAAACCAACCAAGTTTGAAGACCTCATAGCCATGAACGCCCTGTACCGTCCCGGGCCAATGGAATACATTCCCAACTTCGTAAATCGTAAACATGGCCGGGAAGAAATTACCTATGACGATCCGGCAATGGAGGAATACCTGGAAGAGACCTATGGTATTACGGTGTATCAGGAGCAGGTGATGTTGCTTTCCCAAAAACTGGCGGGATTTACCAAAGGCGAAGCCGATACGCTTCGAAAAGCCATGGGTAAAAAGAACCGTCAGTTGCTGGATAAACTGAAACCCAAATTCATCGAACAAAGTGGTGATCTGGGGCATGAAGCCAACGTGATGGAGAAGGTATGGAAGGACTGGGAAGCCTTTGCGGCCTATGCCTTTAACAAAAGTCACGCAACGTGTTATTCCGTAGTGGCGTTTCAAACTGCCTATTTAAAAGCCAACTATCCCGCGGAGTTTATGGCCGCTCTTCTCACCAACAGTATGAGCGACATTAAAAAGCTCTCCATTTTCATGGAAGAATGTCGAAACATGCGGTTGGAGGTTCTTAGCCCCGATGTAAATGAGAGTTTATTATCCTTCTCCGTAAATGCCGAAGGCAAAATACGCGTCGGAATGGCCGCAATCAAAGGGGTTGGAGAGGCTGCTGCAGAAGAGATCGTAAAGCAACGAGTGGAGGAAGGACCCTATTCCAGCCTATTTGATCTCACCAAACGCGTGAATCTTCGTACCGTCAATAAAAAATCCCTTGAAGCGTTGGCGCTTGCCGGGGCGTTTGATGGTCTAACCGGAGGCAACCGAGCCGTTCTCGTTGAAAAGCCAACTGATGACGGTATGACCGGAATTGAACTGGCCCTTCGATTTGGAAACGAGTTTCAGGCCAGCCAGCAAGCCGCACAAGCCTCCCTCTTTGGTGAAGGCAGTGAAGTTCAACTCAGCGAACCGCGTTTACCGGATGTTGAACCTTGGCCGCGAATGGAAAAACTCAACAAGGAGAAGGACATCATTGGCATGTACATCTCCGGACATCCGTTGGAAGCGTTTGCCAATGACATCAAGCTGTTTTGTACCCACAGTTTCAGTGAAATCGGTCCGTACGAAACCATGCGAAATCAAAAGGTACGCGTGGCGGGCATCGTGACGCACACCCAAAGCCGGCTCACTAAGAAAGGCAAGGCATTTAGCTTATTTACCCTGGAGGATTTTACCGGATCTCATGAGTTTGTCTTGTTCGGGGATGATCACGCCAAGTTTGGTGGCTACCTGAAAACCAATGCCATGCTCTATGTTTCCGGAGCTATTCAGGATCATTACTTTGACAAGACCCGAAAAGAGTTCAAGGTGCTGGCCATCGATTTCCTGCCGGATGTGCGGGATAAGTATCTGGAAGAACTGACGTTGAAGATCCCGTTGGATCGGTTGAGTGACACCTTCGTGGAGGATTTGTTGAAATTAACAGATGAAGATACCGGCAATGTACGCCTCAAGATGCAGGTGTCGGATTCAGCTCTGAAGTACCGGATTGATTTGCTGGCAAAAGGACGCAGAATCTCTGCCAGCAATGCCTGGTTTAAGTTGTTGGAAGAACACGATATATCCTATTCCATCAATTAGCCGGGTGGCACCTAACTACCTGTTAAAGAGAAAGAAAGCGTCAGGTAGCTGCAGGTAGTTGACATAAAAATGCTATATTCGAAGTACGTAAAACCTCTTTGTCTATGGATTTCAAAATTCAAAACATTCTCGTGGGATTTGACTATTCCCTCTCGGCTCAAATCGCGTTAAAAAAAGCCGCTCAAACGGCAAAACGATTGGAAGCTAAGTTGCACGCAGCCTACATCGGAACGCAGAATGCCTCCATCCCTGATGAGATTAAAAAGTTCATCACGGAAACATCAACAGAGTTTGGGCTGGATATAGAATTCATTGAACGACACGGCAAGGTTTATAAGGAAATCAGCATTCTGGAACGTGAGATCGGAGCGGATCTGATCATTGTAGGAACACATGGTTCCGAAGGTTGGCAACCCTTTTGGATTGGTAGCAATGCCTTTCGAATTGTTGCCGCATCCAACTGTCCGGTAATCACCATTCAGGAAACCACTAAGGATACCTCCCTTACCGATATCCTGCTTCCGCTGGACGACTCTGAAACTACGCGTCAAAAAGTACCGTATGCGGCCATTATCGCTCAGGCATTTAATGCCAAGGTGCACGTTCTTTCCGTTTCAAAAGGGAAGGGGCCTGTGCTTAAAAATCGACTCAAACGATACGGGAAGCAAACCGTTGAATATATGGCCGAACGCGGCATCGATACCACCTTTAAAGCCATGTTTGGCGTGAAGCCACCCAAAGCCATTCTGGATTACAGCAAAGAACTTCGGGCCGGGTTGATCATCATGATGACGGATACAGAAAGTCTGAGCGTTGTGATGGGATCCTATGCCCAGGAAATCATCAATAACAGTGTGGTTCCTGTCATGAGCATCCACAGCCGGGATCTGGCCATTGCTGGATCGGTTGGATACTGATTCGGGATTCGGGATTCGGGATTCGGGATTCGGGATT
>JACJZW010000018.1 GCA_020635355.1 Flavobacteriales bacterium
AGGGGTGGCTTTAGCCCGGCGAATTTTGAATAATTAACAACCGGTACTCATCAAAACCCGATTTGATTGTCGCCTCAGTTTATGAAGTCCAGCAGATTCTACAAATGCTGTGATTGATCTTACCTTATCGCGCTTCACATGGATTCATACCAAAGTCATACAGTTCTACAAACAACGATGAGCATACCGCTGGGAGAAGCAGACGTTTAAATTTGGTAGGCGTTGTTGATCAAGTGCAAACAAGATGCGATCTTACCTCCAGGGAGTGGTTGGTGCATCCCTACCATTTTCTGTTAAATAGACTGCAAGCGTTGGGTAAACACAAGCAACGTTTAGTTCTTCTCTTGTGCTAAATATGGCATTCCGCGTCGTCACCAACACTTGGTTCGGGTTGATAATCTATCGATTCTGCATCCAAACTCAATATTAACGGATCAACGAGCGTAACGCTTTAGACTGGAAAACGTGTAATCAACTCAGGATCCAGAACAAAAAAGCCAATGCTCCGGGTAAGCCAATCAACATGGATACAAAGGACAACCTGGGGCGGTGTAACAACCGACGAATAAGTTGATCAATCATCAGTTGTGCGCTTACCAAGGTGATCACATATAGGAAGAATACCACCCAGTTTCCCATGTTGGTCATCCACCTGAAGTCATAATATCCTTCATCTATGTAAAACAATCCCAGGGTTACCAAAATAGATAGGCTTAAAAACCACCAGACCGGTGATTCAAATTCTTTGCGTGTCATAATCATTAGGTTTTACGTATGAAGAACGATAATCGCCATGATTTCATGTGCCTCTTTATTTAATGTCAAACAGAGTCGGACTGAATGCGTCTCACCGGCACATACAACGTCTCTCTTGAATTGGGGTTGTCATGCCCCAGATATTCGGCTCCCATCACTTCAAATTGTGGTCGCATGTCAAATGCAAACCCATTTTGTGGTAGGATGTTTCCGTGGATGTTCCCGATAAACGGACCGTAATCCGACGCTCGACCCACATATTCAAACGACAAATAGTCACCAGCAGGAATAATCAGCCGATCCAAATTTTCCGGTGTAGGATAGGATGGGTCCACTTCAACGGCGGCCCATTTGTCAACGGTTGAGTGCATGGTTAATTGACCGGATTTACGGGTATCTTCGGTGGGAACGATAACGGAAAATAACTCCTCTGAGATAGCATTGATCTGTTTTCGAAGAGGCATGAATGATTTCCAAAGTTCCTGAGTGGATGCCGTGTTGATGGGTGATTGAATGAACTTCCCTATAAAGTGTCGTTCCGGTAGGAGAGTTGGTGTCATTTGGGGTCGATTAGTGATATGGCCATTCCGTCATAGGGCTTAATTCCCACCAAAGGTAGAATAGATGTGGTTAGTGATTTTTCCCTAGTGAGTGCAGCCAGGTAGGCTTTAACCGCTTCAACCTTTAAATCATCATCTTCATCATCCAAAATGCGTCCGTCGCGAATCACATTGTCGGCAATGATCAGTCCCCCTGGTCGGCTATGGTCCAACGCCCATTTTAGGTAGTTGACGTAGTTGGGTTTATCTCCATCCATAAAAACAAGGTCTACCGGATGCAGATGATTGTAGGTGGTTTGAAGAGCCTCCCATGCCGGTGCATGAACCAGTTCAACAATATTTTGCAAACCGGCTTTGCGAATGTTGTTCAAGGCAATTTGAAAGGCCTTGGCATCGGATTCAAAACTAATCACCCTTCCGCCCAATCCCACTGCACGGGCCAACCAAATGGTGCTGTAACCCGCCAACGTCCCAACTTCAACAATCTGGCGGGCGTTGATGGATCGGGCCAATGTAAACAGAAATTGACCCTGGAGCGGGGAAACCGCATGATCGGGTAAATTATTATCGTGGACACTTCCGGCTGCCTGATCAAGATGCGGATCAAACAACCTGAATTTCTCAATTAAATGTTCTTCAACAGCTTGGTGTTTGGTTAATTCACTCATAGATACGTGGTGGTTCGAATATGCCGCCACCAATGTTCTAAAGCACGTTTTCTCCGCCAATCTGACGAGATCCTTACCTATTGAGATGCCGTGTAAAAGCTAAATTGGATTACGTAGGTTATCCATTGAACCAGCGGTTCTTTTTAATGGCATTCCCTTTTCGCAGTTGAATGGCGTGGTAGATAGACGGGACATCGGTTACCCAGTGCTTGAGCACCAAAAAGATGGTGATGATCTCCAAACGGGTTAAAACACCGATCCATATCGTGGCTTGAAACAACCAGGTGGATTCGCATCGATAAAGGATTTCAATGATAGCCATCACCATCACCAACGTCCACACTTTGGCTCCAATGGTGTGGGTAGCCACTTCCTTCCTGAAACGCAGATAGGAAACGGCATAGGTCAATAATTCAGCACCAATCAAGACGATTAATTCCACTCGATGTACAAAAAAGAATGCCGGACAAACGGCATAGGTAGAGGCAGCTATAGATAAGAAGAAGACCTGATCAACAGAAGAATCCCACCTTCTTAGGGTTGGTGTGGATACGCCTAATCTCCGTGCTAAAATTCCATCGAATATGTCGGTGAGCAACCCAATAATCAGAAACCAGATCAACCAGGAATTGGGTGGATAGATGGGTGTCAGATCCCAGGCAATCAAGGGAGCGAGAATGGCTAGAATCAAGCGGACCACCACAAGGCCCATAGGAAGATGTCGAATCACTTTTTACGCGGCTGGTAGCTTATGGAAACCTCGGAACTTTCCCGGCCTCCGGAGTCATAGGCGCGAATGTAATACCGATAGGACACGTTTTGTTTTGTGTAGTAATCCGTTAAGGTGAAGGTTTTGCCATTCACCTCCTTCACGAGTATTCGGGTGGCATTGCTGCCGGCATCCCGATAAATGACGAATCCATTCACTTCGGCACCACCCGGCAGTTGCCAACTCAGCACTACGTCATTGTTTTCCTGTTGTGCTGCACTAAATTTAATGGGAGCAGGGGTACGTGCTATACGCACAAAATCTACGGGAACAAGCTGCGATGGAGTACTGCGGTTTTTTGATGAGTCCATAGCCGTAATCCGATAATTGTACATGCCATCCTTGTCGGGCCGGTCAGCATGTTTGGTGGATGATGTTTGACCCACGGAAACCCAACCGGACTTTGTCTTTGCCGATCGCTCCACCCAATAAGTTGAAACATCATTCGAGCTTTTTGTCCAGACAATCTGAATGGAATCGTCCACCTGGTTTAAATACGTAATCACCGGTGCCGATGGCGGATCGATATCGGGTAGGTTAGCCTTAGCCATCTCAGACGGTTGAGACCTAATACCGGCTTCGTTCACGGCATAAATCACGTAGCCATATTTTCTGGATGATCGATCCTCCGGATCGTCGGTAAACGTGGTGCCTTTGATCACTGTTGAATTTAATGAGAATCGGGTATTGAACTGGTCGTCTGAGGCGCGTTCAATTTCATATCCGATCACTGTTTGAGTAGACGATGCGGTCCAGTTCAGCACGATTTTTCCATCTTTCGCCGTAGCCACCACTTTGGTTGGGGGATTGGGTGCATTGAGGTCGGTGAACACAAATCGAACTGTGTCTGAGTTCGAAGTACCGGTACCATCCGGTGAAACACTTTGAACAACATATTGGTACACATTACCAGGTTCGGCACTATAGTCAACCCATCGATTTTCCCGATAGGTTAAATTATCAGCTGCGGGGACTGTTCGAAGAAAAGCACCCTGATCATAGGTTCGTCTCCAAATCCTGAAGGTGGAAGAGTCTGAGCCATTCCAACTAAGCGCCAGTCGGTTACCGTACCGATCCACACTAACCTGATTGGGTGCAACCGGCGCCCGATTATCCGAAGGTGTAACAGATAGGGTCACACTGGGTTCACTTTCATAACCGAAGGCATTCACGTTTCGGATTTGATAGTAATAGGTTTGACCGTTCACCAGATAATCGTCCACGTAGTTTTGGGTATTGGCCGACGATTTGGTCTTTCCAGAGGTGATGGTTACTGGTAGGATGCCTTGTGGATTTACACGTTGAAACGGTCCTAAAACAGACGTTGAACGATAGACCATGTAGGTAACGATTTGCCCGGAACTCAGTGATTTGGTGTTTTTATTCCACTCCAATCGGGCGCGCTCGTGCCCCGAACCGGCGATAAATCCGGTTGGTACCGGCACGCTCTCAGACTCTTTGAGGTTGATGGATGATAAGCTTGCATGATCGGTTCGAACGCCGTTTACGACCTTTTGAATTTTGTATTCCACGACTTCCCCGTCTGGTTTACTATCGTGATGCACTACACCCAGGGCTTCACCGATTTTGGGATTTACTAAGGACATTGCACCAATAAACGAAGCCGTTTTTTTATCGGTCATGGCTGCAGCGTATTGGTCATCAGATAAGGTGTTGGATTGATCATCAACCTTAAAAAAACTCCAATACAATGAGGCCTGATGCCCCAGTTGTTTTTCAACTTCCGCACGATTCGTTTGATGTTTAATGGGTTGCTCATTCAGCGTTTTCCAGGAAGTCTCGCCATTGCCTTTTCGCATGACATGATACCCTTCCAATCCTTTATCCGAAGCGGGGATCCATCTCAAATGGAGGGTGTCGTTATGATACCAGTACAGCACATCATTTTGTGCCACCACCCGTTGGCCAAACGTTAACAGAGCGAGCAAGATGAGATATGTGATCCGATGGTACATAGGGTTAGTTTATTGAGGCGATATATCCCACATCCAAATCATAGGAATCTGAGAATCGCCATACGTTCCATGAAACGTTGGCGGATCCTTTGACTTCAACCTGCGAGGGGGAAGCTTTTAATTCCAGAGCCAGTGCTACATCGCCTGTGATGATGTCGGCATTACCCAACGGCGTTTTGAGATCCACATCCCACGTGCCGTTGAAGGTTGCCGATGCATTTAAGCGTTGCGATGCATTGGTATACAAAAAGCTGCCGGTTGCCTTTACATCGATATCGGCTGAAAGCTCCAACGATCCAATTCCAACGGATTTTTCCAATTCATAGGTAAGTGTACCATCCATGGACGTCCTGTCCTGAGCAATCACGATCACCGCTTCGGCATTCACTTTATTGAGAAAGGATCCGGATATGTTTTCACTCCAGATGTACTGACGCTTGTTGTTTGCCGGGAAGCTGTAATTGAGCTGTCCGTTGAACTTGAATACATCGCCATCCTTATTGGGGATGCCAACAAACATCCGAACGTATCCGTCCAATTGACCTTTTGGAACCCAGGCCAGATTCAGCTGACCTTCACCAAATAATGATTCTTCCTTGGTGAGGAGCCATACCTTTCCATACATGGAGAATTTTCCGGGTACCAGAACCATTTGCAATTCACTATTGAACAATCCACCGGGCGTGGGAAGGATGTTGCCAACACCTGTGATGGCCTTCAGTCCGAAGGTTGTTTCCTTTGATGGACTGCCGGGAGATGTTCCTAGAGGTGGGTTGTAATGGTAGCCCACTCCACCTCCAAATTTGGTAAATCCAAGTCCGGTTTGAGCAATGGGTAGCGGCGGGCCGGAGTAATTGATCTCCACATACCAGTATGTGAACGTATCAGGTTGGTCTATCTGGGTGCCGATGATCAAGGTGCCTCCAATTCCTCGGGTGGCACCGGATCCCATTTTGATCCCCAGTGCAAATTCACCTTCAAATACATCGGCTTTGTACTTCAAGGTTCCGGAGAAATCCACCGGATTTTTCTCAAACTTAACGGCCACCTCAGCAAATTCTACCACGGGTCCCGGTTGAATACTTACGTCGGCAGAAATGCTGCCCATGGAATAAAAGCCCAACGACCCTTTGAAGCCCATCGAGAATTCTGTGGGTGTTCGTTTAAAGGAAAGATGCTCAACGTACAGATCAAACCCTTTACCGAACTTAATGGCTTTGTCTACCTTGAGGCGGTCGGCTTTAATGGATCCATCGGACTTGAGTTCAAATCCTTCAATGGCCATGTTACCGTATTTGCTCGAGGAAATATTGGCGTTAATGGTTAAGGTTCCAATCTTCTTTTCGCGATCATAGACCAATCCGGTACCGTCATTCAATTTGAACGTTGTGGCCAACCGTCGCATGTATACCGGACTACCTGTGGTAATAGAGGCTGTAAAGGCTGCTCCTGTGGCCGATATCAAAATGCCGATATCACCTTCCATGGACGCTCCGGGTTTAAGGGCACCTTTGAACACACCGGACTTCAGCGAGTTTTCTTCAATCTCGATGGCTATGCTATCGGCTTTAAACTCATATCCTCCATACGCCATATCAATGAAGTCGCCGGTTAGGGCGATGGAACCACTCACCCCTCCTCGTCCAATCGAGAAATCTTTGGCGTGTAAGGTTGTTGGTTTAGTGGCCGATTTCTTTTGGAAGGATTCCGGTAATTCAATGGTGGCCGAAGGAATGTAGATACCCATGAAATCAAATCGAAGGTTGGATCCCGGTGGATTCTGAGCCGTGTGCATATCCAACGTAAGCGAGGCTCCTTCCTTTAATTTTAGACCTCCAATTTCTACGGAAGGGAGGTCAGAAACGGTGCCAAGAAAATTGCCATCCGGATTGGCGATGGCTTCAAACGAAACCGCCTTTTCATATTTGGGGGGCTTTACCTTTCCGGCAACGCCGGCACCCTGATGCGCGTAAATCGACAATGAATCCAAGGTGAATTCAAAACCGAGGTAGGTCTTTTTGAGTTCTTTATCGCTTTTCCAGGAAACGCTTCCTTCCACAGCCAAAAAGTCATCATCACCTTTTTGTTCCAGTACCACCTCATTGATGCTGAGTTTCACATCTTTCAGCGGATACAGCACGCCATCCTGTAACTGTAAATTCAGTTTCCCGGAACCGGTAAACGGCTCTGCAGGATCAAATTCTTCTTCGGCTTCAATGACGAACAACGCTGATGACAGACCAATTTTAAAGGACTTGGTTTTGGATGAACTGAAATCACCTTCCACTTTTTTGGGATCGGATAGGGGGCGGTATTTCGCCTCTACTTCGGATTCAACAGTGATCTCCCCGTCCTCAGGCACATCGGATGCAAGACTGCGGGCAATACCGATTAATTGTGTCTTTTCCTTTTCCGGGCTGATGGATCCCTTTCCTTTTTTCTTCCGGAATTCCAGTTCCAGGTCATTGATGGCTTCCCGCTCTTCATCCTGAATTCCGGCAACAAACGCTGAGACCTTACTCCAGGGGTCATCTTCGCCTTCTTTTGCCAATTTATCCGGGAACTTATTATCGGTGAAGAGTTTATCGTTAACAGCCCCACCTTTGAATACTTCCATGGCAGCCTTCCAGGCAAAATCTGCCGGCCCATTGGCAAATTGAATGAATTGAAGTCGGATGGGAGTTTTGGCCACACAACTATCGTCCTGTACCACCTGATTGTTTCGCAACCATTTCACCTTGATCAGGAATTTTCCATATCCGTTGCCAAAGTTGAACTTCACCTGGGCATAGCCATCGGAATTGGTGGTGGCCGTTTTTGTGGTGACACGTTCAAATCCGAATTGCTGAGACTCGCCTTCAGTTAGTTCTACCGAGAATTCGATGGTTTCTCCGGCTAACCCTTTGTGATCCCCTGTTACCACCCGTGCACTGAAATCGTACGCAGTATCTGAAACACCCAGCAAGGAATCCGGTACTTCTATCAGAACCCCCGGTTTCACCGTAAAGGTTCCCTTTTTATTCTTGGGTTCATCTTCGGCAAGTTCCGATGCCGTATAAATCAAGAAGACATCTTTTGGATCCTGAATTTTTGGTCGAGGGATGATGGGTGTTTCCCATAAAGCCTGGTTGTGAGATCGTTCACCTCCTGGACCAACCATTCTACCTGCTGACCACTGATACGTACCCAGATCGATGATTTCGTCAGCCACTGGAGCCACCCAGGCACAACCATCTTCTCCAGGTGTTTCTTCACCGTCGCCTCCATCGGTTGTTTCACCTCCGTCCTTGGTAGTGGATTCTCCTGTATTTCCACGTTCCTTGGTTTCTCCGGTTCCGCGTTCCCGGGTGGTGTTATCGGAAGGCTGATTTCCGGTTGTGCTTGAATTCCCGCTTTCTACCGGAATGGCATTACCTCCGGGCATGAGTATGGCATCTTCACCGGTCTCGCCTTCTTCATCACTCATCGGTTTACAGGTATAGCGGATTTCATCCTTGTCGTTTTCTACATTGCCGTTCACCACCACCACATCTTTGGCCAAAAGGTCCTTGTTGTCCTGAGGGATTACGGGCCATTCCTTCCACAGAGGTTCTCCTTTTTTATAGGCCAATGCAATGGTTCTGGGTTCTTGTTTGGCAATTCCCACGCCTTTTGGATCGGGTGGATTTACCTTGTCAAACTCAATAAAGGGTAAACAAATAAACTCTTCCTTGTTATCTGGTTTTTCTTCTTTGAGCGGAATGTCTTTGAAGTTTGGAATACGTCCTTTGTAGGTCAAGGTGGTGGTTTGTTCAGACGGACCGTCCTTGGTTCGCCAATCATCCAATTTACTGCCTTTGTCAACAGCGGTTAGTTTAAGCGTGACGTTGATTTTTGGATTTTTAAACTCGTCTCTGAGGAACTTTTGCAGGTCTTCTTCCGCTTTTTTGAGACTATCCTTAGCGTTTTGGAGCCGACGTTCCACGGCGCTGGTTAGCTGATCCTTTCTCAATTTGGCATCACTAATCTTGCGCTCGGCCGATTTAACCGCATCATCGGCCTTCTTTTTGGAAGCCTCCAATTCTGCCAACTTATCTGCCTTTTCCTTGACACCATCGCTGTTGTTAACCAACGAATCAACGTTGGCATTTTTAACGGCATCCTGAAGTTTCTTGTTTTTGGCTTCTTCGTCCGCTTTGAGTCTGCGATAATGAGAAATACCGGAAAGTGCGCGCTCATAACTTCGGTTTAATTCGAAGAGCTTTTTGATGTAACGAACTTGAATGTCGCGTTTCAGTTCATACCCTTCTTTGTGGGTTTCATACGCCCCATGAGCGGTCTGTGTTTCAGTAAGTTTCTTGTCCTCATCAGCACTTTTACTTGCCCGATTGGTTCGAAGGGTTGATAGTTCATTGTTGAGGTTGTCAATTTTGGTCTGAGCAGCTTTGACGGCGTTGGAGGCCGAAATCTGTCCACCGGCATCTTCCAGAGCCCGGGCGCGATTCAGGTCATTTTGAGCACGTGATTTTTCCCGTTCGGCTGTTGCTACTTCACCTTCTTTTTGGCGAATTTGAGCATCCAGAGCAATGCGTTCATCTGAAACCTGATGCCATATTTTCTCAGCATCCTTCCACTGCTTTTCAAGATCAAGCAGTTTGTCGTACTCTTCCTTCAAAAGGGTGTCGTTCTTCTCCACCAGCTTTCGGTGACTTTTGAGTTCACCCTGAATACCGGTACTATCAGCAATGGCCCTGGAGAGTGAGTCCTCGGCTATTTTTAATTTGTTTTCCTGTTTTTTGGCCTGATCAGTCAGGTCGTCCTTACGTTGATTTTCACTTAAACTTTGAGCCGTTTTGGCCGAGTCAACTTCATTGCGTGTTTTCTTGATGTCCTCATCATAGGAGGCTGAGCGCAGTTTGTTTTGCTGATAATCCACCAAGGCATTACCAATTGTTACCAGTTCCTTGGATAACTTAACCTGCAATTTGGCCTTCGCCTCGTATGCAATTTTTAGGGAGTCTTCCGCATCGTTCACCTTCTTTCGGAGCCGTTCAAACTCACCTCGATTCATGATGTTTTCAAGCGGTGGAGGGATGTAGTATACGTAGGGACCCATCGCTTCGCGGGAAGGACTCTTTAGGGCTTCCAGTTTTTTTCTCAGCGCAGCGAGCCTCGCCTTGGCAGCATTCAGATCGTCTTGAAGTCGTTTCTGTTCCGCCTCCAACCGACGCTTTTTGTTGTCTAATTCATCCTTCTGCGCCTTCAGTCCATCCCGGATACCTTCGGCGATGGAACGTTCCTGTTCTGCCGTTCGAATCTGTTCGTTGATTTCACTAAGCCGCACACGCAAACCATCCAACCGCGTTCGTTTAATGGTGATGGAGTCCGATAAATCATTAATTCGAATGGTGTTGTCCAATATTTCCTGAGACCTGTTGCGAATGGTTTCTAGGTAAGTGCCTTTGTTCATTCGGGTGCTGTCTTCCCGGGCTTTCACCATGTTCTGCAATTCACCTTCCGCCTTCGTGAGGGTGGATCGCTTGTTCTCCAATGTTTGAATCAGATTGCGCTTTTCACGTTCCAGTTGATCGATTTCGGTTCGATGAGCTCGTACGGCATTTTGATACGATGTGGAGGCACTTTTAACCGTGTTATTCTGTGCCGTGAGGGTGTTCTGCAAGGCTTTAACCTCTCCTCGCAACGTGTTTATAGAGTTTAGGATGGTTTGATCAATCCGCAAAGCCGATGAGATGAAAACCTGAACGGCTGCCTTGTATTGATTTTCAGATGAACTGATCTGTTGAAGTTGGGCCGTGCACGTTGTATTTCCGTTGCACATGGCAGTGAGGCCCGAGCGCATTGATGTTAGCTCGGATTCAAAGGTATTGTAGGCGGTTTGACGAGCCCCCTGACCAGACTGTTGTAAGACATTCAGCGCTGCGTTGTTAACCGTAGTTAACCGATTGGATAAGGTGGAATTTCCTCCATTCGCCACCAAAAAAGCAATGATTTTGTTAGTATAGTCCTGCTTCCATTGAAAGTAGTCGTAGAGGCGGCTATCGGCATAGAGCCGGTTCTCAAGCTGACGAATCTGGGTCGTTTTAGCTGTGATTTGTTGTTGCGTTTGGTTGTAGGATGATGCGGCATTATCCAGTTGAGTCTGGGCGGTTTTTATGGCAACTTCCAGTGCCGTAGCACGTTGACGTATTTGTTCTTCTTTCTGAACAACGGCTTCACGTGCCAACTCTACATCCTGTCGTTTGGTTCGAACGTCATTGATCTTGGACTGCTCCGCCTTACCTGGTTTTCCATCAAGCTTGGCCTGAAGGGAATCAATCTCCGACTGCTTCGATTTGATTTGACCTTGTTTGGTGGTGATTTCCGTCCGGTGCACATCAATCTGTGTTTGGATATCTGTTATGGCTTGAAGCACCGAATCACGTATGGTGATTAAGGAATCTATCTGGCGCGTCTTTTTGGTGATGGTTCGTTCAATTACCGTGATCTTATCATCCAGTCTTCTTTTTTCAACTGGAATGGAATCCAGTTCAGCCGGAATCTCGGCTAGCCGACTTTCAAGTCGGGCAATTACGGCAAGCAAACTGTCGATGCTATTCTCCGTTCCGGCAATATCATTGGCCTTATAAGGCGATTCAAGTGACCCTTCGCCGTTAATGATTTTCCAGACAAATTGCTGGACTTCGTCCCGAACAGGCATGTCGTAGGTGCTGGTGTTTTCGCCGCAACCTTTGCATTCATATTTAACGATGTCCCAATCAATCCCTTCGGCACGCATCGGTAGTGCTCGCGGGTAGGGGAAAACAGATGGTGAGTCCACATGCATTCCCAGCGAAATGGGAGGTCCTTTTTCAGGGGTAAGTTGCGGCGGAAGGCATCCGCTTGCGGTATCCTTCGGCGTACAAAAGATGCCGGGTATGGAAATTAATTGTTCACCGGAAAGAAAATCATAGGACTCCACAAACCAGGTATAACAGGTGTTTTCCTCCGGAAGTGGTACGTTTTCCGGCCAGCTCAAAAAGGACGTTTCCAAATTAAAAGCTTCGATGATGGGCTGGTTAGCCCGCAGCGCGGTGGCAGCGGTTTGTCCTTCCAAAATCTCAAAGACGTACACGGTATAAAACGGAGGCTCTTCACCAATGGGCATTGGAGGGGTCCACCGAAATTGGGGTCGAACACCCGCCTGAATTTCCATGCCATCCAGTGGCATAAGAATCATTGGTGGATTGGTATTGGATTGTCCCTTTACGGTACGGGGAACCACGCAAATCAGGATGAGTATCGCTATGGAAAGTAGATTTCTCAAAAGCGATAATTAAGGATGATGCGGTTCATCAATTCATTCATGAAAGGCAGGTTTTGACCATCGCCGTAGGTGAACCGGTTATTGGAAAAATTAAGCTCGGCATTGAGCTTGGAACTGACATTGTACCGGGCACGGAGGTCAAAGAACATCCGAGTACCAAAGGTGACACCATCATTGGCTGTTTTAGCCCGGGTGATGGCCAATCGGGTGCTGAGTTTTTTCTTCAACAATTGGGCGGCGCCACTTACGGTAACGGAGTTGATGTTGAAATCCCGATTGGGTTGACGGAATCGGTAGGATCCCACCGTTAGACCAGCAGTATAGAGGCTGATGACTGCCTGATATCGGGCGCTTAAATTCGTGACGGTATTGTCGTTGATGGTATCCGTTAATCGGGTGGCATCATCATATCGATCCAGCAAGGCATTGCCCGATATGGTGTGTTTAATGCCCGACTTTTCAAAGCGGTACACAGGGTTTATGGATATGGTTTGCGCAATGATGTGAATGTTGAAGGTGTCGTTCACCGTATTGGTTCGAACACCGTAGTTGGCCAGATTGAAATTCAAATCGAAGTTTCGGGTGGGTAGATAAACGCCACCAATGTTCATTAAAAACTGACTGGTCCGAAGTCCTTCTTGTCGGCCGGAAACATTATTCGCCCGTCTTCCAACATTACCTTTCAGGGTCAGTTTTCGATTTAGAAAATAACCGTAGGGTGCCAGTAAGATGTCCATCACATCGCGAACTTGAAAGGGGTAGCCCAACATCACATAGTCTTTGCCAATGTACTTGCCGATTAATTTTACACCATAATCGCGTTCGCGATATTCCGTTTCCAGGTAGGTGGCGATTCCGCTGATGGCCCCACTGCCGGAAGGAAGAAAAACCGATGCCAACGATCCTTCATTATTCAGCGAATCTACCGTGCGGTTCGGGGTAAAAGCATTTTGGCCAACTTCGGCTTTAACCGCCAGTTTGCTGGTGAGGTTGTATCGACCTTCGGCGGTGATGGTTAGGCCGGCTTCCGGAACATCAAACCACATCAGTGGTACTGAGTCTACCGAGTTTTTTAGATCTCTAAGGGAAACGATGTTGAGTGCCGCATACTGTCCAGCGTTGAATCGTCTCATGACACGGCCGGCAATCATGTATTTCTTGAACGTAACGTTCTCTACCGGACTTTGACTGGCTCCGGCATTGAGTCGAAATTCATAGTTCGAAACCTTGTAACTGGCGCCGCCTCCGAAGAGCTGTAGATCACCTACACTTAGAGGGGAGTAAACCGGTGTGTGACTGCCCAGGTCAAACTTGATATTCTTAATGGTGGGGGATAGCCGTATGACATTGCCCGGATGTCGGATGAATTGCCCCAGATTTGGTTTAGTTGGGGTGTCCCAAAGCGGACTTACCGTTGCATTTGCCAAACGTATGGTGATGGGAATTTTTAGCTGATAGGCCTGAAGGGTTGCGTTCATGGTAAAACGCATATAGTTCTTAGGTCGTCGGGCAACGGCAGGTACGGATTGTTCGGAGCTGAAGGCGTAATTCTGATAGAAAAAACGACTGTTTCCGTAAAGCTGAACCTGATCTGAAAAGCGTATTTGAGCCGAAAGATTGATTGGGCTTGCTGTGACCAAAAGAACCATCCCCAGAAAATAAAAGAGGTTCCGCCTGCGAAAAAATCCGCGATCCGTTATGATCAAGCGTAGTGGCATTCAGATTAAGGTCAATCCGAATCTACCCAAACTTCGCGGTAAATGCAATTACCTAACGGGTGAAGTCCTTGTTATCTCTATGTGATGGGGTGATTAGCGCCGTCTTCTGGCTCTGGACGCTGCACTGATTTGGGGATTGTAATCGGTGTAGTTCATCCCAAATAAACGGGCATATTCGTGGGCATGGTCAATCGCATCTTCCTTGTTCGGGCATTTCTTTACATCCATCCGCTTGCGGTGATTCGCCGTAAGTAGAATAACCTTATACACCTGTTCGGTATGGCGGGTAGATTGTAAGTTGTGCGAGTACACCTTTAAGGTTTCGTTTGCCCGAATTACAGAAACATCGGTCCAATTGTCGAGCTTTTTCCAGGATCCCAATCTCAGCGTGATTAATCCGGTGTACTCCTTGTATCGACGATGTTCCACGTCTATTTCAACGCCATTGGTTGGCAAGGTGACCAAACAACCCAATGCGATAACACAGAATGCAACGATCCAATTCAATGTGAAAATCCACAGACCGAGGACAATAAATACGACGCCAATGGCACGATGTGGTGGTGGAAACGGACGTCCCAGATGGTTGATGATGGGTTTGGGCTTAGTCATGAGTTGGTTTTGCTTCTACTACGAAGTAAACCAATCAATCGTTACCGGGCTTTTTCATTTCGAGGGCATCCCGCACAAATTGTTTGAGTGTTTCAATTTGATCGGCTCCAAGATTCTCGCCCATTTTCCCTGCTTTATACGCCGTTAGCATGAAGACGATGGCGGCAGGTAGTGCCCACATGAATACACCACTTTCTCCCAGCAACTTTTGGGTGACACCATAAATGGCCAGTCCAACACCCAATGTACCAATAGAAAAGTAGATGAACATAAACATCGTCCATACCGAGGGACGAGGACCAACCAGTCCGCGAACTACCGACCGATTGGTGTTGTCATAATCTTCCTCCACCCGAAAGCTTAGCTGTGGCGACCAGTAATGACGCTGTTTTTCATTGATATCCATCGTGATGTGATTATCCACGATATACCCAACCATCTCTCCCTGATGATCCTCAATCATGTGTTTCAATCGGTCCAGAACTTCGTTTTTAGGGAAATCAATGGTAAATCGAAACCTGGGTCGGATATGGGTAATGGATTGTTCGTCGCTCATGTCTCCTGCAAGATACGATGGAGGGCGAGGTACAGCCTATGATATTTATCAGTTTGGCAGGATTAGCAAATGAAGTTACCTAGTCAATAGAAAGCAGTGATTTCCGAATTAACCTACGTGCATTGTCGCCTGCAACGCTACTATTGGATTCCTCCAATCGTTCCTCATCATTGGGGCGCATAAGCCATAATTCTCCATCGCCAACCATAGAACAGGGTGTCTTAATCACGGCGTGTGTGAGAATGCCATGGGCTCGGGATGTTGAACCCGAACCAAGGGTGAGGGCAATCACCCTGGAACCCGGAGGTATGTGCTTCACAGCGAATGTGGTTGACCAATCAGGAGCGAAATTGTAGGTGTTGGCACAGGCCACGTACATGTCAAAATTGTTCGATTGTTCTGAGAACGTTGAACTGTTCATAATGGTGGTGGTGAATCCGTGATGCTTCAGTTCATCGGCCATGGCAAGGCAAACCTGCTCATCGAGGTTGTAAATCGGATCGGGGTTGAAAAAGATGCAGGCCGTTTTGTTGGATTGGGAGTCGATGACAATGGTTTTAAACTGTCCGGTGAACTGAACCCAGGCGGTAAGCAGGGCCCAGAAAATCAGCACAGCCACTAAAATTTGAAGTGACTTCAGGAGCTTATTTTGCGGCATCCGGCAAATCTAGTATTCCTTCTTATCCCTAATGTTACGACTACTTTGAGATCACGATTCGAATGGGTGAGAATCGCTCGTCCTTAAATCTCAACAGGTATAGCCCGTTTTGAAGAGAAGATACATCCAGTTGATGGGAGAGTGTGCCGCTTTGCGTCAATATTCCATTGATCGTATAAAGTTCATATTCACCACCCCAAACCTCTGGATTTGACAGGTGAAGAATGCCGGAAGTTGGATTCGGATATATGGACGTATGCCGGGTAGGACTGGAAATCCCACCGGTTTTGAAGTTGAGATCGTAGTGCACCACAAACAAATCGTTATCCCATTTCGGAAGTGGGCCGGTTGAATCGGTTTGGAGTAGGTAGTCGTTTTCAGATGGGTCAGCATCAAACTGATTGTTAAAGGTCCCAAAGGCAACCACACCGGGTCCGAGCAGTTCTATTCCCGCTTGCTTTTCATTGGACGATTCTCCGTCGGCCAGCCAAGCGTTTTCAAAACTTCCGTCCACATTGTATTGAACGAAGCAAAGTCCTACGCCAAAGTCCTTTGTGCGGATCATAAAGGTATCGGAGCTCCCATCAAAATCGGCTTGTCCGGACATTTCGCCGTAGGCCACGAGATGGTCGTCTTTTAAAACCATGTCGTAGAGATTTACATCAGCACTTCGGTTTTTGGGAATGGCCTCGTGACCGCCCATGTCCTGAACCCATTGGATTTCTCCGTCCTTGTTGTACATGATGATAAAACCATCGGGCGATTGACTACCGTTATACGTTCCGGCTTCCCGAACAAATTTTCCGGGATTATCATCCGGATCAAAATCGGTGTTCCATGTAAAATAACCGGAGGCGTAAATGTTGTTTTTATCGTCACACACAATGGATCGAATGGCATCCCATCCGCCAGGCTGACCGTTGTCGATATCACCAAAAACCTTATGCCATTTGTATTCGAAGCTGGCCGAATAGACAGCAATCACCGCATCGTAAGAATGATGAGAAGTGTCCAGGTTGGTGCCTCCCTTCAGATCAAGGTTCATGGCTCCATCCACCATGGCGCCTACAACAATATCGTCCTGACTGGTGATGCCCAGGGCAACAGCCGTGGAGAACGAAGCGGGCGTGGCTACCGAGTAAGCACCGATCACTTTACCATCGGCAGAAATCTCAACCAGAAACACACCTTGATTTAGTTCCACTGTTGAGCCATTTTCCAGCGTGGCGGTGGCACTGTTTTGACTTCGTCCCAGGATTACGACGTTTCCGTTGCTTTTGATCGCCATGTGCGAAGGTTGCGCGTTGGTTGAGGTATGAGCTACCCATTGTAGATTTCCATCCTTGTCGAGTTTCTGAACAAAGGCATCCAGTCCCGCAGCTGTAATATCCGATTTGCCCGAACCGGGGTCAAAATCGAGCGTACCGGAAAAGAAACCGGACGTGAACAGATTTCCGGATGGATCCATGATCATGGTACTCACACGTTGGTTGCTTCCACCTCCCGGCTGTTCCACCACCCATTTGATGTTGGCGTCTTTGTCGTATCGGGAAATGAAGCACTTTTTTGCATTGTAATCCGTATGGTGGTTTTTGAGGTCCACGCTGAAGTTGTTGACGATGGTTCCACAAACGGCAAATTCACTGCCGTTGGATGCCATGGAGCCGGCCATGTCCTGAATGTTTGAGTTGGTAAAGGCATACGCCCATTCCAGTTTTTGAGCTGATGAAGTGAGCATCAACATACTTAGAACGAAGGTGTAAATGATGTATCGCATAGGTCATGGATTTGACCAAAGATACAGGTAATCAAGAAATGGTAAATGGAGAGGTCTCTTATATGCTAGGCCTTCCGGCCGAAGTATCGCACTACATGTCCGGTGCCCACATGATAGACACCTTCGTTGAGATTGATTTCTGATTCTGCAAGCAATTTGGTTGATAGATCCGCGAAGTCTGCGGCAATATCATCACTGGAATACAAAAGGTCTTCCACAGCCGGACCGCCCACGTCCGGGTTGCGCTCCCGGTAATACAAATGCGATTTGCTAAACGCTTCCAGAATGATTATCCCACCGGGTTTCAGGCATTGAATCATTCGCTGATGATTGATCCTACGGCGGGCCTCCGGCATGTGCGCATAAATCAGCCCGATGGCATCAAAGGATTCCTCGGGATAGTTCATTTCCATAAAGGTGTGCACATGGTAATCGATGCTAACCGACAACTCAGTGGCGAGTGCCAGGGCTTTTTCTTTACCGGCATCACTTTGATCAAAACACGTTACCTCCCAGCCCAGTTGTGCCGCATAAACGGCATTTCTGCCTTCACCTTCCGCAGGAAAAAGTATGCGTCCTGGGGGAAGTTGACTGAGGTGTTCGGCCAAAAAAACATTGGGTAATTTGCCGTAGGCGTAAGCGGTTTGCTGATATCGCTCATTCCAGAATTCCTTCATTGTCCGGTGATTCGTTCTATTTCATCTTCAATGTTCTGAGCCTGGGAATAGAGTTCATCTGCTGCTTTCCGATCGGTTCGAGACAATTGAAAAGCCTGTTCAAGCAGTTTTGAACGCTTTCGTTCCAACTTCTTTACATTCTTTGACGGTGTAAAAATATCCCAAATTGACATGCTAAGCAGAACAAGCTTTTGCGGATTTGGTTCAATTGTTCAGGGCGATGTACGCATTGAGGGAGAGGGCGATGCACAACCACAGCACATACGGGGTTAGCAGATAGGTGAAGCCTTTAAGAATTGAGAAGTACTGGTAGCCCAAATGACCAATTACCAACAGCAGCGCGAGTAAAATCAACAAGCCGGGCAGCACGAAGTGCGCACCAAAGAATACTGGATTCCAGGCCACATTGAGCAACCAGGCTAGTGCTATCCAACCAATCAAAGGAGTGCGATTGGTGTGCGCCATCCAAAGTTTACCGAGGTAGATGCTGAAACAAATCATAATGATGAACCAGGCGACACCAAAGACCCAACCCGGTGGCGTCCATGGAGCCTTGGCCAGCTGTTGATACCACGTTGACGGCACCCCTTTGCCGGTGTACAGGCCGCCAATGGCGAGCCCGCCAAAGTTGATGATTAAAAAGATGACATGGGTGAACCAGGTTTTCATTTAGGCGGAAGTGAGTGCACAAAGGTGTAGGCGTCTTTCAGCAGCGAAATGACTCTTTTATCGTCCTCCAAAAGAGCAGAGCTCAAACACACATAATCGCGCATCACGGCGCCGTGTGATCGAAATTCAGTGAGCCCGTCCACATCACGCAACTTATTTTGCTGATCTTTCGGTAATCGAATTCCAATTTCGCCATCCTTATTTACCAGAGAAAACATATAACCATTGGAGGAAGTATAGGGCATGGTTTTGCCTTTGCGTTCCAGTCCGGCAGCGGCTACCAGTTCGTCATATCGTTTCAATTGTGAGTTGTAATCCGGCATGATCAAGACATCGTTTTAGCATAAAGTATGAGCGCCAGTAAGACCACGAACACAACAAAAATTAATAGGCCGATGGTCAAAACCTGGAGGTCGGTCAGGTAGAAGAGGAGTGCCATGATTAATAAGGACAGAATGAGGAAAAGCATGATGGAACCAAATCCGGATGCTTCCTTGGGCCGATGCACCTGTTTCGCGGTTTTATGTGATGGTGTACGGGCTGATTTCCGCACGAAGCGAAACGCCTGAACCATATTTTTAAGGTGTTGTGTCAACAGCCCTGTAGCTGTTGGATGGACATCAGGGAAGGTTGAATTCAGAATGAGATTCGTGTCTTTGCTCGCCTGTTCCAAATGCTCGTTGATTTGTTCAACTGATTCCTTGGCAGTTGGTGTGGCGGTTGAATGAATTCGCTGATTTGCCGTTTGATGGATGCTGGATTTTGACGTTCGATGAAAGCCGGTCAGATGACGATACCGAGCTCCGGAACAACTGCTGAGGAGCACCAGGAGGACAAGACATTGAATCGCGTACTTGAACATATCAGCCAGCAATAGCATAGGCAATTAAGCCAATAATGGCGAGAA
Organism: Flavobacteriales bacterium; assembly: GCA_020635355.1. Classification (GTDB taxonomy): domain Bacteria; phylum Bacteroidota; class Bacteroidia; order NS11-12g; family UBA9320; genus WGNA01. The sequence continues at coordinate 19,607 of JACJZW010000018.1, forward strand.
GTCCGAAAAAATAGATAAGTGCCCAGGCTGCGCCGGTTTGGCCAATGGCGAACATCAGGGCAATGGCAATACCCAAAATTATAATGCACACCCACATGGCCCCGATAACATCATTGGCGCGGGTAGGCTTCTTTGCCACGTTGGATGAAGGGATTTTGGAGTGTTTGCGTAGGTACTGAAACGGACCGGAATGCGGATACACTACACGAACCTTTCGCGAGGTTTCCGGCATTGTTTTGTGGAGATTTTGTACAGGTGGGTGGAGGCATTCAACGGAAGAATCTCTTACGATCTCTTGATACACGAGGGTTGATTCCATGATGGTATCCCGGACAATTTTTTGGCTAGTCGCATTCCGGACTTTGATAGGCATCGTTGCGTGATGGGTAGCATGTACCCGTCTGGTTCTATGTCCGTACCGGGCGCTGGAACAGGCACTCAACAGAAGCAGCATCACGAATGTGACGGGAATCAATTGTCTCATGATCCCGAAAATATGGGTTTAAGTTGAATTTCGATGAAGGTGGAAGGTGTCGGGCAAAAATGATTGAACGGTTGAGCAATGATCCTCGTCTGCTGTTTGTACGGAGGAGAATTGGCCTGAACTAATGTTTGATCACCTCAAAGTCGAGGTGGATATGATCGTCGTGCAGGTCGTTAACGATGGGTTCCAGGTGTTGCACCACATAGACGCCCGATTGTTTGAGGACAGTTCCATATCCCGAGCGGAATAATTCATCTTTCAGGTGGGTATTGATGATGACCTTCTTCAGTTTTAATCCCTGTTTTGAGGCCTGTTTGTGAATGGTTAGGATGAGTAGGGCCAGGTTGTCGAAATCGATGTGGACGGCGGTGTCATTGGACCACCTACCGTTCTGGTCGAAATCCAACAGATAATGCGACGCCCCTAACTGGTCCAGCTCTGTGAAGGGCTCATTATTCTTCTGTAACGGCATCATGAGATCCACGCTTAAGCCATTTTGGTGGGTTCGGTGTGGCTTGATTGGGCCTCCGTGCTGATTGGAAAGTTCCATCACTCCAAATCGAATGCCCGGAGCCAGGGTGTCCAACTCTTCAAAGGATTTGATCAAGGTTGATTTAAGTTGTTCATGACACCATGCACGGGAATTTACGTAACTGGACGAAT
>JACJZW010000019.1 GCA_020635355.1 Flavobacteriales bacterium
AGAAGCGAGAGAGTTAGCTTGAATAGGGAGTTTCCTCCCGTGTAATTGATCATTTGCGCCTGAAATTCCGTTCTAGTTGGTCCACCACCCGATCAGCAACGGTACGGGCTTCAATGTAGTCCTCCAGGTTGCACGATGGTTGGGAACCCAACACAATGCAATAGTAGAAAGATTCTACCTCTTTTTCTAGAATTTCTGACTGATTTACGATGTCGTGATAGTTGGTCTGGTCAGCAAATTCATCTTCGGCCGGAGTAAGATCACCGGCCGATTTGTCGGCACCCTGAACAATCCTGAGTGATTGATTCTGATAATTCAGGGTGTAGTAGTAGTTGTTTTGGAAGAACCGTATTTTATGAACGTCTTTATCGGAGATTCGGCTGGCCGAAATACTGGCGTGGCAGCCGTTGTAAAATTCTATTCGGGCATTCACCACATCCGGATCGTCAAAGAGAACTCCAACACCGGTGGCGAACACAGTTTTAACCCTAGAATTAGAGAGGGAAAGCACCACATCGATATCCGGAAGCAGAACATCTTCAATTAATGAAAGCTTGTCTGACTGTCCTTTACGGCTGATGTAGTGACTGCACTCAATGATGTGTGGAGCAAGTTCTTTGTCCTTTAACTCCGAGTGAATATTCATGTAGCGCAATGGGTTCCTGACCTGGATCACGACCCCGGCTTCCCGGGCAATGGAGGAGAGTTTTTTAAGCTCACGACGACTCAAATGACTGGTGTCACCCAAGAACACATGCTTACAACTCTTTAAGATTTCGACGAGGTTTTCGTACAGGCAATACGAGGGATCAAACATGAGCACGGCATCGGTTGCCTGCTCCAATTCCTCGAAACTTCGAAGCGTAATCAGCTCGTCGTAGCTGTGGCTGTATAAACCGCAACACATTCCGAACATCTTCTTTTCCTGCAAGTTGCGAATCATCGATTCGTTGAATTCGCCCTGGCCCAGGATGCCGATGTTCAGCGTTTTTGAATTTATTTGCATGCCGGTATCGTGATTACGAAATACGCGTATCCATCTACCGGCAGAAAATTATCTTTTCATAGATTGTCGATTAAAGCGTACACATTGGAGGACGGATACAAGCATAAAGGACGACGAAAACGATTGGTGGAAGACCTGCGGCAAAAGGGTATTTCCAACCCCGCCGTGTTGGCTGCCTTAATGGATGTTCCTCGTCACTTCTTTTTTCCGACTGATTTTGAAGATGAGGCATATGAAGACAAAGCCTTCCCCATTGAATCAGGTCAAACCATTTCACAGCCCTTTACGGTGGCCTTTCAAACTCAACTACTTGATGTTAAGCGGGGCGACAAGGTGTTGGAGGTAGGAACCGGTTCCGGATATCAAGGGGCTATTTTGAGCGCAATGGGGGCTGAGTTATATACCATAGAGCGGATGGATGAATTGTTCCGAAAAGCCGTTCAGCGCTTCAAGCGATTTGGTTATAAAGCTCATTGTTTTTTAGGCGATGGTAGTCAGGGGCTTCCTCAACATGCACCCTTTGACCACATCATTGTAACAGCAGCGGCAACTGAATTGGCCGAAAATTTGAAACACCAATTAACCGAGGGAGGTAACCTCGTTATACCGGTAGGCGATCGGCACATCCAAAAAATGGTACTGATCACCCGACTTGTTGAAAACAAATATCAACGCTCGGAACATGGCGAATTTAAATTCGTACCTCTCGTCGGGAAACATGGTTGGAAGTCTTAAATCACTCATTGCGACATGCTTAATCAGCTTGGCTGTAACCAGTCAGGCCGCTGAAAACCTGGTTGTTAAAGCTCAGCCCGGTGACGGTATCAATTCCGTACTCAAACGCTTTAAGCTTCATCAAAATCCCTGTAATCTCGATTCCTTTCTTACCCTGAATAATCTTGGTCCAACTGATTACCTGATCCTGGATAAATCCTATGTGTTGCCAATTAAGGTGTATACCTATGACGGCAGCTCAATCCGCTCCACCATCAGCATTACGGATTATGATAAAGCCGTTCGAATTCAAAAGTATAATGAAGGGCTACAAGAAAATGGGGTAAAACCTCGGCACTATCGGGACGATAAAATCCTTTGGGTTCCCTATCATGAACTGTATTGTATGGAGTCAAAAAACGATTTCAAGCCGTACACCATGAAGGCGCCTATTATGGGCAAGACCTACGAGGACATAACCATTACGGATGAGGAACTCAAAGGGTGTGTGTATTACCTGATTAGCGGACACGGTGGGCCGGATCCGGGAGCGATGACCCAGAAGGACGGTGAATACCTCTGTGAAGATGAATATGCGTATGATGTCACCCTTCGTCTAGCCCGTAACCTACTGAGTCACGGGGCAACGGTGTATATGATTACACGTGATGAGAATGATGGAATTCGGGATGAGGTGTACCTAGGACACGATAAGGACGAAACCTGTTGGTTCAATCAGAAGATTCCCATTAATCAGACGGCACGGTTGAAGCAACGGGTTGATGCGGTGAACCGTTTGAGTGAAAAACATGCCGATGCGAAATTGCAGAAGATGATTGCCATCCACGTAGACAGCAGAAGCGAAGGCGAAAAGATTGATATCTTTTTCTATCATTATCCGGGAAGCAAGGATGGTAAAATATCGGCAGATACGCTTCTTCAAACTATTGATGCCAAGTACAACGAACACCAGAAGAACCGCGGATATAAAGGCGTTGTTAAGGCGCGGGATTTATACGTTCTACGGGAATCAAAGCCATCAGCGGTTTACATTGAACTTGGAAACATCACCAACGATTTTGACCAAAAGCGATTGTTGGTGGTTGATAATCGTCAGGCCATTGCCAACTGGCTGGATTTAGGCATCCAAAAAGATGCGGCACGTATTCTGAAGAAGTAGTCACCAACCGAAGTGGGTACTGCTTCGTCAGGGAGATACCCCATGAAGAAGACATCTCAGCTACCTACGCTTCAAATTCTACTAATTCTTTTGGTTGGTTTGACATTCATACAAACCGCCACAGCTCAGCAAACCGATACCTTGTCGGTTTATTTTCAGTTTGGGGAATGGAAAATTCAGAAGTCCCAAGTACGTCGGATTGAAGCCATTCCACGGGTGATTTATACAAATGACTTGGACTCCGTGCACTACATCGGTATGGCAGATTCTGTTGGGAGTTTAAAGGATAATCTAAAGCTGGGTGAAAAACGAGCTCAGGAGGTATCACGAGCAGTATCGCCGTTTCTTCAAACGAAACCTCCTTACAGAGTGTATAGTATGGGTGAACAACGGGGGGACGCGGGTGAAAGCCGACGAGTAGACGTGATCTTCTTTTCACCGGAGTTAATCCCTAACGATCAAGTTGAGCTGCCCCCATCGGATACCATTTTGCGAGCACCTTTATGTCTTAAACGCGCCGATACCCTTCTTCACAGAAGTCATATTTACTCGGAACGGGAGCGACGCAGGAGTTACGTGACCATTGAAACCAATTACGTGAATATCGTCAAAGATTCACTCTTTTACTGTGCCCGAAGATTAGGGACATCCGCTCGCGGAGACAGTATTGAGATTTATCCGATTAAATGGCAGGTAGGCAAAACGTATGGAATTGGGAATAAGAAACAAGACAAGTATTGCCGCGTCGATAAAAGGGATTTTGACGAATTTGAACTGTTTACCGTGGATACCGGAAACTGCCGGGGCTGTGCCTTTTCTGAATTTGAGTATGCCCGAAACCGGCGCGCATCATCGGAGAAATGCCGGATGGCCGATCGATTTCTGATGAACCATTTGGAAGTAAAACGAAAGCGTTTCCGTTCCGGATTGGTGAATGTACGCGTTCCCAAAACCTATGTGATAAAGAATGAACGGTACTATTTGGGCAACTCATCGGTACGAATTGAGTGGCGTGAAACCAAGGCAAAGGGGGGATTAGGGCGATTTTTCACCAAGGTGTTCAAACGCGATAAGCGAGGCAAGGGTGCCGGTTATTACTATACAGACTTGCCAATGGCGAGTAATTATTGTCTGTACAATATTTTTAGAGATATGAAGTGCTGTCCGGAAGAGCAGGATGATCCCGGCGAACACGATCCGATCTGTGCTCCTTACCTTTTTAGATGTGGAGGATTGCGCTATGGCGGTGCGCATATCCCATATTTTGGTGTGAGTTACACTAAAATAGATCAAACACATTTGTTGCTGCCACATATTGGTGTGGAGCGCATGACGTTGAATGGTTTTCGGTATAGTGCTCAGGTGGGAATCAACAACCAACTGAAACTGGTACCTGAACTGGCAGGTGGATACGATCTATTCGTCATTCCCAGCTATCAACATGGCGGTTTAAGCGGTTGGTCTGCCACTGGTGAGATACCACGGGTTGTGGGGTTTTATTCCATCTATACAGGGTCTTCAGTGATGACGTTTGAGAATAAGGAAAAGCGCCGATACCTGAATCAGTTTACCTACCTTGGTTTTACCTATTATGCTTTCGGTAATGATGGTTTTATAAAGCCGTATGTTCAAGTTGGCGTGCGTCATGATTATCTGAACGCATCGTCCACCTTTTTTAAACCTCAGGTTGAAATTGGGTTCCGTCTGGGATGGCATGATTAACCTACGATCAGATCGATTTCGGCCCCATCCGTAACCCAGTGTTTCGAACAGGTTCATTCCTACTATAATTTTCTCCGTTCTTTTACCAACTCGGCATCAAACGTATATTTGGTTGATGTCAGTCCTGCGGCAAATAGCATTGGGTTTCATTTTAACCCTGGTGGGTTCCGGTTCGTTGTGGGCTCAAGGACAGTTGGTTCCCAACTTTGAACATGACGGTACCATCACATGCATGATTCGGTTGACTCCGATTAAATCCCTTGGTGAAAATAACCTGTTGCTTACCGGTGATGAATCCGGGATAATCAAAATTCGGGATTTGGAAAAGCAACAAATTATCTATTCCAAAAAGATCCATAATTCAGCGGTTATACACGCGATTCAAGGTTCCTATATGGCGAAGGATTTGGTGGTAATAAAATGTTCTGGAACCGACACGTTTACCGTACTCAATCTGCGGTATGATCGGGTTGAACGGATTGCCGCGTCGGGGAAGACTGAGTTTCTGATTCCCAACGCTCTGGGTGATGGATTTTGGGCGATAAAGGCAACTGGCCGGGAATTGGTTGAAATCGGGAAAAAGTCAACCGAAAAAGTAAAGTATAGTCGGAAAGCAGAATCCGGATTTAAATTCTATCTGGACGATTTACAATTTAACGAGGCCATTTTAAATGATCATTTGGTCTCTGTGTATTCCCATAAGAAGTTGGAGCACACGTTTGAAACCGATGATCGGTTGATCCGTGGTGATATGAGCCCGAATGGACTTTTCTTCGCCGCAATTTCGACCACCAAGGGACATTTCTGGAACCTTCGATCCGGCAAACACATTGACTTTGATCTACCCGACACCAGTGTTCACATTGTGAATTTTACGGACGATGATAAGTTTTTGTTCATCGGGAACCTGGTGTTGGATATTGATTCGCAGGCGTTTCTGCCGATGGCGATTTACGATGCCGAGATCGGTTTTGGCTACACAAATGTGGAGGGTAATCCTGTGCTGATTGCTCAGATGGCCAATTCCAGCGGGACGAGGTTGGTTAAGGTAGCTGGCGAAAATTCATATAACAGATCCACGATTGCCACGCAAAATGCCGTCATCCGTTTCATGAATGTGTGTGATGCAAACCGATTACTGGCTGTCACCACCGTGAGTGATGTGCGTATCATCGATCCGGAACGTGCTGAAGTTATCCGTGTGATTAAACCGCCTTTTGGATTTCCTTCGGCAGCTGCATTTGATCATTCCGGTTCAACGCTGCTGGTGGCCGTAGATCGATCCATCTTCGTTTATGATGGTAAGACCTTCAGTCTACTGGATACTCTAACCTATCCAAGGCCGGGATCTCAATGGCCGGATATATCCAGTTTAACCTTTAATCGAACCGATTCCTTTTTTGTTGCTTCCCTGAGTGATTTGAAAGAAAAGGAAACTAGTTATCCCTCAACCTGGGTATGGCAAAAGACGGGTAATGGATGGCATTGTGTCGATTCAATTGACCAGGTAGATGTTTGGTTTACGGAGGTGTTTGAATCACGCCGGAATACGTTCCTGGGTGTATTTGATGATGGCTGGGTTGAAATTGGCCCAACCGCATCGTCGTATTACATTCAACACGAAGCGGACCGATTCAAGGGGAGTAAACACACTTCCTATCCTTCCTACGATTGGATCATTTCAGCACTACCCAATTCCAGCATCGTATACTCTTATACCAATGGTTCTCATGTCTTTACCATCAAAGAAGCTTTCCCTGGAACACCGGATTATGTAACAACCGGGGCAAATACCGTATGGGGCTTATCCACTCAGGGAAATGATCAATGGCTTTGGGCTTTTAACATGAGTACCCGGCATGTTAAGTGGAAGAAAAAGCTGAACAAAAAGGCCGTCTCACTTTCATACGACAAAAGTGGTCAGTTCATATTGGTGCAATACAAGAATGGGGTGATAGAGTGGTTTAGTGCCGATAAAGGGGTGTTGGAGGTATCGCTGCTGTTGCCGAAAATGGGAGAGGAGTATCTCTTTGAACTTCCTTCCGGTGAATTTAAATCATCCAAATTAGCCACCAGGTTCGTGACCTATCGAAACAAGGCCGTGACCCAGAATTTAATCAATTATGAGTTGTTGAATCATCGACCGGATAGGGTACTTCAAGCACTGAAATCCTCCGATCAAGAACGAGTAAAAGCCTATGCCCAATCCGTTGAAAAGCGGATACTTCGAGAGCGAAAGAGAGGATGGCAGGATACGTCAGCATTAGCTCCTAAGGTAACTATTCGAGTAGCTGACCTGATTGAAAATGAGCAACATGGTCCCGATTCACTTGCCTTTTTCCTCATCGTTCAAACGGAAGGAATGGCCTTGCCAACCGTTCACATCTGGAATAAGGGCACACCGGTCTTTGGACTGAATGGATATCAACCTGACGAATGGAATTATCAGGCGGGAAGAGAAATCTATGTTCGGATTCCACTTCTTTCCGGAATGAATGAGCTGGAGCTGGCCATCGAAGATCAAGGTGGTAGAATCTCTCAGCGCGTGGTATACAATGCGTTTAGTGATCACTACCAAAAACCGGCGTTATACCTGATAACTATTGGAGTTTCTGAGTATGCCGATAGTTCGTGGAATTTGAAATATGCGGCAAAGGACGCAACCGACGTTTCATCCAAACTGGGAGGCGGAATTGTGGATAGTCAGCATTTGTGGGGTCAACGATTGGATGACTATCATGAATACAGCAAGGTTCATGCGTTGCACGTTCAGGATACCCAAGTCACTCGATCCATTTTGAATGAAATGGGCGACTTTCTGAAGTCGGCTGCATACGATGACCGCCTAATCCTCTTTTATGCCGGTCATGGATTGATCGTGGACTATGATTATTTCTTGACCACACATTTCACGGATTTTAATCAACCTCAGGATGGATCCATATCGTACTCCGAGCTGGAAGAGTTGTTGTTCAACGCTCCAATGAATCGAAAATTGGTTTTACTCGATGCCTGTCACAGTGGAGAATTGGATCCTGAATTAATGAAGGGAGATTGGGTTACCCCGGAATCATCCAATCTGGTGTTGTATGAAAATCCAACCCGTGGAGGTAGATCGGCCACATCACTCACACAAACCAATTCGTTTTTGCTGATGAAGGAACTGTTCGGTGACGTGTCGAACCGCACGGGCGCCACCGTATTTTCCTCTGCATCCGGGACGGGTTTTGCCATGGAAAGTGATCGCTGGAACAATGGGGTTTTTACCTACTCCTTTTTGAATGCGTTGGAGAATGGATCTGCCGACTATAATGACGATGAGAAACTGACGGTGCATGAGATCATCCGATATGTGTCCAATGAAGTTCGGGATCAAACCAATGGGGTTCAAACACCCGACTGCCGAATGCTGAACATTCAACAGGACTGGCGAATCTGGTAGACATCAACTCTTGGCGTTGAAAAGGAAGAACGATTTATAAAAACTTCCTGAAACCATCCACCTGAGTCACAAAAATGAGTGTTCACGCCGGGCTAAAGCCACCCCTCCCCAGACGAAAGATCGTGATCCCCTATGACTAAACGATGGAATGCGGGAAGAATAAACGCTTAACAGACCCAATGCTTTTGCTATCGGCTCAAACGCATGACGTAAAGAAGGATTGGAATCGATTACTCATTGATCTTCAACACCGCCATAAAGGCTGATTGTGGAATCTCAACGTTACCTACCTGACGCATTCGTTTTTTACCGGCCTTCTGTTTTTCAAGGAGTTTTCGCTTTCGGGTAATGTCCCCTCCATAACACTTGGCCGTGACATCCTTTCGCATGGCTTTAACCGTCTCACGGGCAATGATCTTGGCTCCGATACCCGCTTGAATGGCGATCTCAAATTGCTGACGAGGCAACAATTCCTTCAGCTTCACACAGATCTTCTTACCGTATTCATAGGCCTTGTCGCGGTGGATAATGGCCGACAAAGCATCTACCTGTTTGCCGTTTAAAAGGATGTCCAGTTTCACAAGATGTGATTCCCGGTAATCAATAGGGTGATAGTCGAAACTAGCATAGCCCCGAGAAATGGATTTGAGTTTGTCATAGAAGTCAAACACCACCTCGGCCATCGGCATTTCAAACACCAATTCAACTCGGTTGGTGGTCAGGTAAACCTGATTTTTGAGGATACCCCGCTTTTCGATACACAGATTCATGACCTGACCCACATATTCCCCGGCCGTGATGATCTGGGCATTGATATAGGGTTCTTCAACAAACTTCATTTTGCCCGGATCCGGCAGATCCGTTGGGTTGTTGACGATGATCATCTCTTCACCCGTGGTATACGCATGATAGGATACGTTGGGAACAGTAGTGATCACGGTCATGCCAAATTCCCGCTCCAATCGCTCCTGGATGATCTCCATGTGCAACATGCCAAGGAATCCACATCGGAAACCAAAACCTAAGGCTGCGGATGATTCCGGCTCAAAAACCAGGGAAGCATCGTTCAACTGAAGCTTTCCCATGCTGTCCCGAAGCTCTTCAAAGTCTTCTGTATCCACCGGATAAATTCCGGCGAAAACCATCGGTTTAACATCCTCAAAACCCCGAACAGCTTCTTTGGTTGGGTTGGATACATGGGTGATGGTATCTCCAACCTTCACCTCACGAGCTTCCTTAATTCCCGAAATAATATAGCCCACATCGCCGGTTCGGATAATATCCCGAGGTTGCTGCTTCAACTTCAGAACTCCCACTTCATCGGCGAAGTACTTTTTAGAAGTATTGATGAATTTGACCTCATCATTTTTTCGGATTTGGCCGTCAATTACCTTGTAGTACGCGATGATTCCGCGAAACGAATTGAAGACTGAATCAAAAATCAACGCTTTCAACGGTGCCTCCGGATTCCCTTTTGGGGGAGGAATACGATGAATAATGGCATTCAGAATGGCATCAACACCCAAACCGGTTTTACCGCTGGCTGGGATAATATCGTCCCGATCACATAAGATTAATTCTTCAATCTGATCCTTTACCTCTTCAGGCATTGCTCCGGGTAAGTCCATCTTATTGAGGATGGGAATAATCACCAGATCGTGATCCAGTGCCAGATACAGGTTGGAAATAGTTTGTGCCTGAATACCCTGGGAGGCGTCCACAATCAAGAGGGCACCTTCACATGCGGCAATGGAACGTGAAACCTCATAGGAGAAGTCAACGTGGCCGGGTGTATCAATCAGATTGAGAATATACGATTCACCTTCATGCTGATATTCCATCTGAATGGCATGAGATTTAATGGTAATCCCTCGTTCCCGTTCCAGGTCCATGTCGTCCAGAACCTGCTCCTTCAGCTCACGATCCGAAATCGTTTTCGTTTCCTGTAAAAGACGATCTGCCAAGGTAGATTTACCATGGTCGATGTGGGCGATGATGCAGAAGTTCCGGATGTTTTTCATCAAGTCGGCAAAGATAGTTTTTTGAGTCTACCGTAATCACAGATTATTCTGGAAACAACCATAACTATCGAGAACCTGACTTGGTACCTCGCAACAATCGAATAAATGCTTGGTGGTCTGACCTACTCTGTTCATCAAAACGGGCATTTTCGTTGGATGTAGACGCGATGACAATTTGTGCCTCATCCCATTGAACTTTGGTTGGACTGCTGGTTTTGATGAAGTCGTTTTTCCGTATTTTCGCGGACTTCAAAAAAACTGCATAAAAGATGAGTGAAAATCTAGTGTATTTGTTACCCCTGTTCGGCGTGATCGGCATCCTGGTCATGGTGTTCAAATCCATGTGGGTGAACAAACAAGACGCGGGCGACGAAAAGATGAAAACCCTTTCGACGTACATCCGCGAAGGTGCCCTGGCATTCTTACAAGCTGAGTACCGAATTCTGGCAATCTTCGTTGTTATTGCCGGCATCCTCCTTGGGATCTTGTCTCAGGTTGTTGAAACCACCCATTGGTTCATCGTTATCGCCTTTGTTATTGGTGCTGTTTTCTCAGCAGTTGCCGGAAACATTGGGATGCGTATCGCCACCGCTGCCAATGTGCGTACTACGCAGGCGGCACGTACCTCTTTGCCAAATGCCCTTAAGGTCTCCTTCAACGGCGGTACGGTAATGGGCTTAGGTGTTGCCGGTTTGGCGGTATTGGGATTGAGCCTTCTGTTTGCCCTTCTGGCCGGTTGGTTCATGACCGAAGGTGGTAATTTCTATACTGAAATGACCATGGTATTGGAAACCCTTGCCGGTTTCTCATTGGGAGCTGAATCCATCGCACTCTTTGCTCGTGTAGGTGGAGGAATTTATACCAAGGCTGCTGACGTAGGAGCCGATCTCGTAGGAAAGGTTGAAGCGGGAATTCCCGAAGACGATCCACGTAATCCGGCAACCATTGCCGACAACGTAGGAGATAACGTAGGTGACGTAGCCGGTATGGGAGCCGATTTGTTTGGTTCGTATGTGGCAACGGTACTTGCCTCCATGGTATTGGGTAACTACGTAATTAAGGACATGAGTGGCGCCGAAGGCTTTACCGATGCCTTTAATGGAATGGGCCCAATCCTATTGCCGATCCTCATCGCAGGATTGGGAATTATCTTCTCCATCATTGGAACCTTCTTCATCAAGATTAAAGACAATAACAGCAAGGAAAAAGAAGTACAACGTGCCCTCAACATGGGTAACTGGTCTTCCATTGTTTTGACGGCAGTGGCTTCCTTCTTTGCGATCAAATGGATGTTGCCTGAAACCATTCGGATGAATTTCTTCCATGAAGGGTTAATGGAACTTCCAGCCATGAACGTATTCTATGCCGTGTTGATTGGTTTAGCCGTTGGCGGATTGATTTCATACTTCACTGAGCATTACACTGGTTTGGGTAAAAAGCCTGTTTTGGACATCGTTCAAAATTCCAGTACGGGTGCGGCAACCAACATTATTGCTGGATTGTCCATCGGGATGATTTCTACATTCGGACCCATCCTCCTGTTCGCAGGGGCCATTTGGGGTGCCTACGCGTTAGCTGGATTCTATGGTGTGGCCATTGCGGCTTCAGCTATGATGGCTACCACTGCCATGCAGTTGGCTATTGATGCCTTCGGACCGATCGCTGATAATGCAGGTGGTATCGCTGAGATGAGTGAATTGCCGGAAGAAGTTCGAAGCCGAACCGATATCCTGGATAGTGTTGGAAATACAACGGCAGCTATTGGAAAAGGATTTGCCATTGCCTCAGCGGCATTGACGGCTTTGGCCTTGTTTGCGGCCTATGTAACCTTTACCGGTATCGATGGTATCAACATTTACAAAGCCGATGTATTGGCTGCACTCTTTATCGGGGGCATGGTACCAGTAGTATTCTCTGCGCTTGCCATGCGAAGTGTGGGTAAGGCAGCTATGGAGATGGTGAAGGAAGTTCGACGTCAGTTCAAGGAAATTCCAGGTATCATGGAAGGAACCGGAAAACCGGAATACGGAAAATGTGTTGACATCTCCACCAAAGCGGCCTTGCGCGAAATGATGCTGCCGGGTGCGATTACCATAATCAGTCCAATTGCTATTGGTTTCCTCATGGGGCCGGAGGCATTGGGTGGATACATGGCTGGTGTGTGTGTGAGTGGCGTATTGTGGGCCATCTTCCAGAATAATGCCGGTGGTGCCTGGGATAACGCCAAGAAATCGTTTGAAGCAGGCGTTGAAATCGATGGACAGATGACCTTCAAGGGATCCGATGCGCACAAAGCTGCGGTAACCGGTGACACGGTCGGGGATCCATTTAAAGATACCTCCGGACCGTCTATGAACATCCTCATTAAACTTACCTGTTTGGTTGGATTGGTGATTGCTCCAATTTTGGCGGAGGTATACGGCAACGGTCATGGTGCAGATAACCATGGTGCCGCCATTGAGTGTCACATGGGTGATGGTGAACATGTTGGTGCAGCATCATGTCACGGCCAAAAGAGTGGTGCATGTTCCCATGCTCAAAAGGCACATTGCAAATCTCAAGAATGCAAAGGCGAATGCAAACCAGGTGAATGCAAGAAGGAAAACTGCGCTCCTGGAAAATGTGATCCGTCTCATTGTAAAAAAGATAACGCACATGCGGAGGCTGAAGCAGAAACGGCTTTGGATTCCGTGGTGGCGGAATAAGACATATTCACGTCGTAAAAAGGTCGGTTTGTTTCAAACCGACCTTTTTTTATGGCATTTTGGATAACCACGGGATGGTTGGTACCGTTGTGGGTGTGTGTATTCCTCCTCGGTTGCCTGGCTCTATGGAACCGAACCGAGTTTTGAAAACAACGGGTAATTCCCGATCCCCCGGTATACTCAACCACAAGCGGGCGAGATGTCGTTTCAGCTTAGGCTCTTCAAAATCAATGAAGCCGGTTCGATCATGTAGCATGCCATGGTTATAGACAAATTGCATATCGCCTTTTTCCAACATCATGGTGAGATGCAATTCAGGTGAATTGCACAGTTCATCGAAGAGATCCAGCGCCTCAATATGCCGGGAAGTAAGAGGAGGGGCGTCTGCAAAGCGTTGCGCGGATTCAATATACTGTCGCTGATAAAATGGTGTGAGCTGTCCTTGATGGTAACTTAAAATCGGAATTTCCAACCAGGGTTTCTCGCCTTCGGGAACTTCTCCACGACGATCTGTCGCGATAGGTTGGAGAAGAAGATTAACCAAATCGGGTCGGCGTTGTAAGATGTGATTGTAAACAGTATCGGCACTCACCAACAAACTAAGTCCGCCTTCCTTGGCGGGTTGAACGCAAAGCAATCCCACCACATCACAGGAATCCGTGTGAAAGGTTTGACGTGCGTTGGTTTGATAGATGCGAACAGTGGGGTCATTGGGATTCTTCCCTTGATTGCGAACATGACCGAGTAAATGGCCGGCGGCATTTTGCGAACGGGGAGATCCTAAATGACAACCTAGTCCATAAAAAATGGTGACGTACTCCTGTTCGCTGTAGCGTTTTATCGGAAGCCCTCGTAGTAATCCAAAGCCGATGCCATGGATTAACTGCAATCGGAATTTGGATAATACCCGCGAGAAGTTGGGAAGTGGGAAGTGGTTTGATGTGCACTCGGGCAGAGATTTTCCACTATTCATGAACTGTTCGGCAGCCTGCTCCAGCTCTTCAACATCATCTTGATTTAACCGATACACCCATTTATCCGGTTGAGCCATCATGTCAGGACCCTTCCAAACCCGAGGTCCCTGCCGAATATCTGGGGTGGTCTTATTCAATTTTCAACATCTTTTTACCACTACCAAGGTAACCTAAAATTGAGAGGTGCATCATCTCTACCGATCCCGTTTTTAATAGAAATACAAACTCCGTCTCCATAGCCGCGATTTCGGTCAAAATATTCGATGAACGGAGGTTTCGCACGATGCCGAAACCCTTGTAGAATCGATGGAATGTATATTTTTGCCCCTTCGTATGAAAAGCCGTCTCATCCTTAAAACAGGTATCGTCCTCATTGCGCTTCTGAGCCAGTCGTTTACCGTTTTTAATGAGAACAATCTGGCCTATCAACTCGAGGTCAAAATTCACGGGGAAGACGTGCAATCAGCCTTGAACCAATTGTATGACCGGTTTGATTTCTGCGAAGAACAATTATCTAAATCGGTTTTTGATCGGGCGTTAAAAGGCTACATTTATTTGCGGCAGTTGGGCGAACTGGAAAATCCGCAGTATCTGACCATCGTGGATTTTAGTTTATCGAGCAAGAAAAAGCGATTGTGGTTACTGGATATGCAGAACAAGGTGGTTCTCATGAACGAACTCGTGGCTCATGGCCGCAATTCAGGTGATGAGTTTGCGAAGTGGTTTTCAAACAGCTTTCAATCCAAGCAATCTTCTTTGGGTTTTTATGTGACAGCAGAGACCTATAATGGAAAGCATCGGTTTTCGCTGAAACTACGCGGACTGGAAAGTGGATTTAATACCAATGCCTTTGCACGTGGAATTGTGATACACGGTGCCAATTATGTGGATGAGTCGTTTATCGACAAAGGACAGCGCATTGGACGCAGTTTTGGTTGTCCGGCTGTTTCTCAGAAAGTGAACACGGAACTGGTCAACACCATTAAGGAAGGGACATGTCTCTTTATTCATTATCCCGATAAACGCTATCTTTCGAGGTCGAAGATCCTGAATAACGATCTCTATATTCCTATGGAGTTGCTGAAACAGCTTCAGGAATAAAAGTTGTTATCGGATCGCTAAAGCCACAATGTGAAACCACGTGATCTGATTCTCCCCATTCTTGTTCTGGCATCCTGCTCCAGTCCGGTTAAAAAACAGCTGGAAGAACTGGAAGAGAAAATGGAATTCAAAAAGGAGTTGCTGGTAGAGGCAACCAAGAATCTGTTCTCCGACAGCAATGAGCTTACCTCATTTACTCTTGGTCTCCGATTTCACGATACCCTTCTGGACTATTATGCCGATCGGGATTTTGAGCCGGAATGGTCGATATATATGTCCGATGATTCCAGTGCAGCTTATGTGTATACCCTGTTCGAAAACTCAAAATATGAGGGCTTTCGTCCCAACTACTACCATCTCGATTCGATTCGAAAATTAGCTACTAATCTCTTGGAGCTCCGGGATGCCGAGTTCTATCATACCATGGCCCGATTGGAGTTGCTTGTGGCCGATAATATGTTGTCGTTACATCGTGATCGGGTAATTGGTCGATCAGATCCTGACCTGGTATTTGGAAAAACATATCAGTTACCCCGAAGAGAATTTCCGGATTTTGAGCTGTTTAGTGTACTCAATCCACGGAAGTATTTAAAGGTGATCGAGACAAACACCAATCGGGATACACCGTACATGCTGCTCACGGAGTTATTGAAGACCTATTATGACCGGGTAGATAGTGGTGAGAAGTGGTTTACCATAGACACGGCGGGAATCCGAAAATTAGAACCCGGAGATACTACGAACATCCTGCCGCAAATCGCCCGCAAGCTTTACTTGATGGGTGTGATTTCCGAGAAGGAAATGCATACCGCCGATTCTGAAACCTACAACAAATCATTTGCTCCGTATGTCCGCCGCTTTCAACAGCGTTACGGACTGTTTGACGATGCCATATTTGGTCGGAAAACATTCGGTCTTTTAAACGAGAGTTTACAGGATCGTATTGATCAGATCGCGGCTAATCTGGAAAGAATACGCTGGTTTAAACTGCCGGAAGAACCGCCCTATATCGCGGTTAATATTCCGGCGTATGAACTTCAGTTGCGATGGGGTATTAAAATGTTGGAGGATGAAAACACGGATAGCATTAGTTGGATGAAGGTGTGTGTTGGAAAGGCCAGACCACATGATTACGATGAACGCTACGCCCTTTATGAAAAGGAACAGAAGTATTGGCTTCGTCCTCCGGATCATGAAACCCCGCAAATTAGCAGTGGAGTGGTGTACATGGTGTTGAATCCAACCTGGACGGTACCGCGAAGCATCATCACGCGTGAAATGTATGCGCAGATGAAGCGAGACAAATACTACCTGGAGAAAAACGGATATGGGGTTTTCTATAAAGGGAAGGAATTACGATCAGATTCCATCAATTGGAGCAAGTATTCACCCACAAAGATTCCATTTGACATTGTTCAGGCAGCCGGGTTGGAAAATGCCCTGGGTCGCATCAAATTTATCTTTCCCAATCCCTTTCATATATACCTGCACGATACACCACAGAAATCCAAATTCAAATGGTCTGAACGGGCCGTAAGTCACGGTTGTGTGCGTGTAGAAAATCCAATCCTGATGGGGGAGTTTCTCACACAAAACATCAAGAAATACAACAGCGATGATTTTCGCATTTGGATGGGGTTGGAGCCATTGGACGAAGAACGATTGGAGGAATATGATCCTTTGGATTCATTAGCCGAGATTCAGCCCATTGACACCACCCATATTGCACGACTGGATCAGCGAATGCCTGTGTTCTTCATGTACAACACCATTTGGTTTGATAAAGAGGGCAAGGTGCAGTACCGGAACGATGTGTACGACAAGAACAAATACATCATTCGCGCCATGGACTTTTAGCTCCTTAAGAGGTTCATTACCCCCTTTCCCCATCCCTCATCCCTCATTCCCTTTGCCCAAAATGACACAAATAATATCCACCAAGCGTAATTAGTTCATTCGGATTACGATTTTTGAAGAGCAACAGATAACCTTGAAGAAGTTCACCTTGCTAACACTGTTTTCCCTGATGTTCGTCAGCGGATATGCCCAACGTAAAGGGCAAAAAATCAATCAAAATCCTTCCGGGTTGGTCTTTTATACTTATCCCATTCAATGCCTGCAGAATGCCTGGAAAATGGGGGTTGATTTTAATATCAGCGATCGGTATGTGCTTCATGGTTTCACTCGTATGTCCTTTGGCACCAAGCTTACCACAACGGAATTGGAAGATGGGGGTGGAGGACCAATTGGAAACCGACTACAAGGACGGTATGCCAATGAGGCCAGCATGGGCTTTATGGTGCGACATCGGGTTGGGGAGTATAGTAGGCACAACAACAACTACTACTTCCTAACTTTTTTTGAAGCAGGGGTGATTACTGAGGCCTACTCATCGCAATTTGCTCCCACACTTCAGCCGGATTATATCTATCAACAGGCGGGGTTCAGACGACTTGGTGTTGGGTTTGGCCGGCAGTATAGTTTGTTCGGGAACATGATCCTGGATGCTAATTTTAGTCTGGGATTTTACGATGTTGATGGCACTTTTATTCACGCCTATCGAAAGGCCGCTATTTTTAGACAGGGAGAAGACGAGGTCATTGCCACCGGTAACCTTGGTTTAGGGATCGGAAACAAGCGAATTGGTCCACCAAGACACACTTCAAAGTTTCTCTACGCTTTAGCCATTGACGTGGGGTCAATGCTGCGAAATGGGATAGAAGTGAACGGCATAGGAAATATGGGGAAACGCGGGACCTGGGTATTAGGCGTGGGATATGGTAACAACATCAACCAGAACATAAATGTCACGGCCGCTAGTTCATTCAGTTGGTATAATTCGTCATTCGAGTACCGATTGTATGCGGCCAATAATCCGCATCGGGAAGGAGCCTATCTGGGAATTGGTGCTTCAGTTGGGCACATGACAGCTACTATTCGGGATCAGGATCGGTATTGGAATTGGAAGATGTACACCCGTTATTTTGACGTTGGACGATTTGAGTGGTCGGTTGGGTTTACGGATTATCTGAACGATCAGTTCCTGCTGAATATGTTTGTTCGTCACAAGATGATTTATTCGGTGGGGGATAACGAACGAAGGCATGCCCATTCAGATTTTGCCACCGGCATTCGAACAGAAATCGGACTAAAATTGGGAATTGCTAATTTTACAGCCGATGGAAATTCAAAATAAATTGGTGGTGATAACCGGTGTGAGTAAAGGGATAGGCCTTTGTCTCACTCAGGAGTTTTTAAAACGCGGCGCACATGTGGTTGGATTGGGACGATCCAAACCCGATTTAAACAACAACAGCTTCACCTTTATTCAAACAAACGTCCGGAGCCACGAGGAAGTGGATCGAGCTTTCGAGACGATCAACCAGACATTCAACCAGCCGGTAGATGTGTTGGTGAATAATGCTGGGCTGGGTTACTTCGGATACCTCGAAGATCATACACTGGAGCAGTGGCATCAGATGTATGAAACCAATGTAAACGCTATTTACTACACGTCACGACGAGCGATTCCGGGAATGAAGTCGGCCGGTAGTGGCCACATCGTCAACATTGCCTCGACGGCGGGCCTGGAAGGTTATCCGCAGGTAAGCGGGTATTGCGGAACTAAGTTTGCCGTTAAAGGCATTTCCCAATCCATGTACAAGGAGCTTCGAGGGTTCGGTGTTAAGGTGACCTGTGTTTTTCCTGGATCTGTTAAAACGAATTTTTTTGAGAACAGCGCTATTGAGCCGCATGATTACATGCTTCAACCCATTGATGTAGCCAGTATGATCATTCATGCTGTTGAAGCGCCATTTAATGCCCATCAGGTTAATTTGGAGATTCGGCCACTTCAACCAAAGGGTCCCGGTAAATCGTAGAAATCGTCTGTTACAGTACGAGTTGAAAATGCTGGGGTAAATGATCGTCAAAGAGTGAACAACATTCCGGAGTTCATCGCATGACATTCAAAAGATGGATCAAACGTGAACGTTTTTTCCCAACGATGAGGAGATTCTCATTAAAAATGGCGAGGGAAACAATCACCCCTTCCCCGTTGAAAGTTAGGACTTTATAACCAAACCTGCCTCATCGGTTGACAAACTAAGCGTTTAACTTTTACCATGGATTAAGCTCCGTCACTATTGGAAATCAATCACAGTTCGATCACTTCGGTGATCCGCTCAAGTGACAAGCCCATATCACCTAAATGAAAGCCAATTCCAGTTGGTTCACAGGCAACGTATTTAACACCTTTGTACTGAAACGAGTAGTCGTTGGAATGATCCGGTAAGGCAACCGCCAGAGAAATGTGCTTATCATTCTGGAAGTACATGGCCACGGAATTCAGGTTTAGAAGCCGCTTGTATAAAAAGGCGAGCAATAAGGTGCGGTCTTCACAGTCAGAGTAGGTATACAACAGAGTCTCCTCGGGATAGTTATACTTTTCATGTCCAAATTGTTCTTCATCGGTCTGATATCGGAACGCCTTTTGAACAAATGCCAGAAGAAATTCTGCCTTATCCGATGGTGATTCAAATGCTTCCAATTCCTTTCGAAGCGCACTCACCACCGATTCTTCAAACTGAGGAGAACAACCCCGGTTGACATACGACTTGCCAATTTCCATCACCGGTATGTCTTGAAGATACTCGGTTAACGACATGTTGGTCACTGCGTCAATGCGGTACATTTTACCCATGTGCTCCCACAGTACAATGCGCTTTACAAGTTTGGCACTGAGCCTTGGATTGGTTTGGCGGGTAATCCGTATGGGAACGGATCGTTGATTGGTGCTTAGGGTAAAGATTCGACGCTGACCAACCGTTTTTTTATCGTGGAAGTCCAGATTGGTATAGCGCTTATTCTGATAAAAGAGGTACACCGATGCAGCAGGAACCTGATCTAATCGACCGAATACCATCATTTCATAATCCGTGTACGAAAGAATTACATCATACCCCAATTTGCTTAAGGCTCGGTATTCCATCAGCTGGGAAGTATAATCATGTGACGACGCAGCTCGCGAAGCTTTATGGGCAAACAGAATGGTTCCAACGTCATCCAGGGCATACGCTGTTTTAGCTCGAATGATTTGATTGGTAAGATCGTTAACCCGTTGTTCTGGAATCCGGTTATTGAGGTAGTTGATTCCGGATTGAGACAACTTGCTGGTGAAGCGAATTCCGGACACATGTAGGTCAGATGAAACCTTATGCCCGTAAAACGAAAAATCGGCCCGAACCGGAAGCACGGTTACCGAGACCAATAGCAGTGCGGTGAGAAGATGTCGAGTCATAGTCGTTTGAGTTAAAACCGGATTCTAAATTTCTTTATTGCACCGGAGGTTTCGTTTTTTATAAACAAGGACGATGCCAATTGGAGAGTGAGACCACCTTCGGAATGCTACGGTGGTTGGAGTGAGAGTGCAAGAATGAAAGAGAAAGAGAAAGTGAGAGTGAGAGTGAGAGTGAGAGTGAGAGTGAATGGCCTGATGTGAGGTT
>JACJZW010000002.1 GCA_020635355.1 Flavobacteriales bacterium
CCAATGCCATGCATGTAATTGTACAGTGCCGTCCGCAATCCATCATGATATGCACTGTGATCCATGCCGGTATCGTCCGTATAATCCAGATCGTTGCGGGCAAAGGACGTCTCATTCTCGCCAATGGTTATGCCGTATGCTTCAGGTTCTTTGGCAATAGGACTGTGGGTGGTGAGCGAAAACTGATGCCAGAATCCGGATTGTATACTTCCCATTTCAAACAGTTGTCGGACCACCTCCAAACTGTCGATGGTCTCCTGTTCGGTTTGGGTTGGATAACCAAACATGAGATAGGCGTGTACCAGAATTCCGGCATCGGTAAACGCATGGGTAACCTTGCTCACCTGTTCAATGGTGACACCTTTTTCGATGCGCTGCAACAATCGATCAGAGGCCACTTCCAATCCGCCGGATACGGCAATGCAACCGGATGCTGCCAAAAGTTTACACACGTCCGGCGTAAAATTTTTTTCAAATCGAATGTTGGTCCACCAGGTGACCGCCAATTTTCGGTGAATGATTTCCAGGGCTACATCGCGCATCAGTGCTGGCGGTGCGGCTTCGTCTACGAAGTGAAAACCAGTGAGTCCGGTAGATGCCATGAGTTCTTCCATCCGGTCCACCAGCAAACTTGCCTTAACGGGATCGTATCGGCCAATGTAATCCAGTCCTACATCACAAAAAGTGCATTTGCCCCAATAGCACCCGTGGGCCATGGTGAGCTTGAGCCAACGGCCGTCGGTCCAAAGACTGTGCATGGGATTGGCCAGCTCAATCACCGATAGGTAGGAGTCCAGGGGCAAATCGGTATAGTCAGGTGCAGCAAGTTCATGCTGTTGATAGTCGCGATGTAAACATTCATCGGAATATCGAATCACGTCATTATCCAGATAGAGGGTGCGCTTGAATGGAAAGGGAAGCGGGTGGTTGTGTTTAACAAATTCGAGGAGTTGTTCCAGCGGACGTTCGCCATCATCAAACGTCATGAAATGCGTGTAGCTGAAAAATCGAACATCGGATAGTTCGCGTAACTCGGTATTGACATAACCGCCGCCCATCACCACGGTAATAGATGGATGATGTTCTCGCAGGAAGGCGGCACAACGAAGGGTGGCAATTAAATTACCCGGAAACGGGATGGAGAATCCCACGATCAACGGATGCGTCCGTTGAATGTGTCCCTCCAGCAACTGAAGCATCGTTTGCTCCACGAGGGTGAGGGGTAGTGTGAGTCGGTCCAGAATACTGTCAAAGGTTGGAGGACTTTGCGCGATTCGTTCTGCATATCGGCTTACACCAAAATCGGGATCAACAAACTCCGTGATAAAATCAGCGATGTCTTCCAGGTAGAGGTTGGCTAAATGTCGGGCTTTATCTGAAATGCCCATGGTGCCAAACGACCATTCGAGATAATCCAGTTCGGCAAAACGATTTCCTTCGGGCAGAACATTCCGGGATGCGATGGTTCGGGCCAGTTCAGGTTGTTTGCCTTGAAGAAAGGCGATGACGGTGTCAATGGTTTGAAGATACACATTGCGCCGCTGGTAAAACAGCGTATCTGTGGCTTCAAGAGAATGTTGTTCAAGCTGTTTAAAAAGCGCACTCAACCCTTGATGGGAGAACAGGCTGAGGTAGGTTTCCATCCCTAAATCCGATTGAGATACTTTGTAGCCCTTTGCTTTTAAAGTGCCGCTGAGATAAGTCGTTGCCGGATATGGCGTATTCAATTGGGTGAAAGGAGCCGTAATGAGGAGGAGGTCAGTCAACGGGATGAACTTGAACTGCGAAGATGAAACAACTTTTGGAAATGGGGAATGGGAATGGGGAATGAGGGATGGGGGATGAGGTGGGGGTGATAAACTGAACGTTGATCGTTGTGATCCAACGATGAAGCTGTTTTCACTTGAAAGCGTTAGGGACGCATTTGCCCCTACCCTAGGTAAAGTTCGCTTTTTCAGGGGAGAATTTCGATGCATTTTCTCCGACCGTCATAAAAAGACCGAACGTCGTATCATTTCACGGAATGTTTGAGGTTCTCTCACGGAAATTGCTTAGGGATACATTTGCCCCTACCCCGAGGAAAGTTAGGAGATTTTGAGGTGAATTGCCGTGAGATTTCTCCGAACGCAATAAAAGAACTTAACACAACCTGAATTTACCGAACGCTGAGCGAGATGTCTTCAAAATTTTGTAGGGACGCATTTACCCCTACCCCAGGGAAAGTTCGCTATTTCAGGGGAGAATTTCGAAGCATTTTCTCCAACCGTCATAAAAAGACTGAACGTCGAACTATTTCACGGAACGTCTGTGGTTTTATCACGGAAATTGGTTAGGGACACACGCGCCCCTACCCCGAGGAAAGTTACCCCCATCCAACCACAAAAACCCACAAAAACGCGCCCAACGCCAATCAATTTTTTCAACCGCTTGAATCCTCATCCATCTCCGGATGCATCGTCCGGTCACCCACCCATTCAATCATTTCCGAACAGCTTAATCCGGTGTTTCAGCTCCAGGCACCAACCCATCGTTTACATATTCCGTCATTGATCTATAAATTGCCGTATGCTAAAACGGTTGTGGCTTCTGGTCTTCACATTCTCCACTGCATGCGGGTTGATGGGGCAAATCACCGTTAATGTTCAACGTGGGCACTCTGGGTTTCTCAGTTCCGCCCGGTATTCTCAGGACGATAATTACCTCCTTACCTCTGCTTGGGATAATTCCATCATCGTCTGGGAATTGGCATCGGGTCTTCAAGTTCGCCGAGTTGAAAAACCAAATCACGATCCAGAGAGATTTGACTTTACAGACCATCCGGATCACATCATCACCGGTCACAGTGGGACGCATGTGGTGGTGTTCGACTGGAAAACCGGTCGGGAGGTGCGCACCATCCAGCTTGGGAAAAAGGAAACGGTGGATGATCTGGTCTTTCTTCACGGTCGGAATGAATTTGTAGTGATGACCACAAGCATATTGTCCGGTGGTTCCGACATTCGATTTCACAGCTATCCCTCTGGAAAAGTCACTCGTGAATTTCATTTTGATTCCTTGGTGGCCACTGAGATTCGGTTCAATCAGGATCAATCACTTATGGCGGTTGGTGGATCTGCCGATGCCGGTTCCATGTTTGGTGGTAGTGTTCAGAATGCCTTAATCATCCAATTGAAATCAGGCAGAATCATTCATCGCCTTACGTCCAAATTCGATATTGAAAACATACTCTTTCATCCCGATGGGAACTTACTGGCCTTTCGGGAATCGCGTGTTTTCGGGCATAAGGATAGTTTGCCGTGCGTCCGATTTTATGATCTGCAAAAGGCGACCTATCGCGACGATATTCGAATTGAAACCACCAGTAATGATGGAATAGATTTTAGTCCGGATGGGAATTACTTCGCCGCCGGAGTCACCCGAATGATGAACGATAAGGCCAATGCCGTGGTGGAGGTGTATGATGCACATACCTTCAAACTCCTCTTCCAACTGGACCCTAAGGCATCCTTTACTCCTGTATTCTCGCGGGATAGTAGGCGAATTTTGCTCTACAGTGAAGCCTATCGGTTTATGCGGGAAGTCACCGCCGAAAGTGGAACGGAAATCATTGATTTATCCCCAAAGATTCGGAGTGCTAAATGTATGGCTGTTAGCCCGGACAACTGTCTTTTGGCTCATGGCTCCCAATCACCCATTGATCGGACTATTAAGATCTGGAATTTGGAAACGGGACGGGTGGATATGCGCCTAACGGGGCTTAAGCACTATCCCACCTCGTTGGACTACTCCCCGTTGGGAACCAAATTGGCTTCAACATCCCATGAAGGGGTTCATATTTGGCAAACACGTGATTGGCTTCAAACACATTTTTATGAGACCGAGTCGGCGATTTGTTCCAAGTGGATCACGGATGAACTCTTGGCAGTGGGGCTAAAGGACGGCACGCTTAAACTCTTTCTAACACAAACCGATTCCATTACAACCCTTCGTGTTTTTAATGATGAAATTGATGGTTTGGATTACCGGGATCAGGTGTTGGCCGTACGGTCCAACGGAACCATTTTGTTCTCTGGGAAAAATGCCACAAACCGACAAGTTAAGGTTGGCGCAGCAGGACGATGGGTTAAATTCCTCAATGATTCTATTGTGCTGGCCGATGATGTTTTTGGATTGAAATGGATCAACTATCGAACGGGTGAGTCAGGGATGTACCGTCAGGACGATAAACACGGGATGTGCCTGGCCATTGATCCGGAAGGACGATATGCGGTAACGGGTACCGGAAACTCCATTTCGATATACGGCGATCTCCATGTGTGGGATCTGCAGAACGGAGAATTGATCGACACCCTGCACTTTCATTCCACCGGTATTTTTGACTTGAAATTCGATCAGAATGGTCACCTTTTTAGTGCCAGTAGAGACGGCACCATCGGTGTTTGGGACTGGAAGAGTCGGGAGCATATTGCCACCTTTATTGCGAATGAAACCGACTTCATAGCTTACAATACATCGGCGTTCTACACCACGTCTACCAATGGCTATCAATTCGTGAACTTTCAGGATGGAGACCAGGTGTACAGCTTTGATCAATTCGATCACGTGTACAATCGCCCGGATTACATCGTGCAAACGTTAAGCCCCAACTCACAACGTTTAATAGGTCAGTTCCGGAAGGCAATTGAAAAGCGGCATCAATATCAACAACCGCAATCCCTCCAGGATTTAAACGTTGTTCAACTTCAAATTTTGAATAAAGAGACCTTGCCCATTACCTCGGAAGATTCATCCATCATCATTCGGGTACAGGTTGTGAACCAGCGCGAAGCGGTTACCTTGGTGTGTTGGAATAATGGCGTGCGTCTTTCGGTTTTGGCTAAAGCCGATGAAAAAGGTCCGGCAGGTACGTATCGATTTCGGATTCCGCTGGTACCAGGGTTAAACAAACTGTCTTTCCGAGCCGATACCAAACAAGGGGTCTCCTCTATGCGCCAATCGGTTTATATCCGACGGTCCACGCAACCGGCAAAGCGGACGCTTCATATTCTCTGTTTGAGTGTCTCTAACTACCGGGACAGCCGGATGAATCTGAAATATGCCGTCAAAGATGGGCGGGATTTTACGTCGATGTTTGCTCACGCCGATTTTGATGAAATCATCATCGACACCCTGTTTGATCAAAATGCAACCATTGATCAATTCAGGAAGTCGGCTATGCGCGCAAAAAGCCTCCGCCCAACCGACCGATTTATCCTCTATCTCAGTGGACACGGACTCATTGATAATCAATATGATTTCTATTTCGCGACCTACGACGTCAACTTCCAGAAGCCGTCCGAACGAGGCATTCCACTTGGTGAAATTGAGCAACTACTGGCCGATGTCCCGTCTCTCGAGAAGTTAATGCTGCTGGATGCGTGTCACAGTGGTGAACAGGACATCACAGGAGATGGTGAATTCCACCCGGTGAAAAATCTCAACGTAAATGCCGTAACTAAGGGAGGGAAATCATCCACCAATGATCAATATCGCTTCAACAACAGTTTTCACACCATGCAGTTGCTGTTTAATAATCTCAATCAGGGGACAGGCGCTCACATGATTGCCGCGTCGGCAGGAGATAGTTACGCGTATGAAAGCGACAAATGGAATAACGGTGTATTTACCTACACACTGGTTCGGGGTCTGGAGGATCAGGCAGCCGATGCCAATCGCGACGGTCATGTGTCCATATCCGAACTCAAAAGCTATGTCTCCGCCGAAGTGGTTCAACTCACCAAAGGCGCTCAGCAACCAACGTTTAGGGAAGAGAACGTGGAGTTTGATTGGAATGTGAGGTAGGAATTAGGAAAGAGGAATGGGGGATGGGGGAGAGTGAAGGAGAAAGTGAAAGTGAATATGACAATCAACCATTGGAAACTAGCCCACTGGTCATCTATTCCACTATTTCACTAGTCATCTAGTCCACTATTCCTCTGATCTCAGGCACGACTAAAGGATTGAGGTATTTCAATACGAGAGTGAGCGCGAGAGTGAGAGTGAGAGTGAAGGAGAAAGTGAATATTCAGTCAACCATTCGAAACTAGTCCACTAGTCATCTAGTCCACTATTCCTCCGATCACTAAGTGTTGGCAAAGTCAAAACCGAAGTGCAACGTTTTTAAAATCGTTCGTCTTATTACCGAGGCACTTACAAATAACCCCTCAATAATCCGGGTTATACCTTTGTCTGAGCAGACAAAACGGAATGTCGACAACCGAGAGCGAACTATCTGAAGAGGTTATTCGGGGTTGCGCTTCGGGCGACCGTAAGTGCCAAAAGATTGTATACGAACAATTTTATACACGGATGTATAGCGTTTGCCTGCGTTACAGTAACAACAAGGATGAAGCTCTTGATCTTCTTCACGAGGGATACATGAAGGTATTTCGGAAGGTGGAGACGTTTAAGGGCGAATCGGAGTTCTATCCGTGGATCAAACGTCTATTTGTTAACCACTGCATTGATTACACCCGTTCAGCCTATAAGCGATACATCTCGTATGTAGATGAAGTGGTGACCGATGAGGCGGAAGAAGTGCCTGAAGTGCCGGGTGAACAAACGGATGCTGCGGTGAATCAGCAAGCCGTTTTTGCTGCCATGAACGCCCTCCGTCCGGATTATCGGATTATTCTGAATTTGTACGCTGTCGAGAATATGTCCCATGCCCAAATCGCTCAGAAACTCGGCATTCAGGAAAGCAGTTCACGGTCCAAACTCAATCGGGCGCGCAACGCACTCAAAAAAACACTCAAACGCAATGGCTGATTTCGATCAACATATCGACTCCCTGCTCAATGGTTTGGATGAACGTGCGGAGTTCCCCGGGTTAATGCCGGATTGGGATGCCTTTGCACAAAAACGTCGAAGAAAAATTTTCTGGCTGTGGTTTGTGCGTTCAGCAGCCGTGATCATTCCGCTCCTTCTGGCAGGGTGGTTTCTGTACCCAACAACACCCCAAACGGCAGATACTTTCCAGCCTTCCAACCAAACCCATCAACCGGTTCAATCTGAGGTGCCAGAGGATACAATTCATCGGCCGGATCAGTTGGTTAACCCAACCTCATCAGTCTCACCTATTTCAAATGCCTCGATTCGAAACCCTTCCAGCCCTCAACCATCCAAAAATGTTTTTAGAGAGGTGAGTGGTGCCGGCATGGTGGAGTCGAATACCGACACTTATCAGACCATACAGGTTCCGGCACTTGCTGTTCGGAACGGTCTCACCTTCCTTTCAAGCTGGCCGGTTTATCGGCCGGATGTGATCGTGCCGGAGGTGGCATTCTCAGGTGATGAGATCCCATTTGGCGTCGATTCCTTGCTGGAGGAAGGTGGATTTCAATTAGCTCTATCGGCTGGGGTGGAGGTGGTAAACCCCCATTTGGTGGTGACTCAAATCGGCGCGCAGCGCATACACAAAGACTATGAATCCATTCGGAATGCTGCCGAAATTAGCGGAGCATCTGTGGGCATACATGCATCCGTTATCCGTCGGTTCGGACGATTTGAACCCGGACTGGGACTTGGACTATCCAGACTAAACATTCCCGGTCAGTACCATTTCACCGTTTCAGAATCGCCGGTGGTAGATCTGAATGGAACCATTTTAGGCTACCGAAATCAAACACCCGTTCAGGTGATTTTCAACAGCGATCATCACTTCACCTTCGTTCAGGTGCCCATTGGTTTGGGAATTCAGTTAATGAAACGTCCGCATGCCGAACTCATTTTCCAGCAGCGTTTCATTAACAATGTACTGATTTCAACCTCGGGCGAGTCGCCACATCCGGTTAACCTCAGCAATCGGGAATCGCTAAGCATTACCAATCTCCGCATGGCCTCTTCCACCTACATGGGAGGATTGCAATGGCGATATAAGAAACCACGATACCATGTGTACATGGAAACAGCATTCAGTCATAACCTGGGAATCGAGCAAACAAGCAGGCTCACTACTCAGAATCTCAATGCGCTATCCATTAGATTTGGATTAATTAAGAACCTATAGCGAATGGCGCGCTACACCTTTTTGATCTTCTGTTTACTCTTGGCCCTGCAGGGCCGATCGCAGTTTAACGGTGTCCCGATGGATGAACAGATGAATATACCCGTTCACCTGACGGCTGCCGACAGTCTGGGTAATCTGTATGTAGCCTACGATTCAAAAACCATCGGATTCAGAACCGCCAATCTTCATGTTCAAAAATGGAATGGTCTGTTCTGGACCAAGCTCCCGGTGCTACCACTAACCGAGCATTTGAATGACTCAGCCCACCAAATGGAGATGGTGATCTACAACGGACAGGTTACCGTCATTGGTAGTTTTAAATCCGTTAACGGGATCAACGGTGTGGCACGCTGGACCGGATCTCAATGGGCAAAAAATGGTAGTCTCAACTCCAACTATTTCCCGCACGACGAAATTTCCGTTAAGGCCACCGCCATATACGATCACAAACTCTTCGTAGTGGGTGATTTTAACCGGGCAGATAGCGCACCCGTAAAAAACATCGCTGTATTCAACGGATTGGTTTGGAATGGATTGGCTTCCGGTGGGGCGAAGCGTTTTGATTGCCTCACAACCTCCGGAGACGACCTGTACGTTTCCGGTCGATTTTCAGCCGTTGAAGGCAACGTGGTAAAGGACCTGGCCCGATTTGATGGATCAGCCTGGAGCGCTGTAACACACAACTTTGATACGATCACCGAATTAGCGGACTTTGATGGAGCATTAGCCGTGATTACCCCCGATGAAGTAACCTTTCTGAATGGCAGCACCTGGACCAAACTAACACCCGCTTCCTTTTCCGTTACGGAATGTGAGTCGGCCTTGTTCATCAATGGAAAATTATACCTAACCGGACGATTCAATTTGAATGGTGAATCCAACATCCGACTGGTATCCATTGATCGGACTTCAACCGATATCCTCCTACGGGAGGGCGATCTCAGTGAATTTGACCGCGCTCCGTTATCCCTGGTAACCGATCATTTAACCGTTTACCTCACGGGTGGTTACCGATCGCTTTTCGGGAAGCCGGTGTACAACATCGCCCAGTTTAAGCCCGGATTTACGGCGGTTTCAGGGGTGGTTTTTGAGGATATGAATGGGAACTGTTCCATGGATGCCGGTGAGATGCCCCTTACAACCATGTTGATCAAGGTGAACGACGGTAGTTACTATACCAGCACCGATGACATGGGAAGATATACCGTATTTGTTCCTAACAACCGAACGGCAACCATTGAGATTATTACCGGCGATGAACACATCGCGAAATGTGGTGATTATGAGCAAATTCTTACCGTAGGGAATGCAGATAGCATCATCCACCTAAACTTTCCACTTGAACTCAAACCGGAAGCCGCCGATTTGAAAATGGAACTCACGAGTTCATCCGGGTTTGTGGTAAAACACGGATACACGGGGACATATTACCTCGATGTTAGTAGCGCCAATAAGCATAAATTCCCGTTGCGGGTTACCCTGAAGCACGATAAACGCCTGGCTGATTTTATCTCACCACTTCAGGTGTTGTCATCATCCGAAGAAGAGCAGGTGTGGGAAGTGGATCGGGATGAAGTTATTGAGGTGCAGTTTCGGATTGATCATACCCGAATCGAGATGAATGAGGTCTTGAATTTTGATCTGGAAGTTCAGGATCGGCAGAAATGGACCCGCTCTACCCGGCTCGATCAAGTCGTTGTTTCGGCGTATGATCCAAACGACAAACAATGCGACAAGAACGAAGTGTATCCCGGAACGGATGACCTGAACTATCATATTCGGTTTCAGAATCTGGGAACGGCTTCCGCAACCGACATACACATTGTGGATACCATTGATCCCAACCTGCCCATTGAGTACATCCACATTTTGGCAAATAGCCATTTCCATGAAAACAGTACGTCGTACAAGGTGCGTGACCACGCCATCATCTGGTCGTTTAAGGACATCGAACTTCCCAGTCAGGAAATCGCCGGAGACGCGGCCAGTAGTGGTTTTGTGAGTTATCGAGGTGGATTAAAGGATTCCCTGGTGATTGGCCAGGAGTTCAGAAATACGGCGTACATCTACTTTGACTTTCAGCCCCCGGTGGTCACCAATACGGTGATTTCCCGGGTAGTAGAGGAAGGGGTAAATCCGCCCGTCACCACACATGCGTTACGACTCTACCCGAACCCTAGTTTGGGGATGGTTCAAGTGGTGACCAATGAGTCGGCCATCCAAACCATTCAGGTATTTACGACGAATGGCAAAAGGGTATATGATGGCGCTCCCGAACCAGGGAAGTATCGAACCAACATAAACTTAACCCATCTGCCGGTTGGGCTGTATGTTGTCCGTGTGGAACACGCTCTGGGAGTTGAAGTGGGGAAAGTGATCCTGGGAAAGGAGTAAATGTTGTTGCGAGTCGTAAACTCCGCACAGACTCATCCCATTAAATTCCCATCAATCCAAATACACGCTGGAGGGGCTGAATTTGATCTCATACCCAACCATGATATCTTTCATCGAAATCCTTTTCCAATCCGTCCGAATAGCATAAACTTTGTCGTGTTATTTTGGTCAACAGGATAAACCAACGTATGAAAACATCAACCCGGATCGTCCTCATTTTTGTGGTACTCCTAGCGTTTATTGGGATTCAATCATTCACCACACGTGTTCAGGATGAACCAACAGCCGAACAGGTAATTAAGAAGGCCCAGGATAAAATGCAGGGCACCACTACCAAGGCTGAAATGAAAATCAGCATCATTCGCCCTAAATGGTCCAGAACCATGCAGCTCAAAACCTGGAGTAAGGGAACAACCTATGGGATGACCCTCATTACGGCCCCGGCCAGAGATAAGGGAACGGTGTTCCTAAAGCGCGGAAACGAAGTGTGGAACTGGGTGCCAACAGTGGAACGCATTATCAAACTTCCACCGTCTATGATGGGGCAAAGTTGGATGGGTACGGACCTTACCAACGATGATCTGGTGAAGGAAAGTTCCATGGAAAAGGACTTTACGCATACACTGAATGGCAAGGAAACGGTGGGCGGACGAACGTGTTATAAAATTACATCCATTCCCAAGGAGGACGCAGCGGTGGTTTGGGGTAAGGTGATTTCCTGGATTGATACCAAGGATTACCTTCAAATGAAAACGGAATTTTACGATGAAGATGAAGAGTTGGTAAACACCTTTACGGCCTCCGGTATCAAGGTGATGGGTGGTAAAACGGTCGCTTCATTAGTTGAAATTGTTCCCGCTGATAAAACCGGCCATAAGACCAAGATGGAATATATTTCGCTGACGTTCAATGAATCAATTGACGATAGCTTTTTCACCACTCAGAACATGAAAAAGGTCAAATGATCAATCTCGTACTCGCCTGGCGAAACCTCTGGCGCAATAAACGACGAACCCTAATAACCACTGCCATGATCTTTCTGGCTGTGGTGCTCTCTGTGACCATGCAGAGCGTTCAACGCGGTATTTACGACCGGAACATTGACAATATTGTGCGCTACTCCATGGGCTACATCCAGGTTGGGGCAGCTGGTCATCATGAGGATAAAACCTTGGAAACGAGTGTTGAGTTAACCGACGAACTGATTGATAAAATAAAATCAGTTAAAGGTGTTGCCGATGTTCTTCCGCGTATTGAAAATGTGGGTTTGGTAGCCACAGACACCTCCAGCAAAGAGGCGCTAATCCAAGCCACCGATCCCGAAGTGGAAGATAAACTTACGGGACTACGCCATCGGGTTATTTCCGGTGAATACATCAATCAGTCCGACCGATCGGTGATGATCGCCAGCGGACTGGCCAAGCGATTGCGGTTGCAGGTAAACGATACCATCATCATTTTGAGCATTGGGTATCACGGAACCAGTGCAAACGGGAAATATCCCGTGAAGGCCATTTTGGAATTGGGATCACCGGAACTCAACAGACGGATGATCTACATGCCGTTGAAGATGGCGCAGAACATGTTCTATTTAGGCGACAACGTCTCAAACATCTCGGTTCTCCTGGAAGACAAACGGCGAAGTGAGGAAATCGCCACTGAAATTCAAGCCGCTATTGGCGATGAATACGAAGCGCTTCATTGGAAGCAATTGCTACCCGAATTATCGCAAATGATTGAGGGAGACGAGGCCAGTGGTAACATCATGTTTGCCATTCTCTACGTGATTATCGCCTTTGGTGTTTTCGGGACGGTATTGATGATGTTGGCTGAACGCCGTCGAGAATTTGGTGTGGTAACGGCTATTGGGATGAAGCGTCATAAACTGGCGGTAATTGTGGTGCTCGAAAACTTCATCACGGCCTTCATGGGGGCACTACTTGGAATGGTTGGAGCCATGGGACCCGTACTTGCCCTGAAGAACAATCCGGTAAGCCTGGCTGGTGATATGAAGGAAGCCTACGAGAAACTTGGATTTGAACCGGTTATCACGGCAGACGTTTATCAATTCGCCTTTGTAAATAATGCCCTACTGGTATTCTTCATCGCCTTGGTGCTGTCCATCTACCCATTGGTGAAAATTCTGCGTATTAAACCCATTGACTACCTGAGATCATGATGCTGATTCAAATTGCCTGGCGAAATGTCTGGCGTAATAAGGGACGAAGTTTTGTGGTGATGATGGCCATGATCGTGGGTATTGTATCCACGATTTTCCTCATGGCCTTCTCCTGGGGGATGTATGAATATCGGATTGACGAAGCCATCCAGAAGGAAAGCAGCCATCTTCAGGTTCACCATGAGAAATTCAAAGAAGCATTTGAACCCAAATACACTATTGCTGATCATCAACAATTGGCATCTAAACTGCGATCAGACAAACGAGTTGAATCTGTTTCAGAACGCGTAGTAACGATGGGAATGGCTCAAAGTTCCCGCTCCAGCTTGGGAGTACGCATCATTGGTGTAGACCCGGCACAGGAAGACGCTACCACCCATTTATCCGAGAGTTTGACTCAGGGAGAGTACTTCACCGGAACGAAAGCCGTGCCGGTTGTAGTGGGTGAAAAATTTGCAGAAAAGCTGAAGCTTGGGTTAAAGAAGAAGCCTGTGCTCCAGTTTCAAAACATTCATGGTGAAATTGTGCCGGTTAAGGTCAAGATCGTGGGACTGTACAAGACGAACAACAGTCTATTTGACCAAATGAACCTGTTTATTCCCCGTGATAAACTTCAGGAATTGTTGGGCCTTGGTAATGAGGTCAATGAAATGGCCATCTTGCTGCACGATTCCAAAGATGTGGAAGCGGTGAAGGCCGATGTGGAAGGGGAAACCACCGCCTTGGTTGAGACGTGGAAAGAGGCAACACCCGAATTGGCACTCGCCATTGATTCCTTTGATAAGTCGATGGCGGTACTGGTGGCCATTATCTTTTTGGCCGTTGCCTTTGGAATCATCAACACCATGTTGATGGCCGTTCTGGAGCGCGTACGTGAAATTGGGATGCTTATGGCGGTTGGGATGAATAAAGCACGCGTTTTTACGATGTTTATGCTGGAAACCATTTTCCTGTCACTGGCCGGTGCGCCCATCGGTATTGGCTTGGGTTGGGCACTGGTA
The DNA here is from genome assembly GCA_020635355.1 of Flavobacteriales bacterium. GTDB lineage: Bacteria > Bacteroidota > Bacteroidia > NS11-12g > UBA9320 > WGNA01. The sequence goes on from JACJZW010000002.1 coordinate 13,622, forward strand.
GCCTGGACCAACAAGGTGGGGATTAATCTCTCCATGTATGGAGAAGGGTTGTCCCAAATGGGTTTTAGCAACATGGTGTACCCATCGCTGCCAACCGAACAATACGTCATTCTCACCATTGAAATTTTAGTCATTGTGCTGATATCGTCTCTCGTACCGGCACGCCGATCACTTAAACTTAATCCGGCTACGGCCATCCGCAAAATATAGTCATGACTCAAACAGCCATCAGACCCGTTATTGAGACACGTAACCTTTCCAAAACGTACGACAGTACCGGTGTGCCGGTGCATGCACTCAACGGCGTTGACCTCGTAATTGAAGAAGGTGAATTTACGGCCATTGTTGGGCCAAGTGGAAGCGGTAAAACAACGCTGCTGAACATAATCGGGGGTCTGGATAATGCCAGCTCCGGATCTGCTCACGTAGCCGATCAGGAAATCACTGGAATGAAGGAGAGTCAGCTCATTGACTTCCGACTCCACAATATTGGTTTTGTCTTTCAGGCCTATAACCTCATTCCTGTACTTACCGCAAAAGAAAATGTGGAGTTTATCATGCTGATGCAGAAGCGCTCAAAATCCGAACGGGAAGAACGTTCATCTGCTTTGCTGAGTGCCGTTGGACTGCAGGATCAGGCGAATAAGCGACCACTTCAAATGAGTGGTGGTCAGCAACAACGGGTGGCTGTAGCACGCGCCCTGGCATCGCGTCCACGCTTTGTTTTGGCCGATGAGCCAACCGCCAACCTGGATTCCCATTCCACTTCTAACTTGTTGGACATCATGGCGCGTTTGAATAAAGAGGAGAATATGACCTTCGTTTTTTCAACCCACGATCAACGGGTGATTGATCGGGCACGACGCGTCATTACTCTGGAAGATGGGCGTATTGTGAGCGATGAGCGGAAGTAACAGACCTGCCGTTCTCTTCCTGTTGGTTTGGCTGATTTTTGGCGGAACTGCCTCGGCTCAATTCAAGGAGAATTTTACCTATCGCGGTTATTTCAAGGATCTTCGGGCGGTATCCATTGATGCCAATGGTAATACGCTTCAACAAAATCTCTTTCATCATCGGATCAATTTCCGATACAGCATGAAACACAATTTTGTGGGTGGACTGGAATTGCGGAATCGCGCCTTTTATGGGGAGTTTTTGAAATATGCCAAAGGCTATGGCGATCAGTTGGAATACGATCCCGGCCTGGTGGATTTGAGCTGGTCCTGGATCAACAATCCGGCCTTCATAGCCCACACGGCTATTGATCGGGTATGGTTGAACTGGTCAAACGATAAGTGGGACGTGCGGCTGGGCAGACAACGAATCAATTGGGGGCAAAACCTCGTATGGAATCCAAACGATCTGTTCAATGTTCTGAACTATGCCGACTTTGATTATGAGGAACGACCCGGATCAGATGCAGTAAAGGTGGAGCGATATTTCAAAAAAGGAGGGAGTTTGCAGATGGCCTATAAATTCACCGAGAAGCCGGAAGATCGGGTGATGGCCTTAATGTATCGGTTCAACAAAAAGAACTATGATTTTCAAATTCTGGCTGGGCAATACCAGCAAGATGTTGCAGCCGGAGTAGGCTGGGCAGGTAATATCAAAGGAGCCGGTTTCAAAGGGGAGGCCACCTGGTTTGAACCCATGACCGACAGTTCTGAACAGGCATTTCTCACCTCCGCAACCATCGATATCGTATTGGATAAAGGGCCTTATATCATGATTAGTGGCTTGTTCAATACGCTGGGGACGAGTGATTTGAGCAAACTCCTTCAACTCACGCCAACGGCTGGTGGCCGACTCGATGTAAAACGTCTCATGCCAAATAAGTACAGCGTGTTTGTCAATGGAGGTGGTGCCATTTCACCGCTACTGAATGCTAACCTAGCGGCTATTGGAGCCATTGATATTGGCGGAATCTTCTTAATGCCATCCATTGACTACAGCCTGAAAACCAACCTGGACCTTTCCCTGGTTGGGCAAAGCTTTGTTGGACAGGCTGATAATAAGTGGCAAAACCTGAGTTCAGCTGTTTTCCTCCGGATCAAATGGAGCTACTAGCGTAAATCTGAGATCAGAGTGCTGAGTTTTGAGTTGGTCAATTCTTCGCAGGCTTCTACAACAGAATTCGTGGAGATCAAGAATAAAAAATCAAGGCTCACTAGAAAGCTAAAAGCTAAAGGCTAGGACTTTAGATTATACCTCTTACCTCTTAATAAAACATCTTTCAGGAACTGCTTTTTCGGCGTACACGTGTATCTGTTCGCAATATATCAACACTTATCGGTCAAACTCCTACACCCTGAATTTTGAAGTGATTTTGCAGATAAATTTGTGTTATGCGCCTCATTCTTTTTCTCCTAACGGGTTTGTTCTTTTGCGGGCAATCCAGTGTTTATGCCGCGTTGTCCAAGCCCATTATCAATACAGCGGACGGACAAACCAACGTTCCCCAATCCTTTTCGGTCAACACCAAAAAAGTAAGTAGTGCAACCTACTACTTAGTTCAGTTGTCGGAGAATGCCGGAATGTCAAATGCGATGACAGACACGGGTGAAGTGTCATTTTACTCCGTGCAGTATCGATTCAATGAATTGAAATTGAACACGACATACTACTGGAGAATTCGGGCATACAGCGCAACGGATTCATCGTCTTGGACCGATGTTCAGACCTTTACAACGCATCCCAAATTGCTGTTTTATACACCCAATTCCGGCACCACGTCTCTCGGACCGTATGTGTATTACTCGTGGTATAATGTGGCGGAGTATGACTCCTTTGAATTTGTGCTGGATACCGTGAATACCTTTAACAGCGCCATCTTGTACCGGGAAATTGTACCCGACACCTTCTCTAATTTTTGGTTGGAGATTTACTACAAGGACATGCGCTTAAGTGCCAATTATTTCTGGCGGGTTCGTGGGTTTAAAGGAAGCGATACGTCTGCCTGGTCCGACCTAAATTACGGCTCATCCCTCAGCAATTACAACTTTACGAAACCGGTTGATGGCGGCACATACGAGTGCGATGTCCCCATCTATTTCGGTGGGGTAAATGTTTGGCCGTTTCAAGTACAGGCCGATACATCGCCCAATTTTGATTCACCCATTATTTTTGATTCCCTTCATACCACGGGTGGGATTTCCGAATTGACATTACACGATCTGCAATATGACGAAACCTATTACGTCCGGATGCGGGCTGTAACTGCGCACGACACGGCCAACTGGATTACCAGAACCGTGATGATGCGCGGCTTTAAGGGTAAAACAATGTATGCGGCAGCGAATGCCAATCCCCGAACAGAACTTCAAGGCTCTACCAGCATTGATGGCACCTTGGGCTATATCTTTGAGGTGGACACCACAGATCAATTCAATTCCCATCACTTTTGGACAACAACGGATTCAACGTACCGTACCTTCATAGATTCCCTATACTTTGGAACCACTTATTTTGCACGGTCACGACCATTCAATTCAAGGGATACCGGTGATTGGAGTCTCGTAAGAGGATTTTACACCAAAGATGTTCCGCAGCTTTATTATCCATTCCAGAGCACCAAGGATGTTGGTATTCGGGATAGCCTCACCTGGAGTAATAGTCTTCAGGGCGTGCATGGATTTCATCTTCAGGTGGTGGAGGGAACCGATTTTAACAATTCTCTGTTAGCGGATACCTTTTTGCCTGTTAGCTCCAATCAATTTAAAGGCTTGGTATTCAAGTTCAACACAACCTATTCCCGTCGTATTCGGATGTTCCATTCGCAGGATACTTCCGATTGGTCGGCTTCCAATGACCGGATATTTACCACCATCGCCAGTACCACCTTAAAGAAACCGTATGACAGTGATTTCCTGGGTGAAACCCCACAGACCTGGTTGATTTGGAATACCATCAAAACGGTGCCGAAGTATGAGGTTTGGTTGGATACATCGGTTGATTTTAATTCTCCTCAATTCCAGAAATTCATTGTTGGTAATGATTCACTACAGGTAAACGACCTCTTGTTTGGCGGGTTGTATCGATGGAAGGTGCGTGCCATCAACGGTACCGATACCTCACTTTGGAGCGATACCTGGAAGTTCTGGATCATCAACCCACCCCGACCGGATTATCCGAAAAATAAAGGGACCAATATTACCGTGACATCGGTGGATTGGCGATCCCTCAATGGAACCAAGGGATACATTGTTGAGCTGGACACCTCATCGTCATTCGCCGATCCCTGGGTACTTGCCGATACCGTCTCCAATCCCTTCTTCCACTGGTTTGACCCCTTTCCGTTGGAAGAATGGTACGATATGACATTTTATTGGAGGGTGAAGGTGTATCATAGTAAGGATACATCGGATTGGAGTGATGTATGGAGCTTTTCCACGCGTCCACGACAGAGTCCGGGTTTGATTTATCCGGCCGATAGTTCTGAGAAGATACCATTTGGCCTGACTTTTAACTGGTCGGCATTATCGGGGGCGGCCGGGTATGTTCTTCAATATACCGAGGATCCAACGTTTAAAAGTGCCGGTGTGCTTACCACATCCGGTACCACCATATCGGCTTTACTAAAACCTGGAACGCGTTATTACTGGCGGGTTCGCGGACGGAATTCGCAAGGACAGGATATTGGTGAATGGTCGTACATCTTCACCTTTGTCACAGATGATCAATTGGAAACACCCATATTATTGAGTCCGGTTGATGGCTTCATCAATGCCCCGGTTACCATCAATCTTAAGTGGACCGAAGTCAATCAGGCAACCTATGAGATTGATCTGAGCACCGATAGCACCTTTGCTACAACCGATCGGAAATCGGCGTCAGCCGCCAATAAGACCTACACCAACCTGGACGGCCGAACAACCTATTTCTGGCGGGTTCGGGCCAAGGCCCAAACGCTAACCAGTGATTGGTCGCCTGTATGGAAGTTTACAACAGGCAGAGGTGCCGGAATCTCAACTAAACAATTGCAACAGATTGTGGTGGTGAATAGCCCTACCAATTGGCAGATTAGTCTATGTTCGGATTGCCGCGAAGGGGACTATGAATTGCGCGACATGAATGGAAAAATCCTGCAATCGGGAACGATTGTAGGTCCAGAACTTCTCCTGGATCACAGCGAACTTGCCTCAGGAATGTACCTTCTTTCCATCTCTGTGGAGGGGAATCAGGTCGTTCGAAAACTGTATCGCTAAACCGGTTTGGTAAGTTGTCTGACTTGAACAATCTGTAGACCGCACAACGCAAAAAACGGAAGGGTTGATCCCAGAATTTTCCAGTTTGGTCCTATGACCCCAATCACAAACATTAACCCGAACAAAAGGGCGATTAACGCCATGCCGAGATAGGTAACCCATTTCTTTGGCAAGGCCTTGAATACCGTGGAAAGCAATAAAATTTGTCCGGCAAGTGGAAGTAGGGTGAAGGGATGCAAAACCGAAGACGGATTGGTCATCAGACCGTACAGGATATCCAGTTCACCTTTGAACAGGAACATGTGCTGATCTGTTCCCCACTCCAGATAGCCCATCAAGGAACTGATCACAATTCCTAGATTCACCCATTTAATTCGTTGTATCATTTCCTGTGTTTAAGGTATGTGGGTGAGCTCATCAACCACCCATGGGGAATCACCATCCCGATGTAATTTAATTTCCACCACCACATCCTGTTTGGATCCGTCAACACCAACCTCAAATTCAGCATAGGCATGAAACCCCGATGTTCGGATAGAGCTGTTTGGATACTTGGACATCGATTCTATTTCTCCCACCAATTCCATCACTTCCCCATCATTTCGGATGGCTTCCTGTGCAGCTTCGTATGCATTGGAACCACTTAATCCCTGAAAGGTGGTGCCCAGTATCACTACCGGCAAAAGGGCAATTACGACCACTGCCACCAGGATGCGCTTGCCGAGTTTGGCCTTAATGGGATTGTCCAGGACAACTGTTTTCGCAACCATGTCCCCAGCCCTCCGTCTTTGGCGGTCCAGCATTAAAATAACCCCTTCAATCCAACCCAAAATTAGCAACAGATTTCGAATGAATAATCGGCCGGTGGAGGGTATGGATGTGTAATCGTACTGGTCTCTCACCATGGTTCCAACCACCCATTTCCCCAAACTGACGCCCTTAAAACTATCGCGCAGACCGTAGAGCACCGAAAACCCAAGAAGGAACAAGGTGATAAACCATCCGATGGGGAATTCATCTTCATTTTCAATGGAGAATACGAAGGGCATGACCGCTGACATGAGGATCGAAATATTCAGGATGTGGTCGATCATAAATCCCACAAGTCGCTTCAGGGGTGAAGCCAGAATGGGCTCATCCTGTTGGTCCAGATCGTCAAGGATTTCGTTCATTATTGGGCGTTTTTGGTGGCGTTGGGTAAATTCATGCGAAAGGTATAGATGTTTACGGATATGGCTGCAACAGGCATAACAGGAGTGGCCCAGTTGAGTGATCTACCCCGGAAATTCCAGGAAACATCGAGTGGCAGAAAGGCCAGCCCGATACGGGCATGACGGGATAATTTCCGTCCTGTGAGGTAGCGGCTTCGACCGTACATCAGTCCGAGTGAAAAAATGTCACCCAAATCATCTCCGGAATGGGCAAAGAAAAAGGTGCTGAGCGAGTGACGGGCAAATCCATCTTCCCGTTTGTAGGGGACACCGTAATCAACAGCCAAATGGATGGATCCCTGAAGATATCGGGGGAGAAACATAAAACTGCCCTGAACGGATACCAACCCAAGTCGGATGCCTAATGCAGGCGCCCAAATGGCGCGATCCAATCCGGCTCCAAGAGATAGGTATAAATTGGCGTAATCTCCGAATAAATGGCTGGAGGTGTCTTGATTTCGACGCTTGATTTCAACCGTTCTCCCGGGTTTAAACTTCCGAAGAAACAGCGAATACGAGATCTCTGCATAGGGAATATCTTCGGGATAACCATTCCATCCCCAACGCCGATCATATCGTTGATCGTCCATGTGTGACCAACCAATTTTGAATGACGTTCGGCTTCGATGATTCAACGAATACCGATTCACGCCGATGAGGGTGTAGTGTCGGTTAAATCGTTTTAGGTCCGTCCGAAGGTGCCACCATCGGCCGTAGGCCAGTGAGAAATAAACCTCCCGATTGGTTCGATATGGATTGATTCGCACCCAGTCCAAATCCAATTGAATGGTCTTGTCCGATCGGTCTTGATAGGTGAATGAATTTCCCTGAATGGTAAGCCGTGGCAGCTTGATAGCTACATTGGGAATGCCGTAATAGGCGTGGGCACCACATACACCAAAGGAAATTCCCAGGTTGAAATTTCGGGCATTCCAGACGGATGTATCCATTTGAGCGTGAACCGATGTTGGCCCAATAAGAAGTCCGAATAATAGGATAAATGGAAAGCAACAGGAACGTTTGGTTGATTGGCGCACAACCAAAAATAGTACCTTACTTTGGTTCGCGGATGAGGAAGAGGTCTTCGTCGGCCTTTTTCATCAAATAATGTTCACGGGCATATTTCTCCAATTGCCGCTTATCTGTGTTAAGTGCTTCCTTTTGTTCCTTGAGTTTGGCGATTTCGGTTCGATAGAAATCCGCCTCAGTTTGCAAGGTCCTGATTTCCTTACCCAACCGATATTGATACAGGAAGTTATTGGCGTCAAAAAATGTAAGCCACGCCATCAAGGCGAAAAAGATCAGGAAGTACTTGTTGCGGATCAGCTTACGGAACATGGATCAAAGGTAGGTGTGAGGGTGCATTTTGCAGGGTGATAGTTATCCGGTCATGTCGATTTCCGAGGACGGATTTCGGAGTACGGAGGACGAAACTAAGAACGAAGATCTAAGGCATTTCAACATTGATTTGAAGTAGAACCTTCGTCCTATTAACCAACATGTTGAGAAGCTTTGCGAACTCCCGATAGGGAGTCTGCGCATCCCCGCAGGGGGGCTTTGCGCAGTTCCCGCTTGGTCAATTTTGATGATTGCAAGACGTGCTTCTCGATGCAGAAAGTTGTTAAAAATAACCTTTGAGCAAGGGAACGGCTTTGCGTTTAAATACGGGATTTGAACGAAGATCTAAGAACGAAGAACTAAGGCTTCTTCAACGCTGATTTGAAGTGGAAGCATCGTCCGATCAACCAGCATGTTGAGTGGCTCTGCGAACTCCCGCTAGGGAGTCTGCGTATCCCCGTAGGGGATCTTTGCGCAGTTCCCGCGTGGTCAATTTTGATGATAGAAAGATGTTCTTCTCGATGCAGAAAGTTGTTCGAAACATCCTTTGAGCAAGGGAACGGCTCTGCGTTAAAATTCGGGATTTAAACTAAAAACTAAAATCTAAGAACGAAGAACTAATGCTTCTTTAACGCTGATTCGAAGTAGAAGCATCGTCCTATGCACCAAGATAAAAATAGTGAATCACAAAAAAGTGAATTCCGTTTACCCTGACTGAGCGTAGCGAACGTCACGGGCAAACCGCGAAATGAGCATCACGAACTCCCCAAACGTATCCGCTCATCAGCCGATGTCATTCTACGAACAACCGTTTCCCGTCCCAGAAGAGCAATCATGTCGTAGATCGGAGGCCCGCCGGCAGCACCGGATACGGCCAATCGGATGGGTTGCATCAGAGAACCGGGATTGATGCCGGTTTCTTCGGCGTAGGTTTTGAAGGAACTCTCAAGCATTTCCGCACTAAACTCTTCCAGGGAATTCCATCTATCGGCGATGTTCGTAATGTGCTTCACCACATCATCATTCCATCGTTTATTCACCACCTTCTCGTCGTAGGATGTCGGGTCTTCAAAAAAGAAGTAGCCAGCCTCCACAATCTCAGGGATAAAATTCACCTTCTCCTTCATCATGCCTATAACGGCTTCCACGTAGTCCTGGGAAGCGCTGTAATCCCGATCGGTTAATTGCTGTTTGATCTCCGCTGCAATCAAACTATTATCCTTCTGCATGAGGTATTGATGATTGAACCATCGGGCTTTATCTGCATCAAACTTCGCTCCACTCTTGGATACCTTCTCCAAGCTAAAGGCTTCAACCAATTCGTCCAGTGAGAATAATTCGCGGTTGTCCGATGGGTGCCAGCCCAGAAGTGCTAACATGTTCAATACGGCTTCTGGCAAATAACCGGATTCGCGGTAGCCGCTGCTGATTTCACCACTTTTTGGATCGTTCCACTCCAGCGGAAACACGGGGAAACCCAATCGGTCACCATCCCGTTTGCTCAGCTTGCCTTTTCCATCTGGTTTCAAAAGGAGGGAGAGGTGCGCAAATTTGGGCATGGTTTCTTCCCAACCGAGGTAGCGGTAGAGCAACACGTGCAATGGAGCCGAAGGAAGCCATTCTTCACCTCGAATAACATGGGTGATGTCCATGACGTGATCATCTACCACGTTGGCCAGGTGATAGGTTGGCAAACCATCTTGTTTCAACAGGACTTTGTCGTCCATTTGAGCGGTGTGAACCACCACCCATCCACGCACTTCATCATGGAACCGAACTTCCTCTTTACGCGGAAGTTTGATCCGAATGACATATGGGTCACCATTTTCCAACCGACGGTTGACCTCATCCTCGGAAAGTGTCAGTGAGTTTTTCATGCTCATCCGCGATGCGGCATCGTATTTCGCAGGCATTCGGGCTGCTTCCAGACGCTCGCGCATCACGTTAAGGTCGTCTTCCGTGTCAAACGCATAATACGCATGACCGGCAGCCACTAGTTGATCGGCGTATTGACGGTAGGTTGCCATGCGCTCGCTTTGTCGGTATGGCGCACATGGTCCGCCTTGTTGAACACCTTCATCCGGGGCAATATTGAGCCAGTTCAAGGATTCATTGATGTAATCCTCAGCACCGGGAACAAATCGCTTCTGGTCGGTATCTTCAATCCGAAGAATGAAGTCGCCACCGTGTTTTCGGGCGAACAAGTAGTTATACAACGCAGTGCGCACTCCACCAATGTGAAGCGGACCGGTTGGACTGGGGGCAAAACGTACGCGAACCTTTCGTGTCATAATCGGCTAAAACGGCCGCAAAGATAGGTTTTTCAACGGTTGAGGCGGATGGATTTGATGCCGGTTTCAACCCGGGGTCAATTCGCAGGATGATTTGAGAACCCGAGCCGGAATATCAGATCAATCCTTAACTTTGCTTTCTGATTCACGATGGATCCTTCCTATTTGGTTATTCTCACCACGCTCCTTCTTTCGGCCTTTTTCTCCGGTCTTGAAATTGCGTTCTTATCGGCCAATAAACTCCGAATAGAATTAAAAAGCAATCAGGGAATTCGGTGGGCAAAGGTGTGTGCGGAGTACATCAAGACGCCCAGCAAGTTCATCTCAACCATTCTCATTGGCAACAACATCGCCATTGTGGTATACGGTATTTGGATGGAGCACATTCTCAAGGAATCGTGGTTCCCGTCGGTTTTTCAAAACCTGGACGGCCTCGCCTCGTTGCTCCTCGTGACCTTCATCTCCACTGGTGTGGTGTTGATTTTTGCCGAGTTTTTGCCCAAGGCGTTGTTCCGGATTAATCCATCCGGCATTCTCAGTATCCTCATTTTCCCATTTAAGGCTTTTGCATTTTTGCTCTCACCGGTGGTGAAGATGACGCTTTGGTTGGCCAAAAATATTCTCCACCTGGTCCTTAAAAAGGAGTTTACAGAGGAGAGTCCGGCCTTTAGCCGAATTGACCTCGACGATTATATCACCGAAAGTCAGAAGCACAAGCACGAAGACGACCGGGACGTGGATACGGAAATTCTGAAGAATGCGCTGGATTTTGGGAATGTTCAAATTCGGGATTGTATGGTTCCCCGTACCTCCATTGTGGGTATTGATATTTCAAGTCCCATTACGGATCTGGAGGAGATGTTCATTGAAACCGGACACAGCAAAATTCTGGTGTACCGCGACAATGTAGACAACATCATTGGCTATGTCCATCACATCGATATGATGAAACGGCCCGAGACTATTCGGTCCATTCTCATCCCCATCATGATTACCAATGAGTCGAAACCAGCGAACGAAATGCTGAATGACTTTACCCGAAATCGCAAGAGTATTGCGGTAGTGGTGGATGAATTTGGTGGAACAGCCGGCATTGTGACTACGGAGGATATCATCGAGGAAATCTTTGGTGAAATTGAGGATGAGCACGATGATAATGACGGCATCATTGATACGAAAATCAGTGACCTGGAGTATGAATTCTCTGCCAGTTTGGAGGTGGATTATTTGAATGAGAAGTACAACCTGGATATCCCGGAAGGGGATTATGAAACGCTGGGTGGTTACATCATTTCAAATTATGAAAGTATCCCTGAGCAGGGTGAGGTGGTGGTGGTTGATTCGTTTGAGTTCAAGATTCTCTCTTCGGCCGAAAACCGCATCGAGGTGGTTCATATGCGAGTAGAGAGTTAGTCCTACTTTTTAACGCAAAGGCGCAGAGAATTCGCTGAGAATTACAAGTTGTGAACTATTCGGCGAATTCCATTCTTAATTAAAGGAACGTTGAAGTTGATGAGCAATCCCAGATGACGGTTGGCTAGTTTTAGATAAGTAAGTGTTTGAGCAAAGTATACTTCATGAAGGTTTTCGACACTTTTTATTTCTACAATCACTTGATCCTCAACCAATAAATCAAGCCTAAAACCACTTTCGAGCTTTAGGTCATCGTAAATTACAGGCATGGGGACTTGCTTGAGAACTGATAGGTGGGCTTTTCTAAGTTCATAACACAGACATTCCTGATAAATACTTTCAAGAAGTCCGGGTCCAAGACGTTTATGGACCAGATAGGAGCAATGAATAATTTTTTGGCTGATTTGATTGATTTGCATTGAACAAATGTCAACAGCAGTTAATTAGAACAGCTTACAAATGTTAGCCATCGCTTGTTAATTATACCAAGCGCAAGATTATGGTTGGCTCTGCGTCTTTGCGTTAAAAAAAATGAAACGCAGTTCAAATCGAATCCGACTCCTCCAGAAACCGCATCATCATCTTATCAACCACCTGGAAAAGATGCTCCGGTTTATGCGTTTTCCAACTCCATGTGGCCTCATCATCCTCCGGAATCGAAATATACCGATCCACCCCCAATTGCATCATCTCATTAATCACATGATCCCTCAAATGCAAAAAGGCCACCCATCCACCTGGAGTGTCCTCCCACCATTCCTGATAATAGGAATCATCGCTTCCGTGAAAATTCAAGACGTTTTCACCCAATAGAATAAACTTCTCAATGCCGCAATCCAACATCTCGTCAATCACCTCGCGCTTCAGCATCATCACATCGTTGTTAATGCAGTCATTCCATTCACCAATGAGTTCAATGATGGCATATTTCTCCTCATAATCAACGAACAATACCTTCAAGAGCAACGTCTCACTTCCGAAAGAATCCCATTGCGGGTGGATGGCGTAGTTGTAAATACGGTTAGTATACTCGAACTGACTGTGCTCTGTGCGGTAGAACGGACTGTTCGGGTCGTTCTTGGCTTTGTATAGGTGCCGCCAGAGGAAATGTGGTTCAAGTTGGTGCATGTCTAATCAGATCAGTGTTTTAAGATCAGCGTTTTGAGTTTTACTACTTAGGGCGATGATTGAGTTACTGAAACAACGTTGAACAACTTCTGTTTGGATGATGAACTGAACAACTGGGTATAGGCCAGATTCCACCAAAAATAACTCGAACACGACCTTTCACTTTCACTTTCTCTTTCTCTAACCAAACACTCAATTTTCATCATCACTGACTGGTCTTACTCCTTAATGTTGCTATCCTTTACAATATACAGCGGACGGTTTCGAATATTGTCGTTCATCCTGCTGATGTATTCGCCAATGATGCCAATTCCGATTAATTGAATCCCGCCGAGGAAAATGATGGTAATCATCTGAGATGCCCAGCCGGGTTCATAATCCGTCGTAAAAAATCGGGCGTAGAGGGTATACAGAATGAGAAGAAAGCCAACAAAGGCAAATAGAAAGCCGGAGAGGGTTGCCAGTCGTAATGGCCAGTTGCTAAAAGAGGTGATGCCGTCAAGAGCTAATCGAATCATCTTTCGATACGAATAGCCGGTTTCACCTGAAAGTCGTTCCTCGCGGTTGTACTCCACCGATGTTTGTCGAAATCCTACCCAGGGTATTTGGCCACGCAAGAACTTATGACGTTCCGGCATGTTGTTCAACTGATCCACCACCTTGCGATCGATGATCCTGAAGTCACCGGTATCAACCGGAATCGGGATTTGAGTGATGCGTTTCATCAGGCGGTAAAACCATCGAGCTGTGGCGCGTTTAAGCATGGATTCACCCTGTCTGCGAATACGTTGCGCGTACACAACTTCATATCCTTCGAGGCTTTTGAGGTATAGCTTTTCTATCAGTTCCGGAGGATCTTGACCATCGGCATCAATGATCACTACTTTGTCGCCATGGGCATAATCCAATCCGGCACTTACGGCAATTTGATGGCCGAAATTCCGACTGAAGTTGATGTACTTGACCTCGGAGTTTTTCCGGGATAGCTGGGTGATCACCTCTTCGCTGTTGTCGGCGCTTCCGTCGTTCACAAAAATCAACTCAAACGGAACATTGAGTTTTTCCAAAACGGCCTTCAAACGGTCAAATAAAACCGGAATGTTTTCGGCTTCATTGTAAACGGGTATGACCACAGATATCATGATTCAAAGAAACGCAAATTGAGCCGTTTATCAGAAGTCAAAGTTCTGCCGGTCTATGTTCATACGGAATCCGAAACTCACCATATGAACGCGATCCGATACCAATGGTTGATCTCGTTTATTGTCCCGGTTGATGTACCGCAGATCAAAGAAGGTCCGATGTTTAATCTGGTAGCTAAGCGCCACGTCAATCAAACCGATGGTCTCTTTTACACCGTCACCAATGAAGATGCCGTCGTCTTTTGGTCGGTTTTCATAGGAGGATAGTAGGTTACCTCCAAAGTGGGTGGTTTGCTCGCTGAAGCTGCTATCAGCTCCATGAATGATGTGAAAATACTTGGCGGTGAGGGTGAGTCGGGGGAGAGGCTGATATTTTAGGACGGTCAATACCTCCTTAAAATTGGAGCCAATGGGGTGGGCCAGCGACTGATTGTACTGAGTATAAGCCTGCGATGGAAGTAAGTGCGTGTAGGTGTAGGGTCTGACCAAATTGGTCTCAACCCGCCAATCCAGGTTGCGAATACCGGCAACATCAATCCATAATCCGCCGAATTGGGCGGCCCATTTGTTGACCCAGGAATGGGTGCGGTTTACTAATTCATCCTTGTGGAATTCGTCCAGAACAAACTGGCTGTAGAACATCAGTTTTTTGACGGGAATCAACCGGAAGTCCATACCCAATACGGCGTTGTCTGTGCTGTTTAGGCCATGTTCCACGGTTCGGTAGAAGATGATGGGATTGAGGTAATTGGCTTCATAACCGGAATTGTTCCGAACAAAAAGGATGTGTTCAAATACGCCAATATCCAGTTTCCCGGGAAGAATGTTCAGGTTGAGATAATGAAGGGCCCCATACTTTTTTCCTTGAACTGAAGAAGATCGATCTGTGTACTCTGAAAACAGGTTCATGTACTGGATGCGCCACACCTTGGTGGTGAATTTGAGGAAGAGGTTCTCCTTCGCGAAATCGCTGAGAATGAGTGACCGATATCCGTTCCCTATGAAATTGCGATCGTGCCCAAATTGAACCGAGATTTGTTTGGCCGGGCTAACGGTTATATAGCCTCGTGCAACCAAAAAGTCTCGCGCTCCGGCACCAAACGATTTGAGAAAACCGGCACCCGGAACGGCGCGGTAATCATCAACCCATGCATCATACGCGTTGGGATATCGATATTGGTTCTCGCTCATAAAGGTGTAGAACCCCACTTTATTATCGATACTTCCCCGTAATTCCAGTCCACGAGTGTTTCGGTAAACCACCTGATCGTCCGTCATATCTTTCCCGTACTTCAGGTCAAACACCGGATTAACGATTAATCTGAAATCCTTTTCATCTACCGAGAAGAAGGCGTTGCGGTATTCGTAAAAAAGGTCGAAGGGCCTTGCCTTTCTCTTGCGTCCAGCGTGAAGATAGATGCTTCTTATCGCGGTGTCAAATGGAAGTTCGTCCCAGTTGTCGTCATACAGAAATCCATAATTAAACCGGTCTGAATGGGACAAATCCTTGCGGTGGGTCAGGTGTTTTGGAGCGTATAATAGGTTGGTTAAGTCGGCGCGATAAAACGGACGTATACTGGTTGCATCCGAATACATCTCGGGGTGACTTAGGCGATAACGACTGATCAAATGGTAACTGTCCTCATCCGTTGCGATGTATGAACTTTGCGCGAACCCGATGTTTCTCAAACCGAGAAACGCGAGAATCAAGAGGAGCTTAACGTTGGCGTTCATCAATGTTCCAAAGGTATGGATTCTGTTAATGACGTATTTGGAAGCTGTTGAAGGATTCCGCTTCCGTCCATGAGTCAACGTGAACACCGGTAACCTTGGATAGGGGAGAGCCTTCGTGACACCAGGAAATGAACCGTTGCACCCCTTCTGCCGATCCATGCACCACGGCTTCAACTGAGCCATCCGGAAGATTTCGGACGTAGCCTAACAATCCCAGTTCCATGGCCTTGAGCTGTGTGTACTTTCGGAAAAATACCCCCTGAACACGACCCGTGATGGTGATCTTCTTTGAATCCATGTCGCAAGTTAAATCCTTCCAGGTAGTTCCCTGACCCCATCTTATTCATGTGTCGTCCCACGGCGTGCTCACAATCAAATGATTAATTTTGGTCTTTGCCTGAGTTCAATACCGAAAAAATCGATGTTATGAAGTTTAAGCTGATCGTCCTCAGCCTCACGTTGATGACCTTTTCGACCTGTAAGGATAAGAGTGAGCACGTTGATTTGACCCCCAATGTAAAGGAGCAAACCAAATCCAACATCACCGTACTTCGGGATGGTTTTGAGGTGTATTATGGTGAATTGATGAAGGGCGATACCCTAACGGCGTTGGATGCCCTTGGAGGTTGGCTCGCCAAACAGGATAATGTTAAAGACGCGTGGTATCGGGACTACGGACATATTCAGGTTGAGTTCACCAACGGCTTGAAGTCCGGGTTTAATATTATCCCTGTTGGGGCGGATGGAACACACCTCACCCGTGGTAGTGGAGGTACTGGTGGATTAAAGTTGTTCAAGGCATCTGGGGTCTCAACAAATGATATCAAAAACAAGAAAGTGCTGTTTCTGATGCCGTATCCCATCGAGTTTGGGTACAACCAGGAGCGAATATCGGAACTGATTAGTCTGATAACCGGTAACCACAAGGATATGGAGGTGACCATCTTATCGGCACCCGATGTGAGATTGGAAGATTTGAAAACCTTGGGCGACTATGGATTAATCATCCTCGATACGCATGGGCAGCGAGATGGTTTCAGCATCGCTCATCTCAAAGATAAATTTGATCTGACCACACCTTGGTTCCCGGACGAATTGGTGAAAGAAGTTTTTGATGTCAATCAAATTTCAAGTGAGCTCATTTCAAAAGGGTTAATCGAAATTCAGGTAAATATTTATCAGGAAGGCGACAAAACCAGGTTTGAGTACTCCATCGTGGTGACAGACAGGTACATCCGGCAACTGGATGTTGATCTCTCTGATGCCGTTGTTTTTGGTAATCATTGCTACAGTGGGTATACCTACGATGGCCCAACAAAAAACAACATGCCTGAAGCCTGGAAATCAAGAGGGGCTGCTTGTTACTACGGGTACGCGTATCAATCTGGTGCATCGGCTCAAGTGGATAACGACTTTTCAAAAATCATGGAGCAGGCTCTGCTGAAACGGTTGGTGGATGGGGATTCCACCGGTGAAGCACATCTCGGTGAGAACTTTTTACTTCAATACTTTGACGTTCATTCACCCAGTCTGGTCTCTCCCCGGTCAACCAGATCGGTTCAAATGTCGGCAACAGACCCCATGGATGATTTTATCCCGATATCCGATCGTCTTTATTTTCTCCAGCTGTTTGATCCCACCTATTCATATCATCGCTGTAAGGACACCATTGTGGACTCCAGAGACAACCAGGTTTACAAAGTAGTATGCATTGGAAATCAGATGTGGATGGCAGAAAATCTTCGATATGAGGGTACCATCACACATTACGCGGATTCTGCCTCCTGGGTAAGCGTGTATGATGATGGCGCTTATCACGAATTCCCTGCGTGGTGTTACTTCCTGAATGAATCCTCCAGAAATGCCTCGGAGGGCAAACTGTATAACTGGCATGCGATAACCAAAGGGAATGCCTGTCCTAACGGATGGCGGTTACCCTCAGAAGCCGATTGGGAAAAGCTAATTACAGAGCTGGGAGGAAGATCCGTGGCCGGGGGCAAGATGAAATCAACCTCGGGGTGGTTATCACCAAATGCCGGTGCTACCAACTCCAGTGGATTCAATGCCATTCCATCCGGAAGTAGGAGTACTACCAGTCATTGGGGGTTGGATAAGGCAGGGGCAACCTATTGGTCGTCCTCTCCATATGACCCGCTTCCGGAACACAGCGTTTGGGTTGAGTCCTTGTGGTATGAGGATGCCGAAATGGTCCGTTTTAAAGGTGAAAAGGTTGAGGGTCACGCATGCCGATGTGTGAAGGATAAGTAACACGCTCAAAGCTCATCGAAGAGTCTCCCGCAAAACCAGGTGAGATTTTATTCGCTTACCGGGAAGACCATGAAGGTCGTAATACAAAAGCAGATGATCAATCAAGGCACTTCGAACGGAGTTGGGAACTGCCGTTTGCTGCCACTCATCCAGATTACTGCTTAAACATTTCCACCACCACTGACTTTCAACCGGGTCAAGTGCCTGACCGTGGGAACGCTGTGGGGAAACAAAGGCGCCTTCCAACAGCATAAAGACGTCACCATCCGTGTATTCGCCCTTTGGACGCACGCCGAGATACTTGGTGAGTTCCATTAAGAAATAACCGGGGTAGTTGGCCACAGCACCATCCTCAAGATCCAATACATGAATAAAATGATGGAGAAACTGAAACAGGTCTTCATGGGCCGTTTCTTCATGGAGGACGGCGGTGGATACTTCGGCGACAAATAAGGCGATGGTATTCTTCCGCAGATCAAAATGGATGTTTTGCAAGATGGGATTACAGCGTAATTCCTTGATTTGCTGAATGTCTTTGGAGGGATTGTGATAAACCTCCATGTCCACCAAATTTAGGGGCATGAGGTGGGAAGGCCGTATGGGACCTCGTTGGTTCCGCACCCCGTGGATCAGATAGCTTTGTCGGCCAAAATCCCGGGTGTAGATCTGTGAAATGACGCTATTATCCCGATAGTTCACATTGTGTAGAACGATCCCCTGGGTCTTCCTTAGCATCGTGATATTAGTTGATCAGCAGTAGTTTGGTGACATGGGCATCCTGATCATCTTCATTTGCCGTGAAGAATAAATAAATGCCGGATTGTGCGCGTTCTCCATTGAAATTGTTGCCGTCCCATACGGCTGTTCCGCCATTGGAAATCATCTCATACACCACACGACCGGAAACGTCGGTGATCTTAACGGTGGCATTATCCGGAAGTCCGGTTATGGTGATGGGCCCCTTGTACGTGGGGTGAACCGGATTGGGAAAGATCAACACGTTCCCGTGTTTGTCGTTGCCAGCAGTGGCGTCTCCCCGGTAGGAGATAATTCCTTTATCGGTACCGAAGAATACCTCTCCGGTGGTGGGCATGATACCAATGCAATTGACGATGTTGGACACCAGCGGACTGTTCTGTGTGGTGAAGTGTTGAATAACTTCCGATCCATCGGCAGCCACCAACCAGGCGCCGGTATTGGTCGCAATCCATTTTCGGTTTGCTCCATCAATTTGAATGTCGTTGATCACTTCATTACCCAATAAATAACCAACGTCTTTGCCGTCGTCAATAACCCGACGCTGGGCATCGGCATTCGGGCCGCCATCAAACACCAATCCGGGATTGTAGATAATCGCCAGACCTTCATCAGTGCCAACCCATATTTCACCGTCGTCTTCCACGCACAAGGCATTTACATTATTGGTTGGCAGATTGCCTTTCAACGCGGTTGACGTCAACTGCCGTTGCTGACTATTCGCTCCTAAAGGACCATTCAGCTCTTTAAACACGATGATGCCAATACCGGATTCACGTGGACAGGTCATCCACTTTTGTCCGTATCGGTCAATGACCAGTTCACCGGTCCGTGTTGAGGGCACTGTAAAGGAGTTCCAGGTTCCATCTTTTGTCTTAACGCTGAGTGCCTTTTCTGCATCGTAGTTAGCCACCCAGAGATTTTGATCCGCGTCAACCGCCAGTCCGTCAACTTGTAAAAATCCACCAAGGGAGCGCTCGAGCGTGCTGTTCAATTCAGTAAACCGATTCACGATCTTACCATCACGCACCTGAAGAAGTCCCCATCCGTGGGAGCCAATGAATACATCACCCGTTGCCGTATTGGCAGCCATGGTGATGAAATCGTGTGAGCCCTCCAAAATCGGATCCACTACGGACGACATCCATTGAGTGCCGTTAAATCGATAGAAGCCGGCATTGTTGAAGATGGGAGCACGCTGTGGCGAGTAACCACCTCCGGCTACCCAGATGGTCCCGTCAAATTGCATCATATCGTACGAGGTACTCCGTTGTGGGCCGTTCGGCCTGACGTAGCTGTACTGTCCGTTTGGGGTGATTTTTACCAAACCGGTTAGGTCGCCACCCGTCCAGATATTGTTCTCAAAATCCAGGGTGGCAAAATTCAGAACGTTTTCATTGATGGTGCGCCTGCTGCCGTCGTTTTGAATGATGGTGATGGTGCCTACCTGGGCAATCACTAACTGATCATGAACCACTTCCACAGAACGGGTATCTCGTCTCAGATTCTCCGTAAAATAATTCCAGTTGATGCCGTCGTAGGTATAGAAAACGGAATCGATGTCGCAATACATGGTGTCGTTAAACACCTTAAGGTGATTGGAGTAGTCGATATTCGGTACCACACTGGCCTTGGTTACCCGCCAGTTGTTAAAATCACTCAACACCGGATTGTTCCGATCGGCACTCATGATGCCCAGCTCGGTAGCGGCATAAATGGAGTCCTTGAAGAAACACATAGAATTGATCGGGATGGCGGTTCCACCTGGTCCGATATTCAGATAGGAATCCTTGATTTGACGGCGTTCCAAATCCACCACCACAATCCCAAAGGAACAGGAGAGGTAGGCCAGATTGCCTTCAAAATGAACATCATTGATGCGCTTTACACCTTGAATGGATTTGCGCAGAATGTCCGAGATGTTGTAAATATTGTCGCCCTGGAGAATATCAATATTGGTACTCTCATAAGCAATAAACAGCAGGTCAAGCCCTTGGTGATATTTCAACTTGCTGACCTCCACATCCGAGAATCCGTTTACTTTAGAGAAGATTTCGGTTTCACCGGACTTCTTGTGAAATCGATAAAAACCTCGTTCGGCACCAACATACAGGTAAACAGGTGTTTCGGCAATGGAATACACCCCATTGTACGGGAGGTGAATGCGCCATTGACGAATCCCGACGTCAATTTGGGCTTCTGAAATAAAGCCCAGGAAAAAGCCAAAAAGTAGAAGGAAAAACAACCGTTTTCTCACGAACATCTGTTTCATGCAAACTTAGGTTTTAGAATAGTTTTACGACGGACTAAGAACGAAGTCTGATGTGGTTTGTTGTCATCCTGATGTGATAATTGAGCCATCTGCCGGAAGTGATGGGTTTTATTATCGGTACATTTGCAACGCCTTATCATGCCCAACAATATTGAAAATAAAGAGCCGGTGGTTATTCGTCAGGATAAACGGATAAAACCGGATTGGTTGAAAGTTGAAATCGCTGGCGGCGGAAAATACTCCGAGATGAAAAAGCTGGTGAAGGAACACAACCTGCATACCATTTGTGAGAGTGGAAAATGTCCCAACATCGGCGAATGCTGGGGGGTGGGAACAGCCACCTTTATGATTGGAGGGAATACCTGCACCCGCTCCTGTCAGTTTTGCAATGTGGCCACCGGGAAGGGAGATGCCCTGGATCCTCTGGAGCCGTTTAAAGTGGCGCAGTCCATCAGTATTATGGAAGTGAAACACGCCGTAGTTACCAGTGTGGATCGGGATGATTTGCCTGACGGCGGAGCCGAACATTGGGCTAAAACGGTTTTGGAAATTCGCAAGTGGAATCCGGAAACAACCTTGGAAACGTTGATACCGGATTTTCAAGGGAAGGAAGATCAATTGGACAAGGTAATTGAAGTGCATCCTGAAATCGTCTCCCATAATATCGAGACGGTTCGGAGGCTTACGAAAATGGTCCGAATTCAGGCGAAGTACGATCGCAGTATGGACGTTTTGAAGTACCTGCGGGATAAAGGGATGAAAACCAAAAGCGGACTCATGCTGGGCATGGGCGAGACCGATGATGAGATCAGGGAAACCCTGGAAGATTTGCGCCGGGTTGGTGTAGATATCATCACCATGGGCCAGTACCTTCAACCCACGGCGCGCCACTTAAAAGTGGATCGCTATGTGACGCCGGAGGAGTTCGAAAAGTACAAGATGTGGGGGATTGAGCTTGGGTTTGAATATGTGGAAAGCGGACCACTAATCCGATCCAGTTACCATGCCGAACGCCACCTCAAATGAAGCTGGTAAAAACCATTCCTTTTGGGCTGGTGCTGGCATTTGCAGCACAATCTTGTTCTCAAAGTCGATCAACAGCCCCTGCCGTAGTTTCCGAGATTCAGACCGATACCGTTTCGTTTCAGGAAGGAGATAGTCTGATTATCCAGCCTGTTCAACACGCTACCATGGTGCTCCAATATGGGAAGTTGGTGATCTATGTTGATCCGGTTGGTGGAGCGGAGGCGTTTAACGGCATGCCGGCGCCGGACCTTGTTTTGGTGACCGACATCCACGGAGATCACACCGATGCCAATACCCTGGCGGCATTGAATTTGGCTAACGCCCATTTGGTGGCTCCCAATGCAGTTATGGAAATGATTGGCAACATCCAGTGTGCGGGCAAGTTTGCGCTTTTAAATGGTGATAGTTTATCCACTAAGGGAATTCAGATCCATGCTATCCCAATGTATAACCTGCGGGAAGATGCCCTGAAGTTTCATCCGAAAGGTCGGGGGAATGGTTATGTAATCACCATCAATGGTGAGCGGATTTATCTTTCTGGGGATACCGAGGACATTCCCGAAATGCGGAAGCTTACGTCAATTGACAGGGCCTTTGTATGCATGAATCTGCCCTATACCATGACGGTTGATCAGGCGGCTGATGCCGTTATTGCATTCAAACCGGCAACTGTGTATCCGTATCACTATCGCGGAAAAGATGGCCTCAGCGACGTAAATCGATTTGCCGAATTAATTCATCAGAGAGACTCAACCATTCAGGTTGAATTGCTCAACTGGTATCCTTGATTAATCGGTTTGTCCGGCAAAATTGCCGAGGAACCGCCACATGATATCGCGAATCGCTTCGATATCTTCGGTCGACATTCTCAGGGAATCCAACAAGGCTTTAGGGATAGGCGCTGCTTGTTCCTCCAATTGCACGCCTTTTTCTGTTAATTGAACAAACACCGTGCGTTCATCCGCACGGGAGCGTTGCTTTTTGATCAACCCTTTGTCCTTCATCTTTTTAATCAACGGAGTGAGGGTGTTGGTGTTGAGAAACAAACGCTGTCCCAGTTCGCTAATGCTTAGTTTCTTTTCATTCCACAAAACCAGCAGAACGAGGTACTGAGGATAGGTGATATCCAACTCATCCAAAAGCGGTTTGTACAGACGGGTAATCATTCGGGA
Source organism: Flavobacteriales bacterium (assembly GCA_020635355.1). Taxonomy (GTDB): domain Bacteria; phylum Bacteroidota; class Bacteroidia; order NS11-12g; family UBA9320; genus WGNA01. The sequence continues at coordinate 36,577 of JACJZW010000002.1, forward strand.
ACTGGCGTACATCGGAAAGCATATTTGATCCGGGAACATGAAAATCCCGGATACATCTTCCCGACTCTTAGCGGGTTGATTCTGATCGTTCATGGGTCGAAAATTAGAAAATTCCATGCAACGTGTTTCCAGCGTAAACTTCCATTAACATTGAGTTAACCGAAAAAGTCACACACGAATACATCGCACACGACAATTTTACGGAATTTTCTTTTTTCTGTTAAACCAAAATCGTTTTTTTGATGTTCCATTAGGTAGATGTCTGATTCAGATGAGTGGATTGAGACACATCTAAACCAGTTCAAATCACAATACAACTATGAAAGGAGGCGAATTCTTAATTACCCGTCAAGACCCATCAGACGTCTTCATCCCGGAAGAACTGAATGAGGAGCAGCTCATGTTTCGGAACATGACGCTTGAATTCATGAAGTCTAAAATTTATCCGTTCATTCCACAAATAGATAAGCAGAAGGAGCATCCTGAAATGGTGCCGAATCTCTTGAATGAAGCCGGGGAACTTGGCTTGTTGGGCGCTGGTGTTCCGGAAGAATATGGTGGAATGGGTGTTGACTTCAACACCGAAACGGTTCTGGGAGAAGAACTAGGCAAATCGCAATCCTTTGGGGTGGCCGTTGCGGCACATACCGGGATAGGAACCTTGCCCATTTTGTATTTTGGAACAGAAGAGCAAAAGAAAAAATATCTGCCGGATCTCGCCTCGGGTAAGCGAAAGGCCAGCTACTGTCTCACAGAACCCAATTCCGGATCAGACGCCTTGGCCGCCCGAACAAAGGCGGTGTTGGACGGAGACGAGTGGGTGCTGAACGGCCAAAAGATGTGGATTACCAACGCAGGATTTGCTGATCTGTTTATCGTCTTTGCGAAAGTGGATGGTGAGCAGTTCAGTTGCTTCATTGTGGAGAAAGGCACTCCTGGCTTGTCGCTAGGTGATGAAGAAATTAAGCTGGGCATTAAAGGCTCGTCAACACGGCAAGTCTTTTTCGAAAATGTCCGCATACCCAAGGATAACCTTCTTGGAGAAATTGGAAAGGGGCACAAGATTGCCTTCAACGTATTGAATATTGGTAGATTCAAGTTGTGCGCCATGGTAATGGGTGGGAGCAAAAAAACCATCGATGTGGCCACGAATTATGCCAATGAACGACATCAGTTTGGTGTATCGATCTCCAGTTTTGGGGCCATCCAGCACAAGCTGGCCGAGATGGCCATCAGGACCTTCGCAACGGAATCAGCTACCTATCGGGTGTCGGACCTTATTGCCGATAAAATTACCGAACTGGTTGACGCCGGTGCTACTCGAGCTGAGGCCAAACTGAAGGCAGCAGAAGAATACAATATCGAATGCGCCATCCTGAAGGTGCTGGGCTCGGAATCCCTGGATTTCGTAGTGGACGAAGCCGTCCAAATATTTGGTGGAACAGGTTACTCGGAAGAGTATCCCGTTGCCCGAATCTATCGCGATAGCCGCATCAACCGGATCTTCGAAGGTACCAATGAAATCAACCGCATGTTGGCCGTTGGGCAGATGATGAAAAAAGCCCTTAAAGGGGAATTGGATCTGATGACTCCGGCGATGAAGATTACGGAAGAGCTGATGTCGATCCCGGATTTCGGGGATGAGGATGAAGGGTTGTTCGCGGCTGAGTACAAGGCCATTGACAATGCCAAAAAAGCCATACTCATGGCCGCAGGTGCTGCTGCTCAGAAGTATATGATGGAGCTGGAAAATCAGCAGGAAATTCTGATGAACCTGGCGGACATGGCCATCGACACCTTTACAGCAGAAAGCGCCATACTTCGAACCCATAAACTGGTGAATCAGAAAGGGGAAGAAGCCGCCCAACTGCAAATCAAAATGTGTCAGGTTTATCTAAACGATGCACTCGAACGAATAAACAGTGCCGGCAAGCGGGCCGTTTGTGGATTTGCAGAAGGTGATGAACTGCGCATGATGTTGTTGGGGATCAAACGATTCACGAAGTATGAGCCACTCAACACCATTGCCCTCCGCAAGGAAGTGGCGGCAAAAATGATTGAAACCAACGCCTACCCATTCTAACGAGGATCACATGGTAATTGAGGCAACAAAACGAAAAATACGCACCGTTGCGGTGTTGGGATCCGGGGTGATGGGGAGCAGACTTGCCCTACATTTTGCCAATATTGGTGTGAAGGTCTATCTGCTTGATATCCCTCCAAGAGATCCGAATGAAGCAAATAGAAACGCGGTAGCCGATAGTGCGTTGAAGGCTGCGTTAAAATCCAGTCCATCACCAATTTATCGATCCGGAAATGAGCGGGTTATTACCACCGGAAATCTGGATGACGATTTAGCCGTTTTAGCTAAATGCGACTGGATTCTGGAGGCCGTTATTGAAGACCTTCAGATCAAGCGAAGTCTGTTTGAAAAGGTGGAACAGTTCCGAAAGTCGGGAACACTCATTACATCCAATACCTCAGGAATTCCCATCCGAATGATGGCCGAGGGACGATCGGAGGACTTTAAACAGCACTTTTGTGGGACCCATTTCTTCAATCCACCAAGGTACCTGCGATTGCTGGAAATCATTCCAACCGGTGATACCCATGCAGAGGTAACTAACTTCCTGATGCACTATGGTGATCTTTTCCTTGGTAAACAAACGGTGTTGTGCAAGGATACTCCTGCCTTTATCGCCAATCGGATTGGTGTATTCAGCATCATGGCCATCTTCCACTTGATGCAGGAAATGGATATGACCATCGAGGAGGTGGATGCCGTGACTGGTCCAATTTCGGGTCGCCCTAAATCAGCCACCTTTCGCACCAGTGATTTGGTGGGGTTGGATACCCTGGTAAAAGTGGCCAATGGTGTTCATCAGAACTGTCCCGATGACGAGGCGTCGTCGCTGTTTGCCATTCCTGATTTCTTACAGGAGATGGTGAGCAATAACATGTTGGGCGATAAAACCGGAGGAGGTTTTTATAAGAAGGTAAAAGGTGCCGACGGCCGTTCCGAGATCCTGACTCTTGACCTGAAGACCATGGAATATCGGACAAAGGATAAGCCCCGATTTGAATCCATTGGTCAGGCCAGACAAGCGGGAAAATTATCCCGCCAGTTGAAGGTGTTGGCAACCGGTGACGATAAGGCAGCGAAGTTCTTTCAGCGGTTGCATTTGCAGGTATTCGCCTATTGCTCCTTCCGTATTCCGGAGATCGCAGATCATTTGTATCAGATTGATGATGGAATGCGAGCCGGATTTAACTGGGAGTTGGGCCCGTTTGAGATATGGGATATTCTAGGGTTGAAGACGGTAGCCGGGCAAATGAAGTCGGCCGGTTTGGCGTACGCCGATTGGGTGGATGAAGCCATCTCTGCCGGAATAAGCAGCTTTTATCAACGAAAGGATGGAAAGCGATTCTGCTACAACATCGAGTCCCGTGACTATGAAGTAATTCCGGGAACCGAGGAGCAAATTGTGTTGGACAATTATCGGTCTAATACGCTGATCTGGGGAAATAAGGGTGCCAGTTTGCACGACATCGGAGACGGGGTGCTTTGCCTCGAATTTCATACAAAGATGAACGCCATTGGTTCGGAAATTCTCTTCGGTATCAATAAGGCAATTGACATCGCCGAACAGGATGGTTGGAACGGTCTGGTGATCGGGAATGATGCCCCAAACTTTACAGCAGGAGCCAATTTGGCCATGATGCTGATGTTGGCCATCGAACAAGAGTTTGATGAACTCAACATGGCGATCCGATATTTCCAAAAGACCGTCATGCGATTGCGTTACTCAGCCATTCCGGTGGTCATTGCCCCACACGGACTTACCCTGGGCGGTGGTTGTGAAATGAGTTTACACGCCGATTCGGCTGTAGCTTCCGCCGAAACCTATATCGGATTGGTGGAATTCGGTGCCGGTGTTATTCCAGGTGGGGGAGGAACCAAGGAGTTTGTGGTTCGGGCAAGCGATAGTTTTTACAACGGAGATCCGGAATTGCCAACCCTTCAGGAACGATTCACCACCATTGCTACGGCAAAGGTAGCTACGTCCGGCTTCGAAGCATTTGACATTGGCGTGCTTCATACCGATAAGGACGAAGTGGTCATTAACCAATCCAGATTGATTGCGGAAGCCAAACGAAAGGTGCTGGAACTTGCTGAAGCAGGTTATACCCAACCGGTAGAGCGCACCGATATTAAAGTCTTGGGCCGAACCGCGTTAGGAACACTATACGCGGGGATTGAGGCTTTTGGCATCAGCAATTTTGCCACGGCTCACGATCAAAAAATCGCCCGAAAACTGGCCTTCGTAATGGCCGGAGGGGATTTAAGTCAGCCCACCAACGTCAGTGAGCAATACCTCCTTGACCTGGAACGGGAAGCCTTCCTGTCGCTTCTCGGAGAGCGCAAAACCATGGAGCGTATGCAGCATATTTTGAAAACGGGAAAACCCTTGAGAAATTAATAGTTTAGAGATCAGAGTGTTGAGATGAAAGGACTCTGCGCCTCTGCGTTAAAAAGAAGATAAATGAAACAGGCTTATATCATAAATGGATTCCGTACAGCGGTAGGAAAAGCCAACAAAGGCGGGTTCCGGTTTACTTCACCGGTGGATTTTGGTGCAGCAGTGATTGACTACCTCATTGATCACACACCAGGATTTGACCCCAATACCGTTGAGGATTTGCTGGTAGGTAATGCCGTTCCTGAAGCCGAGCAAGGACTCCAAATGGCTCGTTGGGTAGGTGTTCGATCCAAACTTCCCATTAATGTGGGGGGAGCAACCGTTAACCGATACTGTGGTTCTGGACTGGAAACCATCTCCATGGCCGTCGCCAAAATTCAGGCAGGTCTGGCCGATTGTATCATTGCCGGCGGCACTGAAAGCATGAGTCTGGTACCAACAGTTGGATTTAAAACCGTTCCCAACTATGAAATTGCCAAAGAACATCCCGATTATTTTCTGGGAATGGGACTTACGGCTGAAGAGGTGGCCGACAAGTTTAACGTGAGTCGGGAAGATCAGGATCAATTTGCCTTTGGATCCCATCAGAAAGCCATCAGCGCCATTGAACGCGGGGTGTTCAAGGATGAGATTGTCCCGTTTAACGTGGAAGAGGTCTATTACAACCCAGATACGAATAAGCGTGAAAAACGATCTTTTGTGGTAGACACAGACGAAGGGCCAAGAAAGGATACCAGCCTGGAGGTTTTAGCTAAGCTTAAACCTGCCTTCAAGCAAGGTGGAACCGTAACTGCGGGTAATTCGTCTCAAACATCGGACGGAGCCGCCTTTGTGATTGTTATGAGTGAAGAAATGATGAAGGCACAAGGCCTGGAACCCATGGGGCGTCTTATATCAGTTGCCAGTGCCGGCGTAGATCCACGGTATATGGGTATTGGGCCGGTGGAAGCGGTGCCGAAAGCCCTCAAACGGGCCGGGATGCAATTAAAGGACATTCATCAGATTGAATTGAATGAAGCGTTTGCCTCCCAAAGTTTAGCGGTGATGCGGGAACTGGACCTCAATCCGGAGATCGTTAATGTAAATGGCGGAGCCATTGCCTTAGGGCACCCCTTGGGTTGTACCGGGGCCAAACTCACGATTCAATTGATGAACGAAATGAAACGAAGAGGTCAGCGTTATGGAATCGTTACGGCCTGTATTGGCGGTGGACAGGGCATTGCCGGAGTGTTTGAGCGAATGTGACATCATTTGCTCAAAAATTGTAAACACCTGTTGATAAAGAACCCATTCTCCAAACCTGCTCTTCGCGTTTAATAAACGAAATTGCATAGGTAGATGGGGAAGAAGATTAGTACTAAAAAGATCTATGTGATCGATACCTCGGTGATCCTCTACGATCACCATTCCGTTGAAAATTTCGAGGACAACGATGTAGCCATTCCAATTCAGGTGCTGGAAGAATTGGATACCTTCAAAAAGGGGGGAGATACGAAGAATTACGAAGCTCGAAGTTTCATCCGTTACCTCAATTCATTGTCGGACGATTCACTACTGAACAACTGGACTAAGATTGGAACACGAAAAGGCAGTTTGAAGGTGGTAAAGGAATCCCCTGACCTCCTCTTAAACGCCTCCAAAACCTTTGATGATTATAAGAATGATAACAAGATCATCAATGCAGCCCTCACGCTTCAGGAAGAGTTCCCGAGACGCAAGGTGGTTTTGGTTTCCAAGGATATTTGCTTACGGGTTAAGGCCCGCGCATTTAATCTGATGGCTGAAGATTATCAGACCGGAAAGGTTACCAATCTGGATAATTTATATACGGGTAAGTCCACCGTTGATTCCCTGGAATCGACTGTGATAGATGAGCTGTTTGCCAAACAGGTGATACCCGTTAAAAAGGTGAGTGCCCAAAAACATCCCTACAATCACTTCCTGATTATGAACAACGGGAAGAAGTCTGCCCTTGGGTATTACAATTCTGCTGAAGAATCGGTAGAGAAGGTAGAGAAGCAATCTGTTTTTCGCATAAAACCTCGAAATGCGGAACAAGCCTTTGCCATCCACGCATTGATGAAACCTGAAATTAAGCTGGTGACGCTTCGAGGGGTGGCTGGAACAGGAAAGACGTTGATGGCATTGGCCGCAGCGTTGGAGCAACGGCGTATGTTTCACCAGATCTACGTAACCCGGCCCATTGTTCCATTGAGTAACAAGGACATCGGGTACTTACCGGGGGATGTAAAATCCAAGATCGATCCGTACATGCAACCTATCTGGGATAACCTGAAGTTTATTAAGAGCCAGTTTACCCAAAAGGACAAGGAGTATCGTCAAATTGAGGATATGGTTAATGCTGAGAAAATCGCCATTGCTCCGTTGGCGTATATCCGCGGACGAACGCTGTCCAATGTATTCTTTATTGTGGATGAGGCACAGAACTTAACTCCGCACGAAGTGAAAACCATCATCACCCGGGCGGGTGAAAATACCAAGATTGTCTTCACCGGAGACATCAATCAAATTGACACACCCTACCTGGATGCCGAGTCCAACGGCTTATCCTTTTTGATCGATAAGGTGAAGAATCACCCACTATTTGCTCACGTGAATCTGGAACGCGGAGAGCGCAGTGAGCTGGCCAATTTGGCGAATGAGTTGCTTTGATATGTGATGACCACCTTCCACTCAGATTGTTAGTTGGGAGGTCTTATCCTAAACAGGTTGACACCAATGTCATCGCGAGCACCGCAAGAGAGCGAAGCGAACGAAGTGATGCGTGGCGATCACCACGCTACGCTCGTGATGACCACTTTCCAATCAGATTGATTGTTGGGAGGTCTTATCCTAAACAGGTTGAACACTAACGTCATCGCGAGCATCTCAAGGGAGCGCAGCGAACGAAGTGATGCGTGGCGATCTTCGTAGTTCCGTGGATAATCATTTCTGGTCATTTGGGAACAAATCCTCCCAGAAAGGGTTCATCTTTTCAATGAGGCGAACCTTCTTAATTCTTGGACCCTTTTTAAGTTGTTTCTCTCTAGCTATGGCACGTTCGATTGTAGGCCATTGTTCAATATAAACCAGTTTGTGGCATTTATATCGTGAAGTGAAACCACCCGGATATTTGTTGTTCTTATGCTGTTGAATTCTGGACTTCAAAGATGACGAAACACCTATGTAAAGCACCTTATTTGTCTCGTTCGTAAGGATGTACACCCAACCCTTTTTTGCCATGTTGTGAATGACGGCACACGAAATCAATTAGAATGTATACAGGCTAACTTGTTCACCAAACGCTGAGGATTTTTCTCCATTCGATTGTTCAATAGAAGTTAATTGAACAAGTTTTCGTTACAGAAGTGAAGATCGCGACGCTGCGCTCGCGATGACCTTGTTCCATGGCATCTTTTGTATTGGGATGCCTGATACCCAACATGTTTAATTCGAAGTCATCGCGAGCACCGCAAGAGAGCGCAGCGATGTAAGCGTTGTGCGTCCATCACAACCACTCCACCTCACCATTCCCTAAATCATATACAGCGCCGGCAATCTTTATTTTACCGGTGTCTTCCATTTCTTTGAGGATGGGGCTCTTCAATCGAATTTGTTCAATGGTGTGGCGCACATTCCCAATGCACACACTATGAACAAACTCCGGGTTCTTAGTGGATCGTTCTCCATGAAATGATGTATCATTCACGGCTGGTTTGATATTCGTGAGCATCGAGGTGATATTCCCAAGATGAACATCGTCTATCGCGGCTTTTATTGCGCCACAATTTTCATGGCCCATCACCAGAATAACCTTGGATCCGGATACCTTACAAGCAAATTCCATACTGCCGAGAATATCTTCATTCACAAAATTCCCGGCAACCCTGGCCACGAAAATGTCGCCAATGCCTCGGTCAAATACATCTTCTACTGGAACCCGGCTGTCTACACAAGATAGAATGATGGCCTTGGGATATTGGGACATCGCACTATTGCGGACCTGCTCAGAGTGATTGCGAGCCGTAAGGTCATTATTCACAAATCGCTGATTCCCGATTTTAAGAATGTGGAGAACAGAATCCGGGGATAACGCATCCTGACCTTCTTTGGTCAAGACTTCTTCCACCAGTCCGTGGGGTGTAAGGGACTTCGAATTAATTGCTTCATGAGTTTCTTGCGGAGTCTTACTACAAGAAACGAGAAGTACAGCGGAGAAAAGTACGAAGATGCGAAGTGTCATGCGTTCGGAATTTGTTTTCCGAACATACAACACCCTTGCTCGATCACAAAATGGTTCGATCAGGAAACTCCCGAAACCGCCAGGCCTCGTTCAATTTTTACAATCATTCCCTGTAAGGCTCGTCCCGGACCAACCTCAATAAATTCAGTAGCCCCAGCGGCAATCATGTTTTGGATGCTTTGAGTCCACTTCACCGGAGCCGTTAACTGAGCAATCAGATTTTTCCGAATGACTTCAGGGTCCGTTTCAGCCTGTGTTGACACGTTTTGATAAACCGGGCAGGAAGGTGTTCCAAAGGCGGTTGATTCAATTGCCTTAGCCAGCTCATCCCGGGCCGGTTCCATGAGGGGTGAGTGAAACGCTCCACCAACTGGTAACACCAATGCACGACGGGCGCCTTGCTCGGTAAGCATAGCACAAGCCTGATCAATTCCAGCGTGTGAACCGGAAATCACCAACTGGCCCGGACAATTATAATTAGCAGCAACCACCACCTCATTGGTAATGGAGTTACACACGTCTTCTACAACCGAATCATCCAAGCCAATAATGGCCGCCATGGTAGATGGATTCATTTCACAGGCGCGTTGCATGGCCTGTGCCCGCAAACTCACCAATTTTAATCCGTCTTCAAACGTTAAGGTCCCATTGGCCGTTAGCGCTGATAACTCACCAAGGGAGTGACCAGCTACCATATCCGGATTGAAATTATCCATGGTTTTGGCCAAAATCACCGAGTGCAAAAACACGGCAGGCTGAGTAATATTGGTTTGTTTGAGATCTTCTTCCGACCCATTGAACATGGTATCGGTAATTCGAAATCCGAGAATATCGTTGGCCTGCTCAAACAGATCCTTGGCCTGTGAATTGGTCGTATACAACTCCGAACCCATGCCGGAGAATTGAGCCCCTTGACCGGGGAATACATATGCTTTCATAAATTGGTTTTTGTGTTTTTGATAAATTGTGAGACAATTCTGTATTGCTCTTCTTTCAGTAATTTGGTCTGTCTGGAGCCGGCAACCGTATATCCTTTATTCGCCGTATAGCTCAGTTTTCTCACGGATTCACTTAGTTTGTTTTGCGATCGGATATCACCTTCTACACGAAGGATCTGGCCGCTTCCATCAGTAGTTACCTGAACCATACGAACAATTTGTTCCGGGATAACCGCACCAAAACTACGGATCGTTATCCCATCATCTGTGCTGGAATCCAGCAACTCAAATTCAGTTCTCCACACCGATGAAGGTATCCTGAAATCTTTGAAAAGCGCCAATTCCTCGGACCAGCTTTCAATGGTAGCGGTGTCGGTTTTCTTAATGCCATTCCATTCGGAGAACTTGACAACCTGAGGATGCAGTGAGTCATTGCGATGCACTTCATCCTTAAAGAATTGTTCGATGTCGCTGTACGACGCATGGTTTATGCCATCACGCCGTGCCGTACTGCAAGCCGATAGCAGAATGAGAATAGGTATAAGCTGTTTCAACGAGGCAAAGATAATTGCTCCGATTGATCTATTTGGAACTTGACACCCGATGCAGTCCAGCCTTCGCCCGATGCTCAATGCTGTTGCGATATTCCTTGTTGCTTTTGAACGACATCGACTTCCGGTAGAACTCCGAAGCTTCGCTTCGATTACCTTGATCTTCATAGATTTCGGCGGAATACAAGGCCGCATAGGAGGCGTAATAAACCGATAAATCCTTACCGGTAAGCATGCAGGCGTTGTAAAAGGCAAGCGCCAGTTTGTGGTTACCAAGCAGGTGGTAGATTCTCGCTTTTCGATAACAATACTCCGTTTTCAATAACGTCGTGCTGTAATCCTCCGCTTTTGAATCACCTAATTTAACCAGAGCCTTTTCATAATAACCTCCGTCAAACAAGAGTCGGGCGCTGAGCAAACGTACGTCCGGAACGCGACCGCGATCTGCTTCGAGTTGTGCCTGTTGATCTTCTTCCAAGTGCTTTTCGCCACGCGATGTGAGTTGTTGCATGCGTTTTTGATAGCCGGCGGAATGGCCGTTGATCAAGTCATACCAGGCCAACTTCTGGTAACAACTCTTCACATAATTTGAGCCCTTATACTGACTTAAATACCGCTCCAAATACACATTTGCATCAGCATCCAAACGTTGAAGCTTGGCTACACCCAAGGCGAAGTTCAGGTAACCAATGGTCTCGTACTCGGGAGATTTGGGGCAAGAAATCAAGGTGTTGATCAGGATGTCGTTTTTCTTGCTTTTCTCGGCAAAATTGGCGCGGACAAACACCATCAATGGATTGCTTTGATAATCACTGGTAAGCGCAGTAGCTTGCTCCCAGGCACTCTTGGGATCATTCTTTAAGTACAAGGTAATGGCCGCGAGATACAAACGGGCTTCACGCTGCATCCATACCATTTCAGGTTTTGGAGTTGTCTGCACAAATCGGTTTAATTCGGAAATGCCTTTTTCCGTAGTGCCGGTGTATCCAAGCATACTTACCAACTTCCGGTAGGTAGTTGGTAGGTTGCCAAATCCGGCGTGAATCAACCCTAATGTTTTTAAGGCCGGGGTGAATTCTGGGTAGTTCTTTTGACAACGTTCGCCGTATTTATACGATTGACGGACTTCATTGGCAGCGGCCAGAGCATTCCCTGTTTTTCCATGAACCACCGAGGTGTAAAAATGAATTTCTTCCTGAAAAAAATCGATCCACGGACTTTTAAGATCGCTCGCTTCAATGCGTTTTAAGGCACTGTGCGCCTGTTTGTGAAATTGAACAAATGACTCCGGTGATTCATTGGACAACACATACAGCAATTTTTCAATCACTCTCAGGTAATCGGCACTCAGGTTATTGGGATTGGCGGATTCTTCTGCTGCCAAAAACAACCCGCCTTGTTTCAGCTTGAGTTGAAAGAGGTTATTCTGAGCGTCCAAAATGCGTTCATTGAATTCCACCTTGGTCTCCGCCATGGATGGGACAACCAGGATCAGCCAAAGAAGGGACGTGAGAAGTTGACGCATTGGTAAAACGCGAGCAAAAATACGACCAGAGTGAGGTCGGTTAGTAAGCAAATGATTAAGGTTAGGGAAAAAGCCGATTAAGCTTTTCGGCGGCGACGTGATTTTGGCTTTTCTTCTGGCACCTCCTCAACGATACCAGCCATTTCAGCGTCTACATTGATCCGTCCACAATGTTCGCAAATCACAATTTTCTTGCGTTGACGAATGTCGGACTGCAATTGTGGTGGGATTTTAGCGAAACAACCTCCACATGATCCACGAAGAACCGGCGCAACAGCCAAGCCGTTCAGTACATTCTTGCGAATGCGCTCATAGGCTTTGAGCAACTTAGGGTCCGTTGAATTCACAGCCTTTTCACGATCTTTATTGATCTTACCTTCCTCTTTTTCGGTTTCAGAAGAGATTTCCTCCAGTTCCTTCTTTTTATTGTCGAGGTCGATTTTTCGTCCGTCCAGATCCTGCTCAACTTCGCTGATCAATTCCTGCTTCAACTCGATGCTCTTTTTCAGTTCACCGATCTTTTTCTCCGCAGCCAGAACTTCCAGTCCCTGAATTTCGATTTCCTTGTTGAGGGCATCGTATTCGCGGTTGTTCTTTACATTGTTCAACTGCTCATTGTATCGCTTGGAAAGGCGCTGTGATTCGGCAATCTTTTCTTTGTTGGCTACAATGGCATCTTCGAAATCCTGAATTTCCTGACGAAAATTTTCGAGACGGGTCTCCAAACCAGCAATCTCATCTTCCAGGTCAGCTACCTCCATCGGCAATTCACCGCGGATGAGTTGTAGTTCATCCAACTTGGCGTCGATCGACTGAAGATTCCACAAGCTTTGAAGTTTTTCTTCTACTGTAGCCATAACTTAATGAAAGTATTTGATGGGATTTGTGTCCGTCTTGGTAAAAATGACTGCAAAAGTAGGTATTTTTTCAGATAAAAATTCACCCAAAAGTTCGATGGTAAACTGCTCACTTTCATAGTGTCCGATGTCGCAGATCATCAATTGATTTTCTGCATCAAAAAACTCGTGATACTTGACATCGCCCGTGATGTAGGCATCGGCGCCAGCTGCCTTCGCCGCACCAATTAAGAAACTTCCCGAGCCACCACAAACCGCCACCCGCTTGATGTAGTTTTCGGAACTTTCCGTGAACCGAATCACGGATGCCTTCATCTGCGTTTTTACATGATGCAGGAAGTCGTCTTTCGACATGAGTTTATCCAGCTCGCCCACTAAACCGGAACCCACACCCGGATGGTGGTTTTCCAACGGGTACACATCATAAGCCACTTCCTCATACGGATGCGCTTGCATCAAGGCACTCAACACCGATCGTTTTTTCCAGTTGGGCAAAATCACCTCAATTCGATGTTCGGGCTCAGCATGATTTTCACCGGGAACACCCACATGAGGTTGAGTAGTATCATCCCCTCGGAAAGTACCCATCCCTTCATTCCGGAAACTGCATCGGTCATACGCTCCTATTTTTCCTGCACCGGCATCAAACAAGGCATTGAGAACCACTTCCGTTGCGGCAACGGGAACGAAGGTTACCAACTTGAATAGGTTGGAGGATTTGGGTTGAAGAATGGTGCGATTGATCAATTGAAGCCTATCCGCAATTTTTCCGTTGACACCTCCGGCTAACACATTGTCCAGATTGGTGTGAATGGCGTAAATCGCAATGTTGTTCTGAATGGCTTTTATCACCGTTCGCTCCACATAATTGGCGCCGTTCAGTCGCTTCAATCCTTTAAAAACTATCGGGTGATGAGCAATCACCAAATTGGCCTTTTCATGAATGGCCTCGTCAATTACCTCCTCCGTAACGTCTAACGATATCAGTGCCTTGGATACCTCAGCCGTTGGATTTCCAACCAGTAAGCCGGAATTGTCATACGATTCCTGTAATGAAGGTGGGGCAAGTTCTTCCAGAATGGCGGCGATGTCGGCAATTTTCATGTGATCTGCTATTGCCGCCAAAGTTCATTAAAATTTGCTCAATTTTGTCGGACTTGACCCTACAGCGAATCCTTCTTGCTCCGTTTGGCTGGCTCTATGGCGGAGTGATGGAAGTCCGTAATCTGCTCTTTAAGAAGCGAATACTCAAACAGGCCGAATTTGATATTCCGGTGATATCCATTGGGAATCTAGCCGTGGGAGGAACTGGTAAAACGCCTTTCACAAAATACCTCATCAAGCATTATTCGTCGTCACAGAATGTGGCGGTTCTAAGTCGCGGTTACGGCCGACGAACCAAGGGGTATCGCGTGGTAAACCCGGACGATGACCCTGGTCAATCCGGAGATGAACCGCTGGAAATCAAACGTTCCTACCCATCCGTGGTTGTTTGTGTATGTGAGGATCGGGTGTTGGGCATTGCGCAGATGATCCATGAATTTCCGGAGATTGAATTGATCCTGTTGGATGATGCCTTTCAACATCAGTACGTGCTCCCTTCGTGTTCCATCCTGCTGAGCAGGGCGAGTAATCCGTTTTACCGGGATGCGGTTCTTCCTGCCGGGAGATTGCGCGAGTTTCGGCATAACTGGCGTCGCGCTGATATGGTGGTGTATACTTCGGCAGAGGAAACCTGGCAACCAAAGCGATCGGTAAACCGACCAACCTTTCTGGCGTTCAATCGGTACGGAGCATTAAGAACCATGAACGGTCAACCGTCAGAGGATCAGCCCCATTTATTGATCACCGGCATCGCATCGTCTTCAATCCTGTATGCCCATCTGAATGAACTGATTGGGGTGTCTCACCATATATCCCTTCCGGATCATCATCGATATACAGAATCGGAACTTCGCCAGTTGCAGCAGAAATACCCAAATTATCATTGGATTACAACGGAGAAGGATTGGGTGAAGATTGGGCAATTTGCCCATCAATTGGATGCGGCCATATCCGTTATTCCAATGACGTTTCAAGTGGATAACGAAGCCCTGTTTTTCGCAACGATTGATCAGATTTGTGGCATGGAGGAATTGGAAGATTAATGGTCAGACCCAAAAAACATTTAGGACAACATTTCCTCACCGATCTTTCGGTAGCCGCGCGAACGGCTGATTTGGCATTGGATTTTCCTGACTTGCCCTGGATTGAGATTGGTCCTGGTACCGGAGTATTGAGTCGGGAATTGCTGTCGAGGAAGGTCCCGTTCAAAGCGGTAGAAATTGATACCGAATCAGTTCACTACCTCCATATAAATCATCCGGAAATGGATGTGCTGGAAGGTGATTTCTTACAATTGGATTTGAGCGAATTGTATTCCGATGCCTTTGGTGTGATTGGCAACTTCCCGTACAATATTTCGAGTCAGATTGTCTTCAAAATTCTGGACCATCTGGATCGGGTACCGGTATTTGCCGGCATGTTTCAATTGGAAGTAGCCCGGCGTTTAGAATCCGGGCCCAACACCAAACTATATGGAATCACATCGGTTCTCACCCAGGCCTGGTACGATGTCAAGGTGTGCTTTAAGATTCCTCCAGGAGCCTTCAATCCACCTCCCAAAGTTCAATCAGCAGTGATATTGGCCACCCGGCATCATCGTCCGTTCAATACTGATGCACTCCTCTTTCGGGATGTGGTGAAGACGGCATTTCAGCAACGACGCAAAACACTGAGAAATGCTTTATCTAAATTTAACCCGGATGGTTTCCCACCCGAACATGCTCATTTGCTTAAATTGCGGGCAGAAAATCTCACGGTTGAACAGTTCATTGAACTAACCAAAGTCATACGCGCCCGAAAGAGCTGATAGATGGAAAATTTTCACATCACCAAGGAATTTTCAGAAGAGATCCTGGCTCAGGTTCGGGAACAACGCGAAACGGAATTGGCCTCAGTTCTGGATCGTCTTCATGCGGCGGATATAGCTGAATTATTTGAGTCATTTGAACTGGAGGAAGCCCTCTATGTGACCTCCTTGCTGGATGATGAAAAGCGCGTAAATGTTTTGGCGGAATTGGAACCGGATGTACGGGAATCCTATCTGCAGAGTTTTAGTAGCGATCAGATTGCCAAGGAATTTCTCCAGCACATGGAGAGTGACGATGCAGTGGATCTGCTGAGCGAGCTGGATCCGGAGCAAGCCGGTGAGGTGATTGCCAGCATTGATGATCGGGAACATTCCCTCCTCTTAACATCGATGATGCGGTATCCCGATGATGCTGCGGGCGGTTTGATGGCCAGTGAGCTCATCAAAGTGAATATCAACTGGGATGTACGCCAATGTACCGAGGAAATTCGCCAACAAGCCGAGGAAGTGAGCAAGGTTTTTACGGTATATGTGGTAGACGACAACGACATCCTTCTGGGTATTGTATCGTTAAAGCAAATCGTATTGGCCAAGGCCTCAACCAAGATTTCGGAGATATTCGAGAGTAATGTGGTTTCCGTAAATGCCTATACTTCTGGTGAAGAAGTGGCCAGCAAGATGACGAAATACGATCTGGTTGCCATACCGGTGGTGGATGCTCTAAACCGACTCATCGGGCGGATTACGTTTGATGACGTGATGGATTTTGTTCGGGAAGAAGCCGACAAGGATTACCAGATGCTATCCGGTATCTCGGAGAATGTTGAGGTGGGCGATAAGGTTTGGGTACTCTCCCGGGCCCGATTACCGTGGCTGATTATCGGACTGTTTGGTGGGGTGATGAGTTCCATAGTGATTGGTGGATTTGAGGAAGAAATTGCCCGAAACGTGAGTCTGGCGTTTTTTATGCCGCTGGTTATGGCCATGGGAGGAAATGCCGGTGTTCAATCCAGTTCCATTGTTGTTCAGGGTTTGGCCAACAATACCGTGATGGGTGGCAGCATCCTGCCGCGGTTGGGAAAGGAATTTATGGTAGCCCTGATCAATGCATTGGTGTGTTCAGCCATTGCCTTGTTATACGGCTTGGTCTCCAAGGTGGGGTATGAAATCACTATTGTAGTATGCATCTCCCTGTTCTCAGCCATCATTTTTGCTTCGCTGATGGGTGCCTTGATCCCGTTGGTGTTGGATATTTTTAAAATCGATCCCGCCCTGGCAACGGGGCCGTTTATAACCACCAGTAATGACCTGTTGGGACTCTTCATCTATTTTGTAACCGGTCACGCCGTGTTATGAGCAATCCAACTATTGACCAACTTTATCAGGATTTAATCAGCGGTGATCGTTCCGCCTTGTCGCGATCCATCACCCTTATTGAGAGTAAATCGGACAAGCACATAGCCTCGGCAGGGGAGTTGTTAAATCGATGCTTGAACACCTCCGGGAACTCCATCCGAATAGGTATTACCGGTTCTCCCGGAGTAGGTAAGAGTACCTTTATTAATGCCTTTGGTCACTACCTCATTCAACAGCACAACAAGCGGGTGGCGGTCTTAGCTATTGATCCATCCAGTACCTTAACAGGGGGTAGTATTTTGGGAGATAAAACCCGAATGGCGGACCTGGCTTCCAGCGAACATGCCTTTGTACGTCCCAGTCCAAGTGGGGGAGATCTTGGTGGGGTAGCGGCAGGAACACGTGAAAGCATCCTACTTTGCGAAGCCGCCGGTTTTGATGTGATCCTTATTGAAACCGTAGGGGTTGGTCAAAGTGAAATCGCGGTCTACGATATGGTGGACCTGTTCCTCTTGTTAATTCAGCCGGGCTCCGGAGACGATTTACAAGGCATCAAACGAGGCATCATGGAAATGGCTGACGTCATTGTGGTCAATAAATCCGATGGATCATTGGAGTCAAATGCAAAAGAAACCGCTGGATTTTATGCGCAGGCAGTTGGATTTATACACCCTCAACGGCCCAATTGGAAAATCGACGTTCAACGTGTTTCGTCCGTGACTGGAGAAGGACTCGAAAAGCTCTGGCAAACAATGGTGCGTTTTGAGGATGGTCAGCAACAGAATGGGGATTGGCAGGCGAACCGAAGCCGACAAAATCAGCGTTGGTTCCAATATCATTTGGAACAGGAACTTCTCAGACGAATTCGGACCTCCGAACACGTAAAAAATCAAGCATCAGAAATGGAAAAGCCGGTGGAGATGGGAGAGGTGCATCCGCTGATGGCCGCACGAAAGGTGGCCGATGACTTCTTTAATAGAGGGTGATGAAGTGGATTAATCTTGTGGGTCTGGTACTCCAGTTTTTAGCCTTTTGGTTCGCCGCCCCTGAACTATTAGGCACCGATGCACTCAGGCGGTTCGAAAAAGGAATGACCCGAATGATCAGTGCGTTACCAACCTTATTAATTGCCGGTGGTGCAGCAATTTTTGGTATTGCCATGGCCATCTACGGGACTATGACTGGTTTAAAAGCCGCTCGCGAGGGAGCTTCTACCAACCCGATGTATACCATGATTTGGATTCTGGGAATAAGCGTTGTTGTGATTGTTTATCTGATCGGATTTTCAAAACGCACACAACGATGGGCATCTGCTGTCCTTGCTGAACCGCTTGTTCAACGACTCATCCATAACAACGAGTCAAGGCGATTAGCCTTGGTTGTTGGAGCCATTCTCTTCACCCTTGGTTTTTTGTGCCAGGTGGTTGCTGTTGTTTTATCCTGATCAGCGCAAAACCGTGACCACACCGCGCATTCGAACGGTATTCCGTAGAACGGCGTCAGGTGATTTGTAGGTCAGTATCCAAAAGTAATTGCCCACAGGAACAGGCACGTCCTTATAGGTGGCGTCCCATTTATCTGAGAGCGAATTGGATTGGAAAATACATTGTCCCCAACGGTTGTAGATGGAGAATTCATACAGGCTCAGCGCACAATTCAAGGACGGACCAAATGCCTCATTCAAGCCATCTAAATTGGGTGTGAAGGCATTGGGTACAGACGGATAACATCCACAATCCCGTTCGGTTACCACCACAGAATCAGTGGTTGTTCCGCAGTCATTTATAATGGTAACATAATAAAGCCCTTCGTCAGAAATGGTGAGGGCGCGAGCCTCAAGTACCGGTGGAGTCCATAGATACCGATACCCCGGAACGGCTCCGGTTAAGGTGATGGACCAATCTCTGCAGAAGGTTGTGTCAGATGGAAATTCATGAAGTGGCACATCTTGATACGTCAGCCACACAGAATCCGTAGCAGAACAGGTTCCCTTGGTGCCGGTTACCCATACCACATCTTCACCCTTGAGAGTATAGTCTGTTCCGCTGGATCCATCCATCCATTCATACACATAATCCGGATTCTTAGCTCGAATGATCGTTGGATCCTGAACGCACACTATGGTATCGGCCGGTAGACCAAACTCCGCCGGTGGCTTTACATCTACGAAGAATGAGTCGGATTCGGAGCACCCCGTTACATCGTCGGTCACGGTTAGATGGAATCGGGTGGCCGATGTGATTTTGGCGATGGGGTTGGCGATGGAATCGTTATTGAGCGAAGCGGCCGGAGTCCAACGATATTGAAATCCGGTAACAGGTGATGTCCCAATTTGAATGGAGTCGCCCGGACAAATAAAGGTATCGTTCCCCGCATCGATATTGAGCTGAACAATACTGAATTCGATCATGGCCGTATCGCGTCCGCAAGGCGACTCAATGATTAACCGAATGGTATAATCTCCTGCCTGAGGGTATTGAATGGTTCCGGGTTGATAGCCGGTGAAGGACGAAGGCACACCTCCAGGCATGGTCCAACTATACGTGGCTGTGGGGTCTTGTTTAGATTTGTTGGTGACCTGAACATCATCCCCTAAACACACCAAGGTGGAAGTCATTTCAAGTTCCGGTTCCGGCAGGCAACATGGATCAATGCGAATCAAGACCGAATCGGTGCTGGAGCAACCGGAGACGGAACCAATCCGGGCGTGATACCGATAGTCTTTGTCAGGATATACATCCACCACACTATCACTTACTGCAATCATCCGGTAACTGTCCCACCAATCATAGGATGCGAATCCCTTGGGTGCCGTTAACCGGGTGGTGTCGCCTTTGCAGATGAGGCGTTCATCCGGCAGGAAGTCGCCCGGAGGATTTTCAACGTTAACTGTGTACCTCAAGGTGTCGGACGGACATTCGCACGTGAACGTGAGCAGTTTGTAGGTGGTGGTGGATTTCGGACTCACCTTGATAGCGGCCTTTTCCAGATCGTTGGGATTCATGCCATCGGCATAAACCCAGGAATAGCGTGCGGCATTTGTGCCGGTGAGCGTGAGGCTATCCCCCAAACAAATGCCGGATTTCGTGGACTCAATGGTGGCCGCTCCACATAAACAACTGGCTTCAACTGACACACCGGACGTGGTTGGATTTAAAGCCGTATTGGAGAATGAAATGGTTCGTTCGGTCAAGGATCCTCCGGTAACACCAGAGGTCCAGGTGGATGTACTGAAGGATTTCTTAGTGAAAATACACGAGGCCATTCCCGCCCGATCTCTTCGGCGGATGATCACCACCTCATAATTCCCACCGTTCTGCCGCACACCTGCGAACACCACCATGGTGTCGCTGAAGGCTGCTTTAAATCGTTCTGAAAAATCGGAAATCACAGCTTCCTGAACCTTGCCCTCCTTGGTGAGCAAAACGAGGTTGGGTTTCTTGTCGTTATTGTTGATGTAGGATATGTAGATATTCCCGCTATACGGGCTGCAAAAAATCTGGTTGTTAAATTCCGGGGAAGACAGATTCAATCGCAAATTCCATTTGTTGGTAGCAGGTCCGGTGCCCGATACATCCCATCGGCTTACACCCAGGGCTACTACACCGGAGCCGATCATTGACAAGGAAACCAGGTCTCCGTCTACCCTGGAAGGATAGCGACAATGGGCTACGTTGTTGGCATAGAAGTATCGGATAAAATTGCCGTCCTGGTCAAACTCGGCCATGCACCCGTGGCCTTTCGCATCATTTCCGGAGAGGAAGAGTCCGCCTTTGCCATTACTCACCACAAAAGACATTTGATCATCACCACTGTGATACCGCCGTTGCCATACAATAGAACCATCTGAGCCTTTGAGTTTCAACAAGAAGGCATCGTCATCACCTAAATTGGTGGCATACGTGGTGCCAGCGAGGATGTAGGTATTGTTGGTGGATTCCACAAAACGGTACGCAAACCGATCATGCGCGAAGTCATACACCCGCGACCATCGGAGGGTTCCGTCATTGGCCACCCGGGTAAAGGTAATATTCTCATTCCCCCGGCCTTCTATCAGCAGATCTTGACTGGACGCTTCAATCAGAATTTGTTCAAAGTTGGGGATATTGGAGTAGGATCGGGAAAACTGTTGCTGCCCATTTTTATCGACCTTCATCAAATAGGCTGTCATGGTTCCAGATCCGTTGTCGATCTTACCACAGGTGAATATGTTTCCGGCTTGATCAATGGCTACATCCAGGATGATGATTTCTTCAGGCTGCGCAAAGGCAACGGAGTATTCATCCCGAATGCATGTTGAATCCGGAGGGCGGATGGACACGGTGGCCTGGCCGGAATAGGGGCCGGTGCAATTGGCGTCATTGAACGCAGTTAGGGTATAGGTGGTGGTGTCGGTTGGAGATATCGGAAGGAAATAACGTCGGGTGGTGATACCCGAAATGGATTTGGTCGTTTTTTGATCAGTGTATGAAATGGAGAACGGAATGGTTCCCGTGAATTCAATTAATGGGTAGGCCGTCATCCCGGATACAATATCAAAGTTCCCGGAAATATGCGCCGTTGGTATTTCAATGAGTAGAATGGAGTCCAGCTTCAGTTCATCTGTTCGCACACCGTTCGAGACTTTAAGGCTGGCACCGTAATACCCTTCGGACACATACTTAACTTTGGGTGAAGACGAGGTGGATGTGGCAGGTGAGCCCCCGGGAAAACTCCATTGAAAGGTGACACCTGGGGCTCCTATCAGATCCGAAAAGAACTGAACTTCCTGACCCGGACAAGCAGTGGATTGACTGATATCAAATCCGGGATTGAGGATGCCTTTAACACAATTGAGTGCTTGTTCAGCATTAATCCTACCGGCGCCTAATTTCCCCACATAGTTGGGATTGGCTGCATCTATGTCATCGGCTGTTGACTTTAGGCAATGCTCCACACTATCTGGTGCGATTCCGGGTGAGTTGGCCAGCATCAGGGCGCAAAGTCCGGATACCAAAGGACAGGCCATGGAGGTCCCGCTCATATTGCCGTATTGACTGCTGCCGCACACCGTACTCCAGATATTTACTCCCGGTGCGGTTACGTCAATGGTGGAGCCGTAGTTGCTGAAAGATGCTTTCAAATCACTGCCGTTACTGGCGGCCACACTGATGATGTGATTATATCCCGCGGGAAACATCGGGCTTCCAACATTACTGTTTCCGGCAGCTGCTACCAGAACAATGCCGGCATCGTGTGCCACATTGAATAACTTTTGATAGGTAATGGATTGACTTCCACCACCCCACGACATGGAAATAACATCCGCATGATTGATGATGGCGTACTCCACACCTTCGTACGCTGCTTGAAGGGATCGGCCGTCAGTGTTATCTTGAGCAGTTTTTACCGCCATGAGTTTGGCATTACAACCAATGGATGCAATGCCCACATTGTTATCGGTTCGGGCAGAAATGATCCCGGCACAATGTGTTCCGTGGGAAAAAACAGAAGAGGTTGCTTTTGATGGTGGGTTGGGATCGGCATCCCAATCAGCCACATCAAATCCGTTGATGTCGTCCACATAACCGTTGCCATCATCATCTACACCATTCACTACCTCCCCGGTATTTACCCAAAGATTAGGACTGAGGTCCGGATGGCTCAGCAGGAGGGCATCGTCTACCACCGCCAC
This sequence comes from Flavobacteriales bacterium, assembly GCA_020635355.1. Taxonomy (GTDB): domain Bacteria; phylum Bacteroidota; class Bacteroidia; order NS11-12g; family UBA9320; genus WGNA01. The sequence goes on from JACJZW010000002.1 coordinate 59,113, forward strand.
CACAATTTTGGAGGCATCCCGATTGTGATTCCAGGCTCCTTCCGCATCTATTTTTTTCAAATTCCATTGATTGGAATGAAGATCGTTTGGAGTGTAGAACGTCTGGTAAATCGGGATTTGTTCTGCATAATCCACAAAAGACAGCTGGTTTATCAAGGGGATGAAGCGGGCTGGTGGAAGTGTGCTCGTGACTTTTAGAATCGATGTCAAGCGCACATCATTCAGTTTGAATGCTTTTTTGACTTCCGTGATTTGTGCCGATTTTTTTACCCCCTCCAGTGCGTTGAGCGGATTGGCAACATCCTGTTTGATGGAGACGAAGTAATCGTAGGTAGGTGAACTAGCGTAGGTTTTACCGATGAACAACATCAACCAGATCAACATCGTCAGATGAATGGTTCGGAACAGTCGGTTTGAGGGAAGATCATTCATAGGGCTAACGGTTAAGACTCCTCTTAACCCATCGGTCATACGCACGTACAAGGTGCGAAAAAATGACGGACTATTTCACCACGAAGATGTCATGTTCTATTTGAGTTGACAAGCGGAAGCAAATTTTACCGGGTAAGGAGAACGGTGCCCTTGGCAAAACGGACCTCACCGGTTTGAGCAATCATTTGAATCTGATAAACGTAGATTCCTGTTGTGGCATTCGTGGCCTTCCAGGGATGCTGATCATCGCCGTCATGTACCATTTCACCCCATCGGTTGTACACCTGAAAGGCAAAGCCATTAGTTCCGGTAATGATGGGGAGGAATTCATCATTCAGCCCATCGCCATTTGGAGTAAAGGCCGTGGGGACGAAGACATTGAATTGTGGAACAACTTCCATCACCTTAATGAGGGTATCGGTACATCCATAGATGGAATACACAATGAGTTTAATGTAGCGTGTTCCGGTATCCCGAACATCCAGTTGAAACTCCTTGGAGCGAGCCACTGGGTTGTCGTTTACAAACCAGATCGAGGTTGGACCATCCACACTTGTGTTTCGCACCCAGACGGTTTCCAGCTCCGGTGTGGGCCTGAGTGGATCCCAGGTGAAATCAGCCTTGGGTTTGGGGTAAACCCGGATGGAATTCAAGTCAAGAGTTTGTGTACAGCCAGCCACGCTTGTTGCCGTAACAACCGGATCAAATTTCCCGGTGCCGTAGGTAACGTTTAGGGCAGAATCGGTGGTCAGACTGTTTCCTGCTCCAGTTGCCAACGAGTAGCTGGTAGGTTGCTGGACAACATTGGAAAAGACAAACTCAACATTCAATGGCTCACATCCGGCAAGCGGACTAATCTGAGCGGTGATGCGTGGTTTCGGATACATCGTTCTCACCGGGTTGATGGCATCCATGCAACCATCCATTAGGGTGAGTTGGTAATGTGTTTCCTGCTGAACGGAATCCAATAGGATAGCAGATAGTTCGCTTCGTTGACTTCCATCCTTCTCCCAGGAATAGGCGTATGGTTGTTTACCACCCGAAGGGATGCCGGTTAGCTGAAAGGATGCGTCTACACAGGTGTCGTTCACGTCAATGAATCCTGTTAAAGGAGCCAGGTAAGTGATTATAAAGGAATCCTGCTTAGTGATAAGACACGCGTCCGATAAACTCAATACATACGTTTCGGATGAGGGTGTTTGATTTTGCGGATGAATAAGTTGGTGCACACTGTCGGTGCCAATTGGTGTTGTATTCACCGTCCATTCATAGCGATACGGTTGTACACCTCCCGTAGGTTTTGCGATGATGTCCAGAACGTCGTCATAGCACAGGGTATCATCGTCCGTGGCCAATAGGTTGAATTCTTCCGGCAAGGAAATCATGACTTCAACGGAATCAGGGTAACGGGAGCAGCCATCGTCAATGTGAAGTTTAAGAAGAGCGGATGGATCAAATTCACCAGGAAAATCGGCAGTTGACAGATGTACGGTATCCAAGGATCCAATTGATGTTCCGTCCAATGACCACTGATAACTCAAGGTAGTTTGATTTCCGCCAGCCACATCGGCACGAAGTGCAAATGCGGAAGGATCACATACAGTGGTATCCGTCAATAACCAGTTGCCCAGTAAAATACGGGACTGCAAGGCTGGGTTCACATCAATTTGAAGCGTGATGCTATCGGCGTCCGGCATACACGCATCGGATAACCGAACCACCACCTGGGTGGAGGTTGTAGGTGTAAGGCTAAAGGTATCCGCATCCGACAGGCTACCGGATAACTCGGTCCATTGCCAGGTGTATGAGTTGGAATCGCCTCCTGTTCCCAACCCTTTTAAAAATAGTGGGACATCGGTACAAATCGTGGTGTCATTCAAGCCCAAAATCTGAAGTGGGGATTTTAATCGCAACCGCACGGTATCCACAAATTCACGGGATGAACATCCGTTGTTTACGTTCAGAATAATCAGTGAATCATTTATGGATGATAACGGCATTGTCACCGGAAGCGAATCGTTTTCCGCCTTGGAAATGGTTCTCAACACAGCCGTTTTGGTGCGCCAGGTAAATCGTGAATCCGGTTGATCTGAAAAGGCCTTAAGTAGGGTGAGACTGCCCGGACAAACCGAGGAGTCCAGAGGTGTTAACTGAACATCGGGAATGGATTGGTCTATGCGCACCACCAGGATAGCTGTATCATTATGTGCCGAACACTGGTCGCGATATCGGAGGTGGAAAACCGCCGAGTCCTTGATGAACGAGGGAATGGTCTCTTGAAGTTCAGCTAATGAGCCCAAGGAGTCAACCTCAATGGTGGACCAGAATGTTGGCGTAATTCGTCGATGCCATGACCAATGCGTGGTGGCGGTATCGCCGGATATGAATTTGGATTTGAAATGGACATCGTCACCAATACAAATTGTGGTGTCGTAGGGAACAACCTGAGCTTGAATGGGTTTATAGGTTCGGATAACTTTAACCGCGGTATCCGGTTGTCCGCAACCGCTGGAATCACTGATGATGATTTGGTAGCTGGTGTCGGTCGTAGGCCATACCCAAGGATTTCGGGCAGTGGAGTCGGATAGGTGGTAATTGGGTGACCAGGCCCAACTGGTTCCACCGGTGGTTTCTATTTGAATGGAATCACCCGGACAAATGATTTCAGGATCGCCCACATACGCTGTATCTCTTGAATAAATCAGCAAACGCAGCGAGTCACGCACATAGTAGCTTTGAACAAACGGTGCGGTGCTGTACACCCGAATTCGGTAATCGCCGGAGGAATTGACCTTCGTTTCAGGAAGAATTCCCAGCAAGGTATCAACATCACGAGCTTTGATGCGCACGAGCTCCACTTCCTTGCCGTTGAAATTTCCAAATTCATCGCTCAACTCCGCCACAAAATAGTTAGTGGAGTCAAACACTCCTTGAGCATCAACGGGAATCACAATACTGTCGCCCGCGCAATACGGTCCCGAACGCACAAAGCCACGAATGATTCGATAATCCGTCAGGCGCGTGATTAATGCCGCATTGGTCCCCGGATTGGGATTGAGTTCCATCAAATTGCCAAAAATGATGGTATCGCTGCTGAAACTTCCCGTACAATAGACCGATCGGTTATGGGCGGTGATGTCTTCAACAAAACCGTAGTTCTGATAGTAGCTGGTACCAGAAGTAGCCCAAAGCACCTGCCCGAGAAAATCGAGTTTGAAAATAAGGGGGGCCTTGGAGGAACTGGTTGGATTAATCCTAACAGAACCCACGGTCATATCGCAGGCTGCCGTAGCACAGGCATAAATGTACCCGCCGGATGTGGTGATGCCTCCGGCCCAGTTCGCCACCTTGATGTATGTTTTTCCAACCTTAGGAAGGAACACCCAACGCGACGTCATATTGGAAGGATCGATAGACCCAACGAAGATGTTGTTTTGAGGGGGGAAGGTGTCGGATTCAAAATTAGGTGGATACACCTTGTTGCCCCAGACCATCGTGTCACCAACGTTGCCAATTACATACAGAAACTCCCCGTCAGTTGCGATCTCCTGTTGAAAGAGATCCTTATAACTGTGCGAATAGTGGTGGAAGGAAAAGTTCTTTTTATAATTTCCGTATAGGTCGGTTTTAAGGATAAAACCTCCGGGTCCAATGATGGTGTCGCCACCGATAATTTTAATGCTGGGAGGCCCCACTTGATTGTGATCACCACACACATACAGGTCGTTTCCAATTCGGGTAACATCCCGCAACCGAAACGATTTAGGGACGCCGGTAGCCGAGATGTTGTCGTTCACGTGGTAACACCTGGACCAAATGGGAACGCCGGTAGCCGGATTTAATTCCGCTATAACCGATGACCCCAAAAAGTAATTGAAGTAATAGGCACTGTCGCCCAAAACAAACGTGTCCACTGCGGTAACAATGGCATATAATCGCTGGTTAATCAACTTAATATTTTCCGGACGAACCACACCCGATCCCATGGGCCGCATCCAGGCTTTCTGACCATTGGGCTTCAGTTTTAATGTCCAGGTCTCACAGTCGGCCTTGTAAATCGTATCCTGCAGGACGTAAGTTTTGGAGCTCATCACCCGCCCAATAATGTACATGTCACCCGTGGAATCATAGGCAATATTGGACGCAAAGCCATTGCCAAGGAAGTAGGCCGACACAACCGAGTCATTGAGGTCTACCGTGACCACAAACGAATTGAAATCAGAAAACGTGGTGGGAATGTGGAAGTTACCAAAGTCAATGGTATCGGTTTGTTTGGGGCTGTTGATGTTTACCAGAAAGGATGTCATGCCGTATTCGTTGCACGCTACATCCTCTGCGCGGGCGTTTCCATAAACGCTGTTATACCCTTTCAACCATCTGAATTCCTGAGCAAGCACCAGTTGACTGATGGTCAACAACAAGAAGGTGAGCCATGATCGTTTTAGGTTCATTTCAATCGGGGTGATCAAATATAACCTATTGACACGTTCTCAATTGTTTGTGGAATGTCACGTGTATTTGGCAGATACCGAGGCGAACTTTTGTACTTTGGCCATTCAAAATCGGAAACATGAATCTGAGCGTACTGAAGTCTGGCCTGATTGCTTTAGGATCGATGCTGATGATTCTCACCCATGCCTGTTCTCAAGAAGAAACAGTACCTCCCAGCTCTTGGCAACTCCACGTTTTAGGAGGCGATAATAACATCGCCAAGGACGTTGTTCAGTTGCCGGATTCGCAGGGGTATATCGTAACGGGTCAGTACTTCGTACACACTGATTCGCTCACCTGGTCAAGCGCTGTTGCTCATATCTCGGCCAATGGAGAACTTCTTAATTCAAGGAGCACAGGGCACGATGGTTTCAATAAGAAGACCAGGAAGTTTGTCGACAAATCCAGATTGCAGTACGTTACACAATTGAAAGATGGGAGATTAATCCTTTATGGATATCGCGACAGCTTTTTGCGTGTACAGGAAATTGATAAGTCGTTAAACGTGTTGTTTGACACCGTTTATAATTCCATCCTTCATCATTCGCTTCACCCGGATAAACTCATTGAAACAGCTCGTGGACTTAGTTATTTTAACACAGCGCACGATACATTCAGGCAAATCACTATCTCCAATGATTTAAAACATGTTACGTTCAACCTATTCCCAACCATTCAGGATCTTCAACTTCACAATTCCGGAGTTTGGTTGGTTCAAGAGGATACCTTCCGAAATGAGGTCTTAATCTTTACCTACGGTTGCTTGAGATCATCCATGCGATCGTACAAGATTGCCAATTACGATTACAGGATCAAAGGAGATAGTGTGGATCACTACTTTTCGGCTTGTGATACATTTGGACGATACCTCATCCGGTTTGATATGAACCATCAACAGGTTAAAAAGGTGTTGAGCTTCCCGTTCGGATATCTGGTAAACCAAATCAAACCAGTGCAATCAGGCTATGAGATGGTTGGTGACCTGGATTTATTTGATGAGCAAAAACATCATTCGGACCTCCTTTATTTTCATATGGATACCGAGGGTATCCTTAGCAAAGAACGGACGTGGAAGGTCAAAAAACACACACATGGAAAGGGAATTGTCGAGCGGATGGGAAATCAAGTAATTATTGGAGATGCCCTTGATAGTATGGGGTTTTCGTTATTCGAACTTGTCGCAAATTCAGAGAGCTCAACCGATGTTAGTATGCTGCCAGGCGAATCTTATAACAAGGTCATTCCAACCCGGGATGGAGGTTACATCGCCGTAGGCAAATCATCGCGCTCTTCCTGGTGGATTAATAAAAACTGATTTGATGCACTATTACAAACCAAAACAACTGCACGATGGAAAGGGATACTGTCCTGAGGGAAGTATTCTTTCTGTTGAGTCCGATGGAACCATTCATGCGATTCTCCGTTCAGATGATGTGACGTCTGATGACGTTCAGGAATTAGACGGAATACTCTGCCCGGGGTTTATAAACACGCATTGCCATCTGGAACTGAGTCACATGCGCGGGATGTTGGACGAGCATACCGGACTGATTCCCTTTATCAAAGGTGTTTTGGCCAAACGAGCCGCTCCGACAGAGGTAATTGAAGAGGCTATCCGGGCGTGTGATCGTGAAATGAGGGAGAATGGCATTGTGGCCGTTGGCGACATCTCAAACACCTCGGATACCTTTAACCGCAAACAGGAAAGCGATATCTACTACCACACCTTTGTGGAGATCTTTCATCTGGATCCCAGAGAGGCTGAAAACACGCTGAAAGTTGGCACGGACTTGATGGCAGAGCTGGGAAACCGTAACCTGTCCGGATCACTGGCGCCTCATGCACCATACACTGTGTCGCCGGAGTTATTTCGGTTGATTTCAACTTTTAATGATGGCCATAATCCTATTACCAGTATGCACAATCAGGAGACCTGGGCTGAGAACGAGTTTTTTATGACGAAGTCCGGGTCATTTCAGCTCTTTTTTGATCAATGGGGGATTGATACCAGCGCGTTTCAATCCACCGGTACGAAGTCGCTTCCGGGGGTGATCCATAACATGTCCCCAAAAGGTAAGACCCTTTTGGTCCATAACACCTTTTCAGAACAGGATGATATCCAATTGGCCAAACGTTGGTTCGAAGAAGTGTACTGGTGCAGTAACCCAAATGCCAACTTGTACATTGAGAATAACCTCCCGAACTATGATGTATTTGTGGAGAACAATGCCGTTATGACTTTGGGGACCGATAGCATTGCATCCAACTGGCAGCTTTCCATTTTGGAGGAGGTCAAAACCATCCACACCCGATTCTCGCACATCCCGCTGGAGAGGTTGCTCACCTGGGCCACCGCCCATGGGGCTCAGATGTTGAATATTGATCATCAATTCGGCACGTTCAAACCAGGCAAAAAACCGGGATTGGTCCATATCAGTAATTTTGAGAATGGGAACCTGACCAACCAGTCCAAACCAACTAGACTTCGATGACATATCTTCATTCCAAAGCGTTTAAACACCTCCTCCTTTTTCTCGCCGGAGCGGGTATTCTCCTCGCCATCTTTCATTTCATGATACTGTATTATGATTGGACAACCTTTGATTATCAGGGGCCAAGACCCATGCGGGTTAAATTGATTTATGCCATTGATCAGTTTTTAAAACTCACATCCCTTTGGGTGGGTATTTGGTTCTTTTTTAAAGATGAATTTGGCTTTAAACCACTCATTCCACTAGGTATTGCCACCATGACCTCCGCGCTTCAATTCTTACCTGATGGTCTGAAACCTGGGGTGGTAGGTTATGAAGATATGATCTTGTTATTTGCGACTTTCCTGGTTTTTGGTTGGAATACAAAAACGAATGGTGGTTGGGTTTGGATCGCGGTAGTACCGGTTATTTTAGTGGGTTTAAGTTATACCCTGTATCATACATTCTACGAAGAATTATTCGGGGAATTATTCATGAATGCATTTGATCCATTTGCCATGGAATTACCTCATGACGATGGAGGCTACCGAAGGATAGATTTTCTGTTAGTGCTTTATTCCGGATGCTATCCCCTTCTTTCCGGAGGACTGCTGTTTCTGGTTCTAGACAAGTTGAGTTTGGATAATAACCATACCAGGAATTTACTGAATCCATGGATATGGAATCAGCCCGATAAGCTCGTTTGGTCCTTACTTTTCTGGCCGCTTCGATTCACCCTCTTTGTGGTGATATTTGGCTCTTTGCTAACGCCTAATTCGTCGGGATTACTGATGTTTTACAGCGAGAGGAGTGGAGGGTTGTTGATCGTAGTATTCACTATTCTGGCCATATTAGGCGCATCCCTTGTCTTGAGAAATCTCATTGTGTCGTATCAAAACGGATATGGCAAAAAACCGAGATTGGTTTACCTGCTCCTTCATCTTCCCTTGCTCCATTTTACAGCGTGGTTGATTTCGCTGTTTTATCAACGAAAACCGGAACAAGACAATGAGATCACGCTCACCGATGAGACCCATCAACGGCAGCGGATCTTTTCGCTGTCAAATAAAAATTTGTGGTTTAAATTCATATTGGTTTTCGGGATGATCCTCTCCATTGTGGCGACCTTTATGGGTGACCAAGGCAATAGTGACTCATTGGGCTCATACATCGAACCGATACTTTTAGGGCTAACGCTGATTTTGGTGCTGACCTATATCAACTATCCTGTGATGATGTGGTACCTCCTCGGGTTGGAATGTTGCGTCGTTTTTGCCACACTACTTTTTAAAGCGGAAATGCCTGAAAACCCGTATATGCTATTGGGTATTGGGAATGTTGTGATGATGTATTCCCTGTTTCATTTTGATCAGTTCAGCTTTACAACTGCAAACGAAAATGGATCTACAGTATCATCAGAAGTGCCACAATCACGGCCAGAATAGTGATACTTAAGCCGATCATCCAGTAACGATAAATGCGCTCTTTAGTCTGGAGTTCGGCAAGACGTTTTGCCAATAGTTTCTCTTCATTGATGCGGGTCAAATGAGAAAGAAGATCGGTCAGAATGGACTCGTTCTTCTCCAAGACAAATTGGGCCTGTTTGTTGGAAATGGTATCTTGTACCGGCTTCTTGATTTGGTCCACCACAAATCCAACCGGAAGGTGGTGATCAAAATTCCGCACGATGTTCAAAACCTGAACGCCGTCTATGCCTGGTAGGTCGTGATCAAGCAGAACCACATCAAACGATTCTGAAGGAATGGCTTTGATGAACTGCTCTCCGGATGCATACTTTTGAATGCTCAGCGCTTCTCCACCTGTTTCATTTTGGAGGTGGTGCATTCCTTGTTCCATGTAGGATAAAAACGACTTGCTGTCGTCAACCAAAGCAATCGAAAGCGGCATACGCAAAGTTCGGGAATGCCGCTAAGTAAGACATTGTCGGTTGTAAAGTGCACAGATACAGGTATTTACTAAAACACTACGGACACCCGAGTAAATTCCCGAACTTCGCTTACATGGAGGGAAATGTGCCTAATTCCTGGTTGGTGGTTGATGACAACAAGCTCACCAACACCATCTACACCAAATTAATCCATCATATTCTGCCGGAAGTTTCCGTTGAAACGGTTTCCAGTGTTGATGCCGCGGAGGACAGCATCAGCAACGGGCCATTCTTTAATCTTATCTTGACGGATATCATGATGCCCGACGGCGGTGCGGAAGAATTATTTAAGCGATTGGATGGTAAGGCCGACGTACTTCAAAGGATTATCCCGATGACCGCTGGCATCAGTGAAGCCGGATACAACATGCTGCAACTGAATGGCTGCAGGCTGTTCGTAGAAAAACCGCTTAACGAACTAATCCTGACCCAACTTTTTTACTTTTCTACACAGGATGACTTTGCCAATAACGGGAGTTCCAAACCCCCGGAAATTTTAACAACCTCCGGAAGGTCCAGACCCTATCCCAGATTTGCCTTAGACAACGTGGTATTCCGAGACGAATTAAGGCGAATGGTGGAACAAATCCGACGGATGACCTATCCCGATGATAAAAGTTCTGTGACTCAACTTCTTCATAAATTGAGTGGGACCTTAAATGTGTATGGATATAGCGGCATGGCCCAGGCGGCTCAAGCTTTGCATCGGAATATGCTTTCAGATGAGCTGGTTACCGAAGAAATAACCCGTCAATTGAACGAATTGGCCGATGGTTTATCGGCTCTTTAGGCCGCCATGATGGATCGGATCTTCTCGAGATTCAAAGGCTTGTTCACAAACTCCCGAACGATAGGATAGGAGAGGGCTTTCAAGCGATCCAACTCAGAAATGGACGACGTCACCACATAGATTCTCACATTCCGTTTCATCTCATCCGACAGCAGGTCCTGAATGGCATCCAGAAAAAACCAACCTTGAACCACGGGCATATTGATGTCAAGTAAGATTACATCGGGTAACTGCTCCTTGTTTTGGATACGTTTCTTGAGCTGCTTTGTGGCTCGTGGTGCTTCCGAGAACACGTTCACTTTTTTACATCCATTCACTAACTCAATGAATCTTTTGGCACCAAAAACATAGGTATTGTTATCGTCTATTATCCACGCTTCCTCTTTCATCCACTTGACCTTAAAAATACATGAAACGATGTACCCTCATCAGGTTTGCTTTTTAACTCAATGCGTCCACCCATCGATTCTACCTGATTTTTAACAAGGAACAATCCAACTCCCCGGGCATCACTATGCTTGTGGAACGTTTGATACAAACCAAAGATTTTGTCACCAATCGCAGGAAGATTCATCCCCAAACCGTTATCAGAAATCGTTAAAACTACCATATCCTTCTTTGGTCTGGCAGATACCTGAATCTCACAGGGTCTTTTAGGGCTGCGATATTTAATACTGTTTGTTATGAGGTTCAAGACCACACTATCCAAATACGCCGGAATCCCTTTTACCATCAACCCTTTGGGGATGTCTATTTTAACGTGAGCACCTGCGTTTGCCATCATGGCCTTGATACCCGTTAATACGTTGTCTACCAGTCCATTTAGATCAATGGAAACCATGGTCTCACCTTGAATGGAGTGGACATTGATCACATCATTCAGGTGTTCCACCGTGTTGTGAAGGCCTTGTGCAGCTTCCTGTAACATGGGGAAAATTTCATGGTTGGCCAGACTGGAGTCTTCCAACGACAACAGATCAAGCAGCATCTGTAGGTTGCCTGTATGTGACCTGAGGTTGTGAGAAACAATGTGGGTGAAATTTCGCAGCCGATCATTCTGGGCAGTGGTCACATTAAGTAACGTTTCTACCTCCACCTGAGCCTCATGAATCTTTGAAATGTCGGTAATGGCTGCGAGGTATTGATAAATGGAGTCGTTTTCATCCCACATGGGAGTGACCGTCATTTGGACGGGTAAATATGAACCATCTTTTTGCCTGAACTTCCATTCGTGCCGATCAAAACCATGCTCGTGAACGGAATCAATGACCACGCAAAATGCTCCTCGATTGTATGATTTTTCGGAGAGGTCGATGCGTTCATTGAGCTCTTCCTCCAGCATGAATAAATCCTTGAACGTTTTGCCCATCACAGCCTTGCGCTGGTAACCAAGCAAGTTTTCGGCACCCTCATTAAAGGAGACAATAAGTCCCATAGGGTCCAACTCAATCATGGCAATTTGGGTGTTGTTCTGGTAGATGCTCTCTAATCGGCCCAGACTCTTACGAAGTTCCAGTTCATTGCGTTTGGATTTCGAAACATCGGTAATCTGAGAAATAAAATGGAGGGGATTTCCCCGATCGTCTCGAACAATGGCAACGGATAAGAGCACCCATACCAGGTGTCCCTTTTTGTGATAATAGCGCTTCTCCATGACATAGGAGTCCCGCACACCATCCAGGGTTTCCTGAAGCAAACTCAGATCATTATCCAGATCTTCAGGATGAGTAATGTCCTGAAAGGTAAGGGCCATCAGTTCATCTTCAGTATACCCAACCATTCTACAAATGCTCTGATTCACCCGCATCCAGCTGCCATCCAAACCCACCAGGGCCATTCCAATGGAAGCATTTTCAAAGGTTTTACGGAAGAGTTGTTCCTGATGCGCAAGCTGACGAACGGTGCGCACCTGTTCGTCAATATTTTGCAAAACCCCGTGTATGTGAGTACAGGTACCATCTTCAAAAACCGACGTACCAATGACCCGTATCCACAGATGCTGATCGGAGCCGATGCTTACGTTGAATTCATCATCGAATGTGGAGGGTGAGGCTTTTAAACGGTCCAGGGTAGCATGCATTTTGTCTTTATGCACGCCATAAAGAATGCCCATAATATCATCGAAATCATAGGCATAATCCTGTTTTAAATTTAGAATCCGACTGGCCATTTTGCCCAGCGTAACCGTTGAGGTAGCAATGTCCAGATTCCACGTTCCGGTCTTAGCCAGTTTGTTGGCCTGGTCCAATAAGGCCACCCGATCCTGAAGAAGATTCTGAGTAACCTTGAGTTGAGTAATATCAATATGTGCCCCCAGCATACGGATGGGGTGACCTGAGTCGTCCCGAATCGCCATGCCGGTGCAACGGATGTAAACCGTATGACCCAGTGCATGCTGATAGCGTACGATCTGGTCATAAGGGTGGTTCGGGTCAGCACAGTGTTTATTGAAGTTGTCCAGGGAAAGTCGAAGATCATCCGGGTCAATCAACGTTTGCCAGGCTGATGCCTTATGGGGCATTTGAGATGGATCAAACCCAAGAGTTTCCCAAAATCGGGCGTTCATCCACTCTTCATCCGGGTTTTCAATGTCCCAATACCAAAGTCCATCCAACGCGGATGCCTCAATAAAGTGGAAGATACTCAGGTCTTCCTGAATCTTCTGTTCGAGCTCTGATTGCAGATAATGAATATTCTTCCCGGCCTTCAAGGTTCCGTTTGCTTTTGATGAAGGTTGACGATATAAATATAGCTAAGCAATTTGATCTGAGAGTGGCACGTTTCAGATCCCCTTGCCTGAAAGAAAGACAGCACGCCTTTATTTCCGCTGCAAAGGTCGATCTTACAACGGTAAAAATTAAATTTCTCTGGGTTGATGTTGATTACTTTTGCGACATGCGATCAGCGGCAGCCATATTGGTGCTTATAGGGCTAAATGTACGGCTCCTGGCACAAGTGGTTCCAGACACAGGTGATTTTGTGGATTACATAAATACCTATGTGTCCAATCTACCGGGAACCTCAGGTAATGATTACAAAACACCTTCGGCAGATTCCCTCGCAACGTGGGGGAGAATTATCGCCCTTATGGCCGATGGCTCCTATTCTGAAGCAGCCGATAGCGCCGCCCTCTTGGATTATCGAATCGTGGAGTTCTTAGATACTACCACCTCGCCGGATGCCACATATTATCTGTTGGAAAATACGGGAAGCAATTATTGGGGAAGTGTGGCCTTCAATCCATCGTACTGCAGGCCTTTGGTGATCCAATCGCCTCACCCGGGTTACGATTTCAGAACGGGACAACAAGGTGCATACGTTTTTAGGGAAACAGAATCCTACGTGTTCTGTATTTCCGGCACCCATCGATGTAATAATGCTTCCTTCAGCACCTGTGCCGGAACCACCACAGTTTGCGGCGGAAGCACGGCGTTCCGCATTTCGGATCAGCCACACGTGGTAAACAGCACCTTCCAAACAACTACGGATACGCTGTTCAATCGGTATTCAAACTCCTATTTTATTCAATTGCACGGCTTTACCATGGGGGCAGGTGATCCATATGTCATCCTCAGCAACGGAACCAGGGATACGCCCACGGTGGATTACATTTCTTCGTTAGCGAATTATCTGTATGCTGAAGACAATGTGCTCACGTTCAAGATTGCGCACATTGATACCAACTGGACCGATAATGTGGGCTTCACCAATACACAGGGTCGGTTGATAAACGGCAGCGGGAATCCGTGTAATTCATCGGCATCATCCACTACCGGCCGGTTTCTACACATTGAACAGGAGAAGTTCTCACTCCGGAATGATCAAGCCGGGTGGACCAAGATGGCAAATGCCCTTTCAAACACGTTTTCGTGCGGTGCTCTGCCGGTGGAATTAATATCCTTTTCAGGAAGCCGTGAACAACAGACCATTCAGCTCAACTGGTCAACAGCATCAGAACTCAATAGTGATTATTTCGAGGTATGGAAATTAACGAATGGTGGGAATTGGTTACCTCTTGATACGATCCCGGCTGCTGGTTTTTCAACCGATATCACCACGTACCGTTACATAGACCATCATGCGTATACCAGCGAGCAATGGTATAAACTCACCCAGGCCGATTTCGATGGACAATCTCATTTGCTGGGCATCATCCGGATTGCTGAGCAGTCGAAACCACGCATTCAAGTGGTTCCTGTTCCGGCTTCGGATATTCTACACATTGTTGCCCATAACCCTCATCTTCCTTACCGATACTCGTTGTTGAACAGCATGGGAATCGAGGTATTGTATGGCGTGTTGGAGAAGGACCGTATTCCTCTTTCTAATGTACCCCCTGGATTCTATACGTTGGTCCTTGAATTTGGAGGGACTTCAACAACTCATAAGGTAATCGTGCAGAAGAATTAACAACGAACGTTGATTCGATCCCTAATTTAGTTCGCTAATTTGGGGCACGTGGAAGAGATTAAGCACAAGATAGCATCGTGGAAAGGACCTGTAACGTTTAAGTCGTTAAAGGAGTTTATTGATGGATTGGATCAATCGGATATCGATTATGAAAATTGGCTAACTGATCCTCAAAGCCCTGGAGATTATGGCCGAACGATCCTCACCCTGGAACCCTTTGAATGTGTCTTGATCCATTGGCCGGCCGGTGTAGGAAGTGCCGTTCATCTGCACGAAGGACTGTTTGGATATGTGTGGATTCTGGAAGGAGATCTGGACAACATCTTTTTCCAACATCGCGAAGATCAACTGATCGAAAAAAATAGTACCAGGTATGTCAAAGGCGGACTCATCCCGGAACCCGATGGGGTGATTCACAAACTTCAAAATCCAACGAACAAACGAGCAGTTTCCCTCCATTTTTACTATCCGGCTATTGAGTCTTTTGACGGTATGAAACTGTTTGATCTGGACTCCGGTTCCATCGGTGAGCTCAGTGATCAAGCCCAAACCGCAAGTTGGAATACCACACCTGGTCACTTTAAGGAGGTTTCAGAAAAGGCATTTCAGTTCACATCGTTTGCCGAATGGAATTCGGCTAAATCGCATGTGATGGTAAACGTGATACCAAAACCCGAACCCAACCGGATACGAGAGATGAACGGAGCCTATTTTTCGGAGCAGGCCCATCGCTATGATTTCTCCGACTTCAATCAACCTTCAAGGCAGCGATATGTTTCACAGGTTGATCAGTTGGTGGCCGAATATCTTGGGTCACTTCCCAAAGTGAATGATGTGTTGGATATCGCCGTAGGCACCGGACGAAGGGCCTTATCGATTCGAGAAATGTCGAAGCAACCGTACACCATTCATGGCGTGGATATCAGCGATGAAATGTGCGCCATAGCCACTGATCGGGGCATCGATGTGCACAACCAGGATTGGGTTCACGGGGCGGAGATAGATGTTGAGCCACTGGATGCCATAACCTTTTTATATGCCTTTGGACATTTGGCGAATCGCGAGACACGAATGGCGGCTGTTCAAAGGGTTTATCGATACCTGAAACCGGGCGGATTATTCTTCCTGGATTTGTTTAGCCTTCGAAATGTGAATGAATGGGGCCCCAGGGCGATGGAGCGATATGAAAACAGCCACCTGGATCAGCAAGGATACGAGCGGGGTGATGTGTTTTATCGCAAAACCGGATTACAGGAAATTGCCTTTGTTCACTATTTCACCCGGGAGGAAGCGCTCAATCTTTTGGCCGAGAATGGATTTGAATTGGTGAAAATGCATTGCATCGGCTATGCCAAAAACCCGGGAGAACTGGTGGAATCAGAGGAGAAGGGGAACATGTTTATTGTGGCGAGGAAATCAAGCTGATATACCCTCAAACACCGCCGAAAAGCATTGAATGTATGTGGGTATTACCTCGTCAACACCAAGAATACCTCCCGTTTCTTTTGCCATGGATGTAACGCCCTTATCGGTAATGCCGCACGGAACGATGTGGTTGTAGTAGCTTAAATCCGTACCAACATTCAAGGCGAAGCCGTGCATCGTGACTCCCCGGGATATCTTGATTCCAATAGCCGCTATTTTTCTGGGAATGACATCATCAATCCAGATTCCGGTTAATCCGTCAATTCGCGTGGCTTCAATGCCAAATTGTGCCACGGTTTGAATAATGCTGTCTTCTAATAAATCCACGTATTTCTTAACACCCATCTGCCTGAGGTGCAGGTTTAAAATGGGATACCCAACTAACTGCCCCGGTCCGTGATAGGTGATGTCGCCTCCTCGTTCAATCTCAAACGATTGTGCACCAATAGCCTCCAGGAAGTCTGGTGAAATCAGAAGATTGGATCGATCCGCGCTTTTGCCAAACGTATACACATGAGGATGTTCGCATAGAATTAATTGATCGGCAATGGTTCCCGCAATGCGCTGAGCCACCACATTCTTTTGCAGATCCCAGGCTTGCTGGTACGCTAGTAAACCCCTGTTTTGAACGTCAATCATGATACGGAGAGCCGACGTTTAACCAAAACACTTAAAAAGAAGAAAAGGCTCAGAAACACGGCAATTCTTCCCAGGTAATCGCCATTGCGTGCATAGTAGGTCGATTTTGAAATCAAGTTGCACCGGGCGTGAAATGCCGCGGGTTCCCACCAGTTCGTTGGCTGATCAATCCCACCAAATGGGTCAATCACACAACTCACACCGGTGTTGGCACTTCGAACCACAAAGCGCCGGTATTCAATGGCTCTCAACCGGGCGTAATGCATGTGTTGCCGATAACCGGGTGTATTTCCCCACCAACCGTCATTGGTAATCACGAAGAGTAAATTGGAATGGGTTCGTACAAAGTCTCCCACATACTCTCCAAAAATGCTTTCGTAACAGATTAATGGAGCCGCCACCAGTCTGGCACTATCCCTTACGGGTACCTCAAAATTAGTAGCCTGATCATCTGAACCCAGACTTCCGCTGATTCCACCCATATCAATGGCCAATGGTGTAAGAAGTTGGAAGAAGCCCGGATAAGGCATTCGTTCTACACCGGGAACCAGGCGGGATTTGTGATAAATATGTTGAACCCCATTGGAATCAATCAACAAGGCCGTGTTGTACGAATCGTAAAATCTACCGACGTTTTCCACCTGTCGTGCTGTTACGCTGGGCGTTTCGCCCTCCCGATACCATCGGTAAGTAGAGGCGCCCGTTAAAATGGAAGTTCCGGGGTGTTCTCCACAAAATTCACGCATCAGATGAATGCTGGTGAAATCGTTGATTTCATCTTCATCCAGGTATTCAACGATGGCCGTTTCCGGTAGAACAATGAGATCCGAGGAGTCGGTGCACAACGAATCCGCCATCCTCAGAAACTGCCGTACATGTTCCACCTGAAGATGGGCTTGAAATTTATCGTTATAGGGATCGATATTGGGTTGAATCACCACCAGGTTAACGGATTGTTCTTCCGGTAAGGATCGATTCTTTAGCCATACAGACGCGATGATGGGAATGATCAGCCACCCAAATACCAATCGGCTATACTTGAGATTACCCGAACGCAAGAGTTGGAAAATGAAGAGGTTGCCACCCCATATCCAAAGTGATCCGCCTAGAACACCAGTGAATTCGTACCATTGAACAGCATCCGGCGTGGCGGCAAAGGCGTTGCCCAAGGTGAGCCAGGGATACGCCAAATCCCATCGGTGATGCAAAAATTCATAGGAAAGCCAATACATCGGCAATACCAGCAGGGCACGGGAAATTCCCAGAACCTGACGGGTAAACCGATATCCCATGACCGGTAGGGTCATCAAAAGGGAATTGGCCAATAGCATGAAAATAGAACCGCCCGGTGAGGCATTCCACACCCACCAGGTAGTAGCCGTATTGAACAGCAACAAGGCGATGTAAAGCTGTACGAAGAAAATACCAGTTTTACCCTTTGACTCATGCTGGTAGTCCAACATCAAGATCGGTACAAACAGAAAAAACAATAAGGGGGAGAAGAGCATGGGCGGCCAGGCCAACCATCCCAACAAAGGGACGAGGAAAACGAGTATCCATCGCATGGTACGGCTGTTGATGGTCATTCTGTTCCCTTGATCAGTACTACAAACTCGCCCTTGGTGACATCATTCTTCAATTGTTCTTTAACCTCCGAAACCGAACCACGATAGTGTGTTTCATGAAGTTTCGTTAGTTCTCTTGAAACGGATATTTCCCGATCAGATCCACAGATCAGTTCGATTTCGTCCAGCAATTTGAGAATGCGATGGGTGCTCTCATACAGGATGGACGTTCGTTGCTCTGAAGCAATGCGTTCCATCCGCGTTTTTCGACCTTTTTTGTGGGGCAGAAATCCTTCAAACACAAAGCGATCCGACGGCAGTCCGGAGACCACTAAAGCCGGTACGAAGGCCGTTGCACCCGGCAGGCATTCAACGAAGATTTGATGATCCAAACAAGCTCGCACCAATAGGTAGCCCGGATCGGATATTCCCGGTGTGCCGGCGTCCGTGCAATAGGCAACCACCAATCCGTCATTCTGAATGCGAAGGGCTAATTGTTCAACGCGCTGATGCTCATTATTTTGATGAAGCGACTCAATGTTTTTAGTGAGCTCAAGATGTGAAAGTAGGGATCGGGTATGACGGGTATCCTCCGCCAAAACCAAATCACAAGACGTGAGTATATCGATGGCTCGGAGGGTGATGTCCCGCAAATTTCCGATGGGCGTCGGAACCAAAATCAACCGGCCTTCTTTCATTGGCTGCAAATGTAGAACAGTATGGAAACTCCCTCGGGTTGTTTTAGCGTAAAAATCCCCGACCCGATGGAAATACCACCGACAGGTGGTGCGTTTCTGAATGAGACAAGTCTAATTTTGCAATCATAAGCTGGTAACCGCGAACGATGAACCCACGCTCATTTATCCTTTTTCTACTCACTGTTCTTTTTCCACTTCAGTTGATTTCGGACGACTTTAGAACCCAACAGCGGAAATACGAACGGGTGAAAAATGCCTTTGAAGAAAAGGAGGTTGATTTTAAAACTCAATTGGCCCTGAAGGGAGTAGACAAAGAAAATTTTGAAATCTATATACGCGGTTTTAAAATGGAAGAAACGCTGGAATTGTGGGCACGAACTAAGGGCAAGACCACCTGGGTCAATATTCGGTCGTATCCATTTTGCAGTTCAGTGGGGGCACTAGGCCCGAAACGTCAGCAGGGCGACTTCCAGATTCCGGAGGGATTCTACACCATTTCTGAGTTTAATCCATCCAGTGATTTTCATCTTTCACTCAAGATTAATTACCCCAATGCCTCGGACAGTATTTTGGGTAAAAAGGGTGATTATGGTGATTTGATTTACATACATGGAGGTTGTCAAACCATTGGCTGCATTCCCATTTCGGACGACAAAATCAAGGAATTATATGTAGCGGCTGTATTGGCTCGATCCAAGGGTCAGACGTCCATTGCCGTTCACCTCTTCCCGGCGCGCTTGAATTATGCCAACTACAGGGCATTGAGTGAGCGCACAGCCGACAAATCCATTGTGCGATTTTGGGGCAACATTCGAACGTGCTACCAGTACTTCGAGGAATTCGGAGAATACCCCAACATCACGGTAAATGAAGACGGCAGGTACCTCTTTAAACGGTGATGAACAAGAATTTGCCGAAAATGAAAAGTCACGTCATTTCAGATGGCTATTTTCGCTGAACTTTTTAAAAATTGAACTGATCGATGGATTTTGCGCAAACAGAAAATCAGAAAATGATAGCCGATATGGTGAGCGAATTTGCCCGCCGTCGGATTCAGCCTAACCTAATGGAATGGGACGAGGCTCAGCACTTTCCGGTTGACTTGTTCCGCGAGTTGGGAGAGTTGGGATTGATGGGTGTGCTGGTGCCGGAGGAATACGGCGGATCCGGATTTGGTTACCTCGAATACATGACAGCCATTGTGGAGCTTTCCAAAGTTTGTGGAAGCATTGGGTTGTCCATGGCAGCACACAATTCACTGTGTACCGGCCACATTCTCGCTTTTGGGAATGATGACCAGAAAAAGAAGTATTTACCCAAGTTGGCAACCGGCGAATTCCTGGGTGCCTGGGGACTCACCGAAACAGCTACCGGCTCGGATGCCGGAGGCATGCTCACCACCGCAAAGCGCGATGGAGAATATTATGTGATCAATGGTTCCAAGAACTTTATCACGCATGCCATCAGCGGAGACGTGGCTGTGGTGATTGTTCGGACCGGTGAAAAAGGTGATTCACATGGCATGTCGGCCTTTATCATCGAAAAGGGTACACCCGGTTTTTCCGGTGGAAAGAAAGAGAATAAGCTGGGCATGCGGGCTTCGGAAACGGCCTGTTTGTTCTTCGATAATTGTCGCGTTCACGAAAGCCAGATGTTAGGTAAGGAGGGCGAAGGATTTATCCAGGCCATGAAGGTTTTGGATGGAGGAAGAATCAGCATTGCTTCCCTCGCTTTGGGTATTGCCAAGGGAGCGTATGAATCGGCTTTGAAGTACGCTCAGGAACGCGAGCAATTTGGAAAACCAATTGCGGAGTTTCAGGCCATCGGTTTTAAACTGGCCGATATGGCCACCAAGGTAGAATGCGCTGAGTTATTAACTACGCAGGCCGCGGTAATGAAGAATGAAGGTAAGCCAATGACCAAGGAATCGGCCATGGCCAAATACTATACGTCAGAAATTGCCGTACAAAACGGAAACGATGCGGTTCAGATATTCGGGGGATATGGGTATACCAAAGATTTCCCCGCGGAGAAATTCTATCGGGATGCCAAGTTGTGTACCATTGGAGAAGGAACTTCTGAGATTCAGAAGCTTGTGATTAGCCGACAAATCCTCAAAGATTAAGTCCTAAAAAAAATATGTGTGTTTAGCCCGGATGGGCTTGCTCATGTAATTCATTAATTCGATATTTGCAGCCCTTTAAGCAAAACGTCTATGTTGATCGTAAATGTAAAAGAGAATGAATCAGTTGAAAAAGCACTGAAACGCTTCAAGAAAAAATTTGAGCGTACCGGTGTTTTGCGGGAACTTCGCGATCGTCAACAATTCACGAAACCATCTGTTCGAAACCGCATGCAAAAGATCAAAGCGATCTACAAGCAGCAACAGCAACAGAACTCCTAATTCTCTTCCATCCATCGGATGAAATCTGTATATTGCAAGGTGCCCGGTCACCTTGGATATCATAAATAAATACATAGATTTTTTGGCGGTTCATAAGAACCGATCTCCCCATACCTTACAAGCTTATCACAACGATCTTCAGCAGTTCGGGGCATTTTTGCGTGCTGAATTTTCCCTCACAGATTTTTCTTTGGTAACCACTCGGCAAGGGCGTGCCTGGATTGGTGAATTATCGGCCGATGGACTGAGTCCCCGAAGCATTAATCGGAAGATTAGCGCCATCAAGCAATTCTACACCTGGATGAGGCGCGAGGATCTTGTGACTTCCAACCCAATTTCCGGCATTCGAAATCTGAAGGTGCCGGGTCGCATACCCCAATTCGTTCGGGAATCTGAAATGGAGGATTTGTTGAACATCGATTACCGACCCTTTGAATACGACGAGCTTCTAATCTTTTGTGTGCTGTCTGTGTTGTATCAATGTGGACTAAGACGAGCGGAGCTCATTGGTCTGCAAGATGTCAATGTGCGCATGGACAAGAGGCAGTTGAAAGTTCTGGGAAAGGGGAATAAGGAGCGGATCATTCCGATGACCGCTGAACTCGCGGAGTTGCTTGATTTCTATCGACAGAAACGGCAGATGCTCGTTGAGAATACCGATTACTTTTTTATATTTGGAAGTGGTAAGCCATTAAAAGAGAAGTGGGTCTACCAAACAGTAAGAACAGCATTGAGCGCTGGGTCGGCGGTCGGTAAGAAAAGCCCGCACGTATTGAGACATTCTTTTGCCACGCATCTATTGCAGCGTGGAGCGGACATTAACGCCATCAAAGAATTGCTGGGACATTCCAGTCTGGCAGCTACTCAGATTTACGCGCACAATGACATTGAAAAGTTGAAAGAGATACATAAGTTACACCCTAAATCATGACCAAATGAACGTACAAATTCAATCCATTCACTTCAAAGCCGATCAGAAACTGAAGGACTATATTCAAAAGAAATTATCCAAGTTGGAGCACCTCTATGATGCCATCATTGACTCGCAGGTTTTTCTGAAGGTGGAAAATAATCACCAGAAGATAAACAAGACCATTGAAGTGAAATTGAATGTACAGAATCAAAGTATCTTCAAAACGCAGACTTCACAGAGTTTTGAAGCGGCTACTGACCTAGCTGTTGATGCCTTGAAAATTCAATTGAAGAAGTATAAGGAAAGGCTGCGTTTAACTGCCTGATTCCATCAATAGCTTAATTCGCGCAATCCGTTGATCTGACAGGGAGGAGAGGCATTTGAAAAAACCTCAAAAAACTTCAAAATATTTTTCCTCCGTTTTTGATTGCGTTTCAAAAAAAATGTACTTTTGCCAACCCTAAAAAATCGAGGGAGGTTGTTAGGGTATGTTCGGAGTCTTCGGATTCCGGTGAAAAACAGGAATAAGCCACCTTAGCTCAGCTGGTAGAGCAGCTGATTTGTAATCAGCCGGTCGTTGGTTCGAGTCCGACAGGTGGCTCTTAATTCCGGGGAGATACCAGAGCGGTCAAATGGGACGGACTGTAAATCCGTTGCTTCGGCTACGTAGGTTCGAATCCTACTCTCCCCACGTACGTTATTTGACACGCCCAAAAGTTTAAGAGGATGACTGGAGGGCATTGTTTAGGCGCATTCAAATGCGGGAGTAGCTCAGTTGGTAGAGCGACAGCCTTCCAAGCTGTAGGTCGCGGGTTCGAGCCTCGTCTCCCGCTCTGATAGCCGATACCTGGCAATGCCGGGGCTTTCGGTGAGCAAGCCGATGTAGCTCAGGGGTAGAGCGTTTCCTTGGTAAGGAAGAGGTCGTGGGTTCAATTCCCATCATTGGCTCTAGGGTTGTCACAAACGCTAAAACAAACCGTACAAAACCATCCTCAAAAGAGAAACAAAAAGTAAAAAAGTAATTTATTACACGTCATGGCTAAAGAAACATTTGATCGTTCCAAACCTCACGTAAACATCGGAACGATTGGTCACGTTGACCACGGTAAAACTACCTTGACCGCTGCCATTACAACCGTTTTGGCGAATTCCGGTCTCGCTGAGAAAAAAGATTTTGACACGATTGACTCTGCTCCAGAGGAGAAAGAACGTGGTATCACAATCAACACGGCTCACGTAGAATACCAAACCGTAAACCGTCACTATGCACACGTTGACTGTCCAGGTCACGCCGACTATGTGAAGAACATGGTAACGGGAGCTGCTCAGATGGACGGCGCGATCCTCGTGGTTGCTGCTACAGACGGTCCAATGCCACAGACGAAAGAACACATCCTTCTCGCTCGTCAGGTTGGTGTACCTCGTTTGGTTATCTTCATGAACAAAGTTGACATGGTTGATGATGAGGAACTGTTGGAACTCGTTGAAATGGAAATCCGCGAACTGCTTGATTTCTATGATTTCGACGCAGACAACACTCCAATCATCCGTGGATCTGCTTTGGGTGGATTGAACGGCGAAGAAAAGTGGGTTAACACCATCAACGAATTGATGGAAGCTGTTGACAACTGGATTCCACTTCCTCCACGGTTGGTTGATCAGCCTTTCTTGATGCCTGTAGAGGACGTATTCTCTATCACAGGTCGTGGAACGGTTGCTACCGGTCGTATCGAGCGTGGTGTTATCAAAGTTGGTGAGCCAGTTGAAATCGTTGGTATGGGTGCTGAAAAACTCACATCAACATGTACAGGAGTTGAGATGTTCCGTAAACTTCTCGATCGTGGTGAGGCTGGTGACAACGCCGGTATCCTCCTCCGAGGTATTGAGAAAACCGATATCCGTCGTGGTATGGTTATCGTGAAACCAGGTTCAGTAACTCCACACGCTAAGTTCAAAGCTGAGGTTTACGTATTGTCCAAAGAAGAAGGTGGACGTCACACTCCATTCTTCAACAAATACCGTCCTCAGTTCTACCTGCGTACAACTGACGTAACAGGAGAAATCAAATTGCCTGAAGGAACCGAAATGGTTATGCCAGGTGATAACGTGACAATCACAGTTGATTTGATCAGCCCAGTGGCCATGGAAAAAGGTCTCAAGTTTGCGATCCGTGAAGGTGGTCGAACTGTTGGTGCCGGTCAGGTAACTGAGATTCTCGATTAATAATATACAATGATCTGCAACCGCGGGTGCCATGGCATGCCGCGGTTGTGTATCATTTAGGAGAGTAGTTCAATTGGTAGAGCAGCGGTCTCCAAAACCGCAAGTTGCAGGTTCGATCCCTGTCTCTCCTGCTGAGACCTACTAAGAACATATCCAAAGCAAAGACACACTATGGAGAGAATCAAAAACATATGGAATGTGACAGTTGATGAGCTGGTGAACAAAGTAACCTGGCCAAGCTGGGATGATTTGGTGCAAAGTACCATCATCGTTTTGATCGCCTCCATCATTTTTGCCTTGGCGATTTACCTGATTGATTTGGGATTCGACAATATCCTCAACCTGTTATACAAGCTCCTCTGAGCATAACCGGCTGAGCAGACTAATCGAAAGGAGAAATTATGGAACAGGCAACAGGAGATTTTAAATGGTATGTAGTTCGGGCCATCACCGGTCAGGAAAAGAAGGTGAAGGCAATGATTGAATCTGAACTGGCCTTTGAAAAACTCACGGACTATGTTCCCCAGATTCTAATCCCGACCCAAAAGGTCTACGAAATTAAAAACGGGAAGAAAACATCCCGTGAAAAGAGTTATTACCCGGGGTATATCCTCATCAATGCCAACCTGGTAGGAGAAGTACTTCCTACTATTAAAGGTATTAATGGTGTGGTTGGATTTCTCGGGGATGAAGGGGTGCCCACCCCTATGCGCCAAAGCGAAGTGAACCGAATACTCGGTCAGGTTGACGAGGCAAATGAAATGGGCGAAAGCATGATCGAACCGTTCATCGTTGGTGAGATGGTTAAAGTAAATGACGGACCATTCTCCGGATTTAACGGTGTGATCGAAGAGGTAAACGACGAGAAGAAAAAACTGAAGGTAATGGTTAAAATCTTCGGTCGTAAAACTCCACTTGAATTGAACTACGTACAGGTAGAAAAAGAGAAATAAGATGGCAAAGCAGATTACAGGTTATGTGAAGCTTCAGGTGAAAGGTGGTGCCGCAAATCCGGCTCCTCCAATTGGTCCTGCATTGGGTGCTAAAGGGGTTAATATTGTTGACTTCTGTAAGCAATTCAACGCGCGTACCCAGGACAAAGCGGGAAAAGTACTCCCGGTTGTTATTACGGTATACCAGGACAAGTCGTTTGATTTTATCATCAAAACGCCACCGGTAGCGTCTCAACTGCTCGAAGCAACAAAGGTTAAGAAGGGATCATCAGAGCCAAACCGCCAAAAGGTGGCTAAAGTTTCCTGGGATCAGGTAAGAACCATTGCAGAAGAAAAAATGCCTGACTTGAACGCATTTACCGTTGAATCAGCCATGCGAATGGTTGCTGGTACTGCGCGAAGTATGGGTATTACTGTGACCGGACAGTTTCCGGCAGATAAATAATTTATCGTTAAATATTTCATGGGAAAAGTATCTAAAAAAAGAAAGGATGCGCTTTCCAAGGTTGACAAGATGAAATTGTACAGCCTGGATGAAGCAGCAGACCTGGTGAAGGAAATCACCTACACCAAATTCGATGCTTCCGTGGATCTGGATGTTAAACTGGGCGTTGACCCACGTCAGGCAAACCAGATGGTCCGCGGTGTAGCAAGTCTTCCACACGGAACCGGTAAAGACGTTCGCGTTTTGGTTTTGTGTACTCCAGACAAAGAAGAAGAAGCTAAGGCGGCTGGCGCCGATCACGTAGGTCTCGATGATTACATCGAAAAAATCTCCGGTGGTTGGGTAGACGTTGACGTGATCATTACCATGCCAAGCGTTATGGCTAAAATTGGTAAACTGGGACGAATCCTCGGACCACGTAACCTCATGCCTAACCCTAAGTCCGGTACCGTTACTATGGACGTAGCCAAGGCAGTGGAAGAGGTAAAAGCTGGTAAGATCGACTTCAAGGTGGACAAAACAGGTATCATCCACAGTTCTATTGGTAAGGTTTCTTTTAGTCCGGATAAGATTAAGGAAAACGCCACTGAGTTTGTGATGACCCTTCACCGCTTGAAGCCATCCGCAGCTAAAGGAACTTATTTTCAATCGATTACTCTCTCCAGCACCATGAGTCCGGGGATTAAAGTCGACGTTAAATCAATCGCAGGCATTTAAGATTTCCAGCTATGACCAGAGAGGAAAAAGATCAATTGATTGATGAGCTCGTAGAGAGCTTCAACACATACGAATTTATCTACGTTACAGACAG
The DNA here is from genome assembly GCA_020635355.1 of Flavobacteriales bacterium. GTDB lineage: Bacteria > Bacteroidota > Bacteroidia > NS11-12g > UBA9320 > WGNA01. The sequence continues at coordinate 85,731 of JACJZW010000002.1, forward strand.
TTCGGATTTGACAGCAAATTCGAACAATGATCTGCGACGAGTGCTCCATAAAAATGGAGTTAAGATGCAGGTTGCCAAAAACACCTTAATCCGTCAGGCATTAGTGAGGGCCGAAAAGGACTGGGGTGATTTGACCGACACTCTGAAAGGGACAACAGCCTTACTTTTTGCTTCCAACCCCAAGGCTCCCGCGATCGCCATTAAGGACTTTCGCAAGAAGAGTGAAAAGCCAATACTAAAAGGCGCCTACCTTGACAGTAGTGTATACATCGGCGATGACCAATTGGAAGTCCTGATCAACTACAAGTCAAAAGAGGATTTGATCGGAGAAATTATCGGATTGCTCCAATCTCCTGCCAAAAACGTTATTTCCGCCCTTCGTTCCGGTGGATCCAACCTTGCTGGCATCCTTCAAACACTATCCGAAAAAGAAAATTAATCTATTCATTAACAGAACTTTAATAGAAAAAAATGGCAAACTTACAGGAATTCGCAGAACAGCTTGTTAACCTTACAGTTAAGGAAGTAAATGAACTCGCTGCTATTCTGAAAGACGAATATGGTATTGAGCCAGCAGCTGCTGCTGTTGCTGTTGCCGGTCCAGCTGCAGGTGGCGGAGACGCCGGTGCTGCTGCCGAAGAAAAAACAGAATTCACGGTTGTATTGAAATCAGCCGGTGCTTCTAAACTCAACGTAGTGAAGGTAGTTAAAGACCTTACTGGTTTGGGACTTAAAGAAGCCAAAGAGATCGTAGATTCAGCTCCAAAAGAGGTCAAGGAAAACGTTTCTAAAGATGAAGCGGATGCTTTGAAAGCAAAACTTGAAGAAGCCGGAGCTGAAGTTGAGATCAAGTAAAACGACACTATATTAACACAATAGACCCCAGAGAAATCTGTGGGTCTATCTGTGTTTTTGTGCGTTTTCTATTTTCTTTTTATTCCAACTAAATTTTTATTGCCTTGTCAACCGTTCAACCAACCAATAGCAGAGTGAACTTTGCCTCCATCCCGGAGATCATCCCTTACCCGGATTTTCTGGATGTACAGGTGAAGTCATTCCAGGAGTTTTTCCAGTTGGAAACCTCCTCAGAAGACCGCGCGAATGAAGGTCTGTATAAAGTGTTCAGTGAGAACTTTCCAATCACTGACACGCGAAACATCTTCGTATTGGAATTCCTCGATTACTTCGTTGATCCGCCACGTTACACCATGGAGGAATGCATCGATCGAGGATTAACCTATGCGGTGCCCCTCAAGGCAAAACTGAAATTGTCGTGTAACGATATCGAACACGAAGATTTCGAAACCATTGTACAGGACGTGTACCTCGGTACCATCCCGTACATGACTCCCCGAGGTACCTTCATCATTAATGGTGCTGAACGGGTTATCGTTTCTCAGCTTCACCGTTCACCAGGTGTGTTCTTTGCTCAGTCTTACCACACCAACGGTACAAAACTGTACTCAGCACGGGTTATCCCATTCAAAGGAAGCTGGATCGAATTTGCTACAGACGTGAATAACGTGATGTATGCGTACATCGACCGGAAGAAGAAATTCCCGGTTACCACCCTGTTGCGTTCCATCGGGTATGAAACCGATAAAGACATTCTGGACATCTTTGGCCTCGCTGAAGAAGTTAAAGTTTCCAAAGCAGCGCTCAAACGCTCCATCGGACGTAAACTCGCCGCACGTGTTCTTCGATCCTGGATTGAAGACTTCGTGGATGAGGATACCGGTGAGGTAGTTTCTATTGAGCGAAACGAAGTGATCATTGAGCGGGATACCATCCTCGAAGAAGATCACATCAATGAAATCGTAGATTCCGGGGTTAAGACCATCATCCTCAGCAAAGAGGAAGGTAACAAGAATGATTTTGCCATCATTCACAATACCCTGCAAAAAGATACATCCAACAGTGGTAAGGAAGCGGTTGAGCACATCTACCGTCAACTTCGTAATACCGATCCACCGGATGAAGAAACAGCTCGGGGCATCATTGACCGATTGTTCTTCTCGGACAAGCGATATGACCTCGGAGACGTAGGCCGATACCGAATCAACAAGAAACTCAAATTGGAGATTTCTGAAGATGTGAAGGTGTTGACCAATGACGATATTATCTCCATCATTCGTTACCTCATTGAATTGAGTAACTCACGTACGGATGTGGACGATATTGACCACCTTTCCAATCGTCGTGTGCGAACGGTAGGTGAGCAATTGTACGCTCAGTTTGGAGTGGGATTGGCCCGTATGGCCCGAACCATCCGTGAGCGTATGAACATCCGTGACAACGAGGTGTTCACCCCAACTGATTTGATTAATGCACGGACACTTTCGTCGGTAATCAACTCATTCTTCGGAACCAACCAGCTTTCTCAGTTCATGGATCAAACCAATCCGTTGGCTGAGATTACGCACAAACGTCGTATGTCGGCACTTGGACCTGGAGGTCTGTCACGTGATCGTGCCGGATTCGAGGTTCGGGACGTTCACTATACGCACTACGGACGATTGTGTACCATTGAAACACCGGAAGGACCAAACATTGGTCTGATTTCGTCTCTCTGTGTTCACGCGAAAATCAATTCCATGGGCTTCATCGAAACGCCTTACCGCAAGGTAGAGGAAGGTAAGGTGAAGGATGGCGTGGTTTACCTGAGCGCGGAAGAGGAAGATACCCGAATCATTGCTCAAGCCAACGCCCCTGTTGGTAAGGACGGCAAGTTTGAACGGGATGATATCAAAGCGCGTAACGAAGGCGACTTCCCAATTGTTCACCCGAAAGAGGTGGATTACATGGACGTAGCTCCGAATCAAATTGTTTCGATCGCCGCTTCGCTGATTCCATTCCTGGAGCACGATGATGCCAACCGGGCACTGATGGGATCTAACATGCAGCGTCAGGCCGTTCCATTGCTTCGGCCGGAATCACCTATCGTAGGTACTGGTTTGGAAGCCAAGGTGGCTCAGGATTCACGAAACCTGATCAATGCAGAAGGTGAGGGTGTGGTTGAATACGTTGATGCTAATGAGATCCGTGTTCGCTACGAAATGTCAGAGGACGAACAAATCACCTCATTTACGGGTGAAACAAAATCCTATCCGCTGATTAAATTCCAGCGAACCAACCAGAATACCTGTATCAACTTGCGCCCGATTGTTAAAAAAGGCGACAAAGTTTCTAAAGGTCAGGTATTGTGTGACGGTTATGCAACCGATAACGGCGAATTGGCCCTGGGTCGTAACCTGATGGTGGCGTTCATGCCATGGCAGGGATACAACTTTGAGGACGCGATTGTGATTTCTGAAAAGGTTGTTAAAGACGATTACTACACCTCTATTCACATCGTGGAGTACGAACTGGAAGTTCGGGATACCAAACGAGGTGAAGAAGAGTTGACCAATGATATTCCAAACGTTAGTGAGGAAGCTACCAAGAACCTGGACGAGAACGGTTTGATCCGTATCGGTGCCCGGGTGAATGAAGGCGATATCCTGATTGGAAAGATCACTCCTAAAGGAGAGTCTGAACCATCACCGGAAGAAAAACTTCTGCGTGCCATCTTCGGTGATAAAGCCGGAGATGTGAAGGATGCCAGCCTCAAGGCACCTCCATCAACACAAGGTATCATCATCGACAAAAAGCTTTTCTCACGCGTTAAGAAAGACAAGACAGTTAAAGCAGACGACAAGGTGAAAATTGCCAAGTTGGATGCCGAACACGAAAAGAACCTGGCTCGTCTGAAAACGACTCTCGTTGAGAAACTGTTCAAGGTGGTGAACGGACGAACCTCACAAGGGGTGAACAACGTTTACTTCGAAGAGATCATTCCTAAGGGTACCAAATTTACCCAGAAGAATCTCTCTGAGATCGACTTCAACAGTGTGTCGTACAACGGTTGGACCAACGACGAAGTGAAGAATAAGCAGATCGCCAAGATTCTGAATAATTACAAGCAACGCGTTAACACCATCACAACCGATTACAAACGTCAACACTTTGCGATCAGCGTTGGAGATGAACTCCCAACCGGCATCCTTCAGTTGGCCAAGGTGTACCTCGCTAAGAAACGAAAGTTGAAAGTGGGTGATAAGATGGCAGGACGTCACGGGAACAAGGGTATTGTTGCCAAGATTGTTCCGGAAGCCGATATGCCATTCTTGCCGGATGGAACACCAGTGGACATCGTATTGAACCCATTGGGGGTACCATCGCGGATGAACCTCGGGCAGATCTATGAAACGGTTCTGGGTTGGGCAGGTTTGAACCTCGGGCTCAAGTTTGCCACGCCAATCTTTGACGGAGCAAGCGAGGCCAGCATCAACGAATACGTTGAGAAGGCTGGTGTACCGTTGATGGGATCAACTTACCTGTACAATGGTTTGACCGGAGAACGCTTTGATCAGAAAACAACGGTAGGTGTTATCTACATGTTGAAACTGGGTCACATGGTTGACGACAAGATGCACTCCAGAAGTATTGGACCATACTCCCTCATCACGCAACAACCTTTGGGTGGTAAAGCTCAGTTTGGTGGTCAGCGTTTTGGTGAGATGGAGGTTTGGGCACTGGAAGCATTTGGTGCGTCAAACATCCTTCGTGAAATTCTGACCGTGAAGTCAGACGACATCGTTGGACGTGCGAAAACCTATGAGGCAATTGTTAAAGGAGACAACAGTGTTGAACCGGGATTACCCGAGTCATTCAACGTATTGCTCCACGAATTGCGCGGATTGGGTCTTGAAATGACGTTCGATTGATCCGTTAGTTTTTGAAGGTTCCACAACAGATTTAAACAAACATGTCTTACAATAAAAAAGAACAAAAAGTAAAGAGCAACTTCAAAACGATCCGGATTGGACTATCGTCGCCTGAAGTTATTCTGCAGCGATCTCACGGTGAAGTAATCAAGCCGGAGACCATCAACTACCGGTCCTACAAGCCGGAGATGGGCGGATTGTTCTGTGAGCGAATTTTTGGTCCGGTTAAGGACTATGAATGTCACTGTGGTAAATACAAACGCATCCGATACAAGGGGATTGTTTGTGACCGATGTGGCGTTGAAGTTACGGAGAAAAAAGTACGTCGTGAGCGTATGGGACACATCGAATTGGTGGTTCCTGTAGCCCACATCTGGTACTTCCGTTCACTTCCTAATAAAATTGGTTACCTCCTGGGTCTTCCATCCAAAAAGCTGGATATGATTATCTACTACGAACGTTACGTAGTAATTCAATCCGGAGTGAAGGAAGAAGACGGGATTAACTACCTGGACTTCCTCACCGAAGAGGAATACCTCGATATTCTGGATTCACTTCCAAAGGAAAATCAGTACCTGGAAGACAATGATCCGAATAAATTCATCGCCAAAATGGGTGCTGACGCTCTGTGGGATTTGCTGGCGCGATTGGACCTCGATCAACTTTCGTATGATCTTCGTCACCAAGCCGCCAACGAGACCTCTCAGCAACGTAAAGCAGAGGCCCTGAAGCGATTGAAGGTGATCGAAAGCTTCCGGGATGCCAACAGTCGATTTGAAAATCGTCCGGAATGGATGATCATGAAGATCCTTCCTGTTATTCCACCGGAACTTCGCCCACTCGTACCCTTGGATGGTGGACGTTTTGCAACCAGTGACCTGAATGATCTTTATCGTCGGGTAATCATCCGAAACAATCGTCTGAAGAGACTGATGGAAATCAAAGCTCCGGAAGTCATTCTTCGAAACGAGAAACGGATGCTTCAGGAAGCGGTAGATAGCTTGTTGGATAACACCCGTCGTGCAAACGCGGTTAAAGCCAGCGGTAACCGTCCGTTGAAATCCCTCAGCGACATGCTGAAAGGAAAGCAAGGACGTTTCCGTCAAAACCTGCTCGGTAAACGGGTTGACTACTCCGGTCGTTCCGTTATCGTGGTTGGACCAACCCTCAAATTGCATGAGTGTGGTCTTCCTAAGGGGATGGCTAGCGAGCTGTTCAAGCCATTTATTATCCGAAAACTCATTGAACGAGGCATCGTAAAAACGGTGAAATCCGCCAAAAAAATCGTGGATCGCAAGGACCCGGTGATTTGGGAGATTTTGGAAAATATCTTGAAAGGACATCCGGTTCTGCTTAACCGGGCCCCAACGCTTCACCGTTTGGGTATCCAGGCTTTCCAACCAAAATTGGTGGAAGGTAAAGCTATCCGATTGCACCCGTTGGTATGTACCGGTTTTAACGCCGACTTTGACGGGGACCAGATGGCGGTACACGTACCTCTTGGGAACGCAGCTATTTTGGAAGCTCAGATTTTGATGCTGGCTCCACACAACATCCTGAACCCGGCTAACGGTGCACCTATTGCCGTTCCATCTCAGGACATGGTTCTTGGTCTGTACTACCTCACCAAGGCTCGTAAACACACAGAAGAAAAACCTGTTCGTGGAGAAGGTCTTACCTTCTACAGTGAAGAGGAAATGATGATTGCACACAATGAAGGTCGCGCTGATCTCCATGCCATAATCAACATCAAAACCACTGTTCGTGAAAACGGAGAGTTGGTGAATAAGGTGATGGAAACCACCGTAGGTCGTGTGATTTTCAATCAGTTCATTCCGCAGGAAATGGGCTTCATGAACACCCTGTTGACCAAAAAATCATTGCGAAACATCATTGGTGATTTGGTTAAGGAGGTTGGGATTGCCCGTACCGCTGAATTCCTCGATAACATCAAGGATCTTGGGTTCCAGTACTCCTTCCGTGGAGGATTGTCGTTCTCGATCAATGACGTTGTTCAACCGGAAGAAAAAGATGCCCTCATCAGCACAGCGAAAGAGGAAGTTGACGAAATCTGGTCGAACTACAACAACGGTTTCATCACGAACAACGAACGTTACAACCAGGTGATCGACATCTGGACACGTATTAACTCACGTGTATCCGATGCCTTGATCAAGAAACTGGCAACAGACGATCAAGGATTCAACCCAATTTATATGATGCTTGACTCCGGAGCCCGGGGTTCTAAAGAGCAGATTCGTCAGTTGGGTGGTATGCGGGGTCTGATGGCCAAGCCGCAGAAGAAAACCGGACACGGTGGTACCGGTGAGATTATCGAAAACCCGATCCTCTCCAACTTCCGTGAAGGTCTGTCCATCCTTGAATACTTTATCTCTACGCACGGTGCGCGTAAGGGTCTTGCGGATACGGCCTTGAAAACGGCTGACGCGGGTTACCTTACACGTCGACTTCACGACGTTGCACAGGACGTGGTGGTGACCATCGCGGATTGTGATACCCTTCGTGGAATTGAAATCACAGCACTCAAGGAAAACGAGGAAATCGTTGAAAGCCTCTACGATCGAATTCTAGGTAGAACCAGTCTGTACGATGTAGAACATCCGGAATCTGGTGAAATCCTGATTGAAGCCGGTATGGAGATCAACGAGGATACTGCTCGAAGAATTGAAGAAGCTGGTATCGATCGCATTGAAATCCGCTCCGTGATGACCTGTGAGGCGAAACGAGGTGTGTGCGCCCGATGCTACGGTAGAAACCTGGCATCCGGACGAATGGTTCAACGAGGTGAGGCTGTTGGTGTAATTGCCGCACAGTCCATTGGAGAGCCTGGTACACAGCTTACGCTTCGAACATTCCATGTGGGTGGTACGGCTTCGAACATTGCTTCGGAATCGGAATTACACGTGAAAGTTACCGGTACGCTTGAATTCGATGAGATCAAGACGGTTAACAAGGTAACGGATGACGGTGAGAAGCAAGAGGTGATTATTGGTCGGTCCGGTGAGATTCGTGTAATCGATCCAAAAACCAAGGAAATCCTCAACACCATGAATATTCCTTACGGTTCTGTTCTTCATGTGAAAGATGGAGCCAAGGTGAAAAAAGAGGATCTGATCTGTTCATGGGATCCATATAACGCCGTAATCATCAGTGATTCGGACGGTAAGATCGAATTCAAGGACATCATTGAAGGGATTACCTACAAGGATGAAATTGACGAGCAAACAGGATTTAAGGAAAAAGTTCTCGTTGAAAACCGGGATAAAAAACTGGTTCCTGCTGTCATGCTCTACGATAAGAAAGGTGAACTTCTGAAGGAATTCAACCTTCCGGTGGGCGCTCACATCGCGGTAAATGACAAGGACAAAATCAAGTCCGGTACCATCATCGCGAAGATCCCACGGGTTGTTGGTAAAACAGGAGATATCACGGGTGGTCTTCCTCGTGTAACGGAATTGTTCGAAGCACGTAACCCATCCAACCCAGCCGTGGTTGCGGAGATTGATGGTGTTGTTTCCTATGGTGCAATCAAACGGGGTAACCGGGAGATCATCATCGAAAGCAAGGAAGGTGTTCAGAAAAAATACCTGGTATCACTTTCCAAACACATTCTGGTACAGGATAATGACTTCATCAAGGCGGGTACACCGTTGTCTGATGGATCCATTACACCTAAAGATATCCTTGCTATTGAAGGTCCAAGTGCGGTACACAAGTACATCGTAAATGGAATTCAGGAGGTATATCGTCTTCAAGGTGTGAAGATCAACGATAAGCACATCGAGGTAATCGTACGTCAGATGATGCAAAAAGTAACCATCGTTGATCCGGGAGATACGAAATTCCTCGAAGGTGAGGGAATCGATAAAATCGAATTCAAAGAAGAGAACGACTGGATTTACGACAAGAAGGTAGTTACTGATGCCGGTGATTCCGGCGAGTTGAAACCAGGTCAGATTGTTAGTCTGCGTAAACTTCGCGATGTGAATTCGGTATTGAAGCGTAAGGATATGAAGGCTGTTGAAGTACGGGACGCTGTTCCGGCTACGTCGGAGCCTTTATTGATGGGTATCACCAAGGCGTCCTTGGGTACACAAAGCTTCATGTCGGCTGCTTCCTTCCAGGAAACTACCAAGGTGCTCAATGAGGCTGCGATTGCCGGTAAGGTTGACGAGATGCTCGGCCTGAAAGAAAACGTAATCGTTGGTCACTTGATCCCAGCCGGTACTGGTCTTCGGGATTATGAAGACATCATCGTTGGATCGCGTGAGGAGTATGATCTCTTGATGAGTTCCAAGGAAGAAGAATCAGAAACAGTTGGCGAAGTTGGTGCAACCAACAGTTAACTGAGACGATAAATTTCAAATTTGAAGCGGGACAAAATGAACAATTTAGTCCCGCTTTTTTTGTATGATTGATACTATGGACGATAATAGACCACAAGAAAACCAGATCGACATTGAACTTTCTGAGGATGTAGCAGATGGCATTTATGCGAATCTGGCCATCATCTCACATTCAAATTCAGAATTCATTGTTGACTTTGTTCGCATGTTGCCCGGCATTCCAAAGGCACGGGTGAAGTCGCGTATTATTCTTAGCCCTCAACACGCCAAACGACTCATGGCGGCTCTGGGCGAGAACATCCGGAAGTACGAAGAGAACTTCGGGGAAATTGAAGCGCACGAACAGTTCCCGTCGTTCCCCATGAACTTCGGACCAATAGGAGAGGCATAAACAGATGCGCAACGCGGCCACATACTTGGTCGTCACAGCTGCGCTGATGAGCACATCCACAGGCTGTAAACGATCCAGCAAAACTCCGGAACAAACAACGGAAACCCAGGTTGTAACCATTTCGGATACCCCGGAGATTGCGGAGGTGAAACCTGTTATTCCGGAAATGAACACGCCGGAGGAGGAGGAGGACACCACCTCGTTGGATTCCAATTCCAGACAAGATTTTCCCGACTACCGGAACATTTTGAATTTACTGGCACAGCGCCGGTTGGATTCCTTTGCCAAGTTCATACACCCCAAAGGAGTGACCTTCTCACCGTATGCATTCATATCGGAACCGCAGGTGATTCCAGATTCCATGTTGATGAGAATCTATTCATCCGACAGTGTTTTGCATTGGGGCCTCTATGACGGCTCTGGTGACTCCATCAACATGAGTTTCAGTACGTATTTTGAATCGTTTGTTTACAATGCCGATTACTTGAATAGGGCAGATACCTCGATCAATCGGCCGTTTCACCAAGGAAATAGTCTCGATAATTTCAGACAGGTTTTTCCAAAGGCTATGTACATTGATTTTCATTTAGAAGGGTCAGAAGAGTATGCCGGAATGGATTGGAACACCCTTCGAATTGGATTTCAAAAAGTTAAAGGGAAATGGCGGGTTGTAGCCCTTATCCACGATGAGTGGACCATCTAACCAAATTCTACAAGTACCATTTAACTATAATTTCTGCGGCACGCCAGCTTCGTTGAGGTTGATTGGAAGTTGATTTTCGCCATTCCAATGATGATCCCAACGATGCTTGAACACCCAGATAGGACGCAGGACGATATTCTGCACTAACCCATCCATGCATTCCCCAAACCGATTTGAATGAAGCAGAAATTGGGGCACTCAACTCAATATCCGATAAGGAAAGATCGTAATCTTCTGAATTCACTTCACTCACCGTTAAACTCAAATCTTTTTGTTTAATCAGTGATAGATCCGCACCTGCTCTTGCCGAAAACATCCAGCGATCATACTGAAGACCATAGCCTAGGTTAAGCGGGATGTCAATGGAATTAAAGGTTTCTTCTTTTTCTAGTGCAACATCAAATGGTTTTGGTGGGTTGTGACTCGGCTGTTTGGGTTTTAGTTTTACCTGACAATCCCGATATCCCCCTGCCGTTCGGATCTGGGCATCATATTCATGCTTATCGTCCAATTTCTGAATGTTTTTAGGATCAAATCGTCCGGTATGAATTTGCGTAACCGTTGAGGTGGATTGATAAACACCCGTTTCTAGAATGAGGCCATTTGCCAGCTGAACACCCATGGACACGCCCATGGTATTTCTGGACGAATGAACCAGGCGTTCGTTGTAGAGTTCGTGATCAGGCTGATGTGCGTCAGGCGGCGGCAGTTTCTGATAATTCACCTTACCCAACCGGGCATCCTGATAGCTGAATCCGGCGTAGGTATGGAACGTGCGCTTGTGAGGTGCCAAAAAAGATTCGGTGGTAGACGACATTGGAGCAAACCACTTAGGAAAGGAAACGGATTTCCATTTTGGTTCGATGGGTTGAACATTCGGAATGTCCATATTGATCGCTATTTCCGAGAGGTCTTCCTGAGCATCTTCTGTTTCGCGAGTTGGCTTGATATACCGATCACGCGTTGGAATACCTGGTTTTTCAGGTGCCTGATGTGGTCTTGGATCATTTGTCCCGTTAAATGATTCAACGCCTTTACCTGGATCAGATTCGTCCTGATATGGAAGTGGAGTGGATTCCAGAACAAGTTCAGTGGAATCCTTGGAAGTAGGTTGTTTGAGCGGTGATTTGGAATGTTGAATTCCATCTTGAGATGAGCTGTATTCCTCAGGCTCATGCTGAATGGGACGCCAGTACATCGCCGCTAAAACCGCCGAGCAGAACAAAAGTAAAATGGCCGCCCATCTCAAAATTAAAAATCGACGATTGCTACTGGCAATACCCGCTTTCCTGCCGGCATTAATGGCAGCCCAGGCCTCGTCTCCAGGGGCTTGTGCATAATCGCCAAGCCCTTTACTCAGCATATCATCCATGGGATTATTCCCGTTCTTGTAATGATCTTCCATAAACCTGCTTTTCTTTTTCAAGTTCCTTTCTAAGGCACTTTCGCGCTCTGTTCAATTGACTCTTGGATGTTCCTATACCGATGTCCATCTTCTCAGCTATTTCCTTGTGTGTCCACTTTTCTATGGCGTATAAATTGAGTATGGTTCGATAGCCTTCGGGGAGATTTTGAATGCACTTCATTAGTACCTGTGGTTCAATGGTGGAATCAGCGTCATCTGCTTCATCCTCCAGTTGATGATTCAAGAGATCGTCGTCATATTGAATAGGGTCATTGGCTCTTTTTTGACTTCGTAATTTTTGTAGTAGAACATTTAAAATTACCCGTCTTACCCAGCCCTCCAGGCTTCCCTCATTTCGATAATTTTTGAGAACCCGGAAGACTTCTATAAATCCTTCCTGAAGAAATTCTTGCGCCTCGTTGTGATCCACGGCATACCGTAAACACATCCCAAACATCTTATCCTTATACCGCCCATAAAACTCAAAGCACGCGCGTTCGTCGTGTTTAAGGCACCTGTCAAGGAGATCCTTTTCAGGGTTGTTGGGTGGTATCTTCAGGAAATTAGGCGTTCGCATTCAGGAGGGTCGATAGTCAAAGTACGGTGTTTACATAGTGTTTCGTGTTGGAGTGGATGAATTGAACAAAAAAAGGAGATGCCGAAGGGGCATCAGCATCTCCACCTTATCTGGTTATTCTCCTGAATCGTGAATAACATTGCCGTCTGCGTCAAATACCACCTTAACGTCGTTCGACAATTTGATAAAGATCTCACCGGTGCGTCGTTTGAAGGCCATAACAACCGTTTCCCCGGAATAATTTGTGTCTACATAATCCGTGACAAAATCGGGTAGATCATTTACATCCATCATCATACCCGGACGATGCTTGTCACCCATAGGTCGCTTTTCAAGTTTGTTCCCGTCTGCATCGTATGCCCCAATGCTGCCATCTGTGAATTTTATGATGTACAGTACATCACCTTCCCGGTTAATCACTTTGGCAATGGCTTCAACCGTTGACTCCGATACAGAATCTTGCACGGCGGTGGGTAAACTGCTGTACTCAATCAATAGGGAATCGTTGGCAAATGGATCGTGCTTTGGTCGGGGTTCACGTGGAGGTTTTGGTCCTTTTGGTCGCTTACCGCCTTCATCTCCCTCTCCTTTTCGGCACTCATCGGCATCTTCTCCATCACCAAGGTACTCTCCTGAAAGGTCAAAGTAGAGTTCTTCTCCGTTTTGCAACTCGGTCAGGATTCCTTCAGATCCTGAATAAGCCGTCTCGATCCCAATGGGGTAAAAATTGGACTCCACGTATCCGGTTACCCCGGATGGAAGTTGATCCTCGTTCACTTCATTTAAGTCGGAAGTGAGGATGGCAGAAATTTCGTTGTTACCAACCGAGGTTGGATTGAATTTGTCGCAGCCTACAAAGGCAAAAGCAACACTTGCTAAAAGAATTAAACTGAACTGTTTCATACTCAATGGATTTTTGTGATTCATCCATTAAGTTGCCGAAGAGGAGATAAGGTTGCATGAACGATTAAAAAAATCTTTGGGAGGTCTACGAAAATTAACTTGACCGTTCAGTTGAGGCCACCGTATCTTCGGAGAAAAGATATACCCATGAACATTACACAAATCCTGATGGATCAAATAGGTGAAGGTGGACTATCCGCCATGGCCAATAAAGTTGGTGCCGATAAACAACAAACAGCCAAAGCCATGGAAGGCATTCTGCCAACCTTGCTGGGTGCCATGTCTACTAACACACAGTCTTCGAATGGAGCTAGCGGTTTGTTAGGAGCGCTTGACCGGGATCATGATGGATCTATTCTGGATGATATTGGAGGCTTTATTGGCCATTCAGATCAAGGACCGGGAGACGGCATACTCAAGCATGTATTGGGTGATAACCGCAGCTCAATTGAAAATGGTCTGTCCAACAGAACTGGCATGCAATCGGATCAAATTGGCAATCTGATGAAAATGGCAGCACCAATTCTGATGGGATATTTGGGCAAACAGCGCCGTCAAACAGAATCAAATGGGTTTGACCTGGGCGGAATTTCAAGTATGCTGGGTGGGCTTGCCGGTGAAGCTGATCGGGGAACCGACCTCGATCTGGGAGATATTATGAATACCGTTGGGGGGCTTCTGGGTGGATCCGGATCGTCCGGTCAAAAGAGCGGTGGAATAGGCGGAATGCTCGGTAAGTTGTTTGGCGGGTAACCATCCGGTTAAAAATTTTTGAATTTCATGCAACCGTAGTTCAGGTTTACAGACTAACGTAGGAAAACAGTATCTTTACGTTTGTCTCTTAATCCTGATTTATGATTACCGAAACCCTCCAAGCTACCCGAACACAATCCGGTTTGTCGGAATACACGGGTTCATGGGGATTGGCGGAAGTACGGCATTTGCTTCGCCGAACCATGTTTGGTGCCGCTCAGGCCGATATTACCTACTTCAGTCAAAAAACCATGTCGCAAGCGGTGGATGAACTGCTGAGTGTTAGCTCAACAGCGCCTTCACCTCCCGTTAACAATTACAACAATGGTCGTGTTACGGATCCCGACATCTCCTTTGGGGATACCTGGGTGAATGGTCCCGACAATGCCGCGCTGTATGGTGCGCGAACCAATTCGCTGAAAGCGTGGTGGGCCGGTTTAATGATTAATCAGGATCGATCCATTTTAGAGAAACTCACTCTTTTTTGGCATAATCATTTTTCAACGGAAATCACCGTATATCGGGATCCCATCTATGGTTACAATCACCTAGCCATGTTGCGTGCCAATGCCATGGGTAATTTTAAATCCTTGGTAAAATCAGTGACGCTCGATCCTGCGATGCTGAATTACCTCAACGGACAGCGAAATACGAAGAATGCGCCGGACGAGAATTATGCCCGGGAATTACAAGAGTTGTTTACACTGGGAAAGGGGCCTGATTCACAATACACAGAAGAGGATGTTCGTCAGGCAGCGAAGGTGCTCACAGGTTGGCGCATCAACCGGACCAATTACACCTCTTATTTTTTGCCGAATCAGCATGATTCCGGAGACAAAACGTTTTCATCATTCTATGGAGATCAAGTAATCAATGGTCAAGCTGGAGCGGATGGCGCGAATGAGTTGGACAGCTTGCTGGATATGATTTTTGCCGAGGAAGAGGTGGCAAAATACGTTTGCCGTAGGTTGTACCGATGGTTCGTGTATTACGACATCGATTCCGGGGTAGAAACCGACGTCATTGAGCCACTGGCACAGATATTTCGAAATGCGAATTACAACATCAAGCCCGTCCTTGAAGCCCTATTTAAGAGTGAACATTTCTTTGATGTGGCTAACCGGGGGTGTGTGATCAAATCCCCGATTGATTATATCATGGGTTTGATTCGGCAAACAGATATCGTATTGCCTGATTCCAGCAAGCTGGAGGAGCAGTATTATTTCTGGCAGATAGCCTATCAGGTATGCGCGGGTCAGCAACAAAATCTTCTGGATCCACCAAATGTTTCCGGCTGGCCAGCCTACTACCAAATTCCTCAATTTCATGAAATTTGGGTGAATACGGATACGCTTCCCAATCGAAATCAAATTTCAGACATTCTCATCATTGCCGAGGTAAAGTATAAGAATGAAACCATGAAGATTGACGCCATTCGGGTGGCGGAATTGTTTGATAACCCGGGTTCTCCAACGGCGTTGATCAATGATTGGGTGAATTACTTCTACACCTTGGATGTGTCATCGGACCAGAAGGAGTATATGAAGAGTTTATTGCTATCGGGACAAACCAAGGATAGCTATTGGACAGATGCCTGGGATGCCTATCAGGCTGATCCCACCAATCAGGTGAAACGGGATACCGTGCGGCTGAGACTGATGTCCCTCTTGAAATATGTATTGAACTTGGCTGAACATCAACTTTCCTAAACCGCACACGATGAAAAGAAGAGATTTTTTACGCACCAGTGCACCGTTTACCGTTCTGCCTTTCATGATGAACGGAACCCCGCTCACCGCTCTCGGTAATCCTAAAATTATGAATACCCTGAGCAGGGCGTTTGTGAACACCGATCACGTCCTGGTTTTAATCCAGATGAACGGCGGGAACGATGGATTGAATACCGTTATTCCGGTGGATCAATACTCAAATCTGAGCAAAGCGCGCTCCAACATTATGATTCCAATTTCGAAGGTTCTAGTACTGGACGGAGTGGATGATACGGGCCTGCATCCGGCAATGACGCACATGAGGGGGATGTTTGACAACGGCAAGCTTCAAATCGTTCAGAACGTTGGTTACCCCAATCCCAATTATTCGCATTTTCGATCTACCGATATATGGAATACGGCATCGGATTCAGACGAGGTTCTTTACTCCGGCTGGATTGGCAGATACCTGAGCAATGAATTTCCCAATTTCCCAGACGGCTTCCCCAACTCAGATATGCCGGATCCATTGGCACTTCAGGTGGGTAGCGTGGTCTCCACCGTATGTCAGGGCGTAAGTGTAAATATGGGGATGGCTATCAGTAATCCAACGGCCTATTATGCGTTGTTGACCGGAAATTATACCAGCTCTCCATCCACCCATGCCGGCAAGGAACTGGACTATGTGCGATTGGTTGCCGAACAAAGCAACGCTTATGGACAAGCGGTAAAAACGGCAGGGGAGAAGGGGGCAAATAAGAGTTCGAAATACCCTACCGAAGGAACTAATCGATTGGCGGATCAACTCAAGATTGTGGCCCAATTGATTTCCGGTGGACTGAAAACCCGGATTTATGTGGTGAATATCAACGGATTTGATACACACGCGAATCAGGTTGATGCAACCGGAGGCACCGAGAATGGTTCTCATGCTACCTTACTTGGTTGGTTGAGTGAGGCTATTGACGCCTTTCAGGATGACCTCGAACAATTAGGGTTGGATGATCGGGTGATGGGAATGACGTATTCTGAATTTGGCAGGCGGATTGTCTCCAACTTTTCTCTGGGAACTGATCACGGTGCGGCAGCTCCCATGTTCCTGTTCGGGAAAAATGTCAAAGGCGGAATCAAAGGATCTAATCCGTCCATTTCTTCCACTGTGACTGTAAATGATAACCTACCGATGGAATTTGATTTCCGATCCGTTTACGCCACCCTGCTGAAAGATTGGTTCTGTCTGGAGGATACCGAGGTTAATTCTGTTATGACGAAAACACATCAACAGCTGGATCTCCTGGAAGATACCTGTAATACCAGCTCAGCCCAACGAGCCGAGTTGCGCAAGAGTGGGAATGCATCCGTCATGAATTACCCCAATCCGTTTGTGGATCAAACCACCATTCGTTATGAATCGGACGGTGGACATATCCTGATACAGATATTCAATCCACAGGCACAACTGATTCAAACGTTGGTGGACGACTTCATCCCCGAAGGTGAACATGAGGTGATAATGGATGCCACGAATCTGGCAAAAGGAACCTATTATTATCGTTATCAGCGCGGAAGTTATTCGCAAACCAAGCCTATGATTAAGGTGAGATAGTCTTGCCGATTCCATTGGATTGATGGAAGTTTGCATCCTTAAATAATAGGCATGCACGATTTTGGAGGCTCCATCTGGTCAGCCGCGGTTCTTCTGTTTTTCCTGATGGATCCTTTGGGAAATGTTCCGGTGCTTTTGTCGGTGTTGAAGGGGATGGAACCTGGTCGTCAACGCAAGGTTATTGCCCGTGAATTGGGATTGGCCTTGATCATTCTGATTGTCTTCCTTTTTGCCGGAAAACCCCTGCTCAATTTTCTCAATCTTCAGCATGAAGCCGTCACGATTTCGGGGGGAATAATCCTATTGATCATTGGACTTCGGATGATCTTCCCCAAACCGGAAGGGATTTTGGGGCAGCAACCCGGGGGAGAGCCATTTTTGGTTCCCATTGCCATACCGATGATCGCTGGTCCGTCCATCCTCGCGATGCTCATCCTGATGACCCAAAGCGAACAGGCAGCTATGAGTCATTGGCTGGTGGCGTTACTCATCGCCTGGGGGATGTCGGCTACCATCATGATGATGGCACCTGCCCTGTTTCGAATTCTTAAGGAACGAGGTTTAACGGCGTTGGAGCGGCTGATGGGGATGATTTTGGTGATGATGGCCGTGCAGATGCTCATCAATGGATTTAAGGCACTGTTCTGACATAGAGGTAGAACCGACAATCAATTGCGGTTCGATATTTGTTGAAAAGAGCAAAAAAAGTAGACGATGAATTGGGTTAAAATCAGCCGGGTGTTTCTGGCCATCATGTTCATTTTTTCGGCAGTCAGTAAGATGCTGTCGTTGCCTTTCTTTGATGGTTTGGTCGCTGAACTCCTTCTCGGTCCGGATTATTACAATCAACCGGATGGATTATTCTACACACAGTTGCTCACCCGATTCCTGATCGCTGCAGAGTTAGTGCTTGGAGTAGCCATTCTCTTGGAATGGAAAATTAAGAAGATCGTAGCTCCAGCCATCTTGGCTGTGCTGATCTTATTTACCGCACATTTATTTTACGAGGGGTTTCGTAGTCCCAAAGGATTCATTGAAGGGAATTGCGGATGTTTTGGCGACATCCTGCCCATGAATAATCTGGAGAGTATCCTCAAGAATGTGGTCGGGATGATAGCAGCTTTTTGGGTAATTCGAGGATATAAACAGGATGAACGCCCATTTCCGGCTTGGACTACCACAGTAATTCTCGGCGTCGTAACACTCGCTACACTCGGTGCAACAGTTAAGTCTTATCAAACGGAGGCTACCAGCGAAGTCATCGAAAATGATACTTCTCTAACGGTGGTACAACCAACGGATTCATCCCAAATCTCAGATACGACCGTTGAGATGGAGGATTCTCAACCGGATGCGACGCAATCGACACACCAAACGTCAGAACCTGTTTCATCCAATCCCACGCCAAATCAACCGGTAAAACCGTCTCAACCAAAACTGGATCCAACATTAAAAATGCTGTCTGCTTTACCAGAGTTATCAGACGGATCTAAGCTGTCATTTGAAGGCAAAAAATTAGTCTGCATGTTCAGCATGACCTGTGGACATTGTCAGGAAATTTACAAAACGATATGCCAGGCCAAATCAGACCCCAACTGGCCATCCATTGCCTTGATCAACTTTGGTAAGGACTTCGAACAGCAATACTTTTTTAATCAGGCAGGTGGCTGCAAGCACCCACATCTTCGAACTGAGGATTATGTTCAGTTCAATAAATGGCTGGAAGGTGAGGGCTTTCCACGAATCCTGGCCATTGAGAACAATAAAATTGTAAAATCCTGGGACATTGATTCGTACACAGAAGAGGGCTTGTTCCAGTTTTACGGCATCACCAAAAAAGAGGAATCGTCTGGTGGAATCAAGCTGCAGGGAAGCGGGGAAGGGTTGAACTTACAAGGAAAAAATCCCTGGGATTAAACCACCAGGGTCAGCTTACCAGAATACAGAATTTCAAAGCGATTTGATATCATGATTTCACCGTCAAGGTGGGCGTGCATGGGCTGAGATGAAGTGAGAACAACGTTTTTTACCAAGTGTTGCACCACGAAGGACTTCTTTAGGTGGCGGCCCTTTTCAACCACAGGTATCTGGAACAATCGCTTGAGCGGGTGAAGCGCTTTGACCAACACCAAGTTAAAGCTCCCATCATCCGGGTCACTTTCCGGTGAAACACGAAATCCACCCCCATACTCTCGGCCATTGGCAATGGAGATCATGAAGAGTTTTTCTTCCACTTTGTTGGATTCCCATTGAATGGAAATGGGTGTGCTTCGATAAAATAAAACATGCTTGAAAATGGCAATCCAATACTTCCAACTGGTGCTGAAGGGTAGCTTCATTCGAACCGTTTCGCGGGCAATGCTGCCATCAAACCCAATCCCAACACCATTCAGAAAGTATTGGTGATTACATTGGCCACAATCTACCGTACGTCGGTTTGGACTGAATACCAGTTCAAAGGACTCCTTCTCCGTGATTCTACCGTTGATGAGGTGACTGAAATCATTACCTGATCCGGCCGGAATGAGATGAAGTATTTTTGATCGGGCTTCGGGAACATTGATGACATCGTTGATGGTGCCATCCCCACCAATGATGGAAATGATGTCGGGGTCAAATTCAAGGATTTCGGATGCCATTCTGATCGAATCCTTAGGTTGAGAGGTCTCGTAAATCCGGTGGGAATGTTCCGGATATTGGCTCAGGAATGACTTAAATCGTTGTATCTGCGTTCGGGCTTCACCACCATGGGCGCATGGGTTACCGATCGCAAGTATTCGCATTAGTGGGTAGCAGGTTGCTGGAGAAATTCCGTCAAGGTATTTACCATATTGGTTGACCCCAGAACCACGGGTACACGCTGATGAAGTTCAGTAGGCTGTATTTCCAAAATGCGCCTGGACCCGTCAATGGCAATACCTCCGGCTTGTTCCATTAACCACGACATCGGATTACACTCATACATTAGGCGAAGTTTACCCTTTGGGGCCGAGGAGGTTTCCGGATACATGAAAATCCCACCTTTGATCATATTGCGGTGAAAATCAGCCACCATAGAACCAATATACCGTGCTGAATACGGCCGATTAGTGGGCGTATCGATCACTTTACAATACTTGATATAGTTCTTGTAACCTTCAGGAAACTGAGCAAAGTTTCCTTCATTTACGGAATAGATCTTTCCATCGGCTGGTATTTGAATATTAGGGTGTGACAAACAGAAATCACCAATTCCAATATCCAACGTAAATCCGTTAACACCTTGACCGGTGGTATACACAAGCATGGTGGCAGATCCGTAGATCACATAGCCCGCGGCTACTTGTTCCGTACCGGGTTGTAAGCAGTCTTCCATGGTAGCCGGAGAACCCACTGGAGATTTCCTGCGATAAATGGAAAAGATGGTGCCAATGGCAGCGTTTACATCAATGTTGGAAGATCCATCCAACGGATCGATGGCTACAATGTACTTCGCGTTTGGGTTGAGGAGACGGATGCCTTCCTCCTCCTCGCTGATTACCGCACAACAATCTCCACCCGCTGTAAGAGAAGCGATGAATTCCTCGTTGGCCATGACATCCAGTTTCTTAACTTGCTCACCTTGGACGTTGGTTGTGCCGTAATTACCCAGGATTTCCACTAAGCCGGCTTTGTTCACATCGCGGTTCACAATTTTGGTGGCGAGTTTAATGTCTCGGAAAATGCGGGATAGTCCTCCGCTGGCCGTTGGAAATTTTTCCTGTTCTTCAGCGATGAACTGACTTAAAGTAACAACCCGGTTTTTTGATTTCATCGTGTGGATTTGAGTGCTTTTTTGGTTGCAGAGAGCTTCGTGATTTCAGCACTTGGAGCGGTTCGAAATCGCTAACTTTGCGGCCGCAAATATAACACGGCTAAAGGTTTATGCTGGTTTTTAAGTTTGGAGGCGCATCGGTGAAGGATGCCGCAGCAGTGCGCAATGTCGCCCAGGTATTGGGCAATTTTGAGGGTGAAGAAATTCTGTTGGTTCTATCCGCTATGGGGAAGAATACCAATCTTCTGGAAAAGTTGGTTGATGCATACATTAAGGACCTGCCCTATCAAAACTTATTGGAGGAGTTTAGAACCTTTCACTTGAACATCATCGCAGAACTACTGGGTGACGATGCCCGGGAATTCTATGAGGTAGATAACCTACTGGTGGAACTTGAATGTGTGTTGGATGGAGATCAGGCCGGCAAGGATTATGATTATGTGTACGATCAAATCGTTCCATACGGAGAGTTGGTTTCTACCCGGATTTTGAGTCATTATCTCAACCATGTCGGTCTTCGGAACCGATGGTTGGATGCACGTAACTTCATTGTAACGTCTTCGGATCACCGAAGAGCACGTATCGATTGGTCCGTTACGGAAGATCTTATCGGGAGACGTGCCTTCAAAATGGTACAAAAGCAATTGTCCATTACACAGGGATTTATCGGAAGAACGAGTTCCAATGCTATGACCACCCTGGGACGCGAGGGAAGTGATTATACCGCAGCCATTTTTGCGTACGGCTTGAATGCTGAATCCGTAACCATCTGGAAGGATGTTCCCGGAGTGATGAACGCTGATCCTAAGCGATTCCCTGACGCCCAATTACTTTCAGACATCTCTTTCAAGGAAGCTATTGAGTTGGCGTATTATGGGGCATCGGTCATTCACCCTAAGACCATTCAACCGTTGATGCGTAAAGGGATTCCCTTGCATGTAAAGTCGTTTGTGGATATCGATGAACCGGGTACACAGGTAGCTGATCATCAGAGGAAGAGTGTGATACAGCTTCCGTGCTACATTGAGAAGGCCAATCAGGTGTTGATTTCGCTGGCTTCTAAAGACTTTTCATTCATCATTGAGGACAATCTGAGCCAGATTTTTAATGCGCTGGCTGCCTGTGGCATTCAGGTCAATCTGATGCAAAACACGGCCATCTCCTTTTCCATCTGTGCCAATTTCGATCAGCGAAGGATTGAACAACTCACCGACATGATTGGGGATCAGTATCATATGGATCTTACGCCAGAATTGAATCTATTCACCGTGTTTAACAGCCATCTGGATGATGAGGTTAAACGTCATTTGAAAGGGGCAGAAGTGCTCTTGGAACAAAAAACTGGTAACGTACTTCAGTGGGTGCATCGTTGATCACTCCACGCGATACCGATTGATTTCAATATCGTGTTCAAATACGGCCTTATACTCACCCAAGTCTGGCGTAAAAGCATCAAATTCACCCTCCTTCTGACCGTTTACCCATTTGCCCTTAAGTCGGGCTTTGTTAGCTGCAACCTGGGTGCCATAGCCATTGGGCTTCCCATCCTTAAAGGCACATTCTAAATAACCTTCCGGTGTATACAGAATTCCTTTGCCGTTGAACTGATTGTTCATCATGTAGCCATCGTAGTGATAGCTTTCGGAGAAATAGTACTTTCCGTACCCCTGCATCAGATCATTTTCCCACTCTCCGGTATATCGTGTGCCGTTAGTGAATCGTGCTTCTCCGGAACCATACCGTTTTCCAAGCAGGAACGTGCCTTTATAGGTGTATTGATTCGGGATCGAAATTCGGCCCTCATTCCACAAGAAACCAAGCTTAAGTTCACCTGAAAACGTAAATCCCGCCGAATCATTCAAGGTTCCTTGTCCGTGCGGGATGCCGTATTTCCATGTTCCGGAGTAGGCTAGACCATCCGGCCACTTCATTTTTCCCTGACCTTCGTAGCAGTTGCCTTCGGTGCAGGTGCCATCCGGAATGATACGTCGCCCCCAATTTTGAACCATTTGCTTGTCTTGTTCAGCGATGTAGTTGGGATCACCTATTAATTTGATTAGTTCAGTATGTCGGTTTCGGAAGTAGACATCGATTTTCCCGTTGGTATATCGGCTGTGGTAGACAAATTGATTAAACGTATCGGCATCGAAGTTTGAGAATCGTTCCTTGAAATAGTCGTGGTGCATACGAATTTCCAGACCGGTTGGGAGCGAACCGTTGTAGCGGCTGTAAAGGTGGCCGGAATCGTAGAAATGTATTTCTGACAGGATGAAATTCTGATTGAAAATGAGATTGAGACCACGGTCAAAAGATTTGATTTCATATCGATTGAGCATTTGGTCAAAATCTGAGGTGTGCTGGCCTTTTTCAATGTCAAAGACCAATCGGGCCATGGCCGGCTCTGTGATGGGCTTCCCGATCCAATTCAGTAGTTCGTTTCCTTCAGGTTGAGCATGGGTCAAAAGAGAGGAGAAAAAGAGGACCAGAACAGCAACAAAATGTTTCAGCATAGAGGCTTCAAAATTACGGTGTTGTATCCAATTCATGATTTGTACCACAGTATCAACAATTTGCTATTTAGAACGTTTTTAAATGAGTAAGTTTGCGCCCCCGATATGCCACGTACCATCAAATTTCTCTTTGAGGATAACAGCATTCCAGACCAGACCTGTCAGGCAATAGACGGTGATTCTGTTCTGGACGTTGCCTTGGATCACGGAATCGAATTACACCATAACTGTGGAGCGGTTTGCGCTTGCAGCACATGTCATGTGTACATTGAGAATGGGATGGATTCCTTGCCTGAAATAACGGACAAAGAGGAGGATTTTATTGACAGAGCCATCAACCCAACCTTGAATTCCCGATTGGCATGTCAGTGTAAGATCACCGAGGATTTGGTGGTAAAAATTCCCGATCAACGTCAATTTAACGGTCACTAAACCATGGCAGAATTTGAATTACCTATCCATTGGAATGATTATGAGGATATCGCCATGTCGCTCTACGAACGGTTTGGTGATGAATTTGGCGAATCTCAGATTTACCGGATCCGCTTCACTGATTTGATTGAATGGGTGCTCGAAATTCCCAATTTTGCTGGGAATCGTGAAGAATGTAACGAAGGCCATCTCGAAATGATCCAATCCAATTGGGTCTATGAATGGCGGGATAATCAATAACCGAATATGAACCTTGAATCCCTTAAAGAGCTAAAAGCACTCGTTCTTGATGTGGATGGCGTGCTCACAGATGCCAATGTTCTTGTTACGGAAGACGGAAAGCTTTTACGAACGATGAGCATTCGCGACGGCTATGCATTAAAGCGTGCTATGGAATCGGGGTTGGAGATAATTGTGATCAGTGGGGGAACGTCTGAAGGTGTTCGAACCCGACTCCATAACCTGGGAGTGAAACACGTTTACCTCGGCGTGCAGAATAAGGACGAAGTGCTCAAACGCGCTTTGAATGAGGTAGGAATTCAATCGTCTCATGTGATGGCAATGGGGGACGATCTTCCGGATTTAAAACTCTTTGAACACGTCGCTTTTAAGGCCGCTCCATCTGATGCGGTTCCGGAAATCATTCAAGAGGCCAATTATGTTTCGGCACGAAAGGGCGGGGATGGTTGTGTTCGCGAGGTTATCGAGCTTATCCTGCGAGCAAAAAACGCATGGTAATGTCTGTTTGTTAAGAAATTTTTAAAAAAAGATATTTTTCTTTTTGACAAATCTGCGAAATGCTTTTACTTCGTAGATGCCTTTGAAAAGAGGCAATTTTTTCATGGTTAGTTTGGTTTATTTGCCCTGCTCGCAACGAGCGGGGCTTCTTTGTTTATAGGGGTTTGGGTTTTTAGCGCAGATGATTGAAATGATCGGCAACAGACTGTGCATACCAATTGATTTCACGCTTCCCATCCTCATACAAAAGCCATGATTTTGGTTCACGATAAAAGACCTTCTGAGTTGGGAAATCAAAAACCAGAGCAGTAGAATCGTCTATTCTGCCACATCCCACCTGATAGAAGTAATACGCAAAGGATTCATCAGAGAATAGGGATTTGCTGTAGAGCATCCGTTGATCGGTGAAATGGAGCACCTCTTGACCAATAGTATAGGGCAAGTCCGTGTGAGAACTGATGGTTGTGATGGTGTCGGGATGTTGAATCACCCCCCCGGTAAATACGAGTGGGATCCTGTATTTCTCGGGGTGACAAACATCTACACGATCCGGCTGACGAATCCCGTGATCTGCTGTGATGATGACAAGCGTGCGCTTCCATTTGTCGGTTTTACGAAACGAATCCAGGAAGATTCCCAGGCAGCTATCAGTGTACCAGGCCGCCTTGTAGCATTTGGCATTGTCGCCTTCAAATGTTTGATGAATCTCCGGGATGTCAAAGGGTTCGTGACTGCTCAGTGTGTAGATGCTACTAAAGAATGGTTCGGAAATAGTTTGAATATCCTTGATGGATTGCCGCATCACATAGGCGTCATGGATTCCCCATTTTCCTTTAATGTTATCGGTTGTAGCCGAGAAGTGTTCTTCATCCAGTATGCGACAAGATTTTGCCGTTTTGAATAGGGTTGAGATATTGGCAAATTCCAGATCGCCACCGTATGAGAAGGTGGTGGAATATCCATGATTGGCAAAGGTGCTGTATAAGTTGGGCAGGGCCTGAACCTTGTCCGGGTAGAACGTTATGCTTACTTCCGGAAGAGCTGGGAATCCGGTATATAATGAGGACAAACCTTTGTCGGATCGGTCACCACTGGAGTAGAAGTTGGTGAAAATCAGTCCTTCGGCAGCGTACCGATTGAGATTGGGTGTTACGCCATCGGCACCGCCAAATGCCTCAATCAGCCTTGCGGTAAAACTTTCCAGAACAATCAATACGACATTCGTCTTTTCCGGAAGATCAAGAATCGCTGTGTCTGAGGAATGGGAGTAGAGTTGTTGGCGAAACGTTTCATTCTCATCTTCAGGGGAGTCACTTAACACAATATTGGTCCGATCACGATTGAGAACCGAATAGGTTAAATTCCAAAAGGTGTTTACGGCTGCATGGTTTTGACTCACATTAGTACTGTAATATGCTGAGCTCAAACCAATTGTTGCTACGCCAATTCCACCTCTCATGGGAATGATCAACAACACCGTAAGAAAGAATCCAATGAGTGAGTTTTTCCAGTTCCATTGGGTCAGTTGATGACGCAGGATGAATCGAATTCCAAGCCAGATGATTGCACCTGTAATAATTCCTGCAACCAAACCTATCAAAATGTCAATGCCTTGAACGGAGGCCATTGCCTCCGTAGGTTGTTCCAGAAATCGAAACAGGGTGATGTCCAATTTAAAGCCCCAATAGTGGTATAGGCGTAAATCGGCTATTCCAATGATGAGGTAAAGAATGGCCAAAAGTACCGTGATAAATCGAGCAGCAAAAAAGGTGTGAATCCAGCGAACAGCTTGTCCGATTAGCACAACTACCATCGTCAGGATCACAAAGTAAGATGCTGAAGAAAGGTCCAGCGCAAAGGCGTTTTTATAGATGTGCCAAATATCCACCAGGCCACGTTCCTCAGGATGTAGATTGAACGCAATAAACAATCCGCGAACCACCCAGAATACCGCAAACCAAAAGCCATATAGCCTTAGTATTAGCCACAGGGATTTCATGATATAAACCGGTTTAGATTGACCTCGTCAGGTAGGGCTTGCCCTTCCATAAAATCAATAAACCACTCTGCCAGCAAGGGTGTCATGGAAGCACCTTTGCTGCCCATTCCATTAAAGAGGAAAAGGTTGTTGTGGTTGGGATGTTTCCCAATAAGTGGTCGGCGATCCGAAACAGCTGGTCGGATGCCTACCTGATGATCGATGACCTCGAAGGGGACATCCGTCATTTTTTGAAACCGCTGAATCAATGCTTCGCGGGCTTCACCGGTTTTGGTGGTATTTATAGATCGCCAATCGTAGGTGGCCCCAACGCGGAATGTTTGGTCCGTTTCCGGGGCAATAAAACAGCTGCCAATGACGATTTTGTCTGTGTCCAGATGATCGGATTGAAGCGTCAGGATTTCACCTTTCATGGGCGTGAAGGGTAGGAAATTCCAAAGATCAGCGTGATTCCATCCTTCAGCATGTATCAGATGATCGGCCTGATCATTCTGATAGGCATACATCGAATTGGGGGTAATATCTATCGCTTGATCTACTTCCTCATAGGCCAAATCGTTCAACAATAGTTGATGAGCGTGTTTCAGGAACGCCTTCATATCTAACTTGCCTCCGGATTTTACAACCAGGGTTCCCAGAGCATTGTGGTAGCGGTCAGATGGAAGTGAGCTGAGCGCCTGATCTTCAATGAACAGCTTAAATCGATCAGGATGATCGGCAGTACTCCAACGATTTTGTTCTGCCACACTACTCAAAATGCGATGAATGGGTAATTCGCGGAAAGCATTCTGGCCATTTTCAGGAGCGTATCTGCGATAAAAGTCGATGGCCTTAGGGAAGAAGTCTTCCGAACGCCAGGATAATGTTTGACGCTTTCCGGTTATCGGATTCATCAATCCCGCTGCCACATTACTGCATGAATTGCCGCTTCGATGATCCAGTATTTTTACTGAATATCCACGGTCTCGCATGGTAAGTGCCAGAACGGTTCCGGCAATGCCTCCTCCTATGATGAATGAATGGTAGTGCAATGAGGGAGCGAAGGTAACATACCCTTAACAATGAAAACCCTGACTCCCATCATTTTAAATATGAGATAAATCGAATAACTACTTTCAGACCGCGTACCGAATGATTTATTTTGCAACCACCTGCATGGACACCCGGTTACTCCTTACCATATTACTTGGTTTATCCTTCCTTCGAGCCAGTGCTCAAAACTTCGATACTACGTTGGTAGAGGTTGATTGGCAGCATTATCAAACGGCATCCCGTATGGAGGAAATGAATTTTGATGACTTGCAGGAGGACACCCAGATGTGGAGGCCACATATGGTGGTTCCCGGATTGGAAAACCGAGTTGGGTGGTTGGATCAAGGGGGGTACTTGAGTCCGATGTATTCCACCGAATATCATTTGAGAACAGGAACGCATTTGGAGCTGGTTCCTAATCCCTTGGAATCATCGTATTTGAAGCCCGATTCCATTCGGTTTTATTCCGGAAAGGTTCCCCGAACCAATTTGAAGTATGCGCAGGGTACCGGCAATCTTATTCATTTAAAAGCCGAGCACGATCAACAGGTTGGGAAGGGACTTTCCGTCGGGTTGAATTATCAGCGGAATAAGATTCAGAATCTATTCTACGACAATCTTCCTCAATTTGATGAGGAACGAATGTCCAATGGATATGGACTTCAATTGTATAGCCGATTCAAAACCGCCAATCTGAAATATGAGGCTATGGCCGATTACACCTGGAATAAGTACATCATTCAGGAGACCGGAGGTGTGGTTGATTTTAATCGAATGGATACATTGACGGGACGTCAACGCCAGTATTCCAATTCGGCGGAGTTGTCAGACGCCGAAAATCTCTTCAAGCAACGATCGTTTACGTTACGTCAATTCTTTCGTGATGGTCCTAGAACAATACGTAGTGGTGATTCACTCGTTACAGATACTACCTACACCGCGGTTCAGGGGCAATGGCTTCATATTTTTAAATATACATCTGTTAGTAACCGGTTTGAGGATAACGGGTATAACGAAGAGATATATCCTAATCGGTATCTCAGTTTAACAACGACTG
This sequence comes from Flavobacteriales bacterium, assembly GCA_020635355.1. Classification (GTDB taxonomy): domain Bacteria; phylum Bacteroidota; class Bacteroidia; order NS11-12g; family UBA9320; genus WGNA01. The sequence goes on from JACJZW010000002.1 coordinate 114,472, forward strand.
ACAGCGCTCATTTAACCAGTGTAAATAATCAGGTTTACCGAATACAACGAATCCAACAAGGGGTATTAAAGGTTGGGATGGATTATGAAGTTGGGCAATTGAAACAGATCAACGGTTACCAGCTCGATTTATCCAATCTACGGTTGGCTGGTTCATATAGCAGCGCAGTAGCAAAAATTAGCTTGAATGTCGCTTTGGCGGGCTATTATGCGGGAGATGCGTTAGCTACTGGCGAAGTAAGAGCCATTCAAACAACCGACAGAAAGGCTGATTTAAGATTGATCGGCGTATACTCCAAGCGAAGACCTTCATTTAATGAACAATTTTTTCTCTCCAATTACCTGACATGGAATCGGAGCATGTCGTCCATGGAGCAAACCCGACTAGAGGGTAGAATAAATTTGTTCAATCAAGTAGTGATTTCAGCGGCCTATAATACCGTGATGAATATGGTATACGTTGATTCCAGTGGTATGCCGCAACAGTTGGATGAGCTTGTAGGAATACCTCAATTGAAGTTTGAAGTATGTTCTCTGGCTATTGGGAAGTTGAGATTCCGAATTCATTCCATCTATCAACCCATTACACAGCCAACACTTCATCTACCTGATTTAATTGCCTACGGCAATTTGTATGTGGAGGGTAACCTCTTTAAGAAAAATATGTTCGCCAGGATGGGTGTTGATGCCTATTACACATCCAGCTTTACGGGTGTTTGGTATGATCCGTCATCCCGATTGTTTCGGAATTCAAGTCAAACTGCCGGAGGATACCCCTTGCTCAACGCCTATTTAAATATGCACGTTAAAACGATGCAATTGTTTGTAGTAGGAGAACACCTGTTGCAAGGTACTACGGCCAATGATTGGCAAAGTTTGCCTGGTTATCCTATGCGGGCCAGATCTGTGAGATTGGGTGCTGTTTGGCGATTTTTTGATTAAGGATTCCCCTCCACCTCTAGAGTCCATACTTCAACCCGCTTATTCATGTCTTCTTGCGCCCTGGATTGAGGGTACGGGTATACCATGTTATAATTACTCATTCCCTTGTAAGTCAGCCTATTTGGACTAATGCCATTTTCAACGAGAAAGTTGTGAACGGCCTTGGCCCGGCGATAGGATAAGTCAAGGTTGTACATTTTTTGGAAAGAGGTTGCCCGTCGGTTTGCAGCATAATTCATATGGCCTTGAATTTCCACGTACATAGTTGGGAATTTGGATAGCATGGTTAGCAGCTTATCCAATTCGGGCTTTGATTCGGGTTTGAGAACATCTGAATCTGTATAGAAATAAATCTGTTCAAATCGCAATTTTTGGAGGACCTTAACCTTCCGCATTTGAACAGTCAGGTGAATGGTGTCTTTATGAATTCCGTGCAGTTCACGGGATAAATCGATGATGGAATTCAGGTACCCATCCCGACTGAATACAACCTGTGAGGAAAGTTGAGTGCCCGTGAATTCCGACATGCCAGCCTTATTGGAATTCCCATATCGGTTTTTCCCCTTTATCTCAACGGAATAGTGGGTGATTAATTTGTCTTGGTTGGAGGCGTCTACCGTGGTTACATAAACGGCTTGGACGTTTGAGGAGATGTCGGTGTCAGAATCCACGGATTCAACTACGAAGGTCATTTCAACCCGACGGTTTTGGGCTTTAACCGAACTAAGCGGCTGGGCTTCTCCGAAATATTCCAATTTAATCATCCGGTCCTTAACACCCTGCGTTTTGAGAAAGTCACGAGCATTTTCCGCTCGTTTTTCCGATAACTTCTGGTTGTATTCGTCCGATGCATCGCTATCCGTATGACCGGTAATATAAATTTCGCGAATTTGATCGGATCCCAATTCCAGAATAAAACTTCGGATGGAGCCTTTAGATATCGATGTCAGTTCCGCTTCATCTGAGTTAAAATAGATGGTTAAACTCTTGGTGTCATACGATTGAGCCAACAATCCTTGACTGAGAAGGGTAAATAGAGAAAAGACCAAAAATTGGATGAAGCTACCTTTCATTCGGGTAGTCAGATGTTTACAATATGTAAACGTGTGTTTCAACAGGTGTAGTGTTAAATCTGTTATTCAAAGAAAATACTTAACTTGCAAAGTTGTATAAATGACAAGCCCCGACCATATAGGTCAGGGCTTAAAATCAAAGATAAAATACTAAACTACTACTTATGATGAAAATTATTAACCATGTGCTCTTTCTCACGAAAGCTACGGTTAACAATATGCCAAACATGTGCCACGAGCTAAAGTGTTGATATAGAGTGTGTTGTGTATTTTGTCGATGAAATGACGACTCAAAATGGGAATAATTATTCCAGATATGAGAAAAATCACATTTGAGTTGATGTGGACTCAATAAATATGTCGGGAGAGTAATCCCATTATGCTCTCAGGTGCTTTTAAAGCTTTGTATTTATTGTGTTCTTGTAAGATATTGGTTGCAGTTGGCAATGATTTGGAAGATATCAAAATAGTCTAAAAATGGGATGACTAACGGGGCGAAATTGGATTATCTACCAATTTCAACATTCCAGGAGAAAATATCGGGTTGCTTTCCTGTCTTCATATCATCCAATGTGGAATGCAATTTTGTGGTGATTGGATTAGACGGAGAAAGATTCATGATTTGTTCGCGGAATTGGATGATCCCGATCGGGGCAATGGTGGCCGCTGTGCCCGTGGCAAATGCTTCCGTTAGTTCTCCATGGTCAAACCAATCTTTGAGTTGATCTGTGGTAATGGGTTGGACATGGACAGGGATATTTTGTTGTCTAGCAACTTGTATCACGGAGTCACGTGTGATGCCACGAAGAATGGTGCCTTCAGTTTCAGGTGTATATAATTCACCGTTTACAACCGCAAAAAAGTTACTGGTTCCAAGTTCTTCGATGAATCGGTGTTCTACGGCGTCGGTCCAAAGCAATTGATGGAATCCTTCTGATTGCGCTCGGGAAGCGGGAAACATGGACGCGGCATAATTTCCTGCGGCTTTTGCTTCACCCACTCCGCCCTTTGCGGCTCTCACATATGTTTCTTCAACCCGAATTCTGAGGGGTTCAGTGTAATAGCTTGAAACGGGGCAACCATAGATCAGAAATTTATAGGTTGTGGATGCCTTCACACCAAGGTAGTCGTCTGTTGCAATCATCAGGGGGCGGATATACAAGGCAGAGCCCTTGGAGGTGGGTACCCAGTTGTGATCTAGTTTTACCCAAGAGATCAGGGCGTCCATGAATAAATCTTCAGGAATTTCCGGCATTTGCATTCTTCGGGCTGAAAAGTTTAGCCTTTTCCAATTTTCCCGGGGCCTGAAGAGGATGATTTCACCGTGGCTGTTTCGCTGAGCTTTCATCCCTTCAAAAATGGCTTGTCCGTAATGCATGCAACTAAGTGCAGGACTAAGGGATAGGTTCCCATACGGGCGAATTCTGGGATTTTGCCACGTTCCGTTGAGGAAGTCTACTTCAAACATGTGATCAGCGAAAATTCGTCCGAATGGAATGTTGTTGAAATCAACATCGGTTACGCGTGACGCGTTACATCTTTCTACCGCAATTGTCATCTCCTTCAATGTAAATTTGGCCGAATTTCGTATTATCCCTGAATGATGCAAAATATCCCATCTATGAACGCACCGGAAGATTTGACGGCCATTCTTGATTTATATGACGAGCTGTACTGGTTGCCTGAAAAAACTGCTCAGGAAGAGGCTCTCGATGTCCCTGAAATAGTACAGGTGAAGCAGGTGCCTTGCATCATCTATGTTGACGAAACGCCAACGGACACCGAAGAGTTACTTCTCAGGAATATTCTAAAAGCCGTTCAAATAAATCTTGAGGATGTGGGCGTTGTTGTTTCAGGTGGTGTAGTATCAACGGGATTTTCGTCCAAACGCATGTTGCATTTTTCCAATAAAAATACGGAAGATGCATATCGGATACGTAATGAAGAAGGCGCGTCCCACCTCTATGGTCATGCTCTGGGATCCATCCACTCCGACGTTCAGTTAAAGCGCCAACTGTGGGAGGGGATGAAAGTCTTATTTGGTGTTTAGAAATTGGAATGGAGTCTAAATATGGGAAAAATATAATGCTGGTGGATTCGTCGGGTGAGACTGTAATGAGTTGATATGTAGTAGTTTGGAAATTGTTTCGTACATTTGGAATACTGGTTGACTACTGAGTAGTGAACTAAGATACTACTACTACGATGAGACAAATGTTATTCGTTGATGGAAATGCCATCCATCGCATGTACACCAAGATGGTGTTGAACCTCATGAAGATAGAGGTTGACACAGCGGCGGAAACGTCCGTTGCCATCGATTTAATCCAAAAAGGTTCTTACTCACTTATTCTCCTCGACCTCGATGAACTGGGGCTCAATGGATTTGAGGTTGCTCGAACCATTCGAAAAAAAGATCCCACCATCCCCATCATTGGCATTACCGACGTGGCTGATGTCAACATCATGTTTAAGGCGTTGCAGTACGGTATGAATACGTGTATACCGCGAACCGACATGCTGGAGACGTTGAGTTTCTATGCGAAAGGGCCGATGGAGAAAAACGTGGCGTAACGCCGCCTATTGTATAAACCGAAGTTTCGCAAATCGAAGCACCAGTTGTTTGGTGCCGAAACTTTCAAAGTCTATAGTGGCCTTACGATTTAATCCCTCGCCATCCACCAATTGAACTATACCTTTTCCAAAACGCTGGTGTTCTACAACATCCGATTGCTTGATGGATGATGTGTCCTCAGGAGTGAAATCCTTGATTACTGGAGGAAGGGGAGCAGGTTTGGTTGGAGAATTGGATCGGCCAAAGCGGGAGGTAGAACCACCACTTTTAATTCGTTCAGGTGTTCCGGAGTCAATTCGCCGACCTCGCAACGAAGTTTGATTGGAACTTTTCGGATCCATGGCAACAAATTCCTCGTTGAGCTCAGAAATAAATCGGCTGGGTTCACAGGGTAACAATTGACCGAATCGGAATCGGGAGTGGGCAAACGCAAGCGTAAGTTTTTTCTCTGCCCGGGTCATCCCAACATAAAACAATCTGCGTTCTTCTTCGAGGTCTTGCCTGTTTCCCAATGACATTTGAGACGGGAAGAGATTTTCTTCCATTCCCGGCATATACACATGCGCAAATTCCAGCCCCTTTGCACTGTGAATGGTCATGAGCGAAACCTTGTCGTTATTGTCGTCGTCTTTATCCGCATCTGTCAACAAGGCAATATCCTGCAGGTAGGTAGGTAGTGTCTTCTCCAATTCGCTGGTGTCGTCTTCAACAAACTCCTTTATTCCATTCAGAAGTTCCACCACATTCTCATACCGGTTCATTCCCTCAACCGTTTTATCCTCATGTAATGTTTTCAGGATACCGGTTGATTTGGCAATGTGCATGGCCAATTCGTACGCATCTGATTTCTGCAACATGGTGGCAAAGCTTTTTATCATCACCACGAAGTCTTTCAATTTGCCGGAAGCGGATCTGAGGTCGTCGAACAACTCGGCAGCGGTAAGTATTTCCCACCAGGAAATGCCCTGATCAGCAGCCAGTAACTGAACGCGTTCCAGTGACGTTTTGCCAATACCTCGTGCCGGGTAATTGATAATTCGTTTTAAGGCTTCTTCATCTTTATGGTTAACCGTGAGGCGCAAATAGGCAATCAGGTCTTTAATCTCTTTTCGATGATAGAAGGACAAGCCACCATAAATACGGTATGGAATATTGTGCTTTCTGAGAGACTCTTCCAGACTTCTGGATTGGGCGTTGGTTCGATACAGAATGGCGAAATCCTTGTTATGAAGCTGGTTCTTCATCTTCTCCTCGAAAATGGACTGGGCAATAAGAGTGGCCTCCTCATTGTCGGTAACGGCACGGATGATCCGAATTTTCTCCCCCAGATCATTTTGAGTCCATACCTTTTTTTCGATTTGGTCCTTGTTTTTGGCAATGATGCCGCCTGCCGCATCAACGATGGTTTGAGTGGAGCGATAATTCTGCTCCAGTTTAAACACCTTCAGATCGGGATAATCCTTCTCGAAATTTAATATGTTCCGAATTGTTGCCCCACGGAACGAATAGATGCTTTGTGCGTCATCACCTACCACGCAGATATTTTCATTCACGGCTGCCAGTTTTTTGATAATCATGTACTGACAGTGGTTGGTGTCCTGATACTCGTCCACCATGATGTACCGAAACTTGTGCTGATATTTATTCAACGCATCCGGGAACTTGGTGAAGAGTTCATAGGTTTTGATCAACAGATCATCAAAATCCATGGCGCCTGCCATAAAGCACCGCTTGGCATAGGTGGAGTAGATCTTGTGTATGAACGGCCTGCTGCTCACAGCATCATGGGCCGTGAGATCGTCATTGGATTCGTACATCTTATACGTGATCAGGCTGTTCTTCGCCGCTGAAATCCGATTGAGAACATAGGCGGGTTTGTACACCTTCTCATCCAATTTCATTTCCTTGACGATGGTCTTGATCAGGCTCTTGGAATCGTCTGTATCGTAGATGGTGAAATTCGAGGGATAGCCTAGTTTGTCGGCTTCAATTCGTAGAATTTTAGCGAAGACGCTGTGGAAGGTTCCCATCCAAATGTTACGGGCTTCAGTTCCAACCGCTTTTTCAATCCGGATGCGCATTTCACGAGCAGCCTTGTTGGTGAAGGTGAGTGCCAGAATGTTAAAGGGATCAACACCTTTATGGATCATATACGCAATCCGATAGGTCAGTACCCGTGTTTTGCCTGAACCGGCACCAGCCACAATCATAACAGGTCCTTCCGTCTGCAAAACGGCTTGTTTTTGTGGCTCATTGAGGCCATCTAAAAAAGGTGCAGTTTCCCCTGGATTCATCGTTTCAAAATTACGGTCGACATAAAATGGGCGGCTGAATTGTGCGCATTATTATCAACAATATCAGCCAAAGTTTTACAATTTTGCCACAAAGGGATACAGTGGAAATACTCAACGTGCCGATTTCCGGACTCAAAGTGATTTTACCAAAGGTTTTTGGTGATCATCGCGGTTATTTTTTTGAAAGTTACAATGAAACAGCGTTTCAAAATGCTGGATTACCTACCCATTTTGTTCAGGACAACCAGTCCATGTCGCATAAAGGCGCTTTGCGAGGCATGCACTTTCAAATTCCACCAGGTGCTCAGGGCAAATTGGTACGTGTTATTCAGGGATCGGTTCTGGATGTGGTTATAGATATCCGAAAATCCAGCCCGACCTACGGGAAACATTTTGCCATTGAGTTAAGTGGTGAGAACAAAAAGATGTTTTGGATACCAGAGGGCTTTGCCCATGGTTTTCTTACCCTGGAAGACAACACAATTTTTAGCTATAAATGTACGGATGTGTATCGGCCTGATCTGGAAATGGGACTGCCCTGGGACGATGCCGAACTACAGATTGATTGGGGCGTGCAACAACCCCTCTTAAGTGAAAAGGATACCCAACACCGGTCATTCTCAGGATTTAATTCACCATTTATATGAGTCGACAATTTGATGATCACATCCTTGATCTGGTTCAAAAGCTCGAGGAGAAGTACAAGAGTATGGGGCAGGATTTGGCGTCCTATTTGGAAGGTCGATTGTATGAGGATTACGTTCCTTACTGGGACTACGTTCACCTCGATACCCTCCTGACGCTTCAGAAACCCAAAACACCGATTCCTGATGAGATGATTTTCATCATGTATCATCAGGTTACGGAATTGTATTTCAAGATGATTCTCCACGAGTTGGAGCAAATTGCGAATCAAACCCGCTTGACCAAGGAGTTCCTGATCGAACGGCTCAAGCGGATTAATCGGTATTTCATCATTCTGACAGATTCCTTTACCGTAATGAGTGAAGGGATGGAACAGCAGCAATTTCTGGAGTTTCGAATGGCCTTGCTTCCGGCATCCGGATTTCAATCAGCGCAATACCGCATGATTGAAATTGCCAGCACGGAATTCATCAATTTGGTTAGCAAGGACTATCGACATCGGTTTACGAATGATTCGGAGATTGCGGAGATGTACAAATACATTTATTGGCAGGCAGGCGCAACCGTTCTAGCCACTGGAGAGAAAACTTTGACCTTGCATCAATTCGAGCTGAAGTACAATCAGGACTTGATGGAAATGGCTGAGCATTATCGATCCAAGAATGTATGGAAGGTATACAGCAAGCTGTCTCTGGAGGATCAGAGGGATCCGGATCTCATCGAAATGTTGCGGGATTTGGATCTGAATGTTAATGTCAATTGGCCTTTGGCCCACTACAAAACGGCCGTAGCCTATCTCCAGCGCAATCCTCAGGATATTGCCGCAACCGGTGGAACCAACTGGCAGAAGTACCTGCCACCCAGGTTTCAAAAGCGCATTTTTTACCCAGAATTATGGTCGGCTGAGGAAGTGGAAGAATGGGGCAAGAGTTGGGTGCGTAAGCACGTTTTTATGCCCTAAGAGAAGGTGGTACTATTTCGTGCCGGATGAATCCTGTTTCTTGAAATCTCCGCGCTTCCATGCTTCGAAAAACTGGGCCCACGCAAAAGGATTCAGGAGATTATTGGGAGGAAGCTGCCCCTTGTAATAGTAGGTGGCGGCATTACGAGCGAGATAACTCTTACCGGCTTCGAGTCCGTCAATTTTCATCGTCTCACTGGATTCTTTAAGTCGTTCACGTTCCAAATTTTTTCGTGCTCGCTCCATGTCATCGTCCGGAATTTCAGCCTTCACAAAATAATAGTCGAACATTTCACGAAGGGGTAAGGGACGGATGATGGCTTCGTCCAGATAAAAGGTATCGGTGGTGAGCAACTTCACCATGCTGTACTTATTGCTTTTCAGTGTGTCGGGAATCACGAAGTAGGATGTCTTGAATCCGATACTAGCGAACTTCACGGTGTCGCCTTTTTCAGCCACAAAGTTGAAGTAACCGTTGAAGTCGCTATAGGTTCCTCGTCGGGTTCTTGGAATGTAAATATTGACATACGGAATCGCCATCAGGCTATCGGCCGATACCACCAATCCGGAGAACTGAACATACCGGTCAGTGGAGTCCTGATTCGCTGCAACCGCGTTACCATCGGCCAAAAGAAAGAGCAGAACGAGGGGTATAAATTTGAGTACTTTCACAACTGTTTTAACGGTACTACGTATTCAGTTAAAAAATGATACCAGCAATTATCGCCAATAAAACCCATACAGGTGCCGGCACCTTGAACTTCGTAAGCAATAGTGACAAAATCAATACCAGGATAACATTGTCATATTGAATGAAATTTTCCGGTTCCAGATTCGTGAAGTGATAACTATTGGGTTCCTTCCATTTAAATCCAACCGATAAAAAGAGGAGGTAGCCGGCTGCAAGCACCAGTCCGGATGAAGCCGCAACCACGCCATCCAAACTTCGTTTGATGATCTTGTACTTTTTAATTCGATTCCACACCGGAAAGATGAAGAATATCATCAAAGTTCCCGGGAGGAAGATGCCAATGGTTCCTACCACGGCTCCGCCCAACTGCCACCATGGACCATCAGCCTGCATAATCATCCCACCGCAATACGATGTGATGGTGAAGATGGGGCCTGGGACAGCCTGATTCATGCCAATTCCGGTTAGAAAATCATCGGGAGTAATCCAATTATTGAACTGAACAAACTGTTCCAGCATCATGGGAATGAGCACATTGCCTCCACCAAAAACCAAGGCCCCAAACCGATACGTGTTCTCAAATAAAATAATCAACCGCCCGGTGGGGTCATCCCCTGCGAAGCGTGCAGCTAGCCCAGCTAGAATAAAGATTAAAAAGAAGAAGGCGGGCAATTGCCAGTTGATGCGAAAGTGACCATCAAAGGCTGATGGTCCGATTAGTTCGCTATCTTTTTTATTCAGGAAATAACTGATGATGCCACCTCCAATCAACAATACCGGAAATATCCAGGGTGTTTTAACATAATCTTCCAGCCGGTGACGCAATAAAGCCGCCACCACGAATGCCATCAGCATCAAGACTAAACGGAGTCTTCCTTTATTCACTTTTCGCGCCATGGATACACCGGCTGTGAGTACGAAGGCAACGGCCAACGGCTGTATAAAGCGGAATATGTCCTTGTTTAACCCGTGAAAGAAACTGAGACTGAAGGAGAGGATGGTCATCAAGATAAACGCAGGTAAAATCCAGACAATCAGGGTCAAAAATGCCAGAAATGCCCCTCCAAACTTGTAGCCCATCGCGGTAATGGTTTGGGTGGATGAGGGGCCGGGAAGCATTTGAGCAAGGCCGTATAATTCAAGGAGTTCCGGAGAGGTCAAATATTTTCGTCGCTCTACCATGCGCTTCTGAAACATGGCCAGGTGCATCTCCGGTCCGCCGAATGCCGTAAGCGCAATTGCGAGCACGTCTTTCAGGAACAACAGACGCTTGATTTTTTTTACTTTTGACCCCGTTTTTGACATCGTTTTCGATCAGCCAACACCATCACATGCAAAGGCAAATTAGAGCAATAATTCCCGTATTCCTTGTATTTTTTTCATCTCTGAGTATTTGGCTTGCAGCCTGTAATTCCATAGATGAACGCTACTTCGAACGTCTCGATTCTCTTGACAACCGACTGGATACCATAACCGCTATGCTTCAGGTTGATGGCCAAACCATCGAACGACGGAAGGAGTTGATTGAAGGTCATATCCGATTGGTGCAACTCCACTACAACGATACATTCTCGCCTGAATTTGGGACCTTCCTCAGCAAATACAAGGGTGTTGGCAAGGCGTATAAGAAGTTTACAGCCGATTATTCCAACTGCCTGACGGAACTGGAAAGCCTGAAGAAACAAGCCGCTGATTTACGGCAATCGGTGGAAGCCGGGACTATTTCGAAGGATGCGTTCAAACAGTATTACGCCACAGAAACGGCTGATGGCATTGCGCTGTACAATCGATCGAAAAATATCATTGATCCAGTGCACTCGGTGGAACCGGATTATCAGCGCATCAGCCGACTGGTACATGAAAAACTTTCAGAAAAGGCCAAGGAAAATCCTGATCTCGATTCTGCCTTGAAAGATTTAGCACAGTAATTTGCTGTATATCAGGCCATTTGGGCGGATTTTTGGCCTAGATGCGCAATGCATGGATTCTCTGCATTCCATCTATTTTTGCACCACATTTTTATCGAATACCATCATGGAACTTAAGATTGATCAAATTGAATTTTTCAAGCATCGGCACACCAGCATAACTGAAGCTGAGAAGGCTGAAATGCTGAAGGTTGTTGGTGTTGGATCAATGGAAGAATTGATCGCCAAAACAATTCCGGAAAACATCCGAATAACCAACCACCTGGACATTGATGCGGCGGTAAGTGAACAGAAATTTCTGAGTGATCTCCGAGAGATTGCCTCCGAAAATAAAATTTACCGGAGCTACATCGGGATGGGGTATTACAATACCTACACGCCCACCGTTATCCTCCGAAACATCATAGAGAATCCAGGATGGTATACCCAGTATACACCGTATCAGGCGGAAATTGCGCAAGGCCGATTAGAAGCCCTGCTTAATTACCAAACAATGGTGATGGATCTTACCGGCATGGATCTCGCCAATGCCTCTTTGCTGGATGAGGGAACCGCTTGTGCGGAGGCCATGCACATGTTCCATGATTTGTGTAAGCGAAAGGAAGCCAATAAGTTTTTTGTAGATGAACGCATCTTTCCGCAAACGTTGGATGTTCTCAAAACCCGATCAAATCCGGTTGGAATTGAATTGGTTGTGGGCGACTTTAACTCCACTCCGCTGGACGAAAGCTTCTTCGGTGCCCTGGTACAGTATCCGGATGCACATGGAGAAGTTCGCGACTATGCCGCGTTTACGGCAGCCGCCCACGAAATGGGAATTTTGGTAGCAGCGGCGGCGGATTTGCTGAGTTTAACCATGCTCACCGCTCCGGGTGATTGGGGCGCAGATGCCGTGGTAGGTAATTCTCAGCGATTTGGTGTGCCTTTGGGATATGGTGGTCCGCATGCGGCCTATTTTGCTTCCCGGGAGGATTACAAACGTCAAATTCCAGGTCGAATCATTGGTGTGAGCAAGGATGCCCAAGGTAAATACGCCTTGCGCATGGCATTGCAAACCCGTGAGCAACATATCAAACGCGATAAAGCCACTTCAAATATTTGTACTGCCCAGGTTCTGCTTGCCATCATGGCGGGTATGTATGGAACCTACCACGGGCCAAAGGGACTGAAGAAAATTGCCTCCAAAATTCACGGACTTACCCGGGTATTGGATGCCGCTATTCAGTCATTGGGCTATACGCAGGTGAATAAAACGTATTTCGATACCCTTCGAATTGAAGGATTGTCGGAAGATGTACTTCACTCCATCCGAAATCACGCCTTGAAATCTGAAATCAATTTGTGTTACGAAGAGAACTGGATTCAGATTTCGCTGGACGAAACGGCTGAACTGAGTGATGTTCAGGATGTGGCGAATTGCTTTGCCGCCGCCATTCACAAACAGGTAGATTGTAACCAATTTACGCAGAATCTTGAGTTGAACTGGTCTTCGAACTTTGTTAGAACCAGCGATTACATGACACATGAGGTGTTCAGTAAATACCATACCGAGCATGAGATGTTGCGCTACTTGAAATCGTTGGAAAACAAGGATTTGTCGCTTACCCATTCCATGATTTCTTTGGGTAGCTGTACGATGAAGCTCAATGCTACAACGGAAATGATTCCCGTTACCTGGCCGGAATTTAACTCGATACATCCATTTGTACCAGTTGATCAGGCCTTGGGATATCAAACTATTTTGGATGATTTGAGTCGTGATTTGGCAGAGATCACCGGATTTGCCGGTGTGAGCCTTCAACCAAATGCTGGATCTCAGGGTGAATACGCCGGATTGATGGTTATTCGTGAATACCTTCAGGATCAGGGACAGGGCCATCGAAACATTGCCTTGATTCCATCATCGGCGCACGGCACTAACCCGGCGAGCGCGGTTATGGCGGGCATGCAGGTTGTGGTAGTGAAGTGCCTTGACAACGGCTACATCGATATGGATGATCTTCGGGCTAAGGCTGAGCAACATGCTGATGATCTGGCCTGTATCATGGTAACATATCCATCTACCAATGGTGTTTATGAGGAAACCATCCGGGAAATAACCTCCATTGTGCATGAGCATGGTGGTCAGGTGTACATGGATGGAGCCAATATGAATGCTCAGGTTGGCTTGACCAATCCGGGAATGATTGGAGCCGATGTTTGTCACCTGAACCTGCACAAGACCTTCTGTATCCCTCACGGAGGTGGCGGACCAGGAATGGGGCCGATCTGTGTGGCCGCTCATCTCAAACCGTATTTGCCGGGCCATGCCGTGGTGAAGACCGGTTATGACAAAGCGATGCATGCGGTATCTGCCGCTCCGTTTGGCAGTGCATCCATTCTGCTGATTTCCTATGCCTACATCAAGATGATGGGATACACCGGTTTGAAGGAAGCAACCGAAGCAGCCATTTTGAATGCCAATTACATCAAGGCGCGTCTGGACGGCCACTATGAAATGCTCTTCAAAGGGAAGAACGGAACCGTTGCGCATGAGATGATCGTGGATACACGGGTGCTCAAGGCTTCGAGCGGAATTCAGGTAGAGGATATTGCCAAGCGTTTGATGGACTATGGTTTCCATGCTCCAACCGTCTCCTTCCCAATTGCGGGAACACTTATGGTTGAGCCAACGGAAAGTGAAAGCAAAGATGAATTGGATCGATTCATTGATTGTTTGATTGCCATTCGGGAAGAGATTCGGGATATCGAAGAAGGCCGATTGAGCAAGGACGATAACATGTTGTTGAATGCTCCGCATACTGCCGAGGTGGTGATGTCGTCCAACTGGAATCACGCCTACAGCCGAGAACGAGCTGCCTATCCGTTGGAATGGGTGCGAACACGCAAATTCTGGCCGTCGGTTTCCCGGGTGGACAATACCTATGGTGATCGTAACCTGGTTTGTGCTTGCTTGCCGCTGGATGCTTACGAGGAATCAGCCGCATCTTAAGACGAAATCCTGTTGCCGACACTCGGCTGAATCACTATTTCATTTATCTTGCAGCGGTAGATGGAATTAGGTTTAATCATCCTCTTTTTGGCCGTTGGGCTGATCTTTCTTTTGGTCGAAATTTTGATCACACCGGGGTTGGTCCTGGGCATCGTGGGCATTGTTTTCATGACCTTTGGAATTCTTCGAACGTATACGGTTTACGGTTCAGAGACAGGGAACATTGTCTTGCTATCTGTGTTCCTGGGAACAATTCTGCTCATCTTTCTGGCGCTCAAGGGCGGGATTTGGAAGCGGATGGCGTCTAAGGATGTCATTGCCTCAAAGGCCGTTGATAATGCCGGAGAATTCGTGAAAATTGGTGATGAAGGTCAAACCATCTCAGCACTTCGACCCAGCGGAAATGCCATTTTTAGTGGAAGACGAATAGAGGTTTCCACCATAGGTGATCCCATTCCATCCGGTGTAAAAATCGCGGTGTTGCGCATCGCACAAAATAAAGTGTATGTTCGAGTCGCAGAAGATCAACCACAAACTGATAACATCAAATAATTAAATACCATGCCTGAAGGACCTATGTTAGTTGTAGCCATCGTCGCGATAATCGCGTTACTGGCCCTGTTCTTTTACTTTATTCCAATCAGTCTCTGGTTCACCGCGTTTGTGTCTGGTGTACGTGTGAGTATTGTGCAATTAATTCTGATGCGTATCCGAAAGGTGCCGCCATCGTTAATCATCAATGCACAGATTAACTCGGTAAAGGCAGGATTATCCACCACCATCAATGAATTGGAAACGCACTACATGGCGGGTGGTAATGTCAACAATGTGATCAAGGCATTGATCTCGGCTGATAAGGCGAATATCCCGTTGGACTTTAATCTGGCTGCGGCTATTGACCTCGCCGGTCGGGACGTATTTGATGCCGTTCAGCTCAGTGTAAACCCACGAGTAATTAATACCCCTCCTGTTGCCGCTGTGGCCAAGGATGGTATTCAACTGATTGCCAAGGCGCGGGTAACCGTTCGGGCAAATATCCATCAATTGGTAGGTGGTGCCGGTGAAGAAACCATCCTCGCCCGGGTTGGGGAAGGTATCGTAACCACCATCGGTTCGGCCGATAATCATAAATCCGTTCTGGAAAATCCGGATCAAATTTCCAAGGTGGTTTTATCCAAGGGATTGGATGCGGGAACAGCCTTTGAAATCCTGTCGATTGACATTGCGGATATCGATATAGGGAAGAACATCGGTGCTGGTTTGCAAACCGATCAGGCAGAAGCCGATCTCAAGGTGGCCAACGCCAAGGCGGAAGAGCGTCGTGCTCTTGCGGTAGCGAATGAACAGGAGATGAAGGCAAAATCTCAGGAGGCTCGTGCTCAGGTGATTTTGGCTGAAGCCGAAATTCCAATGGCTATTGCTGAAGCGTTCCGCTCCGGTAATCTGGGTGTGATGGATTACTACAAGCTGCGCAACATTGAAGCCGATACCAATATGCGGGATTCGATTGCCGGTCCTACCAATCCAAAGAAAAAGGACACCAAGTAATCAAGACTTATTCGCTTGTTTGAGCGCTTCGTTGAGTGCTCTAAAATCCAGTTTGCCCTGTACCGAGGTGAGGTAGTTGAGGATGACCAGGGATTTCTTTAACCGAACTTCGGAAGATTTTGGTTTGGTGGCGATGTAGATCAGATTGCGTTGTTTGCCCGGCGTGAGCTGGTGGAAATAATGTGAACCCTCTTCATCCTGAGACAGTAACTCCTCGAACTCCTCTGAGATTTCCATTCCATATTTACTTGTGTTGGGTGTGAGTCGGAGAGTAACGTCGTCTCCGGGTTGAATCTTGAGCTTTTTTTGTCGCTCCTTGTTGATATTGATGAACCAGGAATTCTCTCCTCCCGGCATCAGGGCACAGGAGAATTTCTCCTTTTCATTGAGTTCGCACCATAGGCGGTCGATCTCGTGAGATCGAATTGCGGAATGGACGTGTTCCGGTATGAACGCTCCACAGGCCCAAACCTCAGAGCTTAGTACAACCAGTTTACTCGTACACGTCCATTCCTGCTGATCCGACATGAATGTTATTTAGTTGACTGACATGCGTAGTCAGTTTTAGGCAACGAAGTGTTTTTGAGTGCACCAAATCCACCAGCCAAATCCACGAGATTATGAATACCACGGGATTTTAGGATGGATGCACCAATAACGGAACGGTATCCACCTGCGCAGTGAATGTAGAAGGTTTTGTCCTGAGGGAATTCAGCCAGGTGATCATTCAGGTAATCCAACGGCGCGTTGCTTGCCATGGTAAGATGTTCGGCATCGTATTCGCCGTTTCGGCGGAGGTCAAATACCGGAACGTCGCCTTTGGAAACAATTTGCTCAAACTCATCGGCGGAGATGGAGGTAATGGTGTCTACTTCCTTACCGGCATTTTTCCAGGCGTCAAATCCTCCTTTGAGGTAGCCAATAGTGTTGTCAAAACCCACTCGCGAAAGACGGGTAATGGCTTCTTCCACTTTATTCTCATCGGCAACCAGAAGAATAGGCTGATCCACATCTTTGATCATGGCGCCCACCCAAGGGGCAAAATTGCCGTTCAATCCAATGAAAATTGACTTCGGAATAAATCCGTTTACAAATTCCTTTTCGGTTCGAACATCCAGAATTAAGGCCTCGGTGGCATTTGCTGCCAATTCAAAGGCTTCAGGATCCAATGCGTTTTCGCCTTTGGCAATTACATCGTCAATATTGGCGTACCCTTCCTTGTTCATCTTTACGTTCATGGGGAAATAGGCCGGAGGAGGCAGCAGCCCATCCGTAACTTCCTTCACGAATTCTGCTTCGGTCATATCGGCCCGAAGGGCGTAATTCATCTTCTTTTGATTTCCCAGCGTGTCAACCGTTTCCTTCATCATGTTCTTTCCACATGCTGATCCGGCTCCGTGGCCCGGGTAAACGATAACATCATCGGCCAGCGGCATGATCTTGTCCCGAAGGCTATGGAACAAGGTGGCGGCCAACTGTTCCTGCGTCATGTTCGCAGCTTTTTGAGCGAGGTCGGGTCGGCCAACATCGCCCAAGAAGAGCGTGTCGCCGGAGAAGATTGCGTAATCTTTTCCGTTTTCGTCAATCAGTAGCCAAGTGGTGCTTTCCATGGTGTGACCTGGTGTGTGCAATGTTTTAATGGTGACATCGCCCACTTTAAATTCTTCACCATCCTTGGCAACAACGGATTCAAAAGCCGGTTTGGCCGTTGGGCCGTATACAATTTTGGCACCTGTTTTCTCGGCCATGGTAACGTGACCACTAACGAAATCGGCATGAAAATGCGTTTCGAAAATATAGGTGTATTTGGCGCCAGATTTCTCAGCGCGGTCGATATACGACTGAACCTCTCGCAATGGGTCGATTATGGCTGCTTCACCCTTGCTTTCGATGTAGTAGGCTCCGTGAGCCAGACATCCTGTATAGATTTGTTCAACTATCATAATTTGTAATCATTTATCGAAACAAAGGTAGCAGGTCAAAGTTCAATCCGACGTGACCTCGGTTACATCTTTGGGGATGGGGAATGAGGAATGGGGGATGTGCACTTTGATTCACTTTTGAGTACACAATATTATATGCGCATCAAATCCGCACGTTTGGATGATTTCGATGGGGATTGTTGGATATATTTGGAAGTTGGGCAACATACAATCAAAACTTCATCATCAATGACCTATAAGGATCAATTAATTCAAGAATTAAAGAATACCCATGGACACTTGATGGCAAAATGGATGAAAGATTCAAGCCCGTTTATTGAGTTGGCAGGTCAAGTTGAAGACTTCATGCACCGGAAATCTCCAGAAGGTAAGGTCGCTTCACTTTTTATTATACACCAGTTGATAGGTGAAACGATTAAACAGCTGATTATCTTCTGCGAGTTTTACGAACGTGTTTGTGTATACCCTGCAAAAAAAATGGAGACCAGGTTAAACCCAGGTATGACCATAAAAGAACTGATCAAGATTCTAAATGGTAAAATTGAATTCAAGAGCAAGAAGATGATTGCGCAAGCTGCAGCCGAAATCAATGATCTTCGAAATAGTTATGGTCACCAAATGATTTATAGGATGTTGGAGCAAAACTATGATTATTCGGAATTAGATGATATTCATAGCAGATTCGACGCATACTTTGAACACTTCAAAGTTGGAATATTGGATTTGAGTGCACTGATTGAAAAAGCAAAGAAAAGGGAAGTTATATACAAGTTAGTAAAGTAATACGTTGCCTACACGCGGTATATCCAATGCGGGCTGATGTGATTTAATTCAAGTTGGATGGATTGAGGGAATTTATATTTTCGTCTCAACCTGATGCCAAATAACCCCGCACTTTTCATATCAACAACCGTTCTTTACAACAAAACCATGATAGAAAACTCTGATTACCGAGGGTATTATGCGGATTGCTATGTGTTAAGCAATAATAGAACAGCAGGATTTATATACGAGTTCTTAGATAAATTCTTACCTGAACGCGAAGAGAGTGCAGATGAATATCTTGTCCCAATGTATTCGGATAATCCAGAAAGGGTATATAACAAAGCATCAGAACTTATTGAGTTTTTGTGTAAAAATCCTACATGTTCAAACACAATATATTGGGCCAATAGTTCTCTTCCAGAACTAAAAGGCGCAATGTGTTTTTTTACGGATGACGGTAATATAATACTTGGTTTATATTGTAACACAAAGTATGAAAACACTGAAATAGAAGATCGAATTCTTGCTAGTATGAAGGAATTCGTTGGTTCAGATGTCGGTCTTATTACTTATGAAGAACCTGCCCCACATAATAGCACAAAGTTTCGACACATGATAAAGGAAAGAAGCACATAATCGCACCAATGCCCCATGGAACGTTTGTTGTTTAAGAGAGCAATCTACTTTGAAAAACTATTCCAAACTTGAAACACGAATTTTGGAAGTGATCCGCACGGTGTTTAGCTGTAAACCGTTGCGTGCCATTTGTGAGAACCACTACCGCGAATCAATGATTTGAAAATGAATAGACTTTCATTCAATATAATTCCAAGTCCAGAATCAAATGACCATCAAGTTAGGATTTTGATTGATAATGAAGATTGGTTGCATGATGATTATTTGGGTATTGACCCACCAAGGTTTTTCCAACAACATACATTTTACAACGGTGATTTGTTGGTCGGTAGATGTGACTGTGGGGTCGAAGGCTGTAGAGATTTGATTATTAATGTTCATTCAGACAAAGACAGAATGATTTGGACAAACAATGACGGATTATACCTGCAATTCGATAAGACAGAATACTTAGATATGTTCGAATTCTCAAAGACTGATTTCAAATGGGAGGATATTAATCGTAGGGTTGAAAGATTAGTTAACGACGTTTTAGATGGCTCGCAAACAATAGATGGATTTACTTTTGATTGGGCATCATGTAGGATCGAGAATCAAAAGGTGTGTTTGTCATATAGTAAAAAAGGATTTCCCGAAGATTTTAGACAAGAGATTTTAAAAATTGATTGGGATGGTAAAACAGAGAGCGATGTGACAAAAAAAGCAGATGAATTTCTGAGGACAAATAAGAGAATAAGAAAATAAAAACGGCTCAAAAATGTATATACAAAAATAGGCGTGACCGTAGTGAATTCAACGGTTATAGCCCGCTTCAACCTATCAAACCGTTGATAGGTTGAAGCCCGAAATCGCCTACTTTGCATATACTTAACGTTATAGGCAAGCGAATGAAATCAATGCTCCGTACAAATAATTTGAAGTAAAAAATTAAAGCTTACGCTTGGGCAACTTCTCCCATCATGCTGGTTTGAAATGGATGGATGGATTTGAAATGATTACCTTGTAACCCGCCTTAGATTTTTTAGTATCCACAATCCAGTTGCGGAGGCTGGCCAAAGTGAACCAAATATGAAGATACTCGTGCCCTTCATACTTTCCATGCTCATTCCCGGTGCCGGGCAAATCTATTTGCGTCGGTACTTGAAAGGTGGGGTGATGATGTTCGTTGCCTTCTTTTTCTGGTTCGTATTATTGGCATTTCACATTGATGGATTTAGAGTTCTCACGGTACTTTTCCCGGGAGCCATGATCTGGTCTGTGGCGGATCTCGCGTGGTTCAGCTGGAAAACAAACTTGAAGCCACTCTCCAAAACTCAGAAGGTACTATCTCTGGTGTTGTCGGCTGTGCTGGCCTTTTCCATTCACCAGATTATAACGTATAAATTGTTTGTGCCTGCCCTTCCTGACAAAGCACTGGAGACCAAAACTGAAATGGAATTTATCGGATATGAGTTAGACGGTTATCATGTGAAATTCGGCCGGTATCCACTTGACTACAAGATTTTCAGGGAACTGATAGAAGAACGGGGTGATTGGCAATTCGATGCCTGGAAGAATTCCTATGAATATGAGTCTTCGGACGCTTCGAATTTCCGTTTAACATCGAAAGGGGGCGATGGAGAGTTAGGTGCGGCCGATGATATTATTTTGTCCGGCAATGCTGAAGATCGGAACAGAGGTTGATTTATCACTCTTGGATTCTCGGCCCAACCACTGAGTGAATATTCAGGTATGACTCACCTAAATCTATTCCATTGTTCATAACGAAGAATTACGAGTTTGCAAAGCGTACTATTCCCAATACCTCAAAAATCCTTTAAAATAACCTCCTGCCGATTTTGCTGGATGTGGCCATCGATCTCCAACTTTTTCATTACGCGGGAAATCACCACACGTGAACTATGGAGGTCATTGGCAATTTCCTGATGCGTAACCGGAAGTTGTGTTCGGCCTGTCACCATGGCCTTGTCCCGCAGATACTTCATGACCCGTTCATGCATATTGGAAAAGGCGAGGGTATCAATGGCAACCAACAATTCATTCATCCGATAATTATAGGTTTCGAAAAGGAAGGCACGCCAATCGGCGTAGCGCGACATCCAGATTTCAACTTGTTCAATGGGGATGGATATCAGTCGGGTATCGGTTTCGGCAATTGCCCGAATTTTACTCTTGCTGGCTCGCGCACAGCAGTTGAGGGTAACAGCACAGGTTTCCCCATTCTCCAAATAATACAAGAGCAAGTCGCGGCCTTCTGAATCCTCGGTTAAAATTTTCAGTGATCCTTCCAAAACGATCGGAAGAAAGTCAATGGGATCCCCAATGTCAATCACGTAGGATTGTGCGGGTATATCTACCAACGTTCCGGTGTCCAGCACCTCCTTCATCAGTTCTTCACCAAAGAGATACGATAATTTCTGTGTGACCGCTTCGCGTATTTCGGGGGATGTGATCATCAGACAAATTTAAGAGTCAGGTTGAGAAACCAAACAGACAACACAATCAACTTATTTTTGACTCGTTAGAACATCAAACCTGAATTTGAATGACCTTACGGACCAAGCTCGCCATTGCCTTTCTATGTCTTGCATTTTGTGTGTTGAACAGACCTACCGCATCGGCACAAATGCCGGTGGAAATTACCACCTTCAATGAAGTAAAATACAAGATATATCCCGTTCGGGTGCCTTCGGGCAATCGAATTTATAAGCACACGGATCTTTCCAATATGGGTGAGCCAAGCAGCTATTCCAATCAACCCAATTTTGAAGAATTTCTGCCGTATAATCCTTTGCCACTGGACAACGGCCGCTACCTGGCCTATCACCCTAAACGGCATAGGAAGTATTACAGGGGAACCCGAATTCCGAAATACAGTCATGAAGATACCACTTTGGTGGCGGTAACCTTTGTGATTGAAAATGAGCGTAAAAATGGAGAGGCTGTTTGGTATGATGTAAAAGGGAACGTAGTTCAGAAAGGCTTCTACGTCAATGATGTAAGACAAGGTGAGTGGAAGCTGTATCGCAAAGATTATTCAGCCACCTACACCTATAAAGATGGTGTACTGGATGGGCTATTGAAGCGATATCTCAAGGGTGTACTAATTGCTGAAATTCACTACAGTAACGGAGTCCGACTGGGTGAATCCGTGTATTACACCGAAAAGGGTGTGCTGGAAACTCGAAAAATTTACCGGGAAAATGGTCTGGATGAGACCTTTGAATACGACCAAACCGGGTTCTTGTATTACCACAATTTTCCGGAAGAAAGCGACACCTCCTGGGTGAGGTACAGCATTAAGACACGTAAGATGATATCCACTCAGGTGATGAATCAACGCGATTCATCCTACCGTACGACTCGCTGGTATAATAATGGAAGTCTCAAGGAAATTGAATACGGCTATACCTATGAGCGGATGAAGCAAAACCTGGCCCGGATGGACACCATGAACACGATTTATGGGATGTTGCATATTTATCGCAACTATTTCAGTTTCACCGGAAAGTACCCCATTCACCAGGAGTCCTATCACGCCAATGGGAAATTGGAGCTGCGCTATGACTTTCGTGAAACCGGTTTTCAAACCCAGATAAAGGAGTACAATTCGGATGGAATTCTCAAATATGAATTGAAGAAGATGACGTATCAGCCGGATCCGTCAACCACCTGGTTTGAGGCGTTGTATTATCGGAAGGAGGGGAGAAAGGAGCGGTACGCCACCACACCGCAGAAGCGGAAGGTATACACAGACTACAATGATTACTTCATATTCTCGAGCTATTTAGATAAGAAGGGCAGGGTACATATGGATGGTAAGCCTTACTACTTCCATTATTTATATCCCGATAGTATCGGATTGGCCTTAATGGAGACCAATTATCACAAGAAACATCAGGAAAATACCTACAACATTCTGCATACCATCGAGACGGTTGACGAAGTGATTGGCAAAAAGGGCATGACCTACGTTGCGGTTGGGGGGCATTTGAGTGATACCCTTCCCAAGACCTTTGAGTTAACCATTAAACAGCGGTCTAAGAAGGGGAAATTCAGTATGAATCACACCATTCCCTTACGGATGCTGGATGACGTCCCTTTCCGAAGCGGAGGCAGGGATGTGCATACTCAAAGCTTACTGACCATTCCCGATACGCTGGAATATCGGTTGGAAATGATGGGAGTTCCGTTTACCGGGAAAATGGATGTGGAGCGATCATGGCGGGATAAGGATTGGGAGTTCAAGGTGAAGAAGTATAAGGAACGATACGGATGGCGAAAGGAAAAATACCTGACGCTAAAAGTCTACAACATCCGATACTATCAGGAGTCCCATTGGTACGCCGATCTGGTGGTAAAACGAGGTTTGGTTACCTCGATTGAATACTTCGATTTGGAGGATGAGGTGAAGTATACTTCCGGATTGAAACAGGGAGAGGTGATTGAAGCCGATAGGCATATGAGCGCCTATTACATCAACGGACAGAAAAACGGCTTGTGTGAATTCAACGGCCGATCCGCTGAATACTATTACGACACTCTTCACGGTACGTACATTGATTACGGTTATTACACCTCGGATGAGCATCTAAAGCGACAAATCAGTACCACGCTCAATTACCGGATGGACACCGTGAATGGTTGGTTCCTGAAATATGCCAAGCCACAGGTATATAAAGAGCGGGTTTATGTGGAGGATGGTGTGCCTACGGGAGATTATTTCTATGGAAACATTGCCTGTCCCGTGCTCACGGAGGCCAAGTTGGATCACGGCTTTTTACATGATACAGCGAAGTATTACTTTTCCGAAGGCATGCTGAAAGTCACCTGTTTTTATGAATTACAGGACAGCGAGTATTATGCCGGTCGCATTGCCTATGAGTTGGGCTTTGATTATAACCCAACCAGCGATCAGCCCGATTCCGTCATGATTCCACGCCGGGTGCTTACCGGACCACTTTATCGGGTGGGGATGTCGGAATTCAACTACCTGAAGTATCCCATGATTACGTTCGACGCCAATCGCACGGGCAACTATGTCTATTACTATAAGAACGGTGTGATGTCTCAACGAGGTCGGGTTGAGGATGGATTTAAGGTAGGAACCTGGGACTATTGGGATTTGAATGGTGGTATCATGAAGCAAATTGTTTATGAAGACAGCATGTACATTAATCCGGTAACGGACGATACCATCTACTACACGGGTAAGATCAAGATGTGGTACCCGAACGGAAAACCGTTGTTGAATGGATTGGTAGTGTCTGACTTCACTCAGTTCAAATGTGACCAGGAATTGGAAGTGAATTTTGAAAACATCTATTACCTGGAGTTATTGGATCAGGATGGCAGCAGGATGCTGGAGAACAACAACGGTCAGATATTGGAATTTCATAACAACGGCGAGCTTCGTGTGGAGGGGTTTGTCAAGGATGGTAAACGAGATAGTTTGTGGAAGTTTTACGATCCTGACGGTCGATTGGAGCGTATGGGAACCTATCAAAATGGACTGGAACACGGATTTTGGGTAGAAGGTGATCTGGAAGCCATACCCCATTTTTATGATCGATGTGTGAAAGGACAGGTAGAACCTTTCTCGTTGCCCGATGCCGAAGATCAAGGCTACATTTTGGTGCCGGTTAAAATTCGGGAGGAAGTGTTCCACGAAGGGATTTCGGTGCGATCCAATGCCATCGAATTATTGCCGTTATACGGTGAATGGCAGTCCAACTACCGGTCATACTACGGCGGGCATTTTATTGATTTCTAAGTCGTGTAACTATTTGAGATCTGTTGCGTACGATAAGTGTCCAATAAGTTCTGAATTACGTCTGCGGGAATAGAGCCCTTGTGACAAAATCTCGTACTTTTGGGCAACCACAATAACCGTAAAAACGATGGCAGATTCTTTTGATCTATTGGATCAGCTCGGCAATGACAAAAAAGTCGAGAACCTCAAAGCCCGAATCGAAAAGAAACAAGGGCAAAATCTAATCAACAAACTGGATTCCATTGAATCCGAAATTGAAAAAGCCGCTCAGGGGAACAAGTCCTCTGAAGACATTATCAGCGGCATTATCGATTCCAATTTTGCATCCCTCAACGGCGATGTGGATCAGACGGAAGCCGACTTACAAGAGTTGATGCTCCACCTCCGGTCCATGCTGGACAGCTGCGGCGGTGAATTCGCCAAACTTCAGGAGTTAAATGATTCCGAACAGAAGTTGGTGCAGGACGCCACCAAGGCACGTCAACGTGCAGAGGTTGAAGCCGAGGACGCCGAGAAAATGTCCAACGCCTGGAACCTGCTCTTCGGCTACAAAAACCGAAAGGTGCGCAGCACCAAGGCCGAGTTGGAAGCCCGTGTGGAAGCGTTAAAAGCGGCTGAAGCAGAGGCCAATAAGCGCTATCGGGATCGACTTAAAAATGCCGACATCGGGGAGTCACTCAATCGGATCATCAGCCAGGTACAAGGCATGGTGGGCATTGTTGAGAGCATGATTGTTGAAGTGGAAGTTCAGATTGACGCACTCAAGAACCGAAAGGAATTGGCATTTGAAACCAAGGAAAAGGCAGCAGAGATCATGGAGGCCCGAAAAGCCGAACTTGACGTACTCGAAAACACCTTGAAGGCAGCTGAGAATGAATTGCTCGAATTGCCGAATAACTCACCGGAGTACACGGCACAGCAGAAAAAGATTGCCGACTTGCGCGAGCAGCGCGCCGAATTGAAAGGTCGGTACAACGTAGCGTTGGGTATCTTCCAAAGTAAGGAACGATTTGTTGAGCAAATTGTGGTTCACCTGGAGGCTCAAACCACCACTAAGAACAACCTCAAGCAGTTGATTGGCCAATTGAAGAGCGACACGGAAGAGCGGGTTACGACCTATGAATCCGGATTGCAGTTGATTCAATCGGCAACGGCCCAGGAGGCAGCGTCCATCTATGAAGAAGCCGGTGTAAAAACCGACCAGAAGATCACTGAGATTGCCGCCAAGGTATTTGTTGGTTCAGAAAAGGATCGGATTGCCCGGGTTAAAAAGCAGCCTGAACGGATGGCTGAGTTGCATAAGGTGTTGGTGGCCATGGCTGAAGCAACAGCCAAATACAAAGAGCAGGATGCCCGAATCATGGAAGAGCATTCCAGGAAGTTTGGTCTCGACATGAGTCAAACCTTTTCACACAATCACGAAAGCAGCGGGGATGCCTCCACACCTCCACCAGCCGAAGAGAAGAAATCATCGGATTCTGTTAACGATTTGATGGACTGATACATCGTTGAAGACCTTTGATATAACCAACCACTTTTCAGAGCTGGATCGCAGCATCCTGGAAGGTGAGGGCGTTTACACCGAGTACTTCGATCACATGAAGATGGCACTCAATGCCTTGTTGAGTTCCATCCCCGACATTCGGAGCGACAACCCTTACGAACTGGCTATTCTTCAGGATTTTAGCCAAAAGTTCCTGAATACCATGGAGGCCTTTCGAATGAAGTACGCCTTCAGTGAGGATCAGCGGATGCTCATCGACGTAACGGAATCGGGTTTCCCGAACTTCCTCGAATTCAAAAAACTTCAAGACGATATCCAGCGTCGGGATGAGATGATGCGTAAGATGAAGTCCGTTGAGGAGTTGAAAAACGAGGTGTTGGATGAATTGATCCTTCATCGGCGCCAGCCAAACGGTGTACTCAAGGAGCTGAGCAAGGCCATGTATTACAGGGATCTACTGGAATACAAGCTGTTTCGGGAGTTTACACCGGGCAAGTTGCAGCTGCTGAAAGTGCTGAATGACGCAGATAAAACAAGACGATTTCTATACAGCTGGGCCTCGTTTGACAGTGTGACCAATCGGCCGTATATCTATCTCATGATCTTCGATAATCCGCCAACAAGTAAGAAGGAAAAACCTCAGGAACACCTGGAGCTCTTTTTTGTGGAGAATATTCGGAAGGTGACTCACAACTCGGCACCGCTCAAGGTGATTGCCTCGGACATTGATAACGATTGGGAAGACATCAAGCCACGCAGTTTGAAACGCATTGAACTTGGGCCGATATTCTCCCGTTATGCCCGTGACGATCATCAGTTTACGCAATTGGTTCAGACCCACTTTGGCACCGATGACATGATAGTCAAATACGAAAGTGAGTACATTTTTTCAACCGGTGAAAAGCGTACCAACAGCTTTCTATCAAAAGGGGAATTGCGCCAGGTATTTTATGTGGATGAAGCCAATAAGGAATGCCTGGATCGAATGGTTTCCAAAGTGTTTAAATACATGATTACCTCACATCGGGTGTTGCAGCATTTAACAGCCATACACCCCGAAGTCCTCAAAGAATTGTCTGTACCACCATCGGTTTACAAAGCCTGACACATGGAACGAAACGAATCATCTTTATTGAAAATCACTGATGCCGATCTCGAACCTTTTCGGGAGGAGGTCACCGGATATTTAAAAACGGTTCAGTGGATGCCGGATCGATCCAAGAGTCGGTCTACGGACATTGACCTCAGTTTTCTCACCCAGGCGGCCAAGGGGTTGGGTGTACAGGAAGAAGACCAGTTATCGATTTTAAAAAATGCCATCCGCATCAGTAATGATCGGATCATTCTGAGCAATGTGAGCAATCAGGTGTTGAATGCGGTACGAAGAGGGTATTGTATTGGACGTTACCTCGCCGATTTATATGCGACATCCTCCGGATTGGAATTGCTCCAGCAGAAAAATCAGGATGGTAGTTTGCACCAAAGTGAATTGCCGGAATTTCACGATAAATCGCAAACGCAAAGCGCCATCTTGCTGTTTGCAGCATCATCCTACATTGTCCATCGAGTTGGAAACATTTTTCCCGATGAGCAGTCGTCCATCCAAATTGATTTTAACGGCATTCCGGAAATCGTTCTGAACCGACCTTCCCGCACCATCCAGAGTTCCCTTTACTATTACGCCGCCTATTTGGAGCGTACCGGCATTGTAACGAGCGATTTCCATTTGCTAAAAATGACGTCGTTGTATTTTGATCGCTGTGTTCAGGAAGTACAAATGCGAAAGGAGGCGCTGAAGTATTCGGGGCCGTTTACCGCCAATCAGTACAAACTGGAAAAGGAAGAATTTACGATTCAGGGGTTTGAATCAACCCAGTCTGTATCGGTGAAGGGAATGGCCTTTAACCCCACACGGATGGAGGACATTGTGGCAAATAAGCAGGCCAAGCACCTCTTTTCACGCTACGTGGATCGGTTACTGTGTTACGATTTTGATGCCCGAAAGAATCCCATGAATGAGCTGGGCGGATTACCATCCATCACCCTTGCCGATGGAAAACCGGGTACGGGAAAGAGCATGCTCATTGCCGCCACGGCCACCTTGCTCCATGAGAAATGCGAACAATTGGGGTATCCGTTTCTCTTTTGGCCCTTGCCGGAGAATATTGTTTCCACCTTTCAGGGGGGGACGGCAGAACGAGCCATGGAATGGTTTAAGCCCATGCAGGACCCCGGTAAGATTGTGTTTGCGCCGATTGACGATGCCGAGAATAATTTGGAAGAACGAACCCGACAAGGGGTTTCGGCTGGTGTGCGGGAATTTATTGGGGTGTTTTTACGAAATACCGAAGGAGCTTATGCTGTGAATCTGGGGAATCGGATGATCAGCTTATTCACCAACATCCCGGATCAAATTGATAAGGCTGTGCTGTCGCGCATTCAGATGCGTGCGTCCATGGAAGGTGCCAGCAGTGAAGCCGATTTTATGGACCAGGATTTTCTGTGGTGGCGGAAGTACAATGAACTGGATAGCCGTTTTATCGATGCGGCTAAACCAAATGGTTTTGAGTTTATGGATGCTCAGAAATTGCCATCAACGTTAAGTGATCTGGTGGATGCCGAGTATCGGTTTACCCAAACCGACGTGAAGACGATTTTTGAACAAGTGGATAAGCATCACGATCGGACTAGCCACGATTTTTTTGGGGCGTTCTATCATGAAATTCAGCAGAAGTATCCGTTTTTCTCCTCACGCGATTTGCGGAATATTCAAAAGGCCGTTGATGCCAGGATCATTGATTTTGATCTTCCATCGATCTGGTGGGAAAAGCCGGAAGATTTTTTCCTGAAGGATTATGCCAGTAAGTTGGCTATGTTGAAGGAATTGATGAAGAGCAATATGAAGGGGGTAACCTTTACCCAGGTGCGGCTTTACGAGGCCTTGAACTACATTGAAAATGCCGTTCGAATCAATCAAACAGGTGTGCAACGAGAAATTAAGGAAGCCGCCAAACGATTGTACATTCAGGACGAGGCGATGAAAAAAATGCGATCCGGAGATGTCCATGAATAAACTGATCGAATCGGGGTTATTTGGGAATCGGTTGGTGCCGGTTGATACACCGTTGATGGTGGATCGGTACAACGCAACACTTACCGACATAGGTTTACCCAACACCCGTTTGACCGCCTTTCACATCGATGGATGGGGTTGGAGTCCGCAAATTGCGGATGAATTGGGCGATCAATTTTATCTGTCACACGGCCTGGCCAATCCGTATGGTATCATCATCACACCTGAGCAGAAGGAGGCATCCATTTACATGCCGTATCACAGCTTCGACTGGGATATCCATCAGCGGATTTTTCAGGAATATGAGCGTCAGATCTCCGACATTACCACCCAATGCGGGATATGGTTTGAGGTGGATCAGGATGTGACGGCTTATCGGTCGCCGCAGGATTTATTGATGGTGGATGTATTCAAGGTTCGGTTTACCACGGTAGATCGGGTATTGGAAGCTGCCAGAGAACAACGGGCGCTCATTAATCGGTTTAATGAAGAGCAGAAGGCCTGGATGGATGAATCCTTGCGGGATGCCATCATTCAGAGCAGCGAACAGCACGGCGATTTGCGCTTTCGAAGTATTGAGTTGTCGGACATTCCATTTGGTCGGTATGGAAACTTCCACACCTTGGCGTTCAATGGATTGTATGTGCTGAGATCGCTTCCTTCCGGGAAATCGGTTCTAGTTTTTGCCGATAAAGAGGCGATGGCTAAAGCCGATGGGGAAGGACGATCTGCGTGGGACGCCTATCACCTGGAAGACCCACGGTTGATGTCGGTTTTAATGGCCGAGGGATTGATTTCATCCAACATCGGATATTATAAAGACAAGCAATTCCTGATTCACATTTTGACCGGGACGATTTTGCGTCAGGCCATTCGGGACGATATTCAGCATATTAATTTGCCGGATGATCCTCGCTCCCGCGATCGGGTGATACAGGGATTGGCGTTGAAATCGGGTAAGTTGCCGGATGTGTATTTTGACCTGGAACGATTGGAGAAGGAATTGAGCCGGGGCGCCAACCCAACAGCGGGTGGCACCTTGAATGAGAAGCTTATCCATCCGGCCGAGAGTCTTTCGGCACAGGATAAGATTGTTATCTGGCATTTACTGTCCAATACCGTTTTGGATCACGTACTCATCAACTACCTGTTCGATAAGAGTGGATTTTTTCGGTCGTTTTCAGAGCGAAACGAGACCGAGCAAGATTGGGTGGTTCAGGTGATTTTGGAACATCGGGATAAGTTTAATCAGATCATAGGATAATATGGAAGCATACGTTGCACTGATCATCGGTTATGGCATTGGGTTGCTGTTTGCGTTTTTTGACCGCAAGCGCGGTAAATTTTGGTATCGTGCGTGGTATAAACTCACCAATAAGGACCCATTGGCAGAGGATTCAGAACTGACGTTTCTGATCAATCAGCCCTTTTCCGCCAGATTGGTGCCCGCCGTATTGATCAGTTTGGTAGCCGGTTTTCTTTTCTGGGTTACCGGCGATTTGAACATCTTGCTGATTCTGTTGTATGTGGCGTTGATGTTTATAGGGATGATGCTGAGTTTTTACACCTTTCCATTTTTTGTAAAACGGGTTCAGCCTCAACTGGGAAAAATCAAGGAAACGATTGAGAAAATTGATTCCATTGAGGCCTCGATAAAAACGGATGACCAGCCGGAACCGGAGAAGATTGAACCAGAAAAACCCTCGGAGAACAAGGACGAGGAAGGTGGAGATTGGCGAAAGGGTGTACAAGATTTTCTAGACAAATGAGTGAATTCAATCGGTTTTATTGGTTGGTAACCAACGTCAGAAAGGGTATTTCAGGTTGGGTAAAGGGGCTATTTGCCCGCCGTAAACTGCTGGCCATCGGCTTGGTTTTAGGTGTGCTGTTCCTCCTTTTTGTGAATCGTGCTTCTGTTCAGCCGTTGGCTTTGCTCATTCGGAAATATGCGTTGTTAGTGATCCTGACCCTTCTGGTGTTCAGATGGTTTTGGCGCGTATTTCGAACCCGAAATTTCGTTCAATCCATACTGCCGGTTGTCCTATTGATGGTCTTTCTCGCCGCAGTGCGTTATCTGGGGCCACCTGTACACAAATACCTGGGGTTGTATTATTACTATCACTCCATAGATCGGGTTGAATTAGCTGATTTGCCTCAGACCGATCACGAACGCCTTCAGCCGCTTTTGTCCTTAAAAACGCTGATTGATCAACAAGCCTTATCCGAAACGGAGGACGCCACCTATCCCCGATTTATTCGCGGTGTTGATGGCCAGTATTACTACAGTTCATTGATTGGCCCTTCGGCAGAATATATGCTGCAACGATTGTCCAAGAATGCCGATCGGGTCATTCGGATTCCGGCGAATATTCCATCGCCTGTTTTCTCCAAAAAGTTGGAGTCCGAAGCGGAGTTTGATGTAGCCGAACAACTGCTGTTCAGTAAGCAAACACACATTGCCGTCCGGAAGCGGTTTAACATCTTCCAATACTTTACCTGTCAGGAAGGCGAGCCGTTGTTTCTTCAGGACAATGAGGGGAGTTGGGTTCAAGTGGTGCCGATTATCCGTTGGGCTGGATGGGTGTTTCCTCGTCCCGTTTTTGGGGGAGTGATGGTGATCCATCCAAAACAGAACGGTGATAGCTATTGGGGGCGGGTGTTGCTTGGGCGCGGAGATTATATCGCCCCAGATGATGTGAAAGCACATGCCTATCTCTCCGGACAAAACCTTATCCCGGTGAAAGTAGCTCGTTACATCGCAGAGAGTTTTCGATTTGTCAATGGATTTTGGGCGCCCATGCCGGGCTACCATGAGGGTGATGTACGAATACCGGCTGCCGGTAGACGCTTAACCGACCAACCTTTCGTGACCTTCCTGGACATTGAAGGGGGAAAAATCTGCAACTACTTTGGGCTAGAACCGTTCCAGGAGGAAAAGAAAGGACTCAGTATCAGTGTGATGGTGCCGGGTGATAATGATGATCACGTGTATTACATCGATCATCGGAAAGGCACAACGGCCTACATTGGCAGCAGCGCCATTAATTCCAAAATTATTGAAAGTAGGAAGAACTACGACTGGTTCGTCAATGATCCGGCAGAATCGCGCCCGTTTGTAAGAACCGTTGACGGTTCAAAACGATTTTTCTGGCTCACAACCATCGTGACCCGTGCCGGAGACCAGGGGCAGATTATTGGAGGAAGCATTCCGGAATTGACTCTCACAGACGCTGTATATGGCAAGGTGGTTTGGATCTCATCGGATTCTCTTGTTCGCTCTGAGCAATGGCTCAACCAGGCTAAAGGGGAGTTAGATGAGTATTGGAGCACGGAATAAGGGCAGATTCGGGATGCGGAATTCGGGATTCGGGATGGATTTAATTTAGATCCCTAACAAAGACAATTAACCTCACGCCCTCTTGTACTCGAACCCTTAGATCGGGGTCAACGTTTTGTACAAAACACAACTCCTCAATCGTCACTCATCGCTTTATCTAAACACAGAGCCGTCCCCTTTAGGAATGTATTTTTAGAACAACTTTGTGCATCTGAGAGAAAATCCGTCAATCATCAAAATTTATTCGGCGGGGACTGCGCGAAGATCCCCTCTGGGGATACGCAGACTCCCTTGCGGGAGTTCGCAGAGGGTTTCACATGCAGGATTCGGGATTTTGAGTGATTTCCGAATTAACCAAGATTTCCTCACGCCCTTTCGTATTCACCCCTTTACCCCCTACAATCGTGAGGTTGCATCGTATAAGCCAACGCCTGTCTCTGCTTGTTGGGCATATTGAAATCCCTTACGTATGCCAAAGGCACCGGTATGACCAGCTCGGTTAATGGCAAGAAATCCAACCTGTTTATCGGCCACATCCGGATGTTTTTTAATAATCCGATCAATGGCTTCTTCACAGGCTTGCTGGGGTGAGGCGCCATGTCGCATAAGCTCAACCACGGTATGGGCACCGGCAATTCGAATCACCATCTCACCTACACCGGTGGCGGTAGCAGCGCCTACTTCATTGTCTACAAACAAACCGGCACCAATGATGGGTGAATCACCCACACGACCATGCATCTTATAACCCAATCCACTTGTGGTGCAGGCGCCACTGAGATTACCGTGAGAATCGAGGGCAACCATTCCAATCGTATCGTGATTTTCAACATTGGCCGGTGGCTGGTATTCCCCTTTTTTTAGCCACTCATCATAGGCAGCTTTGGCTTTTGCGGTAGGCACCTCGCCCACAAAACGCTTAAAGCCACTTTCCAGAGCAAACTGGTAGGCTCCTTCACCCACCAACATCACGTGAGGGGTTTGATCCATAACCTTCCGGGCAACTTGTATGGGGTGTTCAATATGTTGAAGAAAAGCCACAGAGCCACACCGCGATAAGTGATCCATAATACAGGCATCCAGGGTGACAAATCCGTCACGGTCAGGTCGGCCACCCAATCCCACACTCATATTGGTGAGGTCCGATTCCGTCACCGAAACGCCCGCTTCCACGGCGTCCAATGCCGTTCCACCTGAGTTGATGATGTTCCAGGCTGCCTGGTTGGCGGCTAAACCATGTCGCCAGGTAGACAACACAATCGGCTTAAATTTATAATCGGGTTCATCGGCCAGGCTTTGCTGATTCAGTGCTAATCCAAGTGCTCCAAGACTTGAAGTCCGAATGAAATGGCGTCTACTGGTCATACATCAAATGTAATGAATCGATGAAATACACATCGGTGCAGATGAATCTGCTGGGGGCAGACGAACGCATGGAATTCATCGATAATCGATTGTAACGGATCATGATCAACGTCGTCTTACTCCCAAACACAAATCGACTAAAGACAACGACATGAATTTTTTGAAAACAAAGCCAGCCGTCATTTTAATAATGGCTTCCATGATTGGAATATCAGCCATGGCGGTGAACAAGACAGTGGCAGATGAACCAGCAACCTTTGGTACCGAGCAAACCGATCTCAATTCGTATCTGACGGAAGAATTGACCTATCCCAAATCGTTGGTAGACGAAGGATACGAGGTGAAAGTGGTCGTGAAATTTTGGGTAGACAAGTATGGAAATGTGCTGAATGCTGAATTGATGTCATCAGAAGTAACGAATGACAAAGTACCCGGTAAGGGACATATCGAATTGTTCGAACAGGAAGCCTTGTCAACCATTAAAAATATGCCCAAATGGAATCCGGCAGTCGTGGGAGGTCAACATGCTCCATCCCAATACAAACTGCCAATACTGTTTAAGACATTATAAATCTTGAAGCGAGGATCACGACTGCTATCCGCGCAGAGATAGTAGCGTGAAACGGTCGTCTGCCCAGGGTAGACGACCTTTTTTTTGCTTGAAATGCACTAATACACATCATTTGAATGGCGGTGAGAGTTGGAATTCAAAATCATGAAAGGTGACGGTGGGAGGGTGTTTTCGTAAGAACTTACTCAGCGCATCCATTTTTTTTTCCAACGGCGAAGGAGCATAATAAAAAAAATGGTAGGGATACATGAACCCCTTCCCTCTCGAAAGTTAGTGATGTGGCGCCAATCAAACGGCATCGTTTGGTGAGATAAACGCCTATCTAGTCATTCTCAGATGGCACTATGGATGCTTTAAGGGATGCATCTCCGAAGCAGAACACGCCATGCGAAACGTTTGAATTGCCCTCAGAAGATCTTCACGATTGGCACACGTCACATTCACCAGTTGATAGGATTCACCATGCCGCAGTGTGTTCCAGCGCCATTGCCAATCATGCGGTGTAGATGTTTGAAGGGATTGGTACCACCAGGCAGTGTAGAGTCGTGAGTCATCACTTTCCAGAATGGCGGTAAACACCTGAAAAGAGTTCTCAGGAGTTTCCAGCTGAGATTTTCGGAATTGATACCCACTTCCACGCCAACAATAGCGTGGGTCATGACTGCCCTGAAAAAAGGAAACCGCGGGTTTAACATATACCAGCGCCTTTTCGGATGAATATTTAACGACACCGTCAGTGAGCGTTGTTGACGAATAGCCCGTCAGGTGGGTGTTAAGGTTGGCGGCATCCGCGTTCATATCCCCTTGTGCCAGTGCTGTCTGAATCTGGAAGGCGGAAAGGGTCATCAGAATCAGCGTGTACGCCACGGATGAGGACCCTTTTGAAACGGATAAATCCGGTTGAAGGATACGGTCTTTTTGAGCCCTCCGTCTAATCAGCCAAAGAAGTGGCAGGACAACATACACGATCAAGCTTGTTATGCCAATGGCATCATGAAGTGGATTGTCCGGTAAAACATGCAACATGATGAGGAGGAGGAGGCGCACAAAGTTGGCAATGATGGAAAAAAGCAACGCAAGGGTTAACCAGGACACCGATTCCCAAAGCGCAATGGATCGATTTTTTAAGAAGTGGGCCATCAACGCAGTACAGCAAACTAGTGAGGTGGTGAGCAGGCGAAGCCCCATACACTCTGGGTCCACTGCAAACTCTTGTCCACCGTATCGAATGGTGTTCCCGATGATTTCCGTTGGATAATGCAAAAAGGTCATGACCCATCCTGCCCATGCGGTCATTTCCATCCTGAGCGGAAAACTCCAGATGTTCAGGATGTTGGAGAGGGCCGGTGAAACAACGATTATGAGTAAGATGGGGAGTATTCCCTGTTTGCCCCAAATGGATTCAAGAATCATCAGGATAAGCAAGGCTGATAAGAGGTAGTGCAGCGTGGCCGATTTAAACACGTTTAGCAGGACGATTAGAACAATTCCCGAAACAATGAGGCCATATCCGGGTGGCTTGGACGTGCGACGAATGGTAAGTGGGGCGGTCATCAATCCCAATATCAATGGCAGATCGGTCTGAATGGTTGCCTTGTTGTAGGACCAATACACCACTAAAATAACAGGTATCAACACCAGCGCGATAATCCGGCTGGGTGAAAGAATGATCCGTTTTATCGTTTGAGATACATCCATAGTAGTAACAATCCAACGGTGATAATCAATAACCATTCATGCGGTTCGGGCACCGATCCGGTATTGGACAAATTGGCGTTGCCTAGAGATTGGGATTGGTTTTGGATGTCGAATCGTTCATAATCCATGGCTGTTTCCAATACAATCAAACTGGAAACGGGTGTAAGGATATGAGCGGTAGCAGCTGCGTGCAAGAAATCATTTTCCCGTGAACGCATGCCGGAAATATCGACCCCAATCTGACCCATTAAGTTATCATACTCATAAAGGCGCATGAGATGACTGGGAGTAGAGGTGCTGTTGGGTAGATCAGAATCGGATCGACTAATGGTAAAACCGCCATAGATATTGGATCGAAGGGAGTCTGATTCTGGGTGGGTGACAAATAACCTATCCTGAGCCAGTTCCTGCAACTCGTCCGGGTCAATTGAGATCAATTTTATGGCATTCAATTCATGAAGCGATTTAAAGTAAGGGGTGATTTCCTCTCCGAGATTCAGTACATCCACCTTCCTGGGTTGTTTGAAATAATGTTCCAGCTTTTCAAGGAAGGGTGTTTGGGTGAGATCGGACAGGTTGGGGGTGAGCTGATGTGAGGACGTGACGACCAGTGCGTGTTCTTGATTCCCTATTTGGTAAAACGGAAAGAGGGTGAAGTTTTGTTCCCGGGCTTCCGTGGCGATTTTGTCGTACGTGTCCTTATTCACCGGAACAAGTTTCTCTCGAAGGCAAATGAATACCGGGCCATGGTCCAGATAGCGAGAAGCGTCGTTACACAATTCACGGGTCCAGGATTGATTAATGTCCAGGTACACGGCTGAATAGGTTTGAGCAGCTTCTTTGGATTTGAGCTGCTGCATGTGATAGGCTTTGTGCTGGAACACAAAGGGTTCAGGACTGATGGGTGGTGCCTGGAAGGACATGGTCCAATCCGTCTCATAGGCTCCGAAATACGTGCGGTTATTGCCGTCCGTGTTCAGGGTTAAGTCGGATTCAAATTGCACAGGGAGTGCACCGTTCATCACTGTGATGGATTCACTGGCGTTTTCCCAGGAAGGGCCCTGGAAATCAATGTTGTGATAAATCAGCCTGCCTTGTTTGTACTGCAATGGTGAGGTGAAACCAATTTTAAACTGTCGGTCTTCATACGCGGTACAGGGAAATATGCGTGCGGTAACCCGATTGCCTTCTTGCCAATGAATGAGAAGTGGGTCGCGTTGTTCTCGTCCCACTATGGTTTGGTAGGCGCTATCCGCTTTTGCGCGGGTGGTCAGAATGGATTTTCGTTCAATACCTTCAACCCATAAGGATGCCGAGGTAACCACGGTGCCCTCAGGTAGGTGAAAGGTATACAAGGCTTCTCCTCTGTTTCCATCGTGTTTAGCCGTATTTTTTATCGATAGGGTTAGTTCAGTGTACGCGGTGCGATAATCCGGATACAACCGGATGTTGGTGACAACTGCTTTGGTGATCAGGGATTCATCACTCCAGAGGTGTTCTTCGTTTTGATGCCGATGGTTGTATAGTGATTTGAGGATCTTTTCCCTTTCCGACTGATCCAGATCAATTTGTTCCTGAAAGAGGGAAAGAACAACCATAAAGGGGTTGTGTTCATCGCCTCGGCGGGCAGATAAAAAAGAGGGTTCAAATCCTTGACCGGTATTGAATTCCGCCATTCCACCTAAGGCCAATTTTGTAAATACATCATCCGGTAATTTGCTGCTTACCGTCACCCAAATGGGAAGGTCATTATCCGCATACGGCGAATGCGACTCATGAAAGGTGGTTTCGATGATTTCGTTTACCCGGGAAATTTTTACCGAAAGGAAAATCGTTATGATCACCATTAAACCAACGATGGTTCCTGGAATAGCAAAGAGAACCGGGCGGCCTTCACACAATTGGAGGACAAGTCTCAGATACACAAAAAAGAAGATGTACGGCACCAGAATGTGGAGTGAAATGCCGAAAAACCAGAAGGTGAGTGCGGTGAGAACAGTACCGGGAATGGCTAAAATGGATTGATAAAAAGTAAATACCAGACCGGCCGAAAAAATAAGAAGGAACAATGGGTGGAGTATTTTAGGAATGTAATTTCTGAATACGGCGTAGATGATGAGCGTCACGTTAGTGACAATCAGAAATAGCGTTAATCCATTGGAAGATTCCGGATAGATGGGGATGGATTGATTGAGCGTAAACGCACTAACGTTGGCCAATTGCAGGAGGATGATGTTGGGACCAAAAGATCTGAATCTGCGGATTCCAGAGTGGTTGTTGAAGTTGTGAACCAATACAACAATGAGGTAGAACAGGGTGAATCCATAGGTCAGCAAGAAGTTGTTTTCCAGAATATCCCAGTTTCCCTGAAGATTGGTTTGGGTAAAGACATAGAGAGAAACCACCAGGAGCATTAATCCAAATGCTGTGGTGATGAATTGGTTGGATTTGAGATTTTCCGGATCCCAAAATCGAGTTTGGTTATTTTCCATTACAGAGAACTTTGAAATACAAAGTAAATGTAAAAGAAATCAGACTACCAAATCGTGATCGTTTTTTCAGTTCGTTAGAAAGTAGAAATAATCTTTACCGCAATGGTGCCATGAAAATTCCTGATCCTTTGCCGCCTGGCACATGCCGTCCGTTGATTGTCGGCATTCCTGCCATTTGATATCCCGGTCTTTCGGATGACTTCGCGGATTGAGGTGGACCGATAGGAGATAGCCATCGGGAAGTTGGTACAACCGGCAGGATGCCATCGTTACCTTTCCCGGATTAAGGTATCCAAATTCACCAAAGATGGATCCCTGATCGCGAATGTTGAGGTTCCGATAGGTTTTACCAAAGCAGGTAATTCCGGTGATGATGTTGGCTGTATCGATGTAAATCTCATTGGAATCTTCGCCTTCCAACCCATAATCATATCCATAGGATGTGTCAACTTTCTCTTCTCGGATAAAGGTGAGCGGACTCTCACCACGTTCGGCAAAAGCAGAATATCCCAGTACCACGAGCCATTGGAGATCCGACTGTTTTTCCTTGAGTAGCTGTGTCCCCATGGTGTAAATGGAGTCCACGGAAACTACCGGATCAGGGTATTGATCGTGCTCCACAAATGAGGTATGATTCTCAATCGGCATAAAATCATATACCCAGATGGAATCGTACCGAATGAATGCCTGATCGATCAGCATTAAATGGGCGTGACTTTCATATTGATCGGCAAAATCATGCCGAATGGTTTGAATGTTTAGCACCCAGTAGTGACCGTTTTGGTCGATGGCTAAGGGGAAGAGTTGCGTCATTCCTGCACCGTTACAGGCCAGGGATTTGAAGGCCGGGGAGAGCAAGACGGCGAAGAGGAGGAAAGTGATTTGACGAAGCATCTGAATTCCTAACTCGAAATGAGATACAATTAGTGCCCGCCAGATGGGGCTACCGTAGTTGTTTTTTGAGTTCGGAGAGAATGTCGTCCAGCCCATTCAACCGAATTTCATACACCGTTTCCAGTTGGATGCCGAGTTTGCCTTTCGGAAATCCGCCTTTCCGCTTGAACCATTCAAGGTAAGAGATCGGTAGGTCGCACAGTAATCTCCCTTCAAACCGACCAAACGGCATTTTGATGGTCACAATGTCTTTAAGAATTTCCGGGTTGGGTTGATTCATGCAGCTCAAAGGTACGGTCCTGGTCGGATCAACGGGTGGAATTCTCAGGAGGGAGGGTTGCCGAGCAAAGTGCAAAGATCAAAGTGCAAAGAGCTAATAACTAGAAGCCAGAAGCTAATGGCTAATAGAAGCACTTTTTAAGGTGCGTTCGGTTATGAATTGGGGCGTTGGGTGAGAAAAATGGGATGCTTCCAGACTTTATGGTGTAACTTTCCTCGGGGTAGGGGCAATTGCGTCCCTAACCATTTTCGCCGAAAAGATCATATACGTTGGGAAAATAACTGAGACGTTGGGTTCTTTTTCTATGCTTCGGATCAACCGGAGTACTGAATACGGAGTGCGAATGACGGAGGTGGAGTATGAGGACGGGGCGTTTGATAATTGAGCACCAGCGGATGGTTGAAAAAAATGCGGTGCTTTGGTATAATGCGGCTAACTTTCCTCGGGGTAGGGGTAATTGCGTCCCTAACCATTTTCACCGAAAAAATCATTCACGTTGGGAGAATAACCGAGACGTTGGGTTCCTTTTTCTATGCATCGGATCAACCGGAGTACGGAATACGGAGTGCGAATGACGAAGGCGGAGTATTGTGTATGCCTAAATAACGTTGACCGTTTTCATACTTACCTTAACACCTTGTTTGGATATGATAACTCAGTGTTAGAAGGATTTCCTTTGGCTAAGGTACGAACCTTTTTTTCATATTCCACCGGTGTTAAATATCCCAACCTACTGTGTGGCTTTTCCTGGTTATACAATTGCACCGCACGGTCAACTTTTAACATGAGATCCTTTGGTGTTTTTATGCTCCAGTGGATCAGGTAGTTGTTCTTTATTACGCCATTGATTCGTTCGGCTTTACCGTTTTCCCACGCAGCTTCACACATACTATTAGCCATGGCATAGCGCTGAGTAAGTTCTAAAAATTTGTCGTCATAATATTGACCGCCCCCGTCTGAATGGAACACCAGCCCCGCAGGTATAATACCCCTTCGGGTCTTGATAGCCATTTTAAGTGCACGCAATGAAGTATGTTCAGTCTTTAATCTGGCCGAGGTATGATGCCCCACGATCCTTCTGGAGTAGTTGTCAATGATGAAGGTGATGTAGTAAAAGATACCTTCTACCTCGAAGTAGGTGATGTCACTGCTCCATACCTGATCCACAGCCGTGATGGTTCTATTGGTCAACAGATTAGCAAAACGGATCACACCCGAACTATCCGTAGTCCTTCGGTAATTACGCCTTCGCTCAACCTGGAAGCCGCACTCCCGGCAAATGGACTCGAACTTGTCTCTGCCCACAAACACCGGATTAATCTTGTAATACATGGCCCGGCTGTTCATCGTTGGATGATCCTTACGAATCTGCTTGATCAGATCTACCAAAAGAAAAATCTCCTCCTGCTGACGCTTGCTTCGTTGTAAGCACTGATGAAAGTTCTGCTTACTTGTACCCATGGTTCGATAAAGCATATTGAGACTGCAGTTCAACTCATGACGGTTTTGCCAGAAGTAGATCATGGTTCGGTTCCAAATTTTTTTTTGATATCAACCTGATAAGCCTCTTCAGCTAAATCAATCATTTTGTCTTTGAAGTCGATCATGATCTGTTTTTGACCAACCAGTCGCTCAAGTTCTGCGATCCGCTTTTGAAGGGCAAGTATTTTGGATGTATCACTCTTTGATTCCACGATTGTTCTTGAGGGTTTTGCCTTTTGTGAATATAGCTCAATCCAGCGATATACCGATTTGTCAGTAACCTCGTGTGCTCTGCATACCTGGGATATCGTCGTGCGCTTTTCCTGAATCTCCCTGACCAGTTTTCGCTTTAACTCTTCACTGAACGTCCGACGTTGACGCTCCTCAGTGGTCATCCTAAATTGTTTACTGTATTTGCTCATTTTAGTCGATTTTCCAATCTCTAAAACGGTCAATCTATTTCAGGCATCGACATATGAGGTCGGGGCGTTTGATTATTGAGCACTAGCGGAGGGTTGAAAAAAATGCGGTGCTTTGGTATAATGCGGCTAACTTTCCTCGGGGTAGGGGTGATTGCATCCCTAGACAATTCCCACCACAATAGCATCATCGTTCAGAAAAGTTTTTGATACATCGTTATTCTTTAAGATCAGAGATCAGTGTGTTGAGAGCTGAGTTACATCGATTCGAAACCCGTGGAATTTGCTCTTGCTCTTGCAGTTAATTTATGCAGAGCAAAATCAACTACAAGCAAAAATGATCCAGGCAATAATCGGGAGCAAGGCTCCGGCAGCGATGAACCATTTACCCCTGCCCAGTATGCCCTTTTTACCTTTCAAAACAAAAAGGCCAGTGATGCTGATGAGAATAAGCAGGAAGGCAAAAATGTCCGAAACCCATTTCCAGCCTCTGATGCTGTTGCGGTGCAGCAAGTTAGATTCATAAAAAACGTGTCGTTTGTGCACCCGTTCGTAATCCCCTTTGCCGGTGGTGGTGTTGATGTGCAAGGTGGCATCCTCGAAGTAAATCTTGACCTGATCTGGCGTGGGTTTGTCAACTATTTTATAGTCTGTTTCCCCTACTTCCTTCGCCAATTTCATGATTTCCTGTGGATTTATGTGGTCGATGTTGAAGTCGGTTGGGACATCGATCTGAGATTTAGTGATGATGAAATCAGGATTCCAGTCGTCCACATGGTTCAAGGCAATACCGGATAAGCAATAAATAATGATGAGCGTAGAAAAGAAATAACCCAAATCGCGATGGGTAGCGATGTTGAGCTTTCGCAGCTTTTTGAACGATCGTTTTGGTGGCTTGTATCTACTCAACGCTGGCTACGTTTGGTGAGATTTTGTCGACATGGGCACCCACCACGTCAATCACCCATTGACGAATGTTTGGATCAGGAAGGATGGCATCCGGACGGTAGATCACGCATTCCTTGTGATTCTCAATAGCCTTGATTCCGTCGCCAATGATTTTCACCTGGAACATTTCATCATGTGCAACCAACACCGGCATTACAATGGCTTTCTTGCGATTTTTCAAGACATCGTTAATGGCATTGGTGGTATGGACGGGATCATAAGACGCGATGTGTCCACACCAGCCGTAGCTGTATGAAGATATTCCAGCCACACTGTTTACGTATCGGCCAACGGTATCCATCAATGCGGTCCACTCGGTGTTGTAGCCGGCATCACCGTAGGCAATTAATGCCAGCCCTTCATCCGCAGGGGATGTGGACAATTCCTTCACCCTTCGGGCGATGTTTTTCTGAAGGATGTCGGTAAAGTCAAGTAGCGGTGTGATGTGGCACGTTGCCTTGGTTTTATACGTTTCGATTTTCTCAATTTTCAACGTTTCCAAACTTCCTGGATCGGTTTTTAATCCCAGAATGGTTGGTATGTCGTCAAATGAATGTGAACTAACGGTGAGGAATACAGGAACAATGATGACATCGGTGAAACCAGCCTCATCAAATTCCTTCATGCGCGTGGCGATCGATGGCTCGGTATATTCCATGAAGGCCGTTTTAATTTCCTGAACACGCTCATCGGCCAGGATGGTTTCCCTCACGGAACTATCCAGGTCCAGCAAGGCCTGACGCCAGGTAGGTGAATGTGAACCATGATT
This sequence comes from Flavobacteriales bacterium, assembly GCA_020635355.1. Taxonomy (GTDB): domain Bacteria; phylum Bacteroidota; class Bacteroidia; order NS11-12g; family UBA9320; genus WGNA01. The sequence continues at coordinate 158,069 of JACJZW010000002.1, forward strand.
GACCAGCAATACGCCAATTTTCTGCTCAGTAGCTGATGCAGAGTCGCTTGTGGTTTTGGTACCGCATCCCCATTGTGATGCTATCACCAATAAGGCGAGGAGGTAGACATACAATCGTTTCATTCGTTCAAGTGGTTGGTTGTATTTCGGGCGCGAAAATAGAAAAAGACCTCCTTATTTTTATTAAGTCTAAATAAAGTAATCGAATGAAATTCCACACCCTGCCCAAGACAACGTTGATTCGAAGTCATATTGACCCGGGGGTTTTGGAAGCCATCAGAATAGGAGGTATTTTCATCCGATCAAACAGCTATGACACAGTTTAGGCATTTCGTTATGTGCATTCTGGTGGGTTTTGGTACCCTTGATATGAATGCTCAAACCGTTTTTGACGAGCTTCAGGATGTAAATCGTTATTGGTCGGTTTTGGGTGCCGATGTTCCCCATTTGAATCAAGAGGTGATTTTTAATTCAGACGAGGAACGGATTCAAACACATCTTCGCCTGGTAATCGCTGAACTGAAGAAGCATACTCCGAAAAACATATCGGCGCAAGCCATCCAACAACGACAAGAATTGCTGTCAAAATTGGCTGTTTACGCAGAGGAAGCCCACTTCCCAATGAATACCGGCCATGCTGCGCGCACTCCCTATTTTATTGATCATCGGAATGTGGCCTGTGCGGTGGGATACATGATCATCCAATCCGGCCACAGCGAACTTGCCCGACAGATACAGCTGGAACACAACAACGGGTATTTGATGGATCTGGCTGTGATTTATCCCCAAATAGAAATTTGGGCCGATGACCATGGCTTTACGCTACAGGAGTTGGCCTGGATACAGCCGGGGTACTCTTTTCAGCCGGATTATTGTCATGAGCAACGAATTAGTGGTTTTCATATTGAAGTGCGGGATGTGAATATTGACTCGATTCAATACGTTTGGTATCACGTCGACTCCAATAAGGTCTATCACAATCAATACTTGCCGTTAGCGTGCTCCGGGAATAGGTATTGGGGGTTTGCCCTCCTGAAAAACGGGGATACCGTACCTCCACGAAAGACATCCCTGGTTCTTGGGTCGATGATCACTTATGGTGTTGGTGGGAACCTGCTCGAACTACCCAAGGTGGTGCCCATCAAGGTGCGCAAAACAATTACACCGGATGATGGTAGATGCAATGGTAATTATGAGGTGAAACTGCTTCAAGGTAGTGAGCGTACTTATTACAATTGGCATAATATGACGATGGTAGTTTTCGTGAAGGGACAAAACAAGAACCTGTGTGCCGGATTATATCCGGTTGTTGTGACGGATTCTGCCGGATGCCAGATAATAGATACGGTGATCATCCCCAGAGTATACCTTACCTCTGATCCGGAACCTCAAATTGATAATCCTGAAAAAGGATCGTTGGTGATTCGCCTGGATCGGGAAAAATGGAGCAACAGCGAATTGCGTTTTACCGATGCCAACGGAATATCTGTAGAGAACCTGAAATTTTCGGGAGAAAAGGATTCGATCGTATTAGCACGACCACAAAGCGGTGTGTACTATCTCGAAATTCGAAATACGGAGCGATTGTTTACGCGTAGATTAGTGGTGTTGTGACCTATAAATCCCAATTCGTCATGGTGGTTTTGGTAGCCCTGATGGCCACCTCCTGCATGGCGCAACCATTCATTCCGTTTCGGTGTGGAGATCGCTGGGGATTGGCCGACACGAACCAAAATATGGTTGTTCTGCCCAGCTATGACTTTGCCATTCAATATGACGAATTCCCGGATAGCCTTTTCATATTTCGGCAAAATGAACTGTATGGACTTCGTTCCGTCCATCGTGTAATCATTCCTCCTAAATTGGAAGTCCCGAGCGTCGATGAAAATCGAAATCTATTGGTGGATGCCAGGCGGGTTGGCCCTGGAGTAGGCGATAGAAGATACCTCTACTATACCTGGGAAGGAGAATTGTTGTTTTCTGAAGGTGATACCGTATGGAATCTTGAAACCATTGATCTGAAAAAACGACTGCGTATGGTTGAATACACGGATGGCAGGACGGAGTTCCTCATTCTCGATCTCGTGAATCAGAAAATTGTTCAACATGTGGCTGTTTTTGATGGACATGTCTTTCATTTCAATATCCCAAATGGTGTACAGCTCTTAAGGATGGCTGACTCCACCTATCAGACGATTGATTTGATTTATCAACCGGGGCCAGATTCCTTTCAAGTCGTGTATCAACCAGTATCTAATCTGCGCCCTGTTCCACGCATCCCAACCTATGAACATCGGTCCAATTTAGGCAGTTTGGATGCATTTGATGAGACGTTGGAGATCTATCATGTCAAGGAGGAAGTGGAGGAATTCTCCATTCGTGATGATTCCGTTTACTACAGAAATGATCCATATACCTGGAGAGGAGTCGCGGCCAACAAACAACCTGTTCCTCTTCCATCTGGTACCGTTCGAGTCCGGTCGTTTATTAAGTTTCAAAATTCAAACCAGGGTATAGAACCCGGACGGGTGCTACCATCAGATTCAGGAACCTATCGGGATGCCTACATTGAGATACAATCCGGCAAAAAGGTTGGTGCCATAAACCGGTATGGAAACCTACCTGGCCGGTATAATGCCATCCAAGGTCTTCGATTTGGTCCTGATTGGAGCGATTATATTTTCATTGTTCAGCAGCGGGGCAGATTTGGTGTGGTTGATGGGCAAGGGAGAATCATGGTGCCCGTTGAATATTCCAACATTCGCCCGGTGGATCAGCACGTTTATGAAGTTACCAAAAACAATCATGTTGGGATTTACGATGTCAGAAATCACCGAGGATTGGTTGTTGAGTGCCTGTATGACAGCGTTTGGTATCATCCGCAGGCAATTCGATTTCAGCTCGGACAGAAGTACGGTTATTATAAAAGTGAGGTGATTCAAACCCCACCTATTTTTGATTATCCGGTTCGAGGAATTCGCACATTTAGAGGATATCAACTCTTTGAACTTGAAAATTCCAATGGAGAATTAATGGGGTATGGTCGGAAGGATGGGGTTGTTTACTACAGCGAAGAATGAATACACGATGAACTCGAAGATCAACATGGCAGTAATGACACTTGAATTTGGAAGTTTATTAAGACGATTACTTCTAGTAGGGCTGATCTTTTTGGCACCTGTGAATGGGTTTGCTCAGGACGTGTACGTTCCCTATCGGCAAGGTACAAAATGGGGAATAGCCCGAAGTGATGGCTCCAGGGTGGTCATACCGAAATACGATACCATCCGGTCTGTCTATCAAAAAGGCGATCAAGTGGTGTTTTTCTTTCGGACGGATTCTCTTTGGGGCTTTCGTTCTATCCAACACGAGATTATTCCGGCGGTGATGACCAATCCACATTATCAGGTAGGCCCCGGATACCGACTCATATCGGATCGGTTGAACGCCTTCTCACCCGGTGTGCAAGGTGAATATGTGTATTACAACGAAGAAGGAATCAAGTTGTTCGAGGGGAAATCGGTTCATCAAATGAACCAGTCACGATATTTCCCCTATCTGTGGTCACTGAAATTTACGGATGGCCTTCAGCAATTGGTTCAGCTTAATGCGCACACCTTCCAAAAGGATCATGTGATAATGGGCCAATATGATCGGTCCAATTTTGATGGATATTCCAGGTATTCCTTTGTGTTTGGGGATACGACCATTCACGGACGGCTCATGAAAAACCGCGACGGATTGTATTATCTGTCGGAATTGGATACCGTCATCCGGCGCAAGTTGGACGTCGACCCTCGGGTTGGATCCCTGGATTCCTATATTAACCGAAGGCAAGGTAGTTCAATGAACTCCGGCATGGGTCAACCGTTGGACGACGCAAATCCCGGTTCACGCGGTAGCGGAGAACCATTTGGGAATGGAGCCCGAAGGAGTGGCTTCCAGCCCGATGTGGACGCGGCAGACGGCAGCTTCCTGGACATCAGATCTGTTGAACGGAGTAACTTCGTTATCTTGAGTCTGAAGGGACAAACGTATGCGTATTCCTATAGTTGGCTGAAAGGACCGTACATGTCTTCGCTCAGGAAGGAAATGTCTTCCGGAGCATGGTCCAAGGGGTCCGTTTCGCTCTGCTCGTTTACACTTATGTCGGACGATACCACTAAGAGAGGCGGACAAATGATGCCCGTCCATGATACCTTGGTCATGAATAACTTCCTTCTTTGGCAGAAACGAAAAAGATATGGGGCTATCACACCTACGGCAAAGATCTCCCCAATGTATGATGGATTAGATGGGGTGCTATTTCCAATGGAATCTGAGTACCGCGCCGTTTTTCTGGTTCAGCAAAAAGGGAAGATCGGGTTACTGGCTTCCGATGGAACCATACTGATATCGCCTCAATTTGATTCCATCAAACCGCACTCCACTGCGGAATTTACCGTGAAGTTGAATGAGCAATATGGTGTGCTATCCACCCGATTATCGGAGAAGCTTGTTGTGGATACCCTTATCCCGATTCAGTTTGATGAGATTGAACGGAAGCGACCGGGCTGGTATGTAGTTCGAAAAGGCGCTAAATACGGCTATTACGGTGCTCACCACAGCGCTCAAAAAGTGGATGCCGTATTCGACTATCCACCTCTGGAGATCCATCACATACAGGGTGTGCCGTTTTTCGCTTTGTATGATGGGGAAGGAAACTTTAAAGGATATGGTAGCACCACCGGAGTCCAATTTTTTGAGGATTGAGCGGGTTGGTTGTGCCATTTCCCAAAAGAACCATCATTGGGCTTATGTTCGATCGAAGAATTGGGCTGGTACTCTTCCGTACCAATGATACAGAATGGTGGCATTTGCAGCCCTAAATATGCCCGCTAATCCACTGTCAAGTTTGCATCGGATGAAAAAGTAAAGGTCGTTTGGCTGGAGCTGAATTCCAATCCGCAGAAATCAGCGATGTACTTGCCTTCGCCAATCTTTTGGACATAAACTGTATCGCGCGCAGCTGCCATATAGTGGAAGCTAAATGTGCCTCCAAAGGTGCCACTCACCGTACACTCATTTTTCTTTACATCAAACGTGACGGGGTTGGTGGTGGTGATGTATTTACCAGTTTCTGGGACATACTTAAATCCAATTCTCAGATCACTTTGCGAACCGTTACCTCGAATTTCATAGTTGTGGTACAACACACCCTTTTCCCCGAAATTCGTGTAATAATGCGAAAGTTTGGATCCGTTGTACAACACGGTGTTGGTATCGGGATGACATGGCGGATTGATGATCACGGTGTCGTTTTCAGTTTCGTTTAGTTCAGCCGAAATACCTGGTTCAGGTTTGGGATCGGAACATTGACTTAGGGTGAAAACAGTCACAAACAATAGGAGAGTGGAGGCGATGATGGTCTTTTTCATGGGTTCGGTTTTTACGGCAAGTTAACGGGCCATAACCAATTTGCCAAGGTGCAGACCATTTACCCAATCATCATCCGAGGAATCATTTCTTTTTAGATTGTAATTTCCCAATTCTACATGGCGTAACGGACGAATTGATATTATGAGCTATTTGAAATACATACTTTTATTCATTTGTGCCGGACTTTCACTCCGTTCAACAGGTCAGGAATTGGAGCACTATCTGCAGGATTTGCCCTGTTTACTCGGACGAGAATATCAGACCGACGAGGTATTTGGCTATCTGCAAGATGACCGGGTGAGTTGGAAGGCTGCGGGAGCAAACGAGGAAGAAGGCCGACAGGAGGTTTGGGGATGGTATTTTGAAAATGAACAATTTTCCGGGTCGTGCAGAAACGGTCGTAAGTTGATTGACGGTGAGCGATTACGAGTGATACATGAAGTTACCTTGGTAGCCAATTCACCCGAAGAATCGGTAAAGCTGTTTGGGAAATACATCAGCAAATGGGGTTTGAACTCAAACTATCGAAAGGACAAAAAGTGGATCAAACGCAACTACTCATACTATTCCGGATACAAAAGGAAGAGCCACCATGCGTTTAAATTTCTAGATCAGGATAAAGTTTATGTTTCCATGGAATGGGACCGTTCCAATAAGAAGAAACCCTGGCTTCGCGAGGTTCGATGGCAGAGCTTTGATGGAGCGGGATATGATTGTGAACTAAACTATCGTCCGAAGGAAAACCCATTTTCAGATCTGGTTTATTTCGATGTACAGGACGAAGCCACCTATTGGCGATTGCTCGGACGTGAGCTAACCGATCAGGAAATCAGATATTTACATCTCTATGGCGACTGCGTTATTGTGCATAGTCGGTTTGAAGGCAGTACCGGCAGCGCATATCTATTCTTCAAGGGATGTGTCTTCTTCAAGGATTGTGAAACACCTCCAACGGTAAACAGCATTTTTTATGTGATCAATGACGGTGAGGAAATCACACCATTTGGGCCCTCGTCACAGTTTTTGGATAAACACCTGGACGATTATTTCGGACAGCCCTATGCACCCAATAACTACCACTATTATATCCACGCCGCTCATCCGGAATACGCGAGTAGTTCCTGGGTGAAAATCGACTTTAACTTTACTACCGGTGATCGGGGCACCCCTCGGGGTATTAATTTCAGTTTGGATGACTCTGAGCACATGGATTGGTTAGTGGAACAACGCTGGGAAAATATTTTACCGGATGTAGGATGCATCTTCGGTAACTGTACCAACGGAACGGGTATCCACCGATACCCGGATGGATACCGCATGATTGGTGATTTTGAAAATGGAAAACCCGTGTTTGCCATTGTAAAGGATTATCGGGATACCACCATTACCGTGATTGACAACAGACCCAAGGTTGAAAAAGTGGATCCAAATGAAGGTAAACGAGTGATCTATGGCAGTTTAAAATCGTATGAAGGGAAAATCAACAGCATGAAGGATCGTTACCTTGGTTTTATGCGCGCCTCGGAGAAGATGTATCATGCCAAAACAGCTGATGAACGCATGGCCGAGTTAACCGCTTCCCGAAATTACCTAACCCGCCTGTTTGAAGATTGTGCTGCCTTCACCAAAGAGTGTGAACGAACCAAGGACCTGATCTATAAACATCGGATTTGTAACAGCTTGACGTATGACATCAACAAAATGATGGATCTTGTCAAAGAGGTCAACAGCTTAACCAGCACGGTGAGTATGGGCACCTGGAACCTGGCGTCGTTCGATGATTTTAAAAAATATATTGACCCCAAGGGAGCGGAAATGAAACAGCTCATCGCGGACATGCATGCGCTTAGAAAGTCGATATACCAGGAGTTCAACGATTGTGGTAACAACTAGAGATAAAACAAAAAACCCCACCGAAGTGGGGTTGGGGCAAAAAAGACATTCGATTAAATCCCGGACCATGCAGTAATCAACAGGTTGACCTCAAGATCCGTCTGTGCGTCCAATTTGAGGTCGGATAATTTAACTCCATTCAAGCTTTGGAGTTTGGCATGAGCCTCGACTTCAAATCTGCCATCGCCATCCTGGTCGGCATATTCAATCACATGGATTTCATACATGCCTTCCTCTACAAAGGATAGAACAAACTCACCATTTGCATCCACTTCGGCGGAGTTGGTGGCTTTGGCAAATAGAACCCGACTTTGGCCCTGACCATTGGTCTCAGTATTTAAATCGAAGTCTCCCTTCTCGTATAGGTAAACAACTGTCTTAGCTTTTCCCGAATTCATGGTCTGAATGGTTCCGCTAAGATTGGAACTGGCTTCTGCATTTACGTCGCGAATAAATGCGCTCATTTCAGTTGAGGTCACCAGTTCATAGTCGCCGCTGTTTTCCTGCACCAGTTTTCTAAGATCGAAGTCCAGTACGATTTCTGTCTCTCCTCGTGCATTTAGTTGCTGATTCCCGGTGATAAGGATGGAGTTGTCATCTGACGCGATCCGATCTTTTACTCCACCCTCCAATACCACATAGGATCCCGGGAAATTTCCAGCACTGTCCTGGTCATAATCCAGGATTAATTCAATGCGATTAACGGATTGAGCATCGGTTTCAAACTCGCCGAGGAGATCGGTTTTCCCTTCCGTTAAAGCCGACAATTCAAGGGTTGTTTTTTGAAAGCCCTCCATCGATTTACCATCGATATAGATTTCGGATACCGTTACAAATACGGCCTCAACTTCAGCATTGTCAATAGGCGCGTCGGTTGCTTTTAGTTTCACGGCTTTCTTCGCCATTTCCACATCGTTGCGGTCACAGGCTGAGAAGGTTACCATTAGAAGTCCGGCCAACAATAAGGCGAACAGGTTTCGTGGGTTTTTGAAATTTAACGTTTTCATAGTTCTATCTTTTAATGGGTTAATGATGAATGCTTATGTGGATTAGTTTGGTTTAGAATACCACCTTGATTCCAAGGCCAGGATTCACAGATCCCCATACATGACCGTTCGTGCGTACTTCAATTTGTGGGAGAACATCCAAACTAATTGCAAATGGTATGGGCGGAATCTTATACTCAATACCGATGATTCCATCTACGCCAAGACCTAGTCCAGAGTCCGGGTTTCGGTAAGGATATCGGCGAAAGTTTTGTTCGTTCTGCCAGTTGGCATCGGTTATTGATACGTGACCACCGGCACCATAGTACCAGTTCAGTCCACCGATTCCAGCCGATACATTCTTTTCCAGTAAAATGCGACCGGTAATACCATTTTGCCAGATATCGGCAATTCCTTCAACGGCATTGGCGCCAAATCGTTGTTTGAAGGTGATACCTCCGGTATATCCTCCTCGAATACCAATAGCTGTTGAGTATGAGGTGGAGTGATCAGGGAATTGAGGGGCTTTGGGAGCTTGTGATTGCGCAGCGATTCCAAAGCTCAGACATGCCAGCACGAAAAAGGCTGATCGAGTCATTTGTTGGATTTTGATGAGTGTGTTCATTGTATTCATTGTTTGTTCTGACTGATGTATTTCAAGTCGTGTTCCAAGCCAGATAAATATTTTAACTAACTGACAATCAGACCATAATATATTTGGTGTGGGGTCATGATTTTTCAATTTGACAAATTGATTTAGGTGTTTTGTCAATTTGAAAAGAAATGAACGGGATGTGGTATGTCCAGTTGGTCGGTGATATCGAAATCAAAGTTGACTTCCTGGTCAAGGTTGTTTATCCGGCATCATTCAAATCACCGGATATAACCCGAAATTCAATCAAAAAAAGAGGCCCGATTGAATCGCTCAACCGGGCCAGCACCGCATGTTTGGATAGGTATATATGATTTTTAGTGTCTACGCGGCAATTCGTTTAATGAGTTGTTGTACCACGGCTCCCAACCGATCATTTCCGTTGGTGTTTTTGTCGACGTATTCGTACACACCGGATTTCATCAGCTGAGTGGTAATGTACGGACTTGTCTGCCCGCTGAATACAATCACCTTGCACGATTCATTGAGATGCTGTAATTCCTTGAGCACATCGGTTGCCGTTAAAATGTCGTCTTCTTCATCATTCATAAGGACATAATCCAGAATCATGATATCCAGATCTGTCTCCATCGTTTCAATGCAATCGTGTGCATTGAGATAGGAGTGCCATTGGAACTGGAATCCAGGGTAATTAGATGGGGTGCAAATGCCCTGAAGATATTTGGTGAGCACCTTGTTTAAATAGACGTTGTCTTCCACCACTGCAATTTTGATTTCCTTTTTCATAGCTGATGTGTGTGTTGATTTAAACGTACTTGTTCACATTCCATTCCAGTACCACCTGGAATGATAAATGCTTGAAAAGGAGATGTTTAGAAGATAAAGGTTGCGGTGTGAGTCGTCAAAATGATAAAGACCTCGTCAAAATGACGAGACTAATCATCAGCACCTTCCTTAAGCAACCGGTACACGGTTGATTGGCCAATGTCCAGCGCTTCGGCAACGGCCGCTGTTTTTTGATCGTACAATTCCATGTACTTCTCAACCAACTCGCGATTGTATTGACGGAGTGTTTTTCCCACCTGAATCATACCGGCTTCCGGGGATGAACCGGAGAAGGTGAGATCACCGGCTTCAATCTGATCACCGGAACTAATCACGGCGGCTAGTTCAATAACGGATTTTAATTCGCGTACGTTTCCCGGCCAATGATAGGATAGAAGCCTATGGCGGCTGGATTCACCCAGAACTTTTGCGGGTAAAGAGTTGGCGGAGGTGAATGTATCCAGAAAGTATTTGGCCAATAGAATGATGTCATCTCCCCGCTCACGAAGTGGAGGGAGCACCACGGGCAAACCGAATAATCGATAATATAAATCCTCCCGAAAGTTCCCGGCTTTAACCTCGTCCATCAAATTCCTATGGGTCGCTGTAATGACGCGACATTCAATGGGTATGATTTCTTCCCCGCCAATTCGGGTGACCTCGCGCTCTTGCAACACCCGAAGGAGTTTTTTTTGAACGTTTAGGTCTATCTCCGAGATTTCATCCAGAAATATTGTTCCCCCATTGGCTTGTTCAAACTTACCTTTTCGACGGGCTGCTGCGCCTGTAAAGGCGCCTTTTTCATGACCAAACAATTCGCTTTCCACTAATTCATTGGGAATGGCGGCAATGTTCACCGCGATAAAAGGCTTGTTCTTTCGAGCTGAATTATAATGAATAGCCTTGGCAATGAGTTCCTTTCCAGTGCCTGTCTCGCCTGTGATACTCACGGTTAGGTCGGCCATGAGCGATTTTTGCATCATTTCAAACACCGATTGTATCGCCGGACTTTTGCCAATGATAGACGTGGAGAAATCATACTTCTTCTGGACCTCTTTGGTTAGCGTTTTAACCTGGTGGTGGAGTTCAGATTCCTTTCGGGCATGTCGGACCAGATTCAACAGTTTGTCACGGATATCCTCCGATTTAATCAGGTAGTCATATGCACCAGTTTTAAGAAGATCAAGTGCAACCTTGATTTCTTCTTGTTCTGATATCATCACCACCATGCATTCCGGAAGGTGGGTCTTTATGGTTTTGAGTAACTCCAGTCCGTTGAGATCGGGTAAACTGTAGTCCAACGTAACCATATCGGGTTTTTCCGGCAATCGCTCCAGGAAGTCCCGACCATTCAAAAAACCCACTGCCTCAACCTCAGGATCCAACGATAAAGTATGGAGGAGCAACTTGTTGTAATAGTCGTTGTCTTCCACCACAAATACCCGAAATTCACTTTTACGCATACACTGTTCGCAAACTTATTCTTTATCTTGTAGTTCCTTGTCAATCAATGGCCTGATCTGATTGAACTCGTTTTGAGCATCAACAATGCGCTGGCGAAGATCAGTGATCTCCATATCAACCCCTGTATATTCCTCAATGGATTTTAATTGTTGGTACAAAACATGGGCTTGGAGGTGCCGGCATGGGGAGCACATCTGATGGGCCTTATTTTTCAAGGTTGTGGTATCCTGTTGTTCCAATGCCTTCAAGAGCGCTTGGAAACCTGAAGTGGTTCCCGAAACAAAGGTCATCAGCATATCCTTGTAAAATTCATGGTCATGACCGCTCAACTCTTTTAGTCTTGAAAAATTAACACGCTCCTGGGCAGGTTGAACCTTTTGTACATCCACAGGTTGAGAATTGACGTCCGCAGTGCCCTGAAGTTGATGGATTAGCTCAGATGCTGCAAACGGTTTGGATAATAAGCCATTGGCCCCCGATTTTAAATATTCTGCTCGTTCTTCCTGTGTCACGGCTGCGGTAAGAAGTAGTATGGGAATTTGGGAATCAACTGGATTGGCTAATGATCGAATGGTTCTTGTGGCAGACAAACCATCCATTTCAGGCATATGAACATCCATAAGAATCCCCTGATAGGTCTGGGGATGTTTGGTAAGAAGAGCTATTACCTCTTTGCCGTTTTCTACCTCATCCAGCACACATCCATGTTTGTTTAGCATAGCGTGGATTAGTTTACGGTTGTAAGGTTCATCATCAGCCACAATGAGTCGGACTCCGTTTAGACGGATATCAGGGTTGATAGCCATCTCAGGAGTGGCTGGGCGGGCTTGTGGTGCAACTTCCTTGAACGGTAGATTTATTTGAATTGACGTGCCTTCCCCCAATTTACTTCGTACGTCTATGCTACCATCTTGCAATTCAACAATGTGTTTTACAATGGATAAGCCCAGTCCGGTCCCGCCATACGAACCGGAGATTTTCGTATTGGCTTGTTCGAAATCTTCAAAGAGATGTTCAAGCTCTTCGAGTCGAATGCCAATACCGGTATCGCGCACTTCAAACTGAATCACTTCATCGTTTTTTGCGTTTACCAATAATTCAACCGTACCGCTTTTAGTAAATTTTAAGGCATTGCTAAGGAGGTTTAATAACACCTGCTTAAGTCGGTGTTTATCGCCTTCTACCCATATCGGGACGGAAGGTTCTACCTGAACGGAAAACTCAATGTCTTCCGATTTTATCATTCCCTTAATCAGTTCGGAAACGTCCTGAATGGTTTCACGAATATCAAAAGGCTCCACATCCAGGGTAAACTTGCCTGCCTGAATCTTGGAGAGATCCAACACATCGTTCAGAAGGTGAATGAGGTGAGCCGATGATCGTTGCAGAATAGTAACCTGTTTTGATTGTTCACGATCCAGTTTTGTGGCGGACAGTTGCTCCACGAATCCTGAAATAGCATGCATCGGGGTACGGATCTCATGGCTGATGTTCGCCACAAATCGTTCTTTGGCCTTGGCAAGTTTTTCGGCTTCTTTTTTAGAATGTTTCAGCGTTTGACGGTAACGGTTATTGGCCCGAATAAACTGCAAGACAAAGAATACCATCAAGATGAAAAGTACAGCGGAAGAAATAACCGAAAGAGCCAGCAACTGCTTGGACTCTTGAACCAATTGCTGTGCCGATGATTGCTTTTGAAGGCCCATCATGACCTCCTGGTGTTCTAGTTCCCGGTAATACTTGTCCAACGATGAACTGATAAGCGCATCGCGTTCAATGAGCAATTTCTCGGTACGTTTTACGTCTTGTTCCCTTCGTTGTTCCGCTTCCCGAATGTCTTCCAATTGATTGGCAACTACCGAGACTTGTGCCGTTGGTACGGTCTCTTTTTTTCTGAATAATTTCCCGAGAATTCCGGTGTGTTCTTCTGAGTCTACGGTTAACGGCAACACCCGCATGGCTTGAGAAAGTGCTTCCTGTGTGCGGTAGATGGAGGTTGCACTCATCAAATCGTCCAACACATCAAACTTTTGATTGATGAGACTGGACAGTGAATCGGTTTGGCGGGTTTTTGATGAGTCGGGATTCAATGCTTCTAACGAAGAGAGGTGGTCATCAATCCGGGAAATCGATTCGTAAAATGTCCTCACAAAAACCGTGTCCTCGGTTAGACGAAACGACTTAACCTGATTTTCTGCGTTGTTAACATCACTTACCAACGCCCGTAATGTGATCAGATAATCATTGGGTCTACTTACTTCTTCCATCTGCCCCAGCAACATGCTGAATCGATGAAAGGCACTATAGCTGGTGAAGCTCACCAGCGCAAACACCGCCCCCATAATGAGGATAATCCGATTTCGAAAGCGTTTGGAATTGAGCTGTTTGGTAGACGACATTCAGTTGGGGTTACTGTATAAACGAAAAAATCAGTCAAACCGATTTCAACGGGATTAAAATCTCCAAAAAAAATGGGGAATGATGCATTCATCCCCCATTCTAAATTTTTTTGATCGGACGGTTTAACGCACCACCACGGATGTGTTCAGGGTAAGTTTATCACCCGTCAAGACGATAAAATACGCACCCGGAGCCTGTTCCGTCAAATCCAGTTGTTGTTCAGCCGATTGAACGGCAACATCCTGAATCTGGGCCCCCAGGGAATTGAACACCTGAATGCGTTGAATATCCGGATAGGCTTTGCTTAGATCTATTTGGAAGACGCCGTCGGTTGGATTGGGGAATACCCGAACGCCATATTCATTCAAATCATTGACTCCCAGATTAATGGTGTAACAAGCGGAGGTGTCGGAGTTGTAGTCATTTGACAACCTGACGGCGTACGTGCCGGTTTTAGTGACGGTGTAAGACTGCTGAGTTTTACCACCCAAAATGGCATAGTTCTTATCGCAGTCCAGCCATTGATATTTAACTCCGGTTGCCACGGCGGTCAGCACATTTTGATCTCGCGTCACATCCAGACTGATGGGCTGAATGGTTACATCAAAGGTCATGACTGAATCACATCCGGCTTTGTTCGGAATGGTGTCATTATACACACCGGTGGTTGTCCAAACATGTCGTTTACTCGGCGAAATATAACGGTTCAACGCGGCGGGAATGGTAATGGAAGCCGTGCTTGGATACGTCCGGGTGAAGTTTGTAGTCACCAGAGAGTCGCAGGCGGTTTTGGTTTTGACAGTATCCTCATAAACACCCGTCACGTCATACGTGTACTTGCCGCTTGGAGATACCATCGGCGCACACGACTTTATGGTTTGGCTGGTTTTATATGGATCCAACACGAGGAAAATTTCAAGAACGGAATCACATCCGGCTTTACTCATCAGGGTGTCGTAATACTTACCAGGAGATGTCCAGCGATATTTCCCGGATGGAGAAAGATAGGACACCGTACAGGCGGATTTGGTTACTTTATTCAGGGATGATTTGTGAACCGTTAAATCCAGATCTATAACCGAATCACAGCCGGTCTGAGTTTGCAAGGTGTCGAAGTAATTGCCCGTGACCGTATACACCTTGCCCGTGACCGAGGTGTACGTGTTACATGCCGATTCCTTTACCTTGGTGACGACGGATTTATTGATTGTTAGGTTCACTGTGGCAACCGTATCACACGTGCCAAATGCCTGAAGTATGTCGGTATACTGCCCGGATGTCTTCCAAACGTATTTCCCACTGGGTGATTTAAAACTATCACAGGCCGAGGCATTGATGGTTTTTGTTGGAATCGGGTAAATGTAGACGTTCACGGTAAGAATGGAATCTCGTCCGCAAATGGTTCCATTCAGGAGGGTGTCCATGTATACCGCAGTTTTAGTGACCTTGGTTTTGCTCAGCGGAAGAAGGACGGAACCACATCCGGAAATGGAAACCTTTCCGGTCGTGTCTGGCCCCATAACCGTAACATGAAGCTCCATGATGGAATCACATCCGGCGCTGTTGGTTAACGTGTCCATGTACACTCCGCTGGTATACCAGACCTTGTTTGTTGGAGATACAAAACTGTCACACCCGGCCACCTTCTTCGTCACGAACGACCGGCAGTCGGTAGATCGGGTATAGGAAAATCCTCCACCCGCGCCACCTTGTGTCCAGGAAGTGAATTTAATGTCGATGTAAATGCTATCGCTCACCAAAAAAACCACCATATCCCTGTTCACCATACCGGGTGGATTGGATCCAACAGCCGATTGCCAGTCTCTGAAATTCAAGGAGCTAATGTTTGACGTGGTTCCAAAGGCCCATTTGGTATCCCTTGGGGAACTATTGGTGGCGTAACCGGTGCTGGTTTTGATGTTAAAAATACCTTGATCGGTCTTTCGGGTAATCCAAACGGTGTCCGTAATCCGATCCTGATTAGCCGGCTTGGTATAATCGGCGTAGTTTGCCTTGGTAAACGTTTTTTTGGCACCGGTCCAGATCCCGTTCACTTGAGCAGAAAGCGGATTGGAAATCAGAAATAGCGCAATAAATGAAAGCAACAGACTTTTGAAGTAACGGGAAAGTGTCATCATAATCAATCAATACGTAAGGGCCCAATTCAGAATTCGAACAGGACAAAAGCACGAATCTTTACATCATTTCCAACTTCGCATGTACTTCGGACAAGCCGATGTTCCTGACGGAAAAAACCTGATAATGGTGACCGAATATACAGTATAAATCAACATGTGATTGCGGTATTCAATCAAATTTCTTTTGACGGCATATTTGTCATTTGCCCACATCATTCGTCTTCAAAACAGGGTGATCCGAGTATTTTTGCTGGGCCAACTTCCAAGATCCATGCGTCTAAAAATTATCCTGCACTTGACTCTTCTGGGATGGGGAATGGCATCGGCCCAACTACCGTATCACAAAAAGTCGTTTTCTCTGCTTTCTATGGATTTGGAGCCAACCAACAGAGGTGGCTTGTACATCATGGCTCAATCGGATACGTATGCCGTGTGTAGATTTGGTCGCACCAACTATGGTCCCAACACACCCGAATATGATTTGTTACTTTTTGATAAAACCTCGCGTCGCATGCACGTGCTCACTTCGTTGGAGGAGTTGACTAAAAACTACTATGAGTTTACCTCGGCATCGATTTCGATGGATACCATTTTTCTATCCGGGGCCCGATTTAATGCGGAGAAGCAGACGCGGGTGAGTTTTGATCGGGTGTACATCGGTAACCGAATGGTGAGCGACCAGGAAACGAACTACCGATATCCGGTGCATCCCGTATCGACCTATCGGTACTTTGAAACCTACGATTGTTTGGCTCAGATAGCCGATAGTACCTATGTGTTTGTTGATCATAAATACTACGGTACCATTTCGCCCGCGGCAGGGTTAACAAACTTTGCTAAACGGAAGATCTATACCTATGATTACATTCATCAAACCCTGAAAATTGATTCAATCCCACCGTTTGAAAACAGGGCACGGGTCAAAACCTTTGAGCGGGTTCTGATGCGAAACGATTCAGTGATGGCGATTGGTTTTTATCGAGACACCTCCGATAAGAATGCGACCGTTTCAGGAGCTTATTTAGCCGATCTGAATACTCGAAAAATAATCACCACACCCTTGCAAATGAGGTATGAGGGAAACTGGATAAACCACGCATCCATTTCCAGGATGGCCTGGAATCAGAAGGATTTTACCATTGGTAAAATGCACCTTTCAACGTTTGAAATGCACGATCAAAACATCCTGGTGTTGGGTTACACTCCAGATTCAATTTGTTGGTTCAGGCAAGTTGAAAATGGCTCAACCAGAGGGCCGTATCCGCGTTTTACAGCCGTAAACGATGGCATGATGATGGTTGGCTACGGTGATCAACCTGGAATTCTATCGGTTCCTTATTTATACAAACTGGGCAGAACGGAGGCGCAACTCCAGTGGATTGATACCAATGGTACCGTTCAGTATTTAACCGGAACGCCCATTGCCTCGCCCGGTGAAGCCTACTTGTATGCCGATGCATTAATGCCGGTAGGTGATCACGAGGTTGCGGTGTTTTACTATCATCGAAAAAAGAAGAAAATTATGGTTGATATTCTTCGATATTGACGTCAACCCCCAAAACCACTTAGCACACATGGAATTCAGTCCGCAAAACCCCATCGTACAAGCATGCCTACGAGGAATGGTGCAGGAAACTGCCGGAAATTCAGCCGATGCGCTCCAGGTTTTTATGGAGGCCTGGCAGGCGTCTGCCAATGACTATGAACGGTTTTTATCAGCCTATTACATCGCCCGAAATCAATCGACCAAAACAGATCAGTTAACCTGGCTGAAAACAGCCTTGCATCATGCTGAGCAAGTGCCCAACATTTCCGTGCAAACAGCGTTGCCCAACCTCCATGTCATATTAGCCAAATGTTATGAGGTGTTGGGCGATAAAGCAACGGCGGGAACTCATCGTGAAAGGGCACAGAAGTTGGCCACATCGCTCAATGATCCGGGACCGTTTTATCATGGAACACGAGCCGATTTGAATGTGGGTGATTTCCTAACGGCAGGGGAGAAATCCAATTATCAATCCGATTTGGTGATGAATCATATCTACTTTACGGCCATCCTGAATGGGGCCGGACTGGCAGCGGCCTTATCTAAAGGAGATGGTCGCGAGCGGATTTACGTCGTGGAGCCAACGGGAGGGTATGAGAATGATCCGAATGTGACCGACCAAAAATTTCCGGGTAATCAAACCCGCTCTTATCGTAGTATTCATCCGTTGAAAATAGTGGGAGAGGTTGAGGATTGGGATCGTATAATACCTGAGGAACTTCAGCAATGGAAGGCCCGATTGGCGGCGTCAAAGGGGGAGATTATTAATTGATCGGATAGCCAGCCATTCGTTCGGAATTCAAACTCAGATTCATAGATTTGAATGTGCCCCGGTTACTGACCTTTTTGAGTCTTCTGTATCTGCTTTTTTATCCTCAGTTAAAAGCACAAACGCCCATTCTGCATCTGCCCACCGGGCATTCAGAGCGCATCACCCAGTTGCTGCCCAGTAAGAACAACACCTATTTGGTGAGCTTTAGTCGGTCAGATGGAAAGGTCATTGTGAGCCACACCGCCTATCGGAAGATGCTCTATGAAATTGCCGACCCATCGGCGGTGTATCTCCGGGTCTATGTGAATCAGGATTCCAATCAGGTGATAGTAGCTGGAGTTGAACGAACCGATGGGAAGGGCTTTATGGAGTTTTTTGATATTCGGAATGGTAAATCCATAAAGAAAATCCGCGGCCTCCGAATTGGCGAACGACGCTTACCGGTGTTCAGTGAGGATTATCGGTATTTTGTAGCACCCGGTGAAAAAGGTCAGGTTGGGGTGTACGATACGCGACGTTGGCGGGTTCAATGGCTATCAAATGTGACCATTCGGAAAAATGATTGGTATCTGTATGAGCGGGTTTATTTTTCAGTTTTTCAAAACCTTCAGGATACCGGAGTCCCTTGGGTGATCACTTCCATTGATGAGAAGGGTACCTATGTGTCGGATGGTAATACCGGGCAACTTCGGTACTATTTTGATAGTCTGGAATCCTTCAATCACAACCAAATTTCAATAGGGACCGATCATTTCCTCATTTATTCTGAAAAGAGTAGTCGGGTCAGTGGGCCGAGTTATGGAAGCGCTCGAAAACGGATTTTACATCTGGAAAAGAATCGGGTTTTGTTTGATGAGGTGTGCAATCGGATTTATTTGGAAGATGAAGGTCGTTCATTTTGGTATTACGATACACTGAATGCCATTCAATTCCACCAAATTGTTCAACGGGATGATGGGTTTGCGATTGTCCCTGACGGTCAGTTGGATTCTGTTTTTGCCCAACGGCAGGTCACTCGGTATGGGTTTGATTTGATTGGTTTTTTAACCAATCCGTCCCATGTCTTGTTTCGGGATCAGGATACACTGATGTACTACGACCGTGACAGGGATAGCTTGCACCAGTTATTATGGTGTGACAACATGGATGAGAGCTGGATTACGCATTCAACGGATGGGGATGAGTGGTTTTTTGCGCAATGTGAGCTGGACAGTGGTTCAACTTTCTATGCCTTTCAATTTGAACCGGGTTCAGGATATACTCATGGTGAGATGCCAACCGGTTTATCTGATGGTATCTGGTTGAAACAGGAGAACGTATGGATATCAAAACATGAAAAAACAATAGAATACGACTATCTGGACTCCAACGTCAGGACGAAAAGAGAGGTGCTGGATGGTCGGGTGGTTGGTGGCAAGGAATCAACGTTTTTAGGTGAGCGGGAGACCAATAATCCTGCCGAGTGGCTATTTGTTTTGGGCGATGATGGAGTGGTGCGATTTTACAACTGTACCGCGGGAACCTTTGTGCGATCGTTTCGAACATCATTTGGAATGCAAAAAATAGAACACGCAGCAACCAGTTTGGATGGAAAATTACTGATCACCTCGTCGGATTCTTTTGGTATGTATTCAAGTAGGCATTCCTGTTTGGAAGTGTGGGATGTGTTAACGGGAAAACTAAGGTCCAGAAAGGTGGTTTACCGCAATTTTGTAGATGATGCGAACTTCAGTCCGGATGCCTCCAAGGTCTATTTTGTTCAAGATGAAGAGCTGGGGATTTGGGATTTGAGAACTGATCAGGTTACCATGGATGACGGTGTTTGGCGACGATATCGCATTAAGGTGAATGCAACCGATGAGTATTTAATCATTGAGGATCGATATGGGTTTGACCTGTGGTCAACGGATAGTTTGGTTCAGGTTGCCTCGATTCCGAATTTTGGGAGTCATGAAGTCATTTTTAATCCATCCGGAAATAAGATTTTGGTGGCTGATTTCAGCAAACTGAATGAATACATCATCGATTCCGATACACTCCGAAAAATTGCGAAGTACAGCTACTATACCGATACGCTGGCCAATGGACGAACAAACTTCGTTTCCGGTCATGAGCAGAATATTGTCAAATTCACCTACTCGCCGGATGAAAAGTGGATCGTATCAGCTGGGTTGGATGGCCGATTGATTTGTTGGGATACCAAAACACAAAAGATCATTCAAAACCGGGAGGTTGGCATAGGCCGTATTTCCGGGTTGTCCATCTCACCGGACAACCAACGAATTGTATCATCCTCAGAGGATCAACGAATTCGAATTTGGGATCGGGAAAGCTTGAACCACCTGGCCACGATTGTTCTGCTGAAGAACGATGCGAGTATTACGTTGACGCCTGAAAGTTATTACTACGCTACAGGCGATGTAGGGCAGTATGTGAGTTGGCAGGTGGGGGATAAATTCCTGAGTTTCGAACAATTGGATGTCAAGTATAATCGGCCGGATAGGGTGTTGGAATCACTGCATTCTACCGACACCAACCTGATTATGGCTTATCGGATGGCCTATGCCAAACGACTGGAGCGGATGGAATATGGAACCGTTCGTTTTGATCAGGAGAATAGTCCACCGCGGGTAGTTGTTTCCAGCTCGGCATTCAAGGATTATCTCGTAGAAAAAGAACACATTACCATCCATCTTCATGCGGAGGATTTATCGGCCCACCTGGCATCATTCAATGTCTGGATGAATGGTGTGCCAATCTTTGGAACCAAGGGTGTTGATCTTTCCAAACGCTGTCTGCAAAGCTTTGATACAACATTGCTAATAGTGCTGATTGATGGGGTAAACAAAATTGAGGTGGCGGCTTTCAATAATTTTGGCTTGGAGAGTTTACGGGAACCTGTTTACGTGCGAAAGAAGGAGGGCGCCGGGCAGAAACCCAAGTTGTATTTTGTGGGCATTGCGGTTGATGATTACGTGCAGGAGAAGAACAACCTTCGGTTTAGTGCCAAAGATATCCGTGACCTCGTGAAAGCCCTGACTAAGCGATATCCCGATGGCTTGGTGATCGACACCTTGCTTAATGAACGTGTAACCCGATCAGCCATTGATTCGATTTTTAGCCGATTGAAGTTTGCCCAACCCAACGACAAACTCATTATGTCCTATTCCGGACATGGTTTGCTCAGTGAAACCTATGATTATTATTTGAGCACCCACGATTTGGATTTTGCCCATCCGGAGCGGAAAGGGTATGCCTACGACCAGTTGGAACAACAGCTGGGTCAGATACCGATAAGAAGGAAATTGTTATTGATTGATGCGTGTCATAGCGGTGAGGTGGACAAGGGATCTTTGCTTACCCTGAACGAACGTATGGAAGCAGCGGGATTGAAGGGAGCCAAATCAGTTGTTACCCGAAACGATCTCGCACATTTGGGGCTGCAAAACAGTTTTGACCTGATGAACGAACTCTTTCTCAAGGTTGGAAATGAAACTGGCACCACCATTATTTCTGCCGCTGCCGGAACCCAGTTTGCGCTGGAAAATGACCGGTTTTCCAATGGGATTTTTACGTGGTCGGTTCTGGAACTTTTGGAACAGTACGAGGAAGTGACGATATCGGAATTGCAGAATTGGGTGAAAACACGCGTTCCGGAACTTACCAGTGGTATTCAGCAACCCACGTCCAGGAGTGTGAACTTTAGTCTGGACTGGGGCTTTTAGGGGAAACCTTACTGAATCAACTTCCCATCTTTCGTCAATTCCTGCAAGACAAATGATCGGTTCTCCTTTTTTCCATCATAGATGCTGGCCCCGATTATAATGGTGCCCCGGTCGCTGATGAGTTGTCGGTAGGAATAGGCCGCACTGCCTGTGGGAAGCGGCATTTTGAAATGTTCCGTGAAATCGAGATCCTGGTCCAATGTGCAGAACTTGACACATTGTTCATCGCCCCTAAAGATCGCAAAACCGATTTGATTAGACCCGTAGGGTGACGGACGATTCACGCGTTCTTCGATAACCATTTCATATGATTCAAAATCATAGTTGAAAGAGACCTTGAATCGGTCTTTGGTGTCGCCACTGTATGGATCAATCAGATCAAACACCGTCCAATATTCATTATTGGCCGAATAATTATGAACAACCTGATCGCCAAGAACCGTTAACGAGTTGTTGTTGCCCCAATCAAACTCCTTCGGCCGAACTTTCTGGTAAATCAATTTGCCGTCGGGACTCAATAAACCCATAATGTGTTCATTCCCCTGATCTTGATTGCGTGTGGCATCGTAAATATAAAAGATGTTCCCATCTGCCAACAGGAGGATCCGCGCATTGAACTTATCGGTATACCCCGGATCAATTCCTTCCGTGCCCAGGGTGTGGTCAAAAACAGTGGTCAAGTCATCGGATAACTTGATGATTTTTATTCCAAAATCGTCGTGAAGAAATCCCCTGAGATCGATCCCAATTTGCGATGTGTCCAGGTTTATTAGAATGTCATTATCCGGTTCGATCAGAAGATCACAGATCTGGGCGGATTTGTTGTCATGAAGCAAGGCGGTGCTGAAGAGTTTGCGGGACGTCAAAATGTTAAATTGGTCATCGGTCCGATAAAGGGTCAGCACGCATTCATTGTTATCATTCACGGCATCTGCCACAACCCATCCACCTTTATTATCCATTCGTAACGTGGGCTTGCCTTGGAATAATCCGGGTTTATTCAGGTTGATTTCCCGAATCAATTCCAGGTTTTTATCATAGGTCTTTATATGCGTCAATGTGGTGCCGAAGAGATACCCTATGCAATGAGTTTCACCATTCAGCCCAGCCTGCATGTCGGTTATGATAAAGGTGTCCGGATGACTCAGGTCCAGGCCCGAATGATTAATGGAGTCATCCGTGCAGGACATCACCAGTACGAGCAGCATTAAGACCGATGTCAACAGATGTTTATTCATCCAATTTCATTTTGCCCTGGTGATTCATGCGGTAGAGATAAACTACTTGATTGTGCTGATATCCGTATACATAATCCCCATCGGTTAGTTTACAGAGCATTTGATCCGAAACAGAACCATCATTGATGTCCCACAGCGCATTTTGAAAAGAATTTTGAATGGAGAAATTGTGATCGGTTTCAAACAGCCTGTTCCCACTAACCATCAGATAGTTGTTATCAAGGGACACGTTGGCAAATTCAATGGAGTCAAGTTGGGTGTCCAAAATTTTACTATTCAACATGCGAAAATCAATATCATAGGCTATTCGGACGACAGATTGATCTACACTGAGGTATTGAGCCGATAGGTCATCGTCATGGAACAGAAGTGGTCGCATGGGTGTAACAGCCTGCGGATTCAGGATGGTGCTTGAGGTGATGGGTTTGATAAACATCCCTGTATCTTGTTTGTCGAATTCATAGAATCCGCATTTCTCATTTCGCTGATGAAAACACACATATCGGCCAAGGGTGTCATATACGTACTGAAGATGATGCCCCTCCTTGGCCAGATAGGTTTTTTGCAACCGTCCTTCCGGGGATATTTTAAGAAGCATCCCAAATAATCCGTATTGAAACCGCTCACCATACGTGGTATTGGCGCACATGAGGATGTTGTGTTCACTGTCCTCGGTGATATAAGGAATCGATAACAACGTACCTCCTTGGTTTTGGGTAGAGAAGAAAAAGGCTCTTTCCCACAGTACGCTGCCAGATGGGTCCAGCTTCGCCAGCATCACACCAAACGATTTGCTCTGAGTAGATGGAAGGGAATCCATGCCAATACCCTCCGTTATGCAACCAACAAGTACAGATTGGTCAGAAGCCACGGCAATGTTGGGATCGTATTCCGCAGAGGTGGTAGATCCTATGGATTGCAACCACTGAAATTGATTCTCTGCACCGTATTTGTGAACCATGACATTCTCGAAGCCGTTTTGGTACTTTTTAGACAACACCACATAACCGCCATCCGGTGTGGCTTTGATGTGATAAAGCTTCTGTTGATTGGTGTATCCAATGATCTGAACAGCATGACTCTCCACGGCCGGTACGTCGGAATTCCGACAACCCATCAGGGCTGTCAAGCACAAGCAAACCAAGCTAACAAATCGTATTTTCATGCTATGAGCCATCTCAAAGATTTCATTTTGGTGGGTAATTTCCTAATCGACTTCATGGTATGCCAACTCATGGATGGGAGAGACCACGTTACATGCTGTTGAAATGAGGATGCATCAGATGTCGGACAGATGCACTAGATTTGGTTGATTGACTCGATGGTTCATGCCGTCGATGTGTCCTTAAATTCGTAAAACGCGTTGGAGAAAACCCTCAAAATTTTATTGGGATGTATCCTGATGTTTGCCATCCTCCGTTGCAACCGAAGTGAGTTGTCTGGTTTGGAGCATTCAGGTATGCTAACGATTGGAGATGAAAACGACATAGAAGTAAACTCCCTGGTCCCCGACCCACGAGGAGGATTTCTACTGGGAGCCTCGTCGCGCCGACACCAACGAGCAGAGGTGCTGATCCAGAAGTATGATGAAGACTTTAAACTGGAATGGGAGCAAACCATCGGAGATGGTGAGGCGGCAAAACTGTTGTACGCCTTCCTCGATCGGGATTACAACACGTTGGTTGTGAACCTTACATTGGGCTATAACGCGGACACCGTAAGCCTGCAACAGCACAAATTTTGGCGCCCGGTGGCCTACTTATTAAATCCTCAGGGTGAAATTGTCTGGGAAAAGATGTTGGTGAAATCTCTGTCGGCCTATTACAAAAGCGGATCCTATGAAAAGGTGACCGATATGGTTCAGGATGAAAACGGTGACTACCTGCTTTGTGGTGATTTTTATTCCAGCACGTCAACCGAAAATGGTCCCAAATTTTTCAAGTTAATACCGGAATTTGACCGCATGCTGGTATACGATCCACCATTTAACAGGGCCGGTGCCGCACAAGCCATTTATCCTTCTGATGGTCAATACGTTTCTTTTAATTACTGGCGGGATAGCTCCAACGCCCTTAATAAAACAGCCAGTATCGGGCGGTTGTTTCCGCTTGGGGCGCCAACCATGCTGGATCGGATTGATCTGCCTTGGCCGTGGGATCAATTCAACAACGGCAGTATTGGTCAGGTAAAACTCACCCATCGGGATGGGACCTATTCGTTCAATTATGTCTTTGAGTCAGAAGTCTATCGGTATCGGTTCAATCGGAAAGTGGATCAACTCACAGAGGAGTCGGTGCCCATCAATTGTCCCGGTTTGATAAAAGTCGTTCGAACGTTTGATGAGCATTTAATTCTGCTGTATGATGATGGGAGGGTAGAAGAAGTAGATGAGGATTTTGTGGTGTTGAACTCATTCACCACCGATGTGGTGGCGAACCATATCATCAAGAATTACCATGGAGATTACATCTGTTCAGTACAAAGGGATAAGGTGGTTTACGTGATGAAGTTGAACTCAAAAGGGGTGCTGCAATGAGGCGTTTGGTCATTCTCTGTATTGGGATCATTGCCCTTGTCTCCTGTCGTGAAGAAGAAGTGAAGCCTTCCGGGATCAACGTGAGCCAATCAGCCTCCTTTCAGGTGACCTCCATTCAACCGGGAACCGATGGGGATATCCTGTGTATTGGAACGCATGTGGGAGGGGCAGACTCCACATATCTATACCGGTATTCATCGGATCTTCAATTGAAAGAAGTAATAAACCTGTTTGAGCAACCTGAATTTGAAGGCGAACTTCATCTCACCTGTATGCAGGATCGTGGTTGGATCATGACCCGAATTACTACCAAACAATTTCCAAGAAGGGTCTATATCATTAAGACAGATGAGCATTTTAATGTGGAGCATCAGTATGCGTTGTTTGTCCCACAGCCCTGGGAAGAAGCTTGGTTATATGGCATTCAAGGCTTACAGGATGGCTCGTATATGGCTTCCGTTGATTTTAAGGAGTTCAACAATTTGGGGGAGGGGCATCTCATCCACTTTTCTTCGAATCTCTCCACCATTCTCTCCGATTCATCCTGGACCAAGGAGCACGCCATTCATTTTGTGGAATTACCTGACGGCGATATTGTCTACAGTTCATTTCGCTATGACGCCTACAGCTTACAAACCCTCCGACGTCAGAGCAAGAATGGTGAGTTACGTTGGGTTCGGGAGGATACGGTCCATGCCGCGCATGCCGGCCTAATCGGGTTGTCTTGGACCGGGAAGGATGTACTCACCAATTACATCATTAACGATGAGCACAAGCAATTTTATGCTCAATTGGACGGTCATACCGGCATTCAACTGAATTCATCCATTCTCCCGACCTACTATCTCAATCATCAGATTGAGCGGGAAAAGCTTCAAGGTTCACATTTTCCAACCGGGCCGGCCAATCCACTTCCTGCCAATTTAAAACCCGGTCAGGGACATGTGATTTATTCCGAAGCCGATCGCAAATTGTATTTCCTCGAAGTGAATGAGCGGGCCGAAGTGACCTTCCGTTTCATCATTCCCACGCC
Organism: Flavobacteriales bacterium; assembly: GCA_020635355.1. Lineage (GTDB taxonomy): Bacteria > Bacteroidota > Bacteroidia > NS11-12g > UBA9320 > WGNA01. Next base: position 184,656 of record JACJZW010000002.1, read on the forward strand.
ACCATTTGATAAGGTATATTCTTACCGGCAACTATTTACAGATAACGGGACGGTGATTGTTGGGGTGAGTTACCGGTATAAAGGAACCGATAACTTTAGTTTGGTGGAATTGACTATGGATGGCAGTATCGTGAATGAATAACAGAATGAGTGGTTGGCATAAATACAAGAATGTTCGGTTGTGGTTAACCTTGCTCACATGCTGGTTTGGTGCCGATGCGATGGGACAGTGGTCGTATACGGATTTAAGTGCATTCCGTTATTACATGAACGCCACACGTCATGGAGATAGTTTGTTTTTTGTGGGAGGAGGGAGTAAAGGAAAAACAGCCCAGAAAACGATTTTTGTCTACAACACCCGATCGCAAAAGTGGGAGGATACCATGACGATGAAACACGCGCGCTACTTTCCGTTCCTTGTTTCGGGTGACTCAGCATTATACATCGCCGGAGGACTCACCATCGATTATCATCCCGTTCATGGTTTCAGGGATGTGGAGATGTATAACTACCACAGTAAGACCTGGAGTGTGCATACGGTAAAGGACTCCATGTTGTGGGTCGCCGCAACCAAAGCAGGATCCAAAGTGATGTTTGGTGCGCCAACGTTGGCATTTTCTACCAATTCGATATCTACCTGCTCCGATGTGGTTTATATGTATGATGAACGGGAGAAAACGTGGACAACAGAGCATCTGTCTGAAGTGAGGTGTGCGGAAAGTGCCGTTTCAAACGACACCATTGCCCTAATTATCGGAGGTATTCGCGATTCTCTGGGAGCCAATCATTCCAATCGGATTGATATTTATAATTCCCTTACGGATGAGTGGACGGTAGACTCCCTATCAGCTCCACGAATCACGGTTGGAGGAGTGTATGTGAACGGTAAGTTTTATTTAGCCGGAGGTTGGGGAAATGATAATTCAACAACAGATGTGATTGATGTGTATGATGGTAAGTCCTGGTCTGTTATGCATCTTCCAAAACCAATGCGGCTGTACTACCCGCAGGTCATTGGCGACGAAATCTATTTCGCCGCATACGTGGATGCCAACGGAAAACCCGGATCATCCATACCGGTTTACAATACCCGAACAGGAAGTTGGTCGGAAATTCACAGCATGTATGCCCGATCAGAATGTGCATCGATAACGGATGGGAAGCGTTTATACCTCGCGGGAGGAGCCTATGCAAAGAGGTCAACCTCTCTGGTTGAAATTTACGAACCCGAGAAAAGCTCGGTTTTTGAATTGGGACATAATGCTGTGGGACGCGTCTATCCGAACCCCACCAATGGCACCTTCCGGGTGAGTTTTACCCAAGCCATGAACGTGGATATCATTATCCACGATCCGCTGGGTCGTGCAACACAATCCATGGAGGTGGTAGATTCCAGATATGTTGATCTGGACCTTACTGGTCCGGTGGGAGTCTACCTGGTTGAATTCCGCACGGATGATGCGGTTGAATGGGTGAAGGTGGTGAAGAATTGATGACGTGTCCATTGCGATTTTACTGAGATGAAAGGACAATGAGCTTGGTTGTTAGTCGTATCTCAAGCCTTGATGTCCTGTGAATTAACTTGCGTTGCACTGACCGATGTCAGTCCTTTTTTATAGGGGTGATTCTACTTTCGTTCAGTTCAATGACGTCCGCTTTTCTTTTGGATTCACGATGAGCATATTGGTATAACATTTATGAAACTTAACCTCAAAATTCTCCTAGGTCTGTTGACCCTCTTTTTTCTCCCCTTGTTATTAACTCATTGTAAGGACGATGAGTCACCAAAACAAACCGGAACACTACGCTTTCAAATGATCAACCCCATTTCACAGCCGTACCGGATGAAAAAGGCCAATCCGGATTTAACCGGCACCGAAACGGTCACCAAAACCATCAGCTTCAACGTCTGCGTGGGCGATGTGTGGGTTTCCAAACATGAAGTGAAGGAAGGCGAGGAAGATGTACCGGAGGATTGGGTCCGACTCACGTCCTTCACCAATCGTGATCACAAATTATTCGAAGATTATTCTTTTCCGGATGTTGAAATTCCAATAGGGGAATACAAAAGTGTGCACCTCACGTTTCGCAACGTCTTTTATCGGTATGCGGTGCTGGAATCGGATTCCAGTGTATTCTATGAATTACTGGAAACCATGGGTTCCTGGGGGGATTCCTGCAACTGGAATGATACCTCGTGGGTGGATCCCAATAGCAATTATTTTAGTTTAGCCGGTAATCACCGTTTGGTTGGGGGACGTTATATCCTGGAGGTTCCTGATGAAAAGCTAACAGGCTTTACCATTGATGCCAACAAAATAGCCGTGGTTAGCTGGCGGTTGGGTGCAGGAGCCACTGAACCGTGCACCACCACGCTTCATGACGTAAATAACAACCGTACGTGGGACTGCGGAACCGATTCCATGTCGTTCTACTGTCCGCCGGAAGTCAAGGCCATGTGGGATTTTGTTGTTGAATACCAATAGCCCTGGCAGGTTATAAATGCTTGATTTTTAATGCTTAATTATTGCTCTTTTCGAACGGCTTCTTCGTTTCTACTTGAGATGTCTTAACAATGGACGTAAGGAGTTTGATTACTTCAAGACACAGACTTTTTATTCTTATTGTGTCGTAGTTAATGATCTTGCTATACTCAATTAATTCCAGCCAATAATAGGTTTCACGTGCCTCTTTGGATGAGATACTCATTTTTGCCGCAAATTCACGTTTGCTATAACTTGCTGAAGCTTCAACCACATTTGCTCCGATACTGGTAGCACTTCTTAATAACTGTTTAGAGAGTACATACTCCTTTCTTTGAATCATGTGAAGGTACAGGTCAATGGCTTCTTTGGATAGCTGAAGTGATTTCTCCTTAATGACGTTTCTTTTCATAGTTTTTTGGTTTTACCCAAAACTATGTTTAGAAGGACAGTTGGTGTTGAGTTGGTAAATTGTAATTAACCCAACGTCTTCTTTTTAATGCTAAATGTCTATTTAACATTAAGAATTAAGAACTCAACATTAACAGGATCAATCATCTATCATTTATAATCATTAACGCTTTAACCAATTCATCCAATTCAGCAGTGGAGGTATACACATTTGGTGTGATCCGGCATCCTTTCACTCCGGGTCTATCTATGGCTACGGTCCAGATACGGTAATCGGTTAGAAGTTTGTTGGCCAGTTCAGATGGAGTCATGGAATCTATGCCTACGTTGGCAATACCACAGTATCGGTTGATGTCGCTGGAGGTATTAAGCTGAATTCCTTTGACACCTCGGACTTGCGTTGTCCAATAGGTGGTTAGATAGCGGAGTCGAGCCTCTTTTCGTTCCGATCCAATCATGTTGTGAAAGGTCAGGGCCACTTTTATCCCCTGCATGGTGTGCGGAGGAATCGTCCCCATGTGATTTAACTTTCGGATGTCATCTTCCGGCAAAGGGTCTTCGGCCATCATCGGCCACAGGCCAGCAATATGTTCCTTTTTTACGTACAATAGGCCGTTACCCAGCGGGGCACTCAGCCATTTGTGTAAACTGGTCCCATAATAATCACAGTGAAGATCCGGGATTTTACCGGCAAGGTGCGCAAATGAATGCGCCCCATCTACCATGACCTTGACGCCATGTTGATGTGCCATGTCGCAAATTTTTCGAACAGGAAGCACGTGACCCGTAATGTTGATCATGTGGCAAACCATGATCAGTTTTGTCTTCGAGGTGATTTGATCCTCGTATAATTTTACGATCTCCTCATCAGAAATGGGATGATTCGGGACATGGATCAATCGATTAACAATGCCATATCGTTTCTCCATCAACTTGAACATATTGAGCATGGCTCCATAGTCCTGATGGGCCATGATGGCTTCATCACCCGAAACCCAATGTTGTCCGCCAATGACGATGTCTAAAGACTCCGTGGTGTTGCGGGTAATCACCAATTCATCGGAACCGCAACCGGCAAATTCAGCCAGCATCTTACGCGTTTCAATCTGCTCCTGAGCAAATTGTTTCCTCATATACCATGAACCCTGAAGGTTCATTTCCTGAGTGAGCCGTTGATACTCCGTGAGTATGGTTTGAGGCATGATGGAGTAATAGCCGTTCTCCAGGTTGATGTAATCGTCCTTCAAAAGGTAGTGCCCCCGGATATCTTGCCAGAAGGCATCATTGGTTGAACTTTCATCCACGGACGTTTTTTGAATCGACTCAAATACCTCGGCCAAGGCATTGACGGATGAAGCAGATAAACCAAGGGTGATCAGTTGCTTAATGAAGTCTCGTTTTGTCATGGAGAAATGGCAACGATAAGTTCGCCACAAGGTAAACTATTTTCAATGAAGTTGGGAAAAAGGGCAATATCCGGTTGGCTTACCAAATCACGATACGTTGGACATTCACAAGGGCTCCGTGCTCATTATAAAGATGTAGGAGATAGATGCCAATTCCCAAATCGGCAAGCGAAATCGGAGAGGAGGTGCTTTTCCGCACCAAATCACCTAATGAGTTGTACAGTTCGAAACTCGAACCTGGTGGAATATCCAGATAGATATAGTCTGATGTGGGATTTGGGTAAATGCGAAAAGAAGTGGTTGGATGGTTATGTACATCCAGAAAAGTGGAGTGTAGCTTGTATAACGCGGAGGCGCCCAAGGAATTGGATTCAGCCGACAAACAGATTCCGGTGTCGGTGAACGTTATGCCCTCAATTTGAGGTGAATATCCGGCCGGAACGGAGATCGAGTGTCGGTTGATCCTCCCGTTTGATAAGTTGGATAACGTGAAATCTTCAATGCTGGTTATGAACGGTTCCATCGGGAAGTTAAAGGTATACCCACACAGTATGATTCGATTGGAGTCCGGGTGAAACGTTGCGCCGGTGACCAGTCCTTGGGTATTTAGACTGTCCATCCGATCAATAGAATAAGTTCCCGGAGTCTTGGACAAGGCATACAGGTTGGTCCTTTGATTTCCCCAGTTTTTAGTGAAGATGTATAAACTATCTCCTATAGCAATGAAGGCTTCAGCGTCGAAATTAGTTGTGAAGGCACTGGGTTTGAAGTCGGCCTGATCCGCATAGGAAAATCGAATTTTTTCGGATGGCACGGTGTCGTTGGAGGATGAATGGTAGTCTGAAATTAATATCCGATATACGGTTAGGTTGGTTCGGACACCATCGTTATTCCCAAAATCACCGATGTAGATGTACGTGTCGTCGTGACAGATATCTTCCCAATCTACATTTTGGGCGTTATCAACCACTACCGAACGGATTACCGTTCCGGTTGACGGGTCGATTTCATAAAGTATTGGATCGCCACCGGAATCAGTGTGTGTGATGATGTTGCCGTTCAAATAAATCAGACCGGAGGTTTCCTTGAGTGGAGCGGCTAAGTCCGTCATCACGATTAACTGTTGGGCGTGAATGGCGGCGGTGCAAACAAAAACGCTTGAAAGGGCCAATAGGAGACGCGTTATGAATCGATGGCAAATCACGCAGAATGATGTCGTTTCATTTGTGGCGAAAGATAGCAGGTAAATGGACTACCTTATTTTTCGAATCCAAAAAGACACCAACATTGGGATGAAGATGATGGCGAGAGTGGTGATTCCAAGGAGTAATAGGAAGGAAGCACCCAGCCAATGTAATTGGGTGAACAACAATCCCAACAATGTAACGGATAAGCCGAATGCACCAATGAACAGCGCAATGACCTTTACGTTCATCAAAGAACTGCCTCGCGAAAGCATCGGTTGGGTATGGTCATTCAACACGAAGTTTAATTCAAAGACAGACGAAAGGGCCATGATTGATTCATAATCGGGGTTGGCACCTTTCTCAATACGCTGAATGGTGCGCACACTCAATCCACTCATTTGTGATACCTTTTCTTGGGACCAATTTCTTGAGATTCTGATTTTTTTGAGATCGTTTAGTGAATGCGTTTTCATAGTCGGGACTTTGATCCAAGAATAGGTGAAATCTGACCATTCCTTTGCGACAAAATGCCGACAATCACCCGACACCTTGTTCACCTTGAATACGCTAATCCATTAAACCGCCTTTTTCTTTCTCCGACCAAATTCCCAACACGTGTGGAAGGGGATGATTCATTAGAAACAAATCCAGGTGCTCTTTAATCAAACGTTTGCGAACGTTCAATTGAAGTATTGTTAGGGCGGCTGTGCCAAGTCCCAAGTGGAAGTTAGGGGTAGAAGCGAGAACCGATGATATAATTATCCCAACGTTTAGGAACTATCCTACGACTCGAAAAATGGCTAAACGCAATGGGAAATTACCAAACGCAGGCAGGAATGTCACGAGGATTTTGTAGGGACACATGTGCCCCTACCCCGAGGAAAGTTAGGTGTTAAGTGTGAGAACCGATGTCGTAATTCTCCCAACGTAGGGAAAGTACCCAACGCCACAGAAATTCACCAAGCGTTTGCGGGCTTATCCCAGAATTTTTGTAGGGACGCATTTAGCCCCTACCCCGAGGAAAGTTACCCAATTCCCAGCACACCAACCCAATCGCATGGCGTATTCAGCGTTGGGAAAAACCATCCGCTCTGAAATAAAAAATGGAGGTTATAAAAACCGACTAATCAACCGATCAGTAATACGTCATCCGACGTACGTTGGCTACGTACTTGGCCAATCGCATCACCTGCATGGTATACCCAAACTCGTTATCGTACCACACATACAATACGATGTTTTTCTTATCCGGGTGAACAATCGTTGCCGGACTGTCGAACACCGAGCAACAGCTGTTACCGATAATGTCATTGGATACCAACTCACTGTCGATGGAGTAAAAAATCTGACTTACCAATGCACCGTTCAAGGCCGCATTTTTAAGCAAACTGTTCACCTCTTCAACGGTAGTCTCTTTAGATACCGTGAGATTCATCATCGCCAGTGAACCATTTGGAGTTGGGACGCGCACCGCGTTGGCTGTAAGCTTGTCCTTCAATTCAGGAATAACCTTGGTTACAGCTTTACCGGCACCGGTTTCGGTAATTACCATGTTGATGGCGGCAGACCGGCCTCTTCTGGACTTCTTGTGCATGTTGTCCAGGAGGTTTTGGTCGTTGGTGTAGGCGTGAATGGTTTCGATGTGGCCCTTCTCTACATTCAGGTGATCGTTAATTACCTTCAGAACGGGCACAATGGCGTTGGTTGTACACGATGCAGCGGAGAAGATTTGTTCGTTATTGATATCGAGCTCCTCGTGATTTACACCGTAAACAACGTTGGGAACTTCTTTTCCAGGAGCGGTCAACAGCACGCTTCCAATACCTTCTGATTTAAGATGAAGCGATAGGGCGTCACGATCACGGAAGGCTCCGGTGTTATCAATCACCAATGCATTTTTGATTCCGTAGCTTTTGTAATCCACTTGATCCGGACTTGGAGCCTGAATCATGTGAACGATCTGTCCGTTGATGATCAACGCGTTATTCTCCAGATCTTCAATGATGGTTCCAGAGAATGGTCCGTGAACCGAATCCGTTCTCAAAAGGGAAGCTCGTTTGATGATCTCCTGATCTGAGTTAGTACGGGTTACAATGGCGCGTAAGCGAAGTTGCTGACCCTTACCGGTATTTTTGATGAGCTCTCGGGCGGCGAGTCGGCCAATCCGACCAAAGCCGTAAAGCACGACATCTTTAGGTTCAAGTGGATGTGACTCATTCTGAATAAAATCAGCAAGCTTGTCCGAAATGAAGTCCTTTTTATTGGCATACTGACTTTGAACTTCTTGCCATTCATAAGCCAATTTTCCGATATCAATTTTGGATGGAGCCACGTCCATTTCGCTGATGATTTGGGCCAATTCCGCAGAATCATATACGTTGATGGGTTTATTAACAACGTCTTTGGCGTACTTGTGCAATCGCAAAATTTCTGAAACACCCTGATCTACGAGTGTATTTCGGAATAAGACCAGTTCGATGCTTTTGTCGTACAGCAGGTTGCTGGTGGAGTTAATCAGTTTGGCAGCGGCTCTTTTTTGGTCGATCCACAGTTCCAATTCGCGTTCGTACTTGGCGGTTGCGTTGTGTTCCATATCCGGAGTTTTGATGTAGGCTTGAAAATTCGGTGCAAATTTGAGTGATTATTTGGTAAAAGCCGAATGGAATTGAAAAGAAGGTAATAAGCTCTTGGCCCAGCTGAACATCGAATTTAAAATTGGAAGTGGTTAGCAGGGTTACATCAAGCTGAGGTTGAGTTTGTTAAGGAATATTGGGAGATGAATTTCGAACCGATAAGTCTACAGGAGATGAAGGAGATGTTGGGGCGTATTTGGGCCTATGGGATAAGCATGAACGATTAAAGTTTTGAGTAGCTGAAGTGACTCAATTTGCAGAGGTTTGAGGAAACCTACTTGCCAATACAAAACCGCGTAAAAATGGAATCCAGAAGGTCGTCGGTCGTGACCTCACCAGTGATGAGGCCCAGAAAATGAAGGGATTGCCTGATGTCCAAGGCTACCAGATCACTGGATAATCCGGAATCAAGTCCGTGTAAAACACGCTGGAGGGAATCGGAGCTTTGTCGTAAGGCATCGGCATGACGCGCATTGTTTACAATGGTTTCACTTCCGAACTCATAGGAACCGGCAATTTTTTTCAAAGCAGTAAGGAGGGACATGATATTACCTGACTTTGCCTGAATGGGGATCACTTCTTCGCCAAAGGTTGCATCCGGAGTGAGGTCGGTTTTATTGGCTACCACCAACTGGTAAGCCACCTCGGGTAGCTGAGAAACCTCATGAACAAGTTGAGCCGAATTGGTTGTTTCGGCATCAAACAGGTAGATGATCAGATCGGCATCGCGCATGGATGCCTTGGCGCGATCTACCCCAATTTGTTCAATGGCGTCGGAACTTTCCCGCAAACCGGCGGTATCAATCAACCGGAAGAGCACACCATCCAAGGTGAACAATTCTTCAATGGTATCCCGGGTTGTCCCGGCGATGTCTGAGACAATGGCTCGTTCCTCTTTCAGCAAGGCATTCAGCAAGGTTGATTTCCCGGCATTGGGCTTGCCAACGATAACCGTTCGAATTCCGTGCTTCATGGCATTACCGGCTACAAACGATTCGCGCAGCTTCTCGATTCGGGTCAAAAGCAAATCAACCAAACTTCGAAGTCGATCCCGATTGGCAAACTCCACATCTTCCTCACCAAAGTCGTTTTCCAGTTCAATCAGTGCGGCGAAATCAATTAACTCCTGACGCAATCCGGCGATGTCGTCCCGAAAACCACCCCGCATCTGATGCAATGCCATTTGCAGTCCGGCTTCGCTTTGACTGTGAATCATGTCGGCCACGGCCTCTGCCTGCGTGAGATCGAGTTTTTTATTTAAAAATGCCCGCAAGGTGAACTCACCTGGTTCGGCTGTTCGGCAGCCATTCTTCAACAAGGTGTGTAGAATCCGACCAGTGATGTACGGCGATCCATGACCGCTAATTTCCACGGAATCTTCACCGGTGTAAGAATGGGGAGATCGAAACACGGATACGATGACCTCGTCAACAACCTGCTCGCCATCACGAACATGTCCGTAATGCATGGTGTATCCACCGGCATCCGACAAATCCTTACTGAAACACGTGTTCACCACGTTCACCGCATCAGCTCCGCTTATCCGTATCACCGCAAGGGCGGAAACACCTGGTGGGGTAGCCGGTGCGGCAATGGTGTCAAGTAGGGACTGCATGGCGATTACGTTTTTGAATGGCAAAGGTCGGGAGAAAATTGGAAGGAGAAATGGTGGAGCTGGGAGTCTGTTTAGACTAATATCGAAGAACTAATATCGAAGAACTCCTTAAGTTGAGAGATCCGGGTGCTGAGATCCGAGTATTGTAATCAGTGTTTTGAGTTTTGATCTTTAGAGATTGTGCCATGCAATAGGATTACGAGTTTCCAGTTAACTAAGTAAACCACCCCATGATGTTGAACAAACGATTACGCCTCGCGATTTTAGGACTAGCAGGGTTTGCCAGTACAGCGTTTGGATCACGTACCGTCATTTTTGGTCATGTTGCAATACCCGACGCGCAAACCGTTAAAATCAGCTCCAATTCCAATTTGTGGAGTAAGATCCACAACATTCCATCTGATGTGGAACTGGCATTGACGGATAGCGGAAACTACCGATTTGAATTTGACTGCTCAGCACCCTATATCTTTCACATGAAGGTGGATGATGCGTGGCAATTCTCGAACAAATTTGTGACTCCCGGAGACTCCATCAGAATAGATGTAATGGAGGATGAATTGCGCTTTGAAGGGTTGGATGAAACGCACAACATGTTTCTGTTTAATTGGGAGAGAAAATTTTTTCTGGATTCCGCGGTAAGAGCGGAGTACAATTCCAGCTGGTCGCGATTAACCCCTCGAGAATTTTTAGAATATTGGAGTACCCGCCGCACCGATCAACTGATCTATTTGAATAGCTATTTTCAAACGGATTCAGCTTCTCAGCTCTTTATGAATTACCTGCGGTCGGAAATAGATTATACGTATGCCGTTGCCCTGTTACAGTACTCCTGGCGAGGCAAGTCGCGAGGTGCTGCAGTGGATATTCCTGAATTTGTGGATGCCATCATGTCGATTCCTCAATCAAACACACAAGCTCTTATGTGTGGGACATATCTCCATTATCTGAACGTATTACCCAAATGCCTTTATAATTATGAAGTGTATCACATGGATTCATTCGCACAGAAAACGGCGTATGAACCCATGAAGCAATTCACGTTCGCCTTGGAAGTGATTGATAAATACTTTTCCAATTATCCCGGTGAACTGGCAACAGCAATTGCCTTGGAACAACAAGTTAGTTTTTTAGAAATGGGACGCGGAAGGATTGATTTTGAACAAACACTTACTTCTCGGTTTGAAATATTGAACAGGGAATTTGAATCGCGAATTCACAATCCAGCAATCCAGCAGTACATTCAGAACAAGCTTGATCTGGTGAAAGGAAACCCGATTTCAGCATCCAATTTCAGGTTGTTATCGGTGAATGGTGACAGCATCAGTCTGTCTGACTTCGCCGGAAAGGTGGTATATCTGGATTTTTGGTCGACCTATTGCGCACCATGCGTTGCTGAAATTCCATCAGCCATTGAATTGCAAAAGCAATTTGAAAAAAAGGATATTGTGTTTATCAATGTGGCGTTGAACTACAACCTCGACGAATGGAAACAATTCATTCGTTCCAGGGAGTTGCAAGGTGTTCATCTCATTGCGCGTGGAGGGTTCGCTTCTGATGTAGCTAAAGCGTACGATGTAACCTCCATTCCTAGATATTACCTGATAGGTAAGGACGGAATGATCATCAACGCACAAGCTCCAAGACCTAGTCTGCATCCTGAGGAGTTGATTGAAAGCGCTCTTTTGGAAGATTAGGAAATCTTTTCTCCTTAAGACTCAGAAGCAAATTCTGTTATTAAGTCTTCTATGTTGTTCGGGTCACTTCTGTTATACTGAGGAAGATTAAATCAACTCAGATCAATATTCCATTTCCGAATGGTTTATAGATTGAAAATCCGTTAGAGGAATTAGATGCGTGTCTAGCTGACCGTTAGATTCCCTTTATTAGCAATGGGTAACCTGATATCCGCCAGCAATTCTTAGCGATTCGTTTTTAGCTCTTAGTGCATGCCAATTTTGCACAAAGCACAAAATCCTACCCGCTACCCAAAAGGCTCCGATACCTCATCCCTCATTCCCCATCCCCCGTCCCAAACTCACATCAACCCCATAATCTTCTCCCACATCTCGTTGTGGAACTGCACGGGTACCAAGGCGCCATCCGGAGCCTCGCCCATGCGTATGACAACCAGATTTTGACTTGGAACAATATCGATAAACTGACCATTCTTGCCCATGGCGGCAAATAAATCACTGGGAGCAGCTTCGCTTAAGGATACTTTCCAATTGGTTGGAAGTCCCGGATAAACGATGGACGACTTCCCATTCAACCACCACAGATATCCATAAGAAGGATTGAGCTGCTGTGAGGTGGTAACCATGGCGTTGAAATAGCTGGTATCGGTCATCACCGGTGTATTGCCCCATCTTCCTTTATTGAGGATGAGCAAACCAAATCGCGCAGCGTCTCGCGCCCTGCTCCAATACACATTGTTGTAACCGGTCTTGATCCAAATGCCATTTTCAATTCCAATGGCTTGTTCCAGCTTTCGGTCCGTGTAGTCGTTGTAGTCCGTTGATGTAGCCTTGCTCACCACAGATTCCAGCAGAGTGTACATGGCATTGTGATAATACCATTGTGTGCCGGCATCGGCCTTATATTGAATACACCCTGGATCGGTGCAATCAATGTCGTTAACCGTGTAGTCAGCTCCGGTAGTCATGGTGAGTTGATGGCGTATCGTTATCAAATCCTCTTTGGTCACGTCCATGGATGTCCAGCCCTTTCCGAGGTAATCCGACGTTTTATCCGATATATTTAGCTTTCCTTCTTCCTGTGCCATTCCCACCAAAAAGGACGTGACTGTTTTCCCCGCAGATGCCCAATACCAATTGGTCTTTGGACCAAAGTCATTGATGTTGAGGATGTCCTTTCCCCAGTATTTCTCGACCACAATTTTTCCATCCTTCAGAATCAGGAAGGCGCGCGTTTTATTGTCGGCCATAAAGGTGTATAAATCGTCCAGCTTAGACGTATCCCATCCAAGAGAATCGGGCGTACTGGTGGCCCATTCGTCGGTGCCAATTCCAGGAAAATAAAGCGATTCAGTTTCAACCGGCGGCAGTTGCGGTGTGTCGTCGCCGGTGTCCTTACACGACATGAAAGTGAGAGTGAGAGTGAGCGTGAGAGCGAGAGCGAGGGAAAGAGTTGGGAGTGAATTTCTGGTCATGAGATATTGGTGGTTCACAAAGTTGTAAAGATACCATTCAAGTGTTGGTCTTTATCCATCCTAAATGGTTGCACGCCGCTGAAAATAAGTTCGTCTGATCACAAACGGACATTACGTCCAAATTCCAGATATCAGCTAGCGGATTAACATGACGACTAAAGCCTATTCCCCTATTCCTCTAATCCTCTAGTTCTCTAGTCCTCTAATCCTCTATTCCCCTAAATAGTCCTAGAAGTTCAGACTCATGCTGTAGCGACTGTAGAAGTCAAAGATCTCTTCCACCGCTTCATCCGCCGTATCCACCAATTTAAACAGGAACATATCTTCCGGACTGATGTTATGCTCCTGCTCCAGCATGGTGTTCTTAATCCAGTCAACCATACCATTCCAGAATTCCTTGCCCACCAATATCACGGGGAAGTTGGCAGTTTTCTTGGTTTGAACCAGGGTGAGGGCTTCGAACAATTCGTCCAGGGTGCCAAATCCTCCCGGGAGAACAATGAATCCCTGGGCGTATTTCATGAACATCACCTTGCGCACGAAGAAGAAATTGAAATTGATCAGTTTATCATCGTCGATATAGGGATTGGCTTCTTGTTCAAAAGGTAGGTTGATATTCAACCCCACTGAACTTCCTTTTTCTTCAAAGGCACCCAGATTGGCCGCTTCCATAATACCCGGTCCACCTCCGGTAATCACACCAAGGCCGCGCTCGCTCAATTTGCGGGCAATCTCCTCGGCCATTTTGTAATACTTGTGATCGGGTTTGGTACGCGCTGATCCGAAAATCGATACACAAGGTCCAATGCGTGCCAGTCGGTCATAGCCTTCCACAAATTCGGCCATCACCTTAAAGATATTCCAGGAGTCTGAGCTCTTGATTTCAGGCCATTGTTTGATCTCAAAGGCCTTTTTTATTCGTTCGTCGTTCATTGCTAATTGTCCGTAGTTTGGATCTGCGATCGGTCTTTCATAAAGGAGACCAGCAGAAGGGATGCAAACGTAATCATCGCATTATAAATCAACAGTTCAAATCCGATTTTATTGCCGAAAAGGTATTCTCCTGCCAGCATCAGAAACAACGATACAAGGGCGGAGAAAACGCAGATAACCGGTATGGTGATGTCGGCTGGTGTCCGTTTAAAGATGATGCCAAAAAGAAATAGGCCTAAAAGCGGACCGTAGGTCAACCCTGAAATTAAAAACAGTTGCGTGATCACACTATCGTTTTGGATCTGGCGGAAAAACAGAATCACCAGAAACAGAACAACACTAAAACCAAGATGCACCCATCGGCGTAACCGGGGATTGTCGCCTTTCTTCTCAAAATCCAGGATGTCAATCACAAAGGAGGTAGTGAGCGCCGTTAAGGCGGAGTCGGCACTGGAATACGCCGCAGCGATGAGGCCGAGAATAAACATAATGCCGATGGCTAAACTAAAATGTTTTAGCGCCAAGGTGGGGAACAACAGATCGCGGTTGGCCGGAATGTCGATCTGTCTGCTGTGTGCATACACATAGAGCAGTCCACCAAAAATCACAAAGAGGATGTTCACGAAGAACATGGCCCCGCTCAGGGACATGATGTTGATTTTGGCTTCCCGAACATTGCGGCAGGCCAGATTTTTCTGCATCATGTCCTGATCAAGACCGGTCATCACAATGGCCAAAAAGAAACCGGAGAGAAACTGCTTATAAAAATTGCGACCGCTGTTGTCCCAGAAAAAGGTTTGCTTGATGCCGATATCGTTCAACGCTGTTTTGATATCCGATACGGAATGCAAATCCAGTGTTTTGAGAATATAGATGACCGTCAGAATCACCGATGCCAGCATGAAAGCCGTTTGAAAGGTATCGGTATAAATGATCGTTTTGATGCCACTCTTAAAGGTATAGATCCAGATAAACAGGATGGTAATGGCCACGGTCACCCAAAATGGAATATTCCAGGCACTGAAGATGAATTCATTCATCACGATGGCTACCATGTACAACCGGAATGATGCTCCGATAATCCGACTTGAAAGAAAGAAGGATGCACCGGTTTTTCGGGCGTAATAGCCAAATCGTTGTTCCAGATATCCGTATATGCTGGTAAGGTTCAGCCGGTAATACAGCGGGATCAGCACAAATGCGATAACGGCGTACCCCAGCACATAGCCAAAGATCACCTGAATGTAGCTGAACTGTCCGTTGATGTGATCCAGATTTCCAATGGTTCCCGGAATGGAGATGAACGTAATCCCACTCAGCGTGGCTCCAATCATGCCAAAGGAAACCAGCCACCATGGTGCCTGTCGGTTTCCCAGGTAAAAGGATTGTGAATCCGAGTTTCTGGATGTGAACCAGGAAATACCTATCAGCACGCCAAAATAGGCGAGGATCAGTGAGATGATCAGTTCAGGACTCACTCGGAAATTTTAAGTTTTTGACCGGCGTAAATGTTGGTGCCGTTGAGCTTATTCCAGGAAGTCAATTGTTCCGGGGTTATACCGTAACGGGAACAAATGCGATACACCGTTTCTCCTTTTTGAACTTCATGGTATTTGCTGGCCGATTCAATCTCTGCCACCGCCTTTTCGGTTTCCACCTCCTCTACCTGAATATCAGGTTTAACAGGAGGTTTGGCGTTCATCGCTCCGGCAGCTTGTGCGCTTTCTTCGCTCAAATAGACTTTTTGGCCTAATGATAGGGCCAGCGGATTGAGTCCGGTATTCCAACGGATCAAATCCTCTTCAAATACGTGGTATTTCTCCGCAATTCGGTAGATGTTCTCACCTGTTTGTACCACATGGTAGGCCGGTTTTTCGATCACTTCCTTCACAATGGGCGGGGCTTTTTCTATCTGCAGGGCGTGCGGGTTGATGAATTTTTGAGCCTCCACTTTCTTTTCTTCTGCAGATACCACATCCAGACTGTCGTCCTTGTCCAGCTTTCCGCGCATGTAAACCGTTTGACCGGCGGCCACTTCTTCGCCCATCTCCAGTCGGTTCCGACGATAAAGTTGCTTGAGTTTAATGCCGTACATCTGGGAGATCTGATACATGCTTTCACCTTCCTGAACCACGTGGGCTTTTTCGGTTCCTCGTCGACGTTTTGGTTTCAAATACACCACATCACCTTCGGCAATTGACGATCCTTTTTTAAGATCATTGTATTTGTAGATCTGATTTACCGTGAGGTCGTTTCGAGAGGCAATCGCCTCCAGGGTCTCATCTTTTTGGGCTTCCACCATGGGCACCTGGTGACTGGTGTACAGGATGATCTGATCACCCGGCATGGGCGCTACATCGTACTCATACAGTTTGTACTTTTCAACCAAATTGATGATGATGGAGTGATAGGCTTTATTGGTAGCATAACCGGCTTTTCTCAGCCCTTTAGCCCAACCTTCGTAATCAGTGACCTGAAGGTCAAAGAGGTCGTGATAGCGCCAGTTTGCCCGTAAAAAATCGGAATGATCCCGATAGGATTCCAACGCCGAATTGTAGGCACGGAAACATTCATTCGGGGCATCGTCATCGGCATAAATCGTATTACCGGTCCAATCGCCTTTGCACTTAATCCCGAAGTGATTATTGCCTTTAGTGGCTAACCTACTGTTACCATAACTGCTCTCAAGCATTCCTTGTGCAAGCGTAATGCTGGCGGGTACACCACTTCGGTGCATTTCAATGATGGCGAAATCCTTATAGGTGCCGATGTATTGTTCCGGAGTCATCTTGTTCTGCGCCACGACAGACGTGGCGATGGCAAGAATTCCGGTTAATAGGCTGATCCTCAATTTGGTCATAACTTCAATTATAGAACGCGCGCGCGATGGCTTTCAGTCTGATTTATGCACGTATGACCAGAAAAGTAAACCGTTAGTCAAGCTGATACCTTTTCTATACTTTTGATAGGTCACAAAGACGATTGCCCATGAATAGCCGGATGCTAACCCCCATTTTTCTGATTTGTTTGATCGTTTTACGAGCCGTGCCGGCAATAGGTCAGGATACCCCGGAACCAACCTGGGGCGTGGAGACCATTTCCAGTGTGACCGACTCGTCCGGAACAGTTGAACTTCGAATTCATGCCGAAATTCCGGAAGGGTATCACATTTACAGCATCGGATATGAATGTCCTAACGGAGGTCCGTTGGCGGCTAAGATAGGGTTCACCATAGATTCAGCGCTGGTGAAGAAGTCCGGTGCGCTGGTGGCGTTTCAGGACGTGGAAATCTATGATGACATTTTTGAGTGTACCATCCGTGAATTTCACGGTAAGGCTCAATTCCGACAACGATTTAAGGTGAAGTCCGGTAAATTGAAGGTGAAAGGAACGGTGGATTACCAAATGTGCGCCCCCAGCGGACGATGCACCTTGCATACCTACACCTTTGAGATATAGCTGGTTGTTTGGCTGACTTCCTTCAGGTTGCCATGTGATTAATGTTACACAGGCATCATTTTAATCACCAGATTCCCCATCTTTGACAACGAATTGGCGGAGTAGAACATCTTTTACTCAGAAGTTGTTTGTCATGAATGGCCTGCAACGCCAACTACACTAATAATATGGGAAGACAAATTCAGTTATTGAAAGCCGCTTTCATCGCGTTGACGATGTTCTTTTTTATCGCTCCGGTTCAGGCACAAATGGTTCCTCCGGCAAAGTGGTCCTATCAAGTAGTGACCAAGAACCCTAAGTCGTGCGAGACCATCGAAGTGGTGTTCAAGGCCGAAATTCCGGAATCATTTCACGTATACTCCAACGATTACAATTGCCCGAATGGCGGCCCGCTTCCATCTGTCTTTACCTTCACCCCGCATGCTTCCTTCAAATTGGTTGGAGGAGCCAAACCGGTTGGTGCCAAGAAAGTGTACGATGACATTTTTGAATGCGATATCACAGAATTTCATCACAAGGCAGAATTCCGTCAGAAAATTGAGTTAAAGAATACTTCTCCCGTTATCAAGGGAATTCTTGAGTATCAGATGTGCACCGAGCAGGGCATGTGTGTGCTGCATGAATATGAATTCAACATCAAAATTGATGGGGTAACAAACGGATGTGGTAGCTCTGACCCGGTTCAGGTGATCGAGCCAACAATTGATGTTCAACCCGATGCACCTGAATCAACCTCCGCTACAGCGGACTCAGATACCGGTAATCTCACGGCGGTAAATTCCGAGTTATTGGAACAACTACTGGACTGTTGCAAGGGGGGATCAGACGAAGCTGATGGAGGGTCTCCTTACGTCAGCAAAGAAGATGTGAATTACGCCTCTTATGTTAAAGCCGGTGAAAACGATACCACTTCCTGTGAGGTGAAAACCTTTGATGGAGAGTCCAAGGAAGAGTCTGAAAGTTTTTTAGGCTTCTTCCTGATTGCTTTTTTGAGCGGATTATTGGCGTTGCTCACCCCATGCGTATTCCCCATGATTCCCATGACGGTTTCCTTTTTTATGAAGGAAGGCGATCGGGGTAAGGCCATTCGTACCGGCATCATTTACGGATTAAGTATCGTCGGAATTTATGTGGTGATTGGGACCGTGGTGGCCGTGGTGGCTGGCCCGGCTGCGGCTAATTGGCTGAGTACCCACTGGATACCAAATACCTTCTTCTTCCTGGTGTTTGTGATTTTTGCGGCTTCCTTTCTGGGGGCATTTGAAATCACCCTCCCCAGCTGGATGGTGAATAAGGTAGATAAGCAATCCGATAAAGGTGGATTGGTTGGCGTGTTCTTCATGGCCTTTACCATCGTACTTGTTTCGTTCTCATGTACCGGTCCAATTGTGGGTAGTATTCTGGTTGAATCAGCAGGAGGGGCCTTTGTGAAACCGCTCATTGGTATGTTGGGCTTCTCATTGGCTTTTGCCATTCCATTTGCGTTGTTCGCCATATTCCCAAGTATGCTTAACAACCTGCCGCAATCCGGTGGATGGCTTAATTCCGTGAAAGTGGTCCTTGGTTTTATTGAACTGGCTTTTGGGTTAAAGTTCCTGAGTGTTGCCGACCAAACGTATCACTGGGGAATTCTGGATCGTGAAATTTACATTGGACTGTGGATCGTAATCTTCGCCCTGATGGGATTCTATCTTTTGGGCAAACTCAAGTTCTCACACGATAGCGATCTGCCCTACATATCTGTTCCACGTTTGTTTATGGCCATCCTTACCTTCACGTTTGTGGTCTATTTGGGGGCAGGTTTATGGGGCGCCCCTTTGAAGCAACTGGCAGGTTATCTGCCACCGATGCATACGCATGACTTCAACCTTTTAGGAACGGATGAGGAAAATCCGGGACATGGCGGTATAACACCGATGTATCGGGATGAGTTGCATCTTCCACATGGGTTGAGAGGGTATTTCGACTACGATCAGGGTATGGAGGTTGCCCGTCAATTGGGCAAACCCGTTATGCTTGATTTTACCGGACACGGATGTGTGAACTGTCGGGAGATGGAGGCGCGTGTGTGGTCTGAGCCGAGGATTTTAAACAAGATTCACAACGACTACGTGCTGATTTCGCTGTACGTCGATGATAAGACAATTAAGTTACCGGAATCGGAATGGTATACATCACGTTACTCAGGAAACACGGTTAAAACTCTGGCGAAGAAGAATGCCGACATTCAGGCCTGCTTCTTCAACAGCAACTCGCAACCCCAATATGCCTTGTTGGATAATAAGGGAGAATTGCTCCAGCCGGTTAGAGCATACGATCTGAATCGCGAAACTTATCTCGCCTTTCTGGAAAATGGATTGCAGGAATTCAGCAAACGAGTTTTGGAAGCAAAGGCTTCTGAATGATGTGAGTTTGAACTACCCCTCAACCAACCAAACGACAAGATGATTGTCCAGATCATCCAGCGCACCTTTTAACGGACAAGGATAATCCTTCAATTGAGTTACCGTGACGGTTCTGCCGAGCCACTCAATTCGGATGTCGTCTCGAAAATCAACTGCCTTTTTACCATAGAGCTTATAGGCGGCTTCTTTCGCGCACCAAATGATATATTGATCACGGAGTTTGGCAGATGCCTCCTCAGCAAGCCGTTGTGCCTCTGCGGGGTGGATAAACCGATGGGCAATGCGTTCAATGCGATTCGTGATGCGTTCAATGTCTATCCCCACTGGTTTTGGGCCGATGATGGCGGCGGCATAGGATTCCGTGTGGCTGATGGAAACCCATTGTCCGTTGCTTAAATGAGGTTTGCCGTATTCATCCTTGGTGATTTGAACACCGGATCCTACCAATTCCTGAACGGCGCATCGGCATGCCATCCATTGTTTCAGCCGATCGGGATGTTGGATGTCAACCGTGATCTCATCCGGCAGCAAAAACGAGCGTAAATCTTCAACGGATTCGTTGATTTTCCACAGCGCAATTTCCGCGTCTCCATCCTGAAATCGATTGATTATGGGCATGTTAGGGAATGGTTTCCAAAAGTACGGATTCCGGAAGTGGGTTGTCGGTTAATTGTTGGTTTTATCGGTTTGTAGGATTGGGGGCAATGCCCTTATTTCGTGAGCCAACCATCAACGTTTTGGAATATGATTCTCAGCGATAAACGCATTCTGGAGGAGATTGAAAAGGGAACCATCCTGATTGAACCGTACCGGCCTGATTGTCTTGGTACCAACTCATACGACGTTCACCTCGGAAAGTGGCTGGCAACCTACAAGGACCGGGTGCTGGATGCCAAATCGCACAACAAGATCGAATACTTCGAAATTCCATTGGATGGTTATGTCCTTCAACCCGGGGTTCTGTACTTGGGCGTCACCGAAGAATATACGGAAACGCACGCCCATGTTCCTTTTTTGGAGGGGAAAAGCAGCACCGGCCGACTCGGAATTGACATTCATGCCACGGCCGGAAAAGGCGATGTAGGGTTCTGCAATACCTGGACGCTGGAAATTTCCTGCGCCCAGCCCGTTCGGATTTATCGAGGTATGCCCATTGGTCAGCTGATCTACTTTGTGGTGGAAGGTGAGATCGAAACCTTCTACAACAAGAAGTCGAATGCCAAGTACAATTCACGAACGATCAAGCCGGTTGAGAGCATGATGTTCAAGAACAAATTCTGATCGACGTCCGGAACTTTTTTACCGACGCTTATTTAATTATCTGCCCTGAGGTGTACAACCTGAGGTAAATTCGCTTATATTCGAGTTACTTTCAATTTTCATTAAAACATAATACTCGTAATTAGGATTTATGGTTTAACTTTACTCTTAGGAAAGACCCCGGTGGAAACATCGGGGTTTTTTTATGCGTTAAAAATTGAAAATCAGCCGTTAAGAGTTGAGTTCGTAGGCTAGAGAGAGCATATAAATTCGATTGAACAAACCCACTCGGTTCACCCATCGGCGAGCGCCCGGATAATCTTCACCAATTCGGTTCATTGAGTTTGAATGCCGAAGCGACAAGGTTAGTGCTTCAGCCAATTTGTATTCGGCACCCAGATTCAGAGCCACTTCAAGTGGTTTAAAATTAGCATCTTTTGGTCCATAACCGTCGTCCACGGTGCCACCAACATTCGACCCAATTGAAATTCCGCCAATAGCTCTGAGATTTGAAAGACTTGGAATCTTGTATCGAGCCCAGAGGGGTAGTTCAACGTATTGGGCTTTGATGATAAAGATCTGAGGATTGGGGTCATCCGGAATGATCCGCTTTTTGCTCCCTTTTGTAGTGTAGAGCAAGTCAAATCCAATATCCCACTTCTCATCCTTTTCGGTATGAATGCGGATTCCTCCATTAAACCCCAGCTTGTTGTAACCGGCAAACCGATCCCCATCAATCTGGCAAAAATTTAGTCCGCCAATTACCGAGGCGTGAAAGGTTTGTGCCGAGGTGATGAACGCACCGAGCAATAAAAAAATCAGCAGCGCACTTTTTGTGAAAATGGGATTAAATCGCATAGCTCAAAAATACGATTCACAGCACACGTTTAAGTTGTTTTTGATTTCTGTGTAATGTCATTCTGATGGGTATCACCTATTCGGAAAAAATAAAATATCTTGGCTCCGTCAAAGAGAAAAAATGGAACGAGCAAAGTTTAACAAGGATGTTGCCGGGTACGAAATGTTATTGCTTCTGGCGGAATCCGATGGAGATTTTGATCCACGTGAAGGGGAAACCATCATCGATTTTATCCAGCAGAAATTCCCACTTGGCGGGAACCTGGACGCTGCGATAGAAAATATTTCCAGCTTGTCTAAGGATGATTTTATGCCGCGTATAGATGAGTTGGCGGAAGACTTCTATTCCGATAGTTCCGAAGAAGAACGAAAGGAATTTCTGCAGTTCGCCCTTCAATTGGTGCGTGCAGATGAAAAGTTAGCCAAGGAGGAAAACATGTTGATCACGCGCTTATTTGAAGCGTGGGATATCTGAGACTTATTGTCGGATATCGAGTAGTTCGCAAGCCTTGGATGCCGCGTCTTTCTCGGCATTCTTCTTGGAAAAGTTCTCACTGCGACTGATTTCAACCTCATCTACAAATAGCCCAACGGTATACTTCCCTTCCTTGGAATCTTTCCGTTCCTTCATGATCCGGAAGTCAATGGTTTTTCGCTGTTTCTGCGCCCATTGATTCAGCAGACTTTTGTAGTTGATGTGCTGATTCTCAATTTCATCCAAATCAATGTAAGGCTTTAGGATTTTTCGAAAGATGAAATCTTTGGTTTTTTGGTAACCCCGATCGAGGTATACGGCACCAACCAGGGCTTCAAGTGCATTCCCGGAGAGCGTAGAGAGGACATGTTTACTGCGTTGCAACGTTTCATCACTTTCCAAAAAAGTAGGAATCCCCAATTTCACGGCGATATCACCGAGTTGTTTCCGGCTCACAATTTTGGATCGGATTTCGGTCAGATACCCTTCCCCTTTGAAGGGAAACTTTTTGAAAACGATTTCGGCTACAACGGTGTCCAGTACCGCGTCTCCCAGGAACTCCAATCGTTCGTTGCTGTCCTTTACATCCGTGAACTTGATGCGTTCCGCGGCCGACAAGTGTCGAAAGGCGGTTTTATATAGATGATAACTTCGAGGGGAAAAACCAAGCAGATGCCGCAGCTGCCGCCGATATTTCTTTTCATCCCTGGAAAGAATCTTGAAAAAGGTCATGGGAGGTTATCCCGCGTCACCGGAACTTTTTGAGAATCAGTGACACGTTGTGTCCACCGAACCCGAACGTATTGCTCAAGGCCGCATTTACGGTCTTCTGTTGAGCCTGGTTAAAGGTGAAGTTTAACTTGGGATCAAAGGCCTCATCATCCGTAAAGTGATTGATGGTAGGTGGTACTACATCCTCCGTGATGGCCATGATGCAGGCAAGTGCTTCGATGGCACCGGCTGCACCCAGTAGGTGACCCGTCATGGATTTGGTTGAACTGATGTTGAGGTTGTAGGCATGCTCGCCAAACACCGTTTGAATCGCCTTCGTTTCACTCACATCACCCAGTGGGGTAGATGTTCCATGAACGTTGACGTAGTCAATATCCTCAGGAGTTAAGCCGGCATCTGCCAATGCATAACGCATTACGTTGCTGGCACCTAAACCTTCAGGATGGGGAGCGGTGATGTGATGGGCATCTGCCGAGAGGCCACCACCGGCGATCTCGCAGTAAATATGAGCACCTCGGGCCTGGGCGTGTTCCAGCGTTTCCAATACAAGAGCGGCGGCACCTTCTCCCAAAACGAAACCATCGCGATCCTTGTCAAAAGGCCGACTGGCAGTTTTGAAATCATCGTTACGTTCACTCAACGCCTTCATGGAATTGAATCCACCCATGGCCAATTCATTCACACAAGCCTCGGATCCTCCGGTGATCATCACGTCGGCTTTACCTGTCCGGAGATAGGTAAATGCGTCCATGATGGCATTATTGGAAGATGCGCAAGCACTTACGGTGGTGAAATTGGGCCCACGGAAGTTGTACTTCATGGAAATGTATCCGCCGGCAATATCCGATATCATCATCGGGATAAAGAACGGGCTGATACGAGGAGTGCCATCTCCTTCGATAAAGGTTCGGGTTTCTGCCAACAAAGTGTGCAGTCCGCCGATTCCGGATCCCCAGATTACTCCGCTGCGATCACTGTCGTAATCGGCTTCGGTAAGACCGGAGTCCTTGAACGCCTCATCGGCAACTACCATGGCATAATGCGTGTACGGATCCATCCGACGCGCCTCACGACGATCGATGTGGTCCTGCACATCGAAATTCTTAACCTCGCAAGCAAAGCGGGTTTTGAATTTCTCGGCATCAAACCGGGTAATTAAATCGGCTCCACTTACACCCTTCTTCAGATTCGCCCAGTATTCTTCCCGGGTGTTTCCAATGGGTGTAAGTGCTCCGATCCCTGTTACAACAACTCTCTTGAATTGCATGTAACGCTCAAATTATTTTGTATTAGCCTCGATGTACGAAACAGCTTCGCCAACCGTACCGATCTTCTCAGCCTGCTCATCTGGAATGGCGATGTTGAATTCCTTTTCGAATTCCATGATCAGTTCAACAGTGTCCAACGAATCAGCTCCCAAATCGTTGGTAAAACTAGCTTCCAAGGTAACCTCTGATTTCTCTACACCGAGCTTCTCAACGATGATGTCTGTTACTTTTGATGCGATTTCTGACATTGTTTTTACTTTTAATAATGATAAGGGTGCAAAGAACATTTTTTTAAGAATATCACACAAGGAAAATGTTGTGGTAATTAATTTTGACGAGCCTTGTGTCATCGGTGAAAAAGTACATACTTGAAGATCTGTCAGGCCTGAACTGTCGGGTGTTTGGACTCGTTTCAACCCATCCGTTCTATCAGGTGGTTTGGGACCTCAAACGAGTGACAAATATGACATTTGAACGGGAGGAGGATGTGGAGTGGACTACCCGAAATGAGGTTTGTTATGCACCCATTTATCGGTTTCACGACCTCGCCACGGATTCGGTTTACGAGATTGTTCGGAATCATGCCACGCAGGGACTGCTGGCGCCGGAGATGAAATCAGTGGATGCTTTTCTGATCGAAACGAACTATGCCGGCAACTTTTCCATAACCACCAATTCACTTAGGCAATCAAAGTTTGTTCAATATTGTTTTAGTATTGAACTATCAACGTTAAAGACTGAATCACAAATGCGCCTCCGACTGAACTAATGGAGTCGCGACCGTTTCTATGAGTACTGAAATTCTCTACAATAAGACCAAGATCATCGCCACCATCGGGCCGGCAACTGAAAGCAAGGAAATGCTGATCAAGATCATCCGCGCCGGTGTTGATGTGTGTCGTATCAATTTTTCTCACGGCTCACACGAAGAGCACGAACGAATCATTTCCCACATTCTGGAGATCAATGACGAATTGAGGTTAAGTGTGGCCATTCTGGCCGATCTACAAGGTCCCAAGTTGCGGCTGGGCGAAATGAAACCGGGCGTGGAACTTGTGGACGGACAAAGTCTGCTGGTCTCTACCGATAAAGGTATCGGAGATGACAAGTGCATCTACGTGAACTACAAAAATCTGGCTCAGGAAATGGAAGTGGGCGAGGAGATCCTAATTGATGATGGAAACATCGAGTTACGGGTTACCGAAATAATTGATGAGGATACGCTTCGAACGGAGGTAGTTGATGGTGGGCCCTTGAAATCTAAAAAGGGTTTTAACCTGCCCAGCACCAACGTTTCACTTCCCTGTTTGACTGAAAAGGATTTACGGGATCTTGAATTCGCGCTGAAAAAGGGTGTGGATTGGATTGGTTTATCGTTCGTACGGCACCCCAACGATATTAAGGAATTGCGGGAGCGCATAAAATTGTTGAAAGGTGATGCCAGTATCATCGCCAAAATCGAGAAACCGCAGGCCGTTGAGCATATAGACAAGATCATCAAGTACGCCGATGGCATTATGGTAGCCCGGGGTGATTTGGGTGTAGAACTTCCTATGCAACAGGTTCCGATGATTCAAAAGTCGATTGTTGAGAAGTGCATCGTGGCGCATAAGCCGGTGATCATTGCTACTCAAATGATGGAAAGCATGATCAATAACCCTCGGCCAACACGTGCCGAGACCAATGATGTGGCCAACGCAGTTATGGATGGAGCGGATGCCGTTATGCTGAGCGCGGAAACATCGGTTGGTAAATATCCCTATGAAGTGGTTCGGGCCATGGAAAAGATCATCGGTTCTACCGAGTTGGGTTGGGACATCTATCATAAAGGGAAGCGCCCTCATCGGTCATCGCCCACGTTCCTGTCAGACGAAATCTGTTTTACGGCTGTTCGCATGAGCGACCATGTTCAGGCAAAGGCCATCATCTCGTTAACCTATTCAGGATATACCGCTTTGCAGATTGCGGGTTATCGTCCACGTTGCGATATCTTCATCTTTACCAGCAACAAGAAAATTTTCCGCAAACTGAACCTCGTGTGGAATATCCGTGTTTACTATTACGACAGCATGGAGAGCACCGATCAGACCATGAAGGATGTTCTGCAAATTCTGAAAGACGACAATTTATTGGAAACAGGCGATTTGGTGGTTCACACGGCATCGATGCCCATCGACTCCAAATCGCGCACCAATGCGTTAAAAATTAGTAGGGTAGAGTAGGATGGAAGAAATCGTAAATAAGGTTGCACAAAGCGGATTGGTGACCATCAATCTGGAAGATTTTTACGATACCACAGAGTGTAAGGTGATGGACCTGAAGGATAACTTATTTCAGGGGCTCATCCTTCGTGAAAAGGACTTTCGGGCCTTTGTTAAAGATCACGACTGGAACCAGTACGAAGGAAAAAATGTGTGTCTGATTTGCACCGCCGATGCCATTGTGCCAACCTGGGCATTTATGTTGGCTGCCAATAAATTAAGACCCCATGCTAATCGTGTGTTTTACGGGACTCCGGAACAACTTCAGCAACAGATCATTCAGGAAAAAATTGATGAGCTTAACCCGGAAGACTATCGCGACGGCAAGATTGTAATCAAGGGTTGCAGCAAATTTGATGTGCCCATTGGCTCGTATGTAGCCCTAACAGAAAAACTCACTCCGGTGGTGCGAAGTATCATGTACGGAGAGCCGTGCTCTACTGTGCCGATTTATAAACGCAAATAAGTACGGATTCGGGATTCGGGATTCGGGATTCGGGATTGTCCACTGAACGTCAAGGCAATCTTTGGTATTGGATCTACCTGCTACCTGTTTACCCTGACCGAGCAAAGGGAGCGTCACGGGCTAACTGCTAACTGCTACCCGATTACCCTCACGCCCTTTCATCCTCACGCCCTTTCACCCTCAATCCTCCTTCCGTCCCCACCATTTGATTCGGTTGAATTGTTTCTTGAAGTAGAAACCAACCCCGGTAGTGGTTACGTTGGAAACTTGCCCAAGAGTTGGGTCGTTGGCTAATTTGTGATAGGCTTTAAGTTTTAGGGAGCCGTCTTTTTTGACGTTGTAAATGAGGTCAACGTTATACGGGTTGATGCTCCCAGTTGAATAGGCATTATAACTGCCGGCCAACTCCAGCCGCTCGTTGAACAGCTTTCTTCGGGCACTAACAATCAGTTCGGCTTTTTCTTCGTCTGTGATGCCGGACCGGGTCGTGTAATCCACGCCAAATTCCCAGTTCTGATCGTATTCGGAAATCCAGTTATTCACCTGATTGGAAAGAAAGGACCCAACACTGGAGCTTACGATGTCCCGGTAATTATTGGGGTCGGCGTTGTTGCCGGATGCCGGTACGAAGGAACCAAAGGTGAGCAGTGAAAATATCTGTCGGTTTAACTCGTCCGGATCTTCTTCAACTCGTTTGATGAGGCTGTTGAACTGGGTAAGACCGCTGATGGACGAATTATCGGGGAATTCCATTCCAAAGGTGATATCCGGACTAAAAAGCTCCCCTTTCAGGAAGAGAATTACGTTCATCTTGATGTTGGTGTTGTAGTTTTCGGCATCCGCCGCGGTTACATAACCCAACATAAGATCTTTTGGATTTGCCCGGTTTCGTGCCACGGACGCTTGCAAGTCGATATAGGCATTATACGGATCTCCATTCCATACAATTCTTCCGCCTTCGCGAAGATCAAATTTCTCACTAACCAAGGTGGGGGAAGAGAACGGATAAATTCCCCTTTTCACGCGGAAATCACCAAACATATAAAAGTCCTCAAATGAGGTGTATTCCATCTGAATATTTCCGGTTCCAAAACCGGTGATCCGATCGTCCAGTACCTCATCAAAGACCAGGTTAAATTCGGCATCTTCCGTGACATTAAAGTCCATTTTTACGGTAAGACCGCTGTTGGAGTTCAGCCGTGTTTTAGCTTTTATTTTGGTGGTATCAACCGGTTGTTTAAATCGGATGTATTCCACCAGTTGATTATCGCTTTCGGTATACAATGGTATCACAAGTCGGGTGCCTTTTGACGACGTGGCCTTGATGTCCACCAACAGATTATCCAGAGGGCCGGTAAAAGAGATATTTCCCGAAGCAATCCCGGTGCCGTAGAATACGCTGTTATCTTCTTTAGTGGTATTCAGACACATGAAATCCTTCACATCGTTGATGCTGAGATCCAGCTCAAAATCGCTAAAAAGATTGTGTCGGATGGCGCCATTTACCTTGGCCGTACTGCCCCTTTCATCCTGCACTTTAAGGGATTTGAATTCGATGGATTTGTCGTTCAGGTAAATTCGATCGTTTACGGAATAGACGGTGTTCAGATAATCCACCTTGAATCGTGCCTGTTCCAACGAAATCACGCCTTTTAAGGTGTACAAATCCTTGTTGCCTTTCAATCTGGCGTTGGCAGTCATGGTGCCGCTAAAATCAGAGGCAACACCATTGAATATGGCTTGAAGGGGTACTACGCTGGCCTTGGATGCCCGGATATCGAGATCAAACCGGGGTGGATCTTTCCGCAAGTCGATATCGCCCATGCAGGAGATGTCTTTGAGGATGCCCTCTTTAACTTCGGCTCGAATGCGCATGAATAGCGGATCTTCATTGGATACCGTGGAAATACTGAATTTGCCCAACGTGTCGCCGTTATATGCCAACTGATCAATGTCCAGATTAGCGTGAATCACCGGTCGCTCCAACAGGTGAAAAATCTGTATACCTCCCTCTGCCACTCCGCCGGTTTGGACGTCATAGGCCTTGAGGATGGGATTCAAATTTTCAAGTTGGAATCGCTTTAAATCTATGTTTAGCGGCTTGGTTGACTGCTCCGAAATCTCTCCCGAGAAGCGAACCTGTTGATTGGCTCTGTATAAAGTGAGACTATCCAGAAATGAACCGTGACGGGTGAACCACATGTGGTTGTTGTCGTTGATTTGCCAGGCTGAACCTTCGGTGTAGAGGTTGGACGACATAATCCGCAAGCCAATGGTGTCATTCACGAAATGGAGGGCACCGTAGGATCTCAAGGCAATTTGATCCGAGGTGTCACCAAAATTGAAAAGGTAGTCCACATCATTAGGAAGGATGCTGGCATTCAGCAGGATGTTTCGGGTTAGTAGGGTGTCGTTCACAAAAAACTGTGAAACATCGGTACTCAAGTTCAGCAATTGATGCGGCTTTTTACGCACGTTGAGGTAGTACTGATCCAGGCGGTACTGATCCCACACCAGCCGATCCATGGTTCCATCAATTTCCAAACTTTCTTCCACAGAGTTGTAATCGGCACTGAAGTGACCATTTCCAAGGAAGAGGTTTTGCTGCATCAGGTTGCCGATCAGTTCATTTTCCCGAACAACCATCCGGGTTTGTATGGTCACATTTTGTGGCAGTTTGATTTCTTGAGTGTAGTAATCCGGAAAGAGTGTTTGGAGAATATCGTCATACACCAGATCCAGGTAACTGAAATTGAAATGGCCATCGATGGAGGCATCCAGGATGTCTGATTTCAGGTCCAGGTGCCGGCCTTGTTGGTCAATGGACGACCGCAATTCCAGCTTTTCCAGATCCACATTAAAATCTCCTCGTTTCACCTCCACATCCGAAAGGAGGGCAACACCATCAAGGTTGTCCAGATTGGATCCCCGCAGGTTCACCGCCATCAAACCCGAAACACTCGACTCTGAGCTATCCAGGTTAAGACGTTTTAGATTGAGGTGATCCACATCGGCTGTAAACAGGTAGGTCGGAATCTTGGGGTTGAAGTCCATTTTTCCGTCAAAGGTGAAACGCACATCATCGTCATTGGCTTTGGCGATACCATCGAAACTTTCGTTCTTGTAAATGCCATTTGCCACGAGTGATCGAATGGGATAGCCGTTGAACTCGATGTACTGAATGGAGCTTCGGAATTTGGCTGATAAATCTTCAAAGTTGAGGCCTCGTCCTTCGTCCAGATCAAAATTGAAACTGGTTCTGCCCAACTGAGGATTCCCCAAAAAGCTTCCAGCGTCAAAGTCTTCGGCAATGAGTTGTCCGGTGTAAAACGGAATCTCATCCTTGAGCTTAAAGTTGATGCGGGATCGCAACAAGCCCAGGGCGGAATTCATGACGCCATCGGCAGCAAAATCGGTATAAAATCCAGTCAGGTGCCCAGAGAAAACAATGTCTTCAAACCGATCCAATCTCGGCGGTAACTCCGATAAGTTGAATATAGAAAGGACATCTTCCGGACAGGTGCGCAACTCGGATAGTTCGATATCAGCAAAGGCACTTTGCCAATCCGGAAGACCTTTGAAGTCAAATTTTCCTTTGATAACAGACTCGCTCCCCAACGTGAGGTGCGCGTTGCGAACTTTAAATCGGCGAACCGTTCCTTTGGCGTTACCTGAGATGATGACGTTATTCATCTCGTACGGGGTGAGGTTATGGGAGAAGTAGGCCAAATCCTTTACAGAAACCAGAGATTGTTGTAGATCAGCCTTCATGGATACCTTGTCGATAAAGTCCGAAAGCATTCCGTAACCCGCATAGGAAAATGATAAGTAGTCTTCCAGTCTGGAGTGATCTGTTTCCAGTAAGAGGTCGGAATATTCCATTCCGTTATAGTGGATTTTAGCCTTGCACACCATTCGCTTCACATGAAGACCATTCTTCTCGGTGGTGGATAGGTTTTTTACCTTGAAGTCCAGTGAATCTCCAATGATTCGGAAGTCCTTGAACTCACCATTAATTTGCCTGAAGGCGAAATCGCCTTCATCAAAATCACGATCCGTAACCGGTTCTGCGCCATTGATTTTGTATCGGAATTCGCCATCCTTCATCTTGAGGTTGCGAAAATTGATGTGCCAAATTACGGGTTCACCATCGGAGGGAACTTGAAAATGGCTGATGAAAAACCAATAATTTGGAGGCCCGTCTCCAACGGGAACCTTGAAATTGACCAAGGGTTTTTCGATGGACATGCTCCGCAATTCAACATAGTGTTGTTCCTGATTCAGTGACCAGAGTTTGCCACTGAGTTTTTGAATATAAAAGAGAGTGTCGTTTTCCTGATCGCGCACGAGGGCATGGTGAAATACGAGATCACCGGAGAAATTGACGGAGACTTTATCGATTTTAACTTCGGCACCAACATCGGCTGAAAGCCGTTCCGTGAACTGACGGGCAAGCCATGTTTGAGGTCCTGAAAAACTGAAAATGGCGATGGTGGCAACCAGCAATACAAAGAGGATGGCAAAGCCGTAGACAATGAATTTAAGTACTTTTGAAAGCGCCTTTTTCAACCGTTCGAAGGTAAGGGTTGTGGGCTGAACTTTCTCGTTGTGGCGGTTGACATGCATGAAAAATCAGACATTCGGATTTTGGCGATTGAATCGTCATGTGACGATACGGCTGCCGCTGTTATGGTAAACGGCAAAATACATTCCAACGTTGTGGCCGGTCAGCAGGTACATGCTCAATACGGAGGAGTGATTCCGGAACTGGCTTCGAGGGCACACCAGCAACACATTGTTCCAGTGGTAGATGTTGCGTTGAAAAAGGCTGGAGTTGAAATGGATGAGCTGTCCGCTGTGGCCTTTACACAAGGTCCCGGATTGCTGGGATCATTATTGGTGGGATCATCGTTTGCCAAGTCACTTTCCCTCAGTTTGAATGTGCCGCTAATTGGGGTAAATCACCTTGAGGCACATGTGCTGGCCGGTTTCATTGAGCACCCACTTGAATTTCCCTATTTGTGTTTATTGGTAAGTGGCGGACATACCCAAATTGTGCAGGTGAATAGTCCGCATGACATGGATGTCATCGGAAGGACGTTGGATGATGCTGCGGGTGAGGCCTTCGATAAAACAGCTAAAATGCTGGGGTTGTCATATCCAGGTGGGCCTCAGCTGGACAAGTTGGCGAAGACAGGAAATCCTTTGGCATTTACCTTTCCCGATTCCAGGGTGGGCGAGTTGGATTTTAGCTTTAGCGGATTAAAAACGGCGGTCTTGTATTTTGTTCGGGATGAGCGCGAAAAGCAAGCCGACTTTGTGGAACAAAATTTGAGTAATATCTGTGCATCGGTTCAGCATACGATTGTGTCTTATCTCATGAGAAAACTTAAACGGGCGATTAAACAAACAGGCATACATAGGGTGACCATTTCGGGGGGTGTTTCTGCCAACAGTTACCTGAGGATGGTGGCTGAAGAAACAGCCAATAAACATGGATGGAAACTAGTTGTTCCCAGCCTGGAATACTGCACGGATAACGCTGGGATGATTGCCATGGCTGCGCATTTCAAGTTTCTGAATAAAGATTTTGCCGATCAATCAGTTGTTCCCTTTGCCCGAACCGGAAAATGAAGTACATGAAGAAAAAGATTCAGTTTCTCCTCCTTTTGCTCGCCACCATCACGTGGATGAATGCAGCTTTGGCTCAGGTGGAGGATACCACACTTTACAGAACCCATAAGATCAGCGAAGTTCAGAGTTGGGTCTATATCAACAAGTTCGAGAATTCGAATGATACATGCTTATTCGAAACCAAAACCATCAATGAAAAGGGATGGATAACGCACATCAAACAGGATTATCACTGTCATGGTTGGGATGTGATCGCCGAAGTGAATTATCAGTACAACGATAAAGGAGATCCAACAATGATCACCACCTATAAGAACGATAATGTGGAAAGCATCGTCCGTCTCTGGTACAATGATGATCATCAGGTGATACGTGAAGAAACCAAGTACATGGAACCATACGTGTTACTGCTGGTAACCAATCAGTACTTCGGAGACCCATCCTCTCCGGATTCGCTGATAGCCATTCAGGTGCGAAATGGTGATAGCACCATTTTTAAAACCACCTATCAATATGCCAATGGGAAGGAAGTGCGGGCTGATGTGGTAGATGTAACGAACAGCAAGCCGTTTAGTAGCATGGTCTCCAAATACGAT
This sequence comes from Flavobacteriales bacterium, assembly GCA_020635355.1. Lineage (GTDB taxonomy): Bacteria > Bacteroidota > Bacteroidia > NS11-12g > UBA9320 > WGNA01. Next base: position 217,910 of record JACJZW010000002.1, read on the forward strand.
TCCAGGAATCGGTTAAAGCGGTCCGAATACCTGATGTTTCAGATCTATGATAACGATGAGATTACCTTGTTGGAATATAACGAGAAAGATCAGGTAAGTATGTCTAAAAGTGAGCTGAACAATACATCAGCTCGGTTTTGGTATGACAAACGCGGATTGATGATCAAGACGATGTACTACAATCGGTTTGAAGAATTGGAGCGTGAAGTTTGGCATCGATTCAAGTACCGGGAATGACGTTAGCAACACCATTATATGTGGCGCTGGGTGGCGCAATTGGCGCGTTGCTGAGATACGGGGTGGGACTGATGGTGCCCGGCACAGATGGGCACTCTTTTCCATGGTCAACCTTCGCGGTCAATGTGCTGGGATGTTTGATGATTGGAATCTTGTGGCGATTTACTGAAGGGAATCAAAAGGTATTGATACCATTACTTATGGTTGGTTTATTGGGTGGATTTACCACCTTTTCCAGCTTTGGATTGGACGCCTGGCGATTGATAGAAGGCGGTCATCTAATTTTGGCGCTAACCTACATCCTGTCAAGTACGATGGTGGGAGTATTAGCCGTTGTTATTGGAGTGAAGTTGATACATTGAGGATAGCATGAAAAAATTGTTCAGATCACTAATCTTGGTAGGCCTATTGGCCATATATCTACCGGCGAAAGCCACCTATCTTCTCATCCCGATGGATGAGACACAAAAAGATCATTTGAAGGCGTACGGAGTTGCCTATTCCTTTTTGACCTATGATAAGGAAGTGGAGTGGTTACTCAATTATAAGGGCGGGGCATTTATGGCGCCACATTATGATGAGTTTGAAAAAATTTGCTTGTTAAAAGGTGTGAGCTTCGATAAAATTTCAGACGCCAAGGCACAGGCTATTCGGGATGAAATTGAAAATCCCGTGGTGAATGCCTCCGTTGTGAAGTTATTGACGGCACCCAAAATAGCCGTGTACTCCCCTAAAAAAGCACAACCTTGGGATGATGCGGTAACGATGGTGCTGACCTATGCCGAAATTCCATATGAAACCATTTTTGATGATGAGGTATTAGATGGCAAGTTGCCCTTGTACGATTGGCTTCACTTGCATCACGAGGATTTTACGGGCCAGTATGGAAAGTTCTATGCCAGCTATCGGGATGCACAATGGTACAAAGATCAGGTTGCAGAAGCCGAAGGAATAGCCTTGAAGCATGGATATACCAAGGTGTCTCAGATGAAGTTGGCGGTGGTGAAGAAGATCCGGGACTTTACGCTGGGCGGTGGATTTTTGTTTGCCATGTGTTCGGCAACAGACAGCTATGATATTGCCTTGGCTGCTGATGGAGTGGATATCTGTGAACAAATGTTTGATGGTGATCCAGCTGATCCGGCGGCTCAAAGCAAGCTGGATTATTCCAAGACGTTTGCCTTCAAGGATTTTAAAATTGAGCGAAATCCATACGTGTACGAGTATTCAAACATTGATGTAAATCCAGCTACCCGAGGAGTATCGGAACAAAACGATGTGTTTGTGCTCAATGAGTTTTCAGCCAAGTGGCACGTGGTGCCTACCATACTTACACAGAATCATCAGCGGGTGGTAAAAGGTTTTATGGGACAAACAACGGCCTTCAGGAAGGAACTGGTGAAGAGTAACGTTACCATCATGGGGGAGAACAAATCGCTTAACGAAGTACGGTACATGCATGGTACCATGGGTAAGGGAACCTGGACGTTTTATGGAGGTCATGATCCGGAGGATTATCGGCATATGGTTGGCGAACCACCTACTGATCTTGCCTTGCATCCCAATTCACCGGGATATCGTTTGATCCTGAATAATATTTTATTTCCGTCGGCTAAGAAGGAAAAACAGAAAACTTAGTGTTCGATAGTCGAAGAGTGGTCCTAACCAACGGGTCTTTTCCGTAGGGACCAGTTCAATCCCTGTTTAATCCATTTTCTGTGAGTAGACTAAAAAGGTTGGCTCAATCAGGGGGGTACCTGAAAAATCACATGGAAAAGAAACTCACCGCATGTCAAGTTTACCCACCGCGCGCCATGATCTCAAAGAAATTTTGTAGGGACACATGTGCCCCTACCCTGTGAAAAGATAAGGGTTTGAGAGGATAATGGATTTCAAAATAATACCCACCGCAAGAAGAAACTAAACGCCGTATGAATTTACCCAGCGTTGGTGATGATTTTAGCGAATTTTGTTAGGGATGCATGTGCCCCTACCCTGTAGTAAGATCGTGCTTTGATCGCACAAATGCATGATTAGCCTCAAACTTAAACGCTTAACCAGGCATCCGATGTCAATAGGCGTGTGAACGTTTGAAGGCAACCAGGATGTTACCGCATCAGGGCTTCAACCTTGGATCTTAAGGTGGTGAAGAATCGGTGACGAAGCACGTCTGATCTTCCGGAAATTTCAACACTCTTTGCCAAAACCCCTTCAATCATGTGCTCTATTTCGTCGCAAAAGTCATCGCTGCGGGTGGCCACGGTATTGAAGGTATTGAACTTGATGTAGCTGGTGCGGTATTGTCCGTAATTCATGTGGATGACATTGTTGCCCAATTCAACGGAACTCACATAAAATCGCAATCGATGCGGGTCATCAGAGTAGGTTTGGGATTCCAATTCGTTTTCCAATCGGTTGAGGGTGTGAATCAGACTTTGACATACATTCAACAGATTTTCGTGATCCATTAATCCGCAATCCCGGCAATACTTCAACTGTCGAATGGTGTCGTCCAATGTCTCTTCAGTCCAGATTTCTGTTTTATCGATATGCCGATAAGAGTCCATCAAGCTATCCACGTATTGATTGAGGTTAAACCCGATGGCAAACGTTTTATCGTACTTAATGCCACGCATGATTTGTCGATTTAAGATCACACGCTGCCAGTAGAACAACTTAAACTCGCGTAACTCCTGATTTTGAAAACTCTGGGAAATGGGTAATTCGCTGCACACGAACCAGAGTTTTCCTTCGGCCCGACGTAACCGCTCCATTTGTTGTGTGAGGTTTACAAAATAGGGTTCGAAGGCATTATCCCGATTGTACAGCTTGTTGTAATGAAAGGTGGTTGAATTGATCCGTTCGTTATAAAGGTTGTCCATCGATAGGTCGAACCGATGAGCGATTTTAACCACTTCCGAAAGGGTGAATTCACTTTCTCCACGCAGCCGACGATACACGGAATCCGGACTAATCGATAGCAATTCGGTCAGGATTTTAACCAAATCTCCTTTTTTAGGAATATGATGCCGAAGGCGATCAACTAGCTGAACTTGAGATACTTCTGTCATAATATGGTCAGTGGCCTGAAATTTTAGGATAGTTGAGAGTTGAGTTGATTAATTATCTCAAAAATGCAAAATACGGGCACCAATCCAATAAAAATTTGAATGAAATTACGGAATGTCGTAGAAAAATAAATTGAATAATTATAAAGTATTCGGAAATCGACAAGCGCGCCACCATTTTCGTACTCGACAAGTTTTATTGTCAATCCTGATGACGAGCATCCGGGTAAGGCCGATCAAGTTTTATTGAACAGCTTGTTCCAATGGGGCAATTTACCAAGACAAAGATTAACCATGGTGTTTTGTCTTACCCGATGTCTTCGTTTCCAATTCACTTTTCATATTACAATTACGTAAGTCGGCAAGCCGACTTATGCCATCAATTTTCAGTCTCAGTAAGTTGACGGATTACCGTTTGATAAAGGTTCGAATGACCTGAACGCGTTGAGTTGAATCGGTCACTTGCAAACTGTAGATACCACTCTTTAGATATGAGCAGTCAATGGGTTGCTCTATGACCATGCCTGACCACACCACCTGACCTAAATGATTCACGATGATGCCGGTTCCAAGTGCGAAGCCGGATACATGCAATTGATCGCTAACCGGATTCGGGAAAATGGCAATTTGATTGTTAATCGGCTCTATGCTGGAGAAGTCGATGTACCGACTGATCGTGCAACTATCCGCCAGTGATGATACAGTGGTCAAATGAGCAAACATAGGCTTGGATAAATCTACGTCTTGAAAGGTCGGGTTGATGGAAGTGGCCGTTTGACCATCATCCAATTTCCAGACATAGGCGCTTAGATCCGAATACTCCGGACTAAAGGACAAGCCTGCACCTTCTTTATCGAATGTGAAATCCGAACAAGGATCAGGACGTAGAGTCAGATTTAACGTGTCCTGCCAATACCGGATACAAGCAGGTTTGTCTGTCAACACAATGGTCACCGGTATGGTTCGGATAGCTGTTCCCCGATGATGGGGAAGGGTAACCACATTGCTCAGGCCCGTGTTTTTCTCCAGAACGCCGCCGGACGAGGTGAACCAACTGACATTTCCACTGTATGCGGTTTGTAAGGGAATGAAATAGGTGTGATCTTTTATAGAAACAATGGAGGTGTCATTGGGGAGCAAATCCAGACTGAAAGACGGCTCCAGGTTGAAATCCAGGGAGTCGGCCGGACAACTTCCCACGGCCTTCAACTGCAACCGATAAAACCCTTTCGATAGTTCATTGGGAACAAAATAGTCGTCCAAAATGGAAGCGTAACTTCCTGATGGAAGAGATTTAATCTTGTAGTGATAGGGGTAATTGGTTGGACGAAGTTGAAAGGAATCGGTCTCTGAACACAAGATGGAAGGAGTTCCAGGAATAAAAGAACTTTGATCAATAACGGGATCGCCCAAAATGGTTAATTGGGCGGTGTCAAGCACGGTACAGCCATAGGAATTCGTGTAGCCGAACGAGAACTCAACGATCTTCATTTGATTGTTCGCAGGCGCAATGCCTAGGTGATCGATTTCAAAATAAGGGACGCCGGATGTGTCCACCCTGTGAAAGAGTAACTCCCACTCACCAGATGCACAATTCAAACATATAAACGAGTAATTATATCCTGTTTGATCATTACCGTTCCAATGCACGTTGGATGGAACAATCCCATCTTTATCAGGGAATACGGGTCCATGTGAAACACAAAACGACTTGTCCATTACCGAACCAATTTCAGGCTTAGGCAATACGGTGATGGGCGTTGAGGTGGTTGACGAACATCCTGTTTGAGGATCTGTCCAGGTCAGGTAGGCTGAATATGATTTGGCTGTATCCAAACCACAAGCCAGACCTGACCGAAAAGTGTTATTCGTAATAAGGTTTGTGTCATTAGCCCACCAAGTTCCACCTGGATGAACGGGCTCGCTCAAATCACTCAAGTGGATGTCTCCGGCATTGCAACAGATCGTCCAGGGCGAGAAGGTCTGAAGTTTAGGTAAGTCGATTTGGGTATACTGAACAGTATCTTTATCCGTGCAACCAACACCGTTTCGGATTACATGAATAATGAGCTCCAACAAGGTGTCCTGAGTGAGGTGTAATACGCTGTCGGAAATGACTTGGGAAGACGATCCCATCAGACTATTCCACCAATAACTTGCAGACGAATTGTTGCTGAGGATTGATTGAAAATTAGCGGGTCTCAGATCTATGATTGTTTGGTTGCATAGGGAGGTGTCCTCTCCGGCATCAGCCCGAAAATCAATGGTTGTCAATTGAAAATTATCGGAACTGGAGCAGTTTAAACTATCGGATATCCGTAACACATAGATCCCGGGTAGCGTTACCACCAAAGCTGTGTCGGTGGAGATATTTGTGCCATCTAGTTTCCAGTCAAATCGAAGCTCACTTCCCTGTGCCACAGTGGAGGTGTCTATCGTTCTAGGATCGTCCCATTGCGCAAGTGAGGTGATCGGGGTGAGTAAAATGGAGTCGTAGAAACAAATCAAGTCATCGGGCGGAAGTGAAACGATCGGATTGTCCCGACGAAAAACAGTGATTTCGTCTTTTGCCACACAACCTTGTTGGTCGGTCACGTCCAGACCAATAGTCTTCCATAACGTAGTATCATCCAATTGGACGATTAGCCACGTAGATGTGTCACCGGTGTTCCAGTTGATTTGTTTAACCGGTTGATGTCCGAAGGAGTACATCGGCCGAAGGCTTAAATCTGTTCCGGCACAATTAAAGGTATCATTCTGCACCGCTAATCGGGCTTCAAAGACACTGTCGACCCGTATGGTGTCGTAAATCGTACTTCCGCATTTTGCGCCATTGTTAACCGTCAGAGATAAAATGTATACCCCGGATGTCCGGAACTGAATGGTGTCTTTTTTTAGGCTGGAAATGGTTTGTCCGTTCTTAAAAACCGGATCCGTTCGTGAGTGGGTAAATAGTGGATTGCCCATCGTATCCAACACCATCCATCGAAAAGAAGAGGCTGCGTTGTAGTTGCTGAGATTTCTGGCTTCGACCGAAAGCTTACTACAGGGAAGGCTGGTGGTCACAATATCAGCCTTGGCCCTGGGTTTAACCAGTACGTTATACGAACGTGTCACCACTGCGTTTAGCGGACACGCATCGTCCCTGGCTGTCACGTGGAACTGATACGGAAGGGAACTCGACATGGAGTCATGCGGCCTCCAACAAAACAAGCCGGATTGAAATCGAATGGAGTCATGGTCAAGTGTAAAGGTGGCTTGTGGAATCCCCCGATCCCAGGAAATGTCCACGCTATCCTGCTTTCCACCACCGGAACTAACCATTTGATCATTGGTGGTAACCCTAAAGCAAATGGAATCTCCGGGACACACGCTATAGAGGTACGGCCCAGATAACGTAGGCGGGTTATTGGTTGGGCAGGTTTTAACCACAAAAACAACATCCTGTCGGGTGGTTCCGATGAGCTGATACGTGCCCGTAGAGTCTTTGCGCCACTCATTCACCTTAAAAACCAGTGTTGTAATCTCATCACATTTTACCGGCGTAACGATAAAGTCCCCGGTCTCCGGATTCAGGTACGTGCCAATGGGTGGATTGGCTCCGGGATTATTATAGGGCGGTTTGAGTGTACCCGGGAAATAGGCGGTAATAGGGTACCCTGAACCATACGAAATCGGACAGCCATAGCATTTTAAGGGTTGGTCCAGGCTATAGGATAGGGAGTCGTGATTGAGGCTGTCAACCGCGCCGATATTGTGAAAAATGGGCTGATTACAGCAGGAAATAAATTTTGGAGGTGTGGTATGCTTAGGGGATGAATTGGTTGGTGCCTTGCAAATATTGAGCATGGCATAACTGTATAAGGTCAGGTTGGCAGCGCCGGTATTGATGCTGGAATTCCGGCAGCACGACTGATATTCAAAATACACGGAACAGCCATTCTTCAGCAATCCACTATAGGCTGAATCGGTGAAATCTACTGTATCCTTATATACGTGCATTTCCATCCCATCTCCAGTTCCGTAGGTGTTTTGGGGGTTACATGGAATGCCCACCGTCTTGCACACGGGGGTGATGTCCGTAATGGATACCCGGGTGGGAGTCATGGTAACGGTGGCGTTGCCGATGCGTACCTTCATGTCTGTTTGCCCCATGGTGTAGGGCACGCCCTTGCAACTTCGATAGGCTTTGATCGTGACTTCAAAGACCAGGCTATCGATGCTTTCATAGGTGATATCCACGCCATCGCTGTGATTGGCAAAAACGGGCTGAATGGAGGAAGCCAGGAGCAATACGAAAAGGAAAATGATTTTTCTGGCCATCTGCAGAATCTGGGGTAAACGTTCCCAACTTATAGATGTTGGTGTTTGTTGAATCGCTGCTTGCGATGATCTATGAAATCTTTTTCGCATTAGGGATTACGGATAAACGGTTTCGTAATGATGTATCCATTTTGCAAAATGGTGAGATGGTACATTCCGGGATTTAATGGTCGGCAGTCAATCAATCCAAATGTTATCCCACTCAACACTTTTTGGCCAACCAGGTCTGTTATCTGAAAAGAGACTCCAGAATGATCCAAATCATCGATACCCACAATTTTTAATAGGCCATCAACCGGGTTGGGGTAAAGAGCAAAATCGGGGTAATCCGGATTTAAGACGGACGTAAAATCAATCCAAACGGAACCACGACAGGAGTCTCCGAAAGACGTGGTGGTAATTAATTCAACCAGTCCTTTGAAGGTTGGATTGAAGTCAAGGGTTGTTGAGGGTTCGCTGTCAATTGTTCCATCCGGGAGTATCCACGTATAGGTAGTAAGATTGCTTCGTTCACCCGAAAGTCGAATATTCCTAAATTCAAGGGTTTCAGTTGAGATTGGGGTGCACGGTGATGGTCGGATTTCAATAATCGTGGTATCTGAGCTCAGCTGACATTCATAATCTGGGTTAAATAGAATAGTTACTGCAGAATACTGTAAACTATCTGATAGGTTCTCCGGAATAAAGAGAATGTTGTTGATGCCCGTGTCTTCATCCAGTATCCCAAAACCTTGAAGGTGCCAGATAATTGTGCTTGAACCGAAATTGGATTCCAGGAACACGGTTTGATCCGTGGTACTTACAATACTGGTATCCCGTGGGACTATATGCCCAACGATGTGTGGAACGAAGTTTAGAATTACTGTGTCGGTTCCACATTGGTATTTTGAAACCAATAACAAGGTGTCTTCACCATGAGGCATGGTATCTAGCTGAACAGGATTATTGAGTAAGCCCAGCCGAGTTGATTGCCAGTATGATAACGTGTCGCTATGTTCAAGTATCACCGATTCTTCGCCGGTACAAAGGGTGTAATACGTTGTATCCCTGCCTAAAACGGATCGATCAATTTCAGGAGATCCTATCCAGATCCAGGTGGCTGAATCGGAATAGGAACAACCGTAAGGTGCATCTGTTTCCAGCACTACGTTGAATTGTTGGAGTGTGTTTTTCTCAGCAAACGGAGCAAGAATTGAAAAAGGGTTTTGGTTGATGTATTTATCGAATTCACCTTCGATGCAATTCGAACAGGAAAAATTCAAATAGGCCGGGTCAATCAAATCCGGGTTGTTAGTTTTAATAAGATTGGTGTCAATGATCATAGGGCCAGATGATACACATCGCTCGAAATCGCCTAACTTAACTGTGGGAACTGGCGTAACGGCCACATCTATCGACAATGAATCTGAACATAGTTTATCCGTGGATTGCCGGTGGAGTTTGATGGTTAGATGGTGATATGTTGAGTCGCATCCAAAGGCAGAAGTAACCAATCCGTTGTTGAGAATGGCTGGGTATGTTGCCGACCAGTTTGAACCCGCAAAATCATTCAATGAGTCCAGTTGTAATGAGCTGTAACAACAAATAGACGTATCGGATATCCCAGGTAGTTCAACCACATCCAGGACCGATAGGGTGTCGTACAAAGTGGTTTCTCCACCTTGATTTTTTAATCGTAAACGAAGGATATATTGGCCGTTTTTGAAAAAACGAATCGTATCGGCAGCTAATTGACTGGGGTATTTACCGGCTGCAAATTGAGGTCGGAAGGGATCTTTCTCCAACGTATTCCCACTACTGTCCAAAACATCCCAGAACAAACTGATGGGGAAATTTTCAGAAGAATTGATATTGGCGGCGCTCAAAGCCGTTCTCCCACATCGCAAGGCAGAAAATTGCAACTCTCCCTGAGGTTTAGGGAAAACATAAACGCGAATGGGTATGGACGAAGCAGAATTGAACGGACAATTGTTGTCGGTGGCGATAAACGTTGCCTGGTATGGTGTTGTTGATATATCCTTTTCTTGCGGGTGCCAGCAAATTCTGCCTTTTTGTTGCTTGGCCGATGAATCTATCAGACCGAACTCTGCCTCAGGAATCCCATGGTTCCAATCCAATTGTACAAAATCGGATGGTGGTGTTTTCGCCGGTGGTGGTGGAATTTTGACATAGTCTGTGTAGTTAACCTGGTAACAAAAGGTGTCGCCGGCACAGGTATAAAAGTCCTTACCAACGTTGTCCAATGTGCCAAAATAAACTGGGGGATTGTTGCTCTGGGTAGCACGGACGAAGAAGAATTTATCTTGTCTTACTGTTCCGATGTGTGCAAATGTTCCATCAGATTGTTTACGCCACTCCCGAATTTCAAACACAAAATATCCCGTATTGTATTGCATCGGGGTGAACACAAATTGGCCAGTTTTTTCATCGAAATAAAAACCAACTGGAGGATTGGCATTTGGGTTGATAAATCCGGCACCTGATGGATTATACCAGGTTAGTTGTGTTTTAGGGTGACCAAAATAGGTGGAAGTGTCCTCCCAATCTCTTAAAACTGAACCCAAACCAAAGGATATTGAATCATGATCAGAACGTTCTGCTACACCCGGATTTTCAATGGATGGTTGGTAGATTGGATACCAGATTTTTGGATTTGATAGAAATTCGGGTGATGTATTCCACTTTGCCAGGCACAGGTTTAACATGGCAAAATTGTAATAAGGAACGTTCGTACCGGTGATATCGGTATTTCTGCAGCATCTTGAGTATTCAAAATAGACGGTGCAATTAGTGCCGATAAAGGTGTCAAACGGGTGTGCACTGAAATCAACCGTATCCCTCAAGATAAATAGCTCAAAACCATTACCGGATTCACTTGTGTTGGTTGGCGAACAAGGCTTCGATACCGTGTCACAAATCTGAGTAATATCGCTGATGGATATCAAGGTTGGAGACAATTGAAGCGGGGTGTTTGACGAAGAAGAGCGAAGTGTGAATTGTGTGCTGAAGCTCATTTGGCTGGCCGCACATGCCCGATAAATGCGATAAGTGACCTCATATTTCAATGTGTCAATACAGCGGTAGCTTATATCCGAACCCGCATCGTGAGTGGCGAACGTCATGCTGCCAAGACAAACGAGCAAAGCCGTCAAAAAGATATTTGGTTTATAAGAGCTCACTACGGTTGGAAGATACATGATGGATTGGGAATGTTGCATGATTCTTAAACCGTCTCCAATTCTTATTCAGGTTTTGCTGTTGCTAAAAGGTGTTCATTCCTTAATAAATGCATGTTGATACCTTTCCAGGCCATTTTCCAAAATCAGCATATAAAACCCAGGCGGGAGTGCCCTGCAATCCACTTTTGTTGAATCAAGTGAACGCATAACCAACATTCCTTGAACACTGTAGATACTTAGTTCTGCATGGGGTATGCCGATGATATGGAGCTGTTCTTTAACCGGATTAGGATAAATCATCCATCCATCGGGAACTGGTAAGATGCTCACTTGGTCAAACGTTTTGGTTACAACACATTTCCGGTTCTCAAAATTGGTGGTGGTCAAGGTGATGGTATCGCCTTTCACCAACGGTGTGAGCAATTCAGATCGCCACGGAGCGGTAGTTGATGTGATGGGTTGATCGTTTACTTCCCACTCGTACAACTGGAAATCGTGATATGCAGCTTCCAGTATGAGTGGTGGTGTATAGGTGAAATCGGTGCAAGCCGTTGGGATCAAATGAATCTGAGTCGTATCCCAACGTGTGGTGCACACACCTGCGTTTCGGTTTTCGATGGTAACCATTCCAAAGGGGGTGTTGGATGGAATGGTGTAATTAACCGGTGTGCGGAATTCGACAGCATCATGGCTGGTGGAAAGAATCGAAAAGGACGGATCTATGGTCCATCGAAATGAATCTGATTCGGGTTGAAGGTTGATGAGTTTAACTACCCGATCGTCTTCCGGTTCCAACACCAACGAATCAATGAGGTAGGTGCGTTGCACCCGATCTAAAACATTGAAATCCAGGGTGTCGGCAGGACAATTTTTTCCGGCACGAAGCCGTAACCGATGATTGCCATTGGTCAGGTTGGAGGCATCCAATAGATAGGGAGAATGCAATGTGTCAGCATCTAACATCCAGCTCGCCGGATAGGCATCTTTTTGAAGAATTAGGCCAGCATCACCTCGACATAAAGCATACTCATTGCCGGAAGAATCGAACAAGGAGCGATCTATTGTTCTCGGATAAAGAAAGGTGATTACTCCAGAATCTCGTGCCGCACAGGGCCCAGCTGAGGTGGTTAAGTTGAGTTGAACAGAGGCATACGGATTTTGATTCGTAGGCAGGAGTTTCTTAATCAACTTAAATTGAGGGATGTTGGCAAATGGCGTATAAAAGCTATCCCATTCCATGGCCGACAGATCCGGGCTGGACCACTGAAAATTGAAGTACGTCCAATCAAACGAATCCGATATGCCCAAATGGCTGGTTGTAACCAGGCTGGAATCGGGACAAAGGGAAATGGACGACAAACCGGAATGGGGATTGGCCATCACGTCTACCTCGAATGAATCCGAAGCCGTGCAGTTTCCCTCTTGTATGGAATACTGAATGTTGAATGTTCGATGGTCTCTGGTGCATTGGACTCCCGGTTTTAACTGGCCATTGGAGTCCACGTCGTGGCCCGATTGCCACCTGCCACCTTGCGCACCTGATACTTCCAGTGGGCGTAAATCCAGCGGTAAATCACCGCAGCAAATCACCGTGTCATTGGGCACAGCGATGGAGACAGCATCGGTAACCACCAACGTGTCGATGTATTCCCTCAGGCAATATCCGGCCGCCGTGGTAGTGAGTTTAAGTATTTGTTTGCCGATAAATCGTGAGGTAACGGTGTCTTTCGAAAGATATTCATACCTACCTGTCATCTGGGGCTGATAGGGTGGGGAAAAGGGTAGGTGGTTGGTATCCAAAATGGACCATAAATATCGAACACTACTCCCATAGGATTTTAGTAATTGGGCGTCAACTTCCATTTGGCCGCATCCCAGATCGGTGTATTTAATGGCTGCATCAACTCTGGGTTGCACGTTAATGGTGAAGGTTTTTTGAATGGTGGAAGGAATGGGACATGCATTATCCTGAACCTTTACCTGAAAATAGTTGAGCCCAAAATGTGCTGAATCCGGAACCCAACAAAACCGGCCTGTTTGGTGCAGGGCCGTGTCGCTCAATACCTCAAACGTGGCACCTTGAATGCCCTGATCCCAGGTAATTTTGGTTGAATCCGGAGGAGGATTGGGCATGGGTGGTGGTGGGATTTTGATTTTGTCGTCCGTTGTAATGTCAAAGCATATTGTGTCGCCCACACATACAGCATGTCCCGTGTATCCAGCCATAGTAGGCGGGTTATTTCCCGGACAAGCTTCCACCCGAAGAAAGGTGTTATAGTGTTTGGTAGACAACCAGACCGGTGAACCATTGGCGTCATGCGTCCACTCGGTTACTTGAACGGCGAGGACATATTCACCACTTAAAGTTGGCGTAGTGGTAACGGATCCGCTTTTGCCATCGAAATAAAAGCCAATCGGGGGATAGGCATTCGGATTTACCCAACCCTTTCCGGTTGGATCATATAGATGTATAGGGACATTCAGAGAATAACCGGAGGCATAGGCCATCGGGTTGCCGTACTCATAAATTGGTTGAACAGATGAATATTGAATGGAATCCCGTTCTGTACCATCACGATGGTGGACACTCCCATAGAGCGGTTGATTCAAACAGGTGCGGGTGACTAGTTCGTCCAGCCGGTTTGGGAGTTCATTGGTGATGCGGGCACACCGGTTATGTGCGGCGTAGGAATACAGGTATTGATTGGCACCACCATTCAAAACGGAATTGGAGAAGCAACAGGCTTTTATCTCAAACCGCAGGACACAGCAATTTTGTAAAGATTGGAATTTAGATGCCGTGAGATCAACCACGGATCGGTAGGTGAATTCTTCAAAACCAATTCGGCTTCCTGTGGTATTGGTTGGCTTACAGGAAAGTGTGTCGCAGGGATCCGTGATTTTTCGAATGGAAACCAAGGTTTTGTCCAATTCCTCGAAGTTGGAGGAGGTGTCACATCCCACGCGGAGGTAGATAATGGATCCTCCGATGGTGCCTTTGGAGCAATCGCGATACAGTTTAGTGATCACTTCATACCGAAAGGAATCAAGTGACCGATAACTAATCTCCGCCCCAACCAGATGGTTGGCGGTAACCCGTTGGGCAAATCCTAAAATGAAGAAAGCCAACAGGAAGGCAAGGCTCCTGTTCTTCATGAGGTTGAATCACTAGGATAGACAAGATAATCACAAAAGGTTGCACGAAAAAGGTAAGTAAGATGTCATTCCGGCATTTAAGTCACCAGATGAAGGATGTGATCTGAAGAAGGATGAATAACGGTGGACCTGTCTACCGGTTAACTTTTCGTTTGAACAGGATGAAGCTTAACACGGCAAATTGAACGACATAAGTTAACAGCAAGGTAAGGAGAACCATGCCAAACATATTTGGAGTGGAAGATGACGGAATGGGCTTTTTGCTTGCGGATAAAGGGGGGTAGATAGTCCATCCTTCATTGGAAGTGGCGCTAAATAGGAGATCAGTATGGGTCCTTAGTGTCATTGAAAGGATTACGATGGCCAGGATTGAGCCAACAAAAACCACCGTATTTCGAATGAGCGATATCCGGCGGAATGCAATCAGGAAAAAGCAAACCCACTCGAACAGAAAAAGAGTTCCAATCAGAATGAGATGAAACGGATGAATGATAAAATACGTGTCGTGTAGGTTAGCCTGATACATTCCAGTTTCTGGATGTATAGAACCCGGCAACACAAAGAACATTCCACAGGCGAGCACGGCGCAAAGCATGAGAATACCGAAGTTTTTAACGAGTGGATGCATCGACCCTTCGAATGATGTTGGCAAAATATCACTTCAAATTGAAATGGTGGGGATGATCAGGAATGGCGTTGGGTAAATTATAGAAATCATTGGGAGAGTATTGGTGGTGTGCGAGGTAGATACTGGTTAACTTTCCTCGGGGTAGGGGAAAATGGATGTCCCTAGGAAAAATCGAGGACATCATCCGCAACGGTTGGTAAATCAGTACGTCGTTGGGTACTTTTTATACGTTGGGAGAATACGACTGGTGATGTAGTGTTTAATCCGCTAACTTTCCTTGGGGTAGGGGAAAATCGGTGTCCCTACTGAAATTCAGTGAATTCATCAATAACGGTTGGCATTTAAATCCTGCGTTGGATCTTTTTTTCGCGTTTGGAGAATTTACTTGGTCATGTGGCACATTACCTGCTAACTTTCCTCGGGGTAAGGGAAAATGCGTCCCTACAAAAAAGCCTTGACTTCATCAATAACGCTTGGGAAATGAGTACGGCGTACGGTATTTTCTCTTCGAAGGGAATGAGTCAATCAGTGGAAGTTTAATCTGCCCCAATCAACCGAGGGCTGGACACTTACTTGTTGGCTGACCGATCATCTGCCATCCAACATCAAACATCAAACATCCATCATCCTAAAGCGATACGCGAAGCGAACCACTCACATACTGTATGTGGCACGCATCTGCCGAAATGGAATAGACCTCATCCACGCGAACAGAGTCGTCCAAAATGCCTTGAAACTGGAATTGTTCCTCTGCCTGATTGAGTGTCCTCACAAAGGCATCATCCAAAATCGGGTATTTGTTCTGAAAAGTTGTTACAAGCTTGAAGGTGTCTTGAGTAGATAACCGTATGGTGCGCCAGTTGTCCAATTCCCCACCGAGAATTTCCACGGCTATGGTTCGATATTCCTCCGTGCACAAGACTGGATCGTCCTGTGAACCACAGCCGGAAACACTTATCATTACTGCGATTAAGGCAATCAGCCGGAAGGCAGACATGTTAATACACATCTACATCGCCCACCATATCCTCCGGACGCACCCACTGATCAAACTGCTCTTCGGTTACCAAACCCAATTCAAGGGCAGCCGCTCGTAAGGTAGTTCCTTCCGCATGCGCCTTTTTGGCAATTTTGGCCGCATTGTCGTACCCGATGTGGGTATTCAACGCGGTAACCAGCATCAATGAATTTTCCAGTTTGTTTTTGATCTCGGCATAGTTGGGTTCAATTCCCTGAACACAGTTATTGTTGAAGCTCAAACAGGCCTGCCCAAGGATTCGGGCTGATTGCAACAGGTTGGCAGCAATCATGGGCTTAAATACATTGAGTTCGAAATGACCGGTACTTCCACCAACGGTAACTGCCACGTCATTCCCCATGACCTGGGCACACACCATCGTGAGCGCTTCGCTCTGAGTAGGGTTTACCTTGCCTGGCATGATGCTGGAACCCGGTTCGTTGGATGGGATGATGATCTCCCCAATTCCACTTCGGGGGCCTGAAGCCAGCAATCGGATGTCATTTCCAATTTTCATCAAACTCACCGCTGATCGTTTCAGTGCTCCATGCAATTCAACCATGGCGTCATGTGCCGCCAGGGCTTCAAATTTATTGACTGCTGTTTTTAGGGGCAACGCCGTTTCGCGCGCAATGATTCGGGCTACCAACTCGGCGTATCCTTTTGGTGTGTTCAATCCGGTTCCAACCGCTGTTCCACCCAATGCCAATTCGGAAGCAGTGTCCATCGCTTTTTCAACCGCGTTGATGCTCAGTTGCAGTTGACGATGATAGCCGGAAAATTCCTGACCCAAGGTCAGTGGAGTGGCGTCCATCAGATGTGTCCGACCAATTTTTACCACGTTCCTGAAATCACGGGCTTTCTTTTTAAATGTATCCTTCAGAACCTGTAATCCCGGAATCGCGAAATCCACCATTTGCTGGTATACGGCAATGGTCATAGCGGTTGGGAAGGTGTCATTGGACGATTGCGATTTATTGACATCATCATTCGGATGAAGAATCTTCTTCTCATCCATCAGCGAGCCACCGCTCAGTACGTGACCTCGGTTGGCAATCACCTCATTCACGTTCATATTGCTTTGGGTGCCGGAGCCGGTTTGCCAAATCACCAATGGGAATTCATCATCCAATTTTCCTTCAATGATTTCATCGCATACCTGCCCAATCAGGGCACATTTCTCATCACTAAGAACACCGAGTTCATTATTGGCCAGGGCGGCACATTTTTTCAATACACCAAATGCCCGGATAATTTCAATGGGCATGCGCTGATTGCCGATTTTAAAGTTCTCAAGTGATCGTTGGGTTTGGGCTCCCCAATATCGGTTGGCGGGTACCTGAACCTCTCCAAGACTGTCTCGTTCTATGCGGTAACTCATGATTCTGATTATCTGCCGCAAAGGTAATACCTCCATCCTGTTTGCCGAAGTGTTTAGAATTCTGGATAATGGATTTGATGGTTTGTATAAGATATTGATTATCAGTTGGGAGGTGCAAGGTGCAGCCCATATACTTGCGGGATAGACAAATAGGACATGAAATTACTAAAAGCCATCGCCCTCATTCTCTTCATCGCTTTTGGAGCCGGAGCCGTTCAAGCTCAGAGCCTCTCAAAGACGGAAAAAAAGAAGCTGAAAAAGGAGATAAAAGCCTACAAGAAAAATCCGGTTACCTACAAGCAAATGAAGGATCGGAATAAAAAGGATATTGAAGAACGCGATGAAACCATTGAAGCTTTGACCGCTCAATTGGATGCCGCGAATGAGAAGAACAAGGCACTCTCGGATTCACTTAATGCCCTCATGGGACGTTACACCGCTTTGATGGCCGATTATAAAAATATGGGTAACCCACCAAAAGGTACGGTTTACGCCGTTCAAATTGGGTACTTCCAATTATTGGATCTTCAGGGCTTCAATGAAAAGGCTCGATTTATCAAGGCGGAAAACGTGGATGGCGCCAAGCGTTATGTCATTGGCTACTTCAGCGATTTGAATAAGGCCGTTCAATTTGGTGAGGATGTAAAGGAGATCGGAATCAAGGATGCCTTTGTGTCTCAGTACATCGATGGAGAGCGCAACATGGAGTTCGACGCGCTCAAGGTAAAATAGCTCATTTTCAATCCGCTAGACGGTTCTAAAATAGTTCTCTCGGCACTTAGTGGCTGAGCTAAAACTACTATCTTTGCGCCTCGAAATGGCGCTCGTCAGAAATTGGTGGAAAGGGTTGGGAGTGCTGCTTGTTCTGGGCAGTATAACCATTGGTTTGCTTACAAAAACCGGCCCCGGAGTTGCCGTTGTGTCCCCCGGAGTGGTGGATGCCTCATCAACCTTCTCCTTTACGCTTACCGGTTACAATACTGATTTTTATGGGGAAAGTGCCCCATCGGTTTGGCTCAAGTATAAGGACCGATTGTTTTGTGCCGATGCGGTATTGGTGGAAGACATCAAAACATTGCGGGTAAGCTTCCCGCCGTTTGACCATCGGATTGATACCGTTTCGCGCATAGCAACATCCGTTCTTATCGAAGACGAAGTAAACGGCATGTTTCTGGGATTGGATGCCCTCCAACTCAATTTTAACGAGGTGGCGGTGGATACCACAACCGGTTGTTCCATCCGACCCGATAAACTGGAAGCCATCAAGTTTCAGTTCCCATTTCGCACCACGCTGTACGAAACCATTCGGAACCTGAACTTCCACGTTCCCATGTGGTTTGCCATGATCGCCGTTTTATTCCTGTCATGGATCGCCAGTATTCGGAATTTGAATTCCGGAGATCGAAAATGGGATCATCTGGCTTACGGTTTCGCCACTGCCGGTTTGCTGTTTGGCATCGCCGGGATTACTACCGGCGCCTTCTGGGCGCGGTTTACGTGGGGGACGTTCTGGACAGCCGACCCCAAACTCAACGGTGCCGCCATTGGTGTTCTGTTGTTTGTGGCGTATCAAATCCTTCGGTCGTCCATTGACGACGAAGACAAGGTGGCTCGAATTTCATCCGTCTACAACGTATTGGCCTTTCCCATATTCATCGTACTCATCATCATCTTACCCGTCCTGGCGAAGTTTTCGCTGCATCCGGGAAGTGGCGATAGCGTGGGATTCAAGCAATACGACTTAAATAATAATCTTCGAATGGTATTCTATCCGGCCGTTCTCGGCTGGGTGCTTGTTGCCACCTGGGTGGGGCAGCTGATCTCCCGGGTGAAAGCCATCGAGGAAGAACAGGAAATGAATGCCCATGAGTAACTTGAAATCCATTCGAAAATGGCTGATGCTGGCCTTGTTGGCCGCTGGCACACACAGCGGAGCCTTCGCTGGAAACTTGCTCGACGATACCTTCTTTCGGGATGGTAAGTACTACGTGGTAGCCGGCATTCTCATCATCATCTTCCTGGTTCTCTTCATCTTTTTAATCCGCCTGGACAGAAAGGTTACCAAACTGGAAAAGGAGCAGAAATCATGAAACCAACCCACATCGTTATCCTCATCGTGATTGCCGTTGGAATCGGTATTGTGATGTCCACTTATACCGATGCCAGTACTACCGTAAACTTTCGGGAAGCATCGGAACAACCGGAAAAAACACTCCACGTAAAAACCACCTTGCTCAAGGATCGGCCTATTACGTATGATCCCGTTACAGATCCTGAGAAATTCTCCTTCTTCGCTAAAGATGAGGAAGGAAGTGTTCGGGAAGTGGTGGTATTTAAAGAAAAACCATTCGACTTTGAACGCGTGGAAGAAGTGGTTCTGGTGGGAAAGGTTGATGGGGATACCCGGTTTGTGGCATCGGATTTTCAAACCAAGTGCCCCAGCAAATACGAGAATGAAGTAGGCGATATCTGAACACTATGGAGCCCATCACCTTCAACGGAGAGCACCTCCTCATTGGCAATTTAGGACACTCCTTTGTTGTCTTGTCTTTTGTGTCGGCCCTCATGGCGGCCTTCTTTTTCATTGTTGCAAACAACCGCAAAGAGGAACAAGCAGGATTGATAGGTCGGATTGGGTTTATGATTCATGGCGTTGCCGTATTGGGCATCATCGTGACCCTATTCAGCATTATCTACAACCATTACTTCGAGTACTATTATGCCTGGCAACACGCCTCCATGTCGCTGCCTACTCATTACATGATCAGTTGTTTTTGGGAAGGTCAGGAAGGGAGCTTTTTGCTTTGGATGTTCTGGCAGGTGGTCTTGGGAATCTTTTTGATTCGTCGGAAATCAGAGTGGCGTTACCCGGTGATGGCCATTGTGATGCTGGCGCAAGCTGTATTAAGTTCGATGCTCCTGGGGCTTGAGCTTTCAGACAGTTACACCTTTGGTTCCAGTCCATTTCAGCTGCTGCGCGAAGCAAAGCCCGAACTACTGGAATTGCCGGTTATGGTGATGCGCGGCATTCCCAAAGCCGATTATATGCAGATCATCACCGATGGAACTGGGCTCAATCCATTACTACAGAATTATTGGATGGTGATCCATCCACCCACGCTCTTCTTCGGATTTGCCACCACCATCGTTCCGTTTGCATTTGCCATTGCCGGTCTTTGGAATAGAAACTATACCAACTGGATGAAACCGGCTTTACCCTGGGCACTCACCTCCGTGATGGTGCTGGGAGCGGGGATCATTATGGGGGGAATCTGGGCCTATGAAAGCTTGAGTTTTGGCGGCTACTGGGCATGGGATCCGGTAGAAAATGCTTCACTGATACCCTGGTTGATGCTGATTGCCGGAGTGCATGTCATGATCATCAATAAGTCAACCGGACAATCGGTGGTACTTACCTACATCCTGATTTTGATGACCTTCATTCTGGTGTTGTACGCCACCTTCCTAACACGAAGTGGTGTGTTGGGTGATTCGTCGGTGCATTCGTTTACGGATCTGGGACTCTCCCGTCAGTTACTGGTCTTCCTCTTCATGTTTACGCTGCTGCCGGTTATGGTGTCGTTTAACAAGGCATCCAGTCGGTATCGATATGCCTGGATATTTCTGGTACTCATCATCGTGAACATTGCCTTGGGTCGCTTTCTGACCTTTGTTAACGGGCTGTTCATCCTGTTCTCGCTGTTCATCGTACTGCGAAACTTTATACGCAATCTGCCACTCTCCAAGAAAGAAGAGAGTGTGTATTCCCGTGAGTTCTGGATGTTCGTAGGATCGTTGGTATTGATGGGATCTGCCCTTCAGGTGCTCAGTACCACCAGCATTCCGGTGATGAATAAAATCACAGCGTCATTGGGTGGCTTGTTCGAGCCATTGTACAACATCACTCATTGGAAGTTGTTCAAAACCATGGCTGAAGGTTCATTGGCGCCACCGGTTGAACCCATCGAACATTACAATCGCTGGCAGCTGCCCATTGCCATCATCATTGCCCTGTTGTCCGGGTTCGTGCAGTTCTTCAAGTACCGAACCAATAAGCCCATGGAAATTGCCCGTAAGAAACTGATCTTGTTGGGTGTAAGTGCGGTGTTCACGGCCTTGATATCCTGGGGTCTCCACCTGCGTATTTCGGGAGAATTTATGCTGATCCTTCTGCTCTTTGCAGCGGTATTTTCCATCATCGGCAACCTTTGGTACATCGCCGGTGTGATACGATTTAAATGGACCGTTTCAGGAGCCTCCGTGGCGCACATCGGTTTTGCGATGATGCTGGTGGGTATCCTGATCAGCTCGGCGCGCAAACACGTCATTTCAGAGAATACCCGGATAAGCTACGGCGAGAACTTCAGCCCAAAGGACACCCGGGAAAACATCCTCCTGATGAAAAATCAACCCATTGTGATGGGCGATTATCAGGTAACCTATGTGGGCGATTCCACTGACGGCCCCAATACCTATTATCAGGTGGATTACTTGCAACCGCAAACGGGTGAGCAATTCTCGCTCTATCCCAATGCGCAGTATAACGAAACTCAGGGCCTGATGCCCAATCCCGACACACGCCATTATTTGCTAAAGGACGTCTACACCCACGTGTCATCCGTACCGGAACATACCGAAGACGAAGACGTTTGGGAAGATGAACGCGTCACACCCATGAAGGTGGGGGATACCATTGTGGTAGGGAAGGCCATCATTGAATTTATACAGGTTGATCATGTGAGCGGTGCCTCCATTTCACAGGATCTGGCTGGACATGAACTGGAAATCGCCATGCTGAAGGTGAGCTATGGCGACAGCTCCTGGGTGGCGAAACCATTGTTTGGCGTAAAAGACGGCACCAATTCGTACAACATCTTCTCTTTCGTAGAGAAACCGGGAATACGGTTTAACTACATCCCGGAAATGAAGGATGGCGTAGTGATTCACAACATCGAAACGGCCGTAAAACCACCGCGGTACATCATCATGAAAGCCATCGTTTTCCCATACATCAACTTGCTGTGGACGGGTACTTTGGTGATGATTGTTGGCTTTGTGATGTCCATCCTGCGCCGACAAAAAGACATGAAACGTGAACAAGCGTGAGATAGCTTTCATTGGGTCTGGTAACGTTGCCTGGCATCTGGCCCGGGCTATGGATCGTGCCGGACACACCGTCTCACAAATCATCAGCAGAAAAGAAGAACACGCTTTTGAACTGGCACGGCAGTTTGGAGCCTATTATGGCACTGATCTCAGTAGGGTGTATGACACGGTTGATCTCTGCCTGATATGCGTGGGCGACGATGATCTTGAATCCGTTGTAACCTCCATGCCGCCCATTCAGGCGGTGGTAGCACACACCTGTGGTCCAAAAGCGATGAACGTGCTTGGGGTTAAATTCCGGCAATATGGGGTGTTCTACCCGCTTCAAAGTTTTTCGAAGCTCCGACCGGTAGACATGCTCCAGGTACCCATTATGCTGGAAGCATCGTCCAATGCCGCCTATTCGGTTATGCGTGATGTGGCCGATGCCATTTCCAACAAGGTGAGTGATGTGTCGTCCAACGATCGATTGAAATACCATTTGGCAGCGGTGTTTGCCAACAACTTCGTCAATCATCTATATCATACCTCTGAGCGCTACCTTCAGGAAAACCAGCTGAACTTCGATTATTTGCGTCCCATCATTGAAGAAACCGCGATGAAAATCAAATCGTTGGATCCGGCGGATGCGCAAACGGGCCCGGCACGGCGGGGGGATGATCACACCATTGAACGGCATTTAAAGATGCTGCAGGATGATCCCGATCTACGTCAGCTGTATCAGTTATTTTCCGATCGCATTACGAAGCAGTTTAACGGGTGATTCAGTGGACAGGCTGACCAACCCAGCGGTCAGATCACAACCCATTTTTCAGCATCCACACCGGTTTTAGGGTTGGAATGTTTGTTGCCACAGGTTTGTCGACAAACCTTTACGACCTTGCGATTACTTATACTAACGGCCTTGTTGGGTGTTTCCGGATTGGTGTCCGGTCAATCCATCGGCAAAATCAAATCAGCCTCAGACAACCATCGATCCGGCTCCTCTTCATCTTCATCGTCCAGTTCCTCATCATCCTCATCTTCCAGAAGTTCACGCTCATCCGGAAGTGATTATTCCGAGAGTTCCAATGACGATTACTATGAAGACGATTCTGATTACGATGACGGAGATGGCGGACTCCTCTTTTCCATTTTGTTCGACATCCTTTCCAGTCGGGACAATTCGAATTACGACAACTCACAAAGCTCAGATTACTCGACCAATAACGAGCCTCCTGAAGAAGAGGTGGTGCCGAGGCCGCCACGTGAAAATGTGACCCATGTGGAATTCCGCCAGGCCATTGATAACCGCAGAGTCATGATGACGACGGCTTCCTTCAACCATGAAAGCAATCACTACTTTGGCTCCTTTCGATACAATCAACTCACCGAGGCTCGGGCATCACAGGACGACAAGTATGCAACCTGGTCGCTACAGTTTCTGGGCTTCAATACCCAAACGGAACCGTTTAATTTTCGGATGTCAACCGGTATGTTGGTAGAAGTGTATTCCGGAATGCTGTACTGGGAGCACACGGCCGGTTTTCGATGGGATCTAACCAAGCGATTTCGGTTGGATGCCGAGGGCCGGTTGGCCATGCACAATGGCGTTGCCGTTCGAACGGAGGGAAATGTATCAGCCTATACCTTAATCAACGCATGGCCGGAATCCAGTCTGTGGCTTGGCGGATTCTTTTCATCGGCCCTGTATTACGAGCAGGTACCGGTTGAAAACGCCGGCGTAAAGTTGAGTTGGCGGTTTAAGTGATGGATGGTGATTTAGGGTAGATTGTTTAGTTTTACCCGAAACCAATCATTCATATGAAGAATCTCATCTCGCTTCTGTTTTTCATCGCGTTTTTTCAGCTTTCCTTTGGACAAATTTCGTCTCAGGACGACTTCGTTATTGAACCCAAGGGCGAAACCGTAGTAGGCATTTATGCCCTGGAAAATGATGGCATCGTAGTGCTTTCTGTGAACGACGAACGCCGCAGTAAGAAGAAATACTTCATCGAAGTCTTTGACACGGATCTGGAGCAAATCTTCAAGTATGAAACCGACGAGGTGCCGGACTATTACATTTCTGAAAGTCATCTGGATCAGATCAGTCATCAGTTTCACCTTACCTGTAAGATGGACAATACCCAATCCGTGGTGTACACCGTAGATTATGAAAGTCTTCAGGGGCATCGCAATGAGATCGACATTAAGCCCTATCGGAAGAAAGGTTGGGAGATTTACGTGTACAGCAGCATACAATATGTTGAAGACGGGATGTTTCTCTATGCACGACCGGAATACGACAAAGGCCAATCGGTGACCAACTACCTCTTTTATCGGTACGGCAAGACCGAACCAAAGTCCGGAAAGCTGAGCTTTAAGGCCGATGGCGCTATTGACTTTTTTGCGACCTACGGCCGACTCCGTGACGGCACCTTCATCCAAAAATGGGGAAGATCATTCGGTGATAAAATTCAGGATGGAGAATGTACACAGTATCTGATGCAATTGGACCTGGATGGCGAGCACCGATTAATTGGTTGTTCGGGCAAGGGATATAACAACAGCCTTGCTGGAGAAAGCGGATTTGTGCGTGGTAAAGGTGACGATGATTTTTACATCATTGATGGCGTGCGAACCGGTAGAGATGCCGTGGAAGGTCTCAAGATGGTGTACGTTCAAAGTGGCCAAATCGTGAAAGAAGATTACGTAGCCTATAAAGATGTTCCCAACTTCAAAAAGGTAATGCCCGTCCGATATCAGGAGGAATTGGCCAAACTCAACAAGAAGAAAAAATTCAATGATCACGATGTGCGTTCCAAGATTGAGGGGCACCTCACCGATACCTCAGCTGATGGCAATTTCAAATGGGTTGGACTGATGTATGCCGAGCAGTATATGATGTATAACGGCGGTGGAACCAAACGGGCCAAATACCGTATGAAGGACTACAGTACGGAGGAATTTAGTCACCTCATAGAGGTGGAATTTGACGAGGATGGATTTTCCCAAACTAAGGCACTTGCCCTTCCGGATAAATTCAATCGCAAGCGACTGAGCATGCTTAAGATTGACTACGAAGCCGATTATACCCAATGGTATTTTACCTGTGATGGGAAGATGTATTTGGTGGAAACCGATAATGAAGATGGCAACCCGTCCCTGGAAGAAGAGAATATTGAAAACGTGGAATACGCTGGGAGTGAATATGGGATCAAGCAGGCGTCCAGATGGTATGGAAATACCTTCGGAGCCTTTGGTGTCCTGCGCAAATACGATAATCGGGAGTCCGACAAGGACGTTGTACTGGTCAAGACCCTAACGTTCGATTAACCCGGAATTAGGAAAAATATGACATTGTTCTTTTGTCACAAAATTGTAAGTTTACCCCTATGGAAGTGACATCGAACAACGCATCAGAAAACCGATCCATCCAATCAAAGGAGGTCGGTTCCGGTTACAACTACTTTGCTATTTGCCATGCGTTTGTCAACCGGATTAAGGCCCTTAACGAATTGCAACAATTGGGGAAAATAAAGACCCCGGGATTTTCGTAAACGTCACATATGATTCGAAAACTTTTTCTTCTGATGTTCCTGAGTATGGGCTTGTCGGCCTTTGCTCAAAAAAAAGAGGTTAACCCAAACATCGATGCCGAATGGCGCTTTATCCGATCGCAACAAATGGAACTATTGAGCGGTAGCTTTTACAGCTATGAATTTCCTGCCGAAAAGGGGTACGACTACATCTTTAACCTCGACCACAAGCAACAGGGATTGTACGCCGTGATTTCGGTCTATGATTTACAGGAGCGATTGGTGCAGCAAACCACACAACCCGTCAGCAATGAATCGGCTGATCTCAATTTTGATGTGGAGGTGTCCGGTACCTATAAGGTGATTGTTGGACTCACAGATCCCAACGGCAAAAAGGGCGATAAGCTCCCCGGACAATTCAGTTTGATCCGGCGGATCAAGATCTGATCACGCTTACCAGCTAATCTTCTTTTCCTTTGGCTTTTCTTCCACGGTTTTGGAAGACGATACGGTCTTCTTCTTCGTCGTGGTTTTCTCCGTTTTGGTGGTGGTTTTTGGAGCCGTTGATCGGGGAGAGGTGCCTGAGCTGCCATACGTGGGCGTGGAAGACGATTTTGGATAATCGTCGTAGTAATCGTCCCGGGTGGAGATCTTGTTTTCGGTATTCGGAGTGGTGGTTGCCTTCGGCCGATACAGCTTCCAGTTCAAGCTCAAGGTTCCCACAAAAAGGTCGGTGTGTGGCCACGTTTGATTCTCATAGGTGATGGACGAATTGCTTTCTTCCACCTTATCCAATTGAAAATAGGTCGCCTTGTTCCCCCGGGTGTAATCAGCCCGCATCTCAATGCCGAAGGATTTTCCAACACCGTATCGAATCCCAAACCCGATGCCGTGCCGATAGGTGTTCCAGGAGTGAATCCGCTGAACGTCATCTTCGTATTCCGGGTCTTCCTGTTTTAGTCCGGTTTGAATCTCGGAATAGAACTTCCGATGTCCCACGATCAGGTCGGTGAAACACGTCCATCTGTTGTTGAAGGAATAACCGTAACGAAGCAGCAAATGCTGACCGGTGCTGCTGTTGCTCAACCGGGTCTCACCCTCACCACCAACAGGATCGGAGAGTTCAATGTCAAACTTCTTCTGACCGGCGTACTGATAATCCAGGTACATGCCTACCTGAAGTTTCCACGGACTTACCTTGCCCAACATGGACCCGGTGGTGACGTTCGTAAACATCCCGATTCCGGGTTTGTAATCACTGTCCTTAAATCGTTCCACGGGAACGTTCCCAATGGCGCCAAAACCCAATTCCCACTGCGCAGAAGCGGTGGTTTGAGTTAAAACCAGGAGACTGATAAGAACAAATGAGCGAAGGAGGCGGGGTAAAACGTGATCCATGATTCAAATGTAAGTTGAAATCATGGGAACAATCTCCGTGCCGTGTAACGCTATTTTTTGAGGAAGAAGTTGAAGGTATCGCCGCGCAATCCCAAACGAAGGGTTTCCAATGGAATCACCTCATTGGGCGCAATGTTACCCAGGCTCACATTGTGTCCATACAATTCGATGAACCAAACCTGCTGAACCTTTTGAGGGGCTTCCCAAATGATTTTTTCCTGCGGGATTTGGGTTAATATCTCCTCCACCAAGCCGGATCGAACCTCGCCCGACTTACGGAAAATACCCACCGTACCGCTTTCACGTGCCTCGGCAATTACCTTCCATGCCCCGGCGTCCAATTCAGCTTTCATCATCGCAATCCATTTGTAGGGAGGGATGATTTTATCAGCATCTTTTGAACCCACTTCAGAGAGAACAGTGAAGTTCTTCGACAATTTGTTGATGTACTCACACTTGGTCTCTTCAGGAATCTCAATGGATCCGTCCGATACCTCGGCGTGGGTAATGCCAAACTTGTCCAGCATCTTCATGTAATCGTCCAGCAACCCGCGAACCACAAAGGCTTCAAACAAGGTTCCTCCGAGGTAAACCGGAATGCCGGCTTCGCGATACAAATTGATCTTTTCCTGGAGATTAGGCGTGATAATGGACGTGCCAAATCCCAATTTGATTAAGTCTACATATACACTGGTGTTGGAAAGAAAGTCCTCCACTTCGCGAAGGCTCAATCCCTTATCCATCACCATAGTCATCCCGCTTTCGCGCGGTTTTACGGTTCGTTCCGGTAAGTTAGGTAACTGGTAGTTATACGTTCGTTTCATTATTTCCTGTAAAGGTCTATGATGTCGTTTACTGCTTGTACGTTTTGCAAAAATGGGGCATCCTCAAATAACATGGGATGATCGTCAAAATTAATTAAAAGGGCATCTGTGAGGTGCTCGTATCCGTTTCGTGCCACTCCATTGAGCAGGTAGTAGGCTGCCAATCGGTAGTGAACCCGGCTTTTGTCTTTCACCCGATCCAACGCACCTTCCAAGAGCTGAATGGCATCGTAGGTCTCACCCAGTTCGTGGTAGATCCGGGCCAATTCCAGCCAGGCTTCGTCGTAGGTGGGGCAAAAATCTGTGACGTTCTTCAGTGTATCTTCCGCCTCTTCGGATCGTCCCAACTCGGCCAGGGTGCGCGCCAATTCCACCATTGTATACTCATCGTTCGGATAGAGCTTATTGGCTTTCTGTAAGTAGGTGAGGGCATCGGCATATCGGCCTTCGGCGCAAAACGACTGACCCAACCCCAGCCAGGCTCCGGCCACCTTTGGATCGGTTTTGAGGGCCAGCTGGTAATTCAATCGGCTGCGCTTGTACTGATCCATCAACCGGTAACAATCACCAATCTGGGTGTACGCCAGGGCATCGGCACCTTCCATTTCAATGTATTCCTGAAAGCTTTGAATAGCCTCATTGAACAGATCCAACTGCATCTGACACTGCCCTTTTTCCATGATGGGCTCGGCATAGGTGTCGTCAATGGCTGCTGCAAAATCAAAGCACTCGATGGCGCGGGTATAGTTTTCGGAAACCGCATTCAACTGGCCCAGATGGTACCAAACGGCTTCGTTATATGGATCAATATTGGTGTATGCTTCCAGGATGCGAACGCCATCGTCATAGGCCTCCATCAACTGCAAACAGAAATGGGCTTCCATGATCACGCGATCCTCTTCAATTTCCTTGGAAAACAAATCTTCGATCATGCGTAATGACATGGCGTGATTGCCCAGGTTGAAGTACACAAACATCTTTAAGATCAATACGTCCTGTTCAGAGGCATCGTGTTCCAACGCTTCGTCAAACAGATCCAACGCTTCCATGGGCTTGCCCATCAACTCAAAGATGGAGCCTTTTTGCGTGAGAAATTCAGGATTGCCGGGTTCAAATTCCAGGGCTTTGTCGATGCTTTCCAACGCCTCGCTGGTTTCCTCATCCATGGTGTGAATGAAGGCCTTTCGGGCAAAGAAGGGGGCATGATAGGGATGTTGTTCAATGGCCACGTCAACGGCCTTGAGGGCCTCGTCATACCGGGCATTATCCAGGTAGTGCTCAATCAACGCCGCAAAGAGGTGCTGAGCATAGTATTCGTAGTGTTCCTGTTCGGAATCGGACTCGAACCGACGAATAAGATCCATCAGGTCGTTAGCCGAGATTTCCTCTTCATCCATATCGCCCAATATTTCGAGCAAAGCTAGCTAAAAGGGGATTAATAATGAGGGGGCTGGAGCCGAATTGACGAACTTTGAATGCCGTATAACAGACCCTATTCATGAAGTATTTTACCCTCCTGTTTCTCGTTCTTTCGCTTTCTGTAAATGCCGCTGAAATCCGCACCCAAGCGGATTGGCAACAACGTGTAGACTACACCATTCAGGTGTCGCTGGACGATGTAAATCACGTCCTTAATGGCTGGGTAAAAATGGTGTATAAAAATAATTCACCCCATCGGTTGGATTCCATTTACATGCACTTGTGGCCCAATGCCTATTCCAGCCGGACCACCGATTTTGCCGAGCAACAACTCATCAACGGTAAAACCGGTTTTCACTATTCAGAATGGTCGGAGCGGGGATCGATCGATAGCCTCAACTTTACCGTGGCCGGAAAATCGGCAACGTACTACAAACTTCCGGGTCAGCCCGATATCGCCGTACTAAAGTTAAATCAACCCCTCGATCCGGGTTCCATTGTCGAAATTGAAACGCCATTCCGGGTGAAGATTCCCGGAAGCTTTTCGCGCTTTGGCCATGTGGATCAGGATTATCAGATCACTCAGTGGTTTCCCAAGCCGGCGGTTTATGATGTGAACGGCTGGAACCCCATGCCGTATTTGGATCAGGGGGAGTTCTATTCCGAGTTTGGAAAGTTTGAAGTGAAGATAACCGTTCCCAAAAACTACCTCGTAGCCGCCACCGGTGAGTTGCAGGAGGAATCAGAATGGACGTTTATTCGAAAGCGACGGGATAATCCCATCGACAAATTTGAAGGCTGGGCGAGTTCGTCCGAGACCAAAACCCTCACGTATATTCAGGACAACATTCACGACTTTGCGTGGTTTGCCAGTAAGTATTTCAATGTACAGGAGGATGAGGTAGAACTCGAAGGGGGCTCCAAGGTGGGAACCTTTGTGTTTGCACCGGTGAAAAAGATCAACAGCACCAAAGACATTGCCTCGGCCTTGCAGTTCTATTCCAAGAATTGCGGGACCTACCCGTATCGGTATTGTACCGTGGTTCAGGGACCCATCAAAGCTGGAGGCGGCATGGAATATCCCATGATTACGGTGGTAGCCTCACTGGGCGAAGAAGTGATAGTGCATGAGGTGGGCCACAACTGGTTCTACGGAATTCTGGGCAGCAATGAGCGCCGCTATCCGTGGATGGATGAATCCATCAATACCTATTTTGAATCGCAAACAATGCACGCCGGTTCCGGGATGACGGCAGATCTGGATAAACCCCGATTCGATGCCACCCAAGCCAATGACCAGGGAATGAACCTCCTGGCCCGATGGATGGAGCGGCAGGAGATGCATCAACCCATTGGCTTGCAATCCGACCTGTTTACCGGGCTCAACTATGGTGTGATGGTGTACGGCAAGGGTGCGATG
Organism: Flavobacteriales bacterium; assembly: GCA_020635355.1. Taxonomy (GTDB): domain Bacteria; phylum Bacteroidota; class Bacteroidia; order NS11-12g; family UBA9320; genus WGNA01. The sequence continues at coordinate 248,585 of JACJZW010000002.1, forward strand.
AGTTTCGGGCACCTGCATGCCTATCTGGGGGAGGAGACCTTTTACAATTGCTTCCGCACCTACTTCAACGAGTGGAAGTTCCGGCACCCGTTACCCAACGATATGAAAACCGTATTCGAGGCGGTGTCTCAGGATGACCTCAGCTGGTTCTTTGACGGCATCATTACCACCGAGGGCCATTTGGACTACAAGGTGGTGAAAACCGAAGGCAATGCGGTGATCATCCAAAATAGCGGCATGGTGGAGGCTCCGTATCCTATTGGATTATTTAATAAAGGAGAATTCGTGATGGAGATGTGGCAGCCGGGACATCGAGGTGAGGTAAAGGTAGAATTGCCATCCGGCATGGAAATCGACCTCGTAAAAATCGATCCGTACGGCATCATGCAGGAATCCAATGTGAAGAACAATACCATTCGGATGACCGGCATGCTGAAGAAGGTGGAACCCATTCGGGTTGGACTCTATGCCGGGCAACAGGATAACAATCACAACCCGGTGTATGTGGGCCCGATTTTGGGCTGGAATCAATACAACAAAACGATGTTTGGTCTGGTGATTTCCAACAGTCAGTTTCCATCACCTAAGTTCTATTATGCCGCTACGCCGATGTATTCATCGCAAACAGGCGACATCAACGGCTATGGTCGGTTAGCCTACCACCACCTGCGCAACAAGGTGCTGAACGAAGTGGAATATGGATTCAATGCAGCCCGTTTCGCCTATCAGCCGTTCAACCTGTACAGTTACAACCGCATTGCTCCGTATGTTGAACTGAAGTTCCGAAATGCGGATAAGCGATTCACCAACAAGACGAAGGTGAAACTCCGCTATGTGTATACGTCGTTTGATCCGCAGTTTGATGAAACCGCCAACATCGCCCAACTGGCCATGGATACAGCCAGCTTCAACCGGCGAACGGTGGACGTGAACGATCCCGATCAGTTCATCGACCTCACTATTGAAAAATCGGATGGAAAAACCATCGATCCTATGAGCTTCAAACTGAACGTTCAATACGGTCATACGGCCAATACCACGCATCGGTACGATACAGCCGTAGCAGCCATCACGCAGATGCAAAGTCAGGACGATTTTGTGAAGATCAACCTCACCATCAACCGTCGGGTGAACTACAACCTGAAGAAGAAGGGTATGGATATTCGGGTATTCCTGGGCGGATACATTAAGACGCCCACAAGCGGACTGTATCAGTACCGGTTGGGATCCCAAAGCGGACGATATGACTATACCTTCGAGCAAGCCGTTATGGGTCGAAATGCCACCGATGGGTTGTACCGAAACCAGATTGTTCCCAATGAGATGAACCTCAAGTTGGTGGGGAACTTTGGCAACATCCCCGGCTATGTGGCCTCGGCCAATATCGTATCTGATGTTCCCGGTAAGTTACCCCTGAAGGTCTACCTCGATCTCTTCAACTACCAGGATATTCAAACAGCACCTAACAACGTGGATAACGAGAAGATTGGTTACACCGGAGGGGTGAACGTTTCCGTCATTCCCAAGATTCTCGAGATCTACTTCCCGCTGATCAGTTCCGGCTTCCTCACAGAAACCCAAAATGTCCAGGGCTTGAAGGACTACAACCAGCGCATCTCATTTGTGCTGAACCTCAACCGATTGGTGTCGGGCGACTTAAACAACATCCTGAGCAAGGCCTTTTAATTAGAGTCGGCCCTCATCGGCGAAGCTGTAATACCCACCCTGGGTAATGATGAGGTGGTCCAGCACCTGGATGTCCAGCATAAGTCCGGCTGATTTCACCTTTTGGGTGAGTTTGATATCGGCCTGACTGGGTTCAAGATTGCCGCTGGGATGATTGTGGCAGAGAATGATGTTGCTGGCTCCCTGGTCAATGGCGAATTTGTAAATCTTTCGGGGATCGGCTACGGTGCCGGAAATACTGCCTTCACTGATGCGGTAATAGCGAATGAGTTTATTGGCCCGATTGAGCAGGATGATCCAGAATTCTTCGTAGGACTTATCGGCCAGTTCACCGGCCATCAAGGAGTAGGCATCCCTACTGCTTTGAATTTTTTTGGCTTCGCGGATGATCTCCGTGTTTCGTCGACCACTGAGTTCCATGGCCGTGAGGATGGTGACTGCTTTGGCGGGGCCGATGCCGTTGATGCGGCAAAGATCGGTAACCGACATACGGGCGAGTTGGTTGAGGTTGTTTTCGGCGGAATCCAGCACCGTTCGGGCTAGGTCAACAGCTGATTGGTTTCGCATGCCTGTTCCGAGGAGGATGCCAATGAGTTCGGCATTGCTGAGGTGGTGAGCACCGTGGTGGCAAAATTTTTCACGCGGCTGTTCGTCCGTTAGCCGGTGTTTCAGGGTTATGTGTTTGGTCATAACACAAATAAAAAAAGGCCCTCAACAAAGTTGAGAGCCTTCGGACTAAAATATTATTGAACGCTTAGGAAAGCGAGTTTACGTGCTTGGTGAGGCTGCTTTTCAGGTTGCTTGCCTTGTTTTTGTGGATGATGTTGTTCTTGGCCAATTTGTCCAATTTGGCAACAGTCTCCTTCAGTAAGGTTTCAGCTTCAGCCTTGGAAGTGCTGGTACGCAGTTTTTTAATCCAGGTACGGGTGGTTTTATGTTGGTAACGGTTTCGCTCGTTTTTAGCTTCGTTGCTGCGAATTCGTTTTAATGCACTCGGATGATTTGCCATCGATCAATTTTGATTAGGGCTGCAAAAGTAAGTTGCGGTTTTGAAAATACAAATGTTTTGGAAAAGAATCTTGTTGTCTTCTGTTCAGTGGTTCAGAAGTTCAAATGTTCAGGTTTTGTTGATAGGGCGGGAGGGTGACAGGGCGTGAGGGCGAGAGGGTGAAAGGTTTTGTTGAAGATCAAAGATCAAAGACCAACGAGATCATCTGAGATCTTTTAACCGCCAAGAAGCCAAGGTCGCCATGGAAACGCCAAGTCATTGTTATAGATCAAAGTTTAAAGACCAAAATCCAAGAACAACTCTAATCTCAAAACTCTAAACTCCCCAAGGCGTCCCTCATTCCCCATCCCACATTCCCTTGACCACCGAAGCTTCAGCGAAGGTGGCCCAACTCTAATCTCTGATCTCAAAACTCCCGAAGGCGTCCGTCCTCCGTCCTCCGTCGTCATAAAGTCGTTCAAAGGCATCCCGAATCCCGAATTCCGAATCCAAAATTTGATTAATATTGAGTACTGAACATTAAAACTGAAAAAATGAGTACACAGAACGTAGATTTATTGCGCCAGGGGCGCGAGGCGTTAAAAGGCAAATGGGGATTAGCCATTGCCACCTTCCTGGTTTACATGGTGATTATGGGTGGAATGGGTGTCATACCCTTTCTGGGGTCTCTGGGCACCTTGGTGCTGGGCGGACCATTTGCCCTGGGGATTTCCATCTTCTCGCTGAACATCTCCCGGGACCGGGAAGCGCGGGTAAACAACATCTTCGACGGCTTCCAGAATGCCAGCACGGCCATTGGAACCTATTTGTTGATGGTGTTATACGTGTTTTTGTGGATGCTGTTACTCATTGTTCCCGGCATTATTGCCGCCATTGGGTATTCCATGACGTTTTACATCCTGGCCGACGAGCCGGATCTAAGTCCAAGTGAAGCGTTACGCAAGAGCAAGGAAATGATGGACGGTTATAAGATGAAGTACTTCACCTTGTCGCTCCGCTTTTTTGGCCTGGCCCTGTTGTGTGTCCTCACCCTGGGGATTGGCTTCCTTTGGTTGGCTCCCTACATGCAGGTAACCGTAGCCAAGTTCTACGACGATCTCCGTGGCGGCGCCCCCGAACAGGATGTGGACAGCCATTTGGTGACGGAGTAAGATTTTAAATCATTCACTTAATAAAAACCGAAATCTGGAAACTGATTTCGGTTTTTTTGTTGAATATGTTCAGCCAAAAGGAGAAATGAAGTAAGTGATCAAAGTGGTATCCAATCATCAACTGAGGAGCGATTCAGTAATGGATGATATATTCGACTGTTGTATGCCAATTGAAAAAGCCAACCACACATTAAGCACATTTGGTTTTTGCCAACACACAAAAACACTCTCCAAAACCAAAAGAGCTTAATCTTCCCTCCCTCTGATTTAGGAATTTCGTTTTCGAGTAGGATATAAACTTCTGTTTGAAATCTGTGATTTCATCTTTCAATTTCTTGTTGGCACTGTTCAATAATTCATTTTGATACTTCATGATACTGAGTAAATCATGCATAGCATTTAGATTTTCTAGTTGAATAGAAACGATTTCTTCTAAATCGGCTTTGGTATATCTTCTGCTCATGTTCTAAAGTATTGATGGATAAAAGAACAGATCAAATGTAAAACAAAATTACATTAACGTAAAACAATAATACATTTTAATTTTTCATTTATGGAAACTAACATTTCAGAAGTGTATAAATTTTTTACATTTTGTACATTTGAAGCGATGGATAATAAGCTTAACAGAATTAAAGAGGTTTTGGTAAGGCAAGGTGTTAGTCAGAAAGAATTGGCTGCACAACTCGAAAAAAATGAACACACAATTTCTAATTGGTGCATTAACAAATCTCAACCTCATTTAAAAGAGTTATATAAAATTGCAGAATTTCTTGAAGTTGAAATCTGCGATTTATTGATAACATCAAAAGACAGAACGTAAATAGAATACGTTACCAATAGGTAACTTTGAATAAAATGGCAGCAGCAGAGCAAATAAAGAGTTTAATAAAATCATTTGGAGATGGAGACGAATCTCGATTCTTTGCTACTGCTATGCAAATTGCAGCATCTGAGGCCAGAAAAGGACATACTACATTTGCTCAGGAACTAAAAAACCTAATTGAAAAAGCCAAAAAAGGTCGATCGGAATCATTTATTGACCGTGGCAAAACAATTTCTATTTCAAAACCAAAAAGAGAATTAAACGAACTCATTGAGGTGTTTCATCCAAAGATCAAACTCAATGATATGGTTTTGGACAAACAAGTAAAATTGTCCTTAGATAGAGTTGTCGAAGAACAACGCAAAATTGAACTCCTTCGACAGCACAATCTAACACCAAGGAGAAAACTACTTTTGACTGGTTCCCCTGGATGTGGAAAAACTATGACCGCACAAGCTCTCGCAGGCGAACTTGGACTTACGGTATTTATCATTCGATTAGATGGATTGATCTCAAAATTTATGGGAGAATCCATTGCCAAATTGAGAATGATATTTGATGCGATGGAAGATCATAGAGGAGTTTATTTGTTTGACGAATTTGATTCAATTGGTGCACAACGTGATCAAGGACAGGATGTAGGAGAAATAAAAAGAGTTTTAAATAGCTTTTTGATTAACATTGAAAAAGATCAGTCTAACAGCATTGTAATTGCCGCCACTAACCTTCCCGAATCGTTAGATAAAGCCTTATTCAGAAGGTTTGATGATATAATTCGATACCCATTACCAGAAGTTGGAGAGATTAAAAAAGTGTTGAAGAAAAATCTATCTGGATTTTCATTGTCGACAAGAACTTCTCTTGATAAAATTGCTAAAGAAGCAATAGGATTGAGCTACTCTGATATTGTTAGAGCTTGCGAGGAAGCTATAAAAGAGATGATAATTATGGGTGAAAGTAAAATCCCTTTATCTGCTCTTCTCTCTTCCATCGAAAAGCGAAAACAATAATCATAGATGGCTGATCAAAACCAATTTCGACATATTAAAATTGAAGGCTATTCTCAAACTGATGAATATGTAAGCCCCAAAAGTAGCACCTCCCCTCCTATCAAAATTCAAAATAGAAGAGTTCATGGAAGTAAAATTCGAGAGCATATAAATCGAATAAAAGAACAGTTTGAATCTTTAAAAGAAGTAGATCTTCCTGACGGAATTGTTCGTGATGACGCTATTTATGTAGAGTTCATTTCTGACTACAATTTTGAACCAGCATTTGATAGTCTTAATAGTGATGCTGTAGCACCAAAGTTTCAACTTCTCAACATTAAAAAAGAAATTACCGAAGAAGGTTCCAGATACCGGGTAAATGTAATGCTAACGGAAGGAGGAATTAGTCATTTTTTGACTAAGGTAAATGAATACATTTCGGAAAACACAAAATATAAAGGTGAAGAAACACAAACACCAAAAAACAACAGGTTAATAAGCAACATAGAATCTATTCAACTTGCAACTTTAGAAGCATTTTGGACTGAACCTAGCGAATATCCATTTCCAGAAGAAAATCAAGTTGTTTGGTGGGAGGTTTGGTTTAGAAAGAAAAAAGGAATTGAACCATCTTCCGAATATGATAAAATCGCATCTCAGCTAGAATTAGTTAATGCCCAAATATCAGAACAAGCATTAATTTTCCCTGAACATTTCATTAAATTGGTAAAAGCTTCTCCTCGCCAACTTTCGGAATCACTTTTCTTACTGGACAATCTTGCAGAGCTAAGAAAGCCAAAAGAAACTGCTGATTTCTTTACGAATCTCAACATGGTAGAAAGAGAAGATGCCGTGAATGAGCTTCAATCCAGAATTGTGAATAATACGGATGAAAATAGTATTGCTATATGTATATTAGATTCAGGTGTACAAAATCAACATCCGCTTTTATCTGATTTTATTCCAGATAACAATTTATTCAGCTACAAGCCAGAAGCTTGGGGCACACATGACGGATGGCCAAGAGGTGGACATGGAACTGGGATGGCTGGACTTTCATTATACGGTGACCTCACAACGGTAATGTCTGTAACAGGTAATATTCAAATTTTCCATCAATTAGAATCTGTAAAGCTAATTAACAATCGTGACCCTCATGATCCTGAATTATATGGCGCGGTTACTTTGGAGGCAATCAGCACACCGATTGTTTCTGCTCCATTTCGTCCAAGAATATATTGTATGGCTGTTACAGATAAAGATCAAGCATATTATGGTCGTCCCTCATCTTGGTCTGCTTCACTGGATAAAATAACTTTTGGTAATGAAGAGGAAAATTTAGAAAAACAAATCTTTTTTGTTTCTGGCGGAAACGTTTTCATTGAAACTCCTGATGAGTTTCCAGATAAAAATGTCAATGAATCTGTTCATGATCCAGCCCAAGCTTTTAATGCAATTACAGTAGGAGCATATACCGAAATGGATTCTATTGATTATGAAGAATTTCCAGATTCGGAGTTGCTTGCAGAACGAGGGGGAATGTCACCAGCAAATTCTACCTCAATAATTTGGGAAAATGATTGGGCTATTAAGCCTGATTTCGTGATGGAAGGAGGTAATTTACTCAACCAGAGAGGTGATATAGTTACTCCTGATTCACTACAACTTTTGACAACCCACAAAGATTATAGAACAACATTATTACAAACATTTGGAGACACTAGTGCAGCAACTGCATTAGCTTCTCTTTTCGCAGTTCAGTTAAAAAATGAATATCCTGATTTATGGCCAGAAACGATTAGAGGCCTAATGGTACATTCTTCCGATTGGACACAAACCATGTTAAGAGGCAGGAATATCCATGATATTAATTCGTTCAGTGCGGAAGAAAAAAGAAACTTATTACGATCTTTTGGCTATGGTGTTCCAAGCCTAAAAAAAGCACTTTATAGTGCAAAAAACACATTAACATTAATTGCTGAAAAAGAAATAATTCCCTTTAGGAAAGATGGCAACATCAAATTTAATGACATCCATTATTTTGAACTTCCATGGCCTGTTGAAGTCCTACAAGGAGTTCTTAGCGAAACAGACGTGAAATTGAATATTACTCTGTCTTATTTTATAGAACCAAATCCTGGAAGTCGAAAATATAGTAACAAGTTTAGCTATCAATCTCATGGTCTACGTTTCAATGTGATAAAGCCTAATGAAGATGCTGAAACATTTCACAAAAGAGTTAACAAAAACACACGTAAAGAAGGAGAAAGTGGATTTTCTGGGGAAAGTTGGATAATTGGATCAAGACATAGGGACAAAGGATCGATCCACCGTGATTTTTGGATTGGGTCTGGAGCAGATTTAGCTACAAGAAATCAGATAGCTGTATATCCAGTTTCAGGTTGGTATCGAATGAGGAAAAAACTTGAAATGTATGATTCTACTGTTAGATACAGTTTAATTGTTACAATTGAAGCACCAGAAATTGATGTAGATATCTATACTCCTATTAGAGCATTAATTCCAATTGAAGTGTAGATGATCCCAACGCTATATACACATTGCCATCCTCGTACCTGCTGTGGCAAAGTCCAAAGCCAACGCTGAAAACGAAATGAAAATAAAAAACGGCATACAATAATGTGTATAGTGCATAGCACCCTTTGGGATGCTACGACACCATACACGAGACCGTTAGTACGATCTTTTTACCTTACTGTATCTCGGAATTAATAGAGTAATTCATTAACATTAACCTCCCAAACCATGAACAGAACCCTCCTAACCGTCTTCATCCTTCTATTCTGTACATCATTGAGCTTTGGCCATTCAGACACCCTAACCATCTCACTTAACGACACCACTCAACTCACGCTGATCCAAGAAACATTTAAGCCTAGTGAGCACACCATTGTGTTTTGGGACTCCACCCAGCAAGCCGTTACGTCCATTGATCAAAAACCGGTCTTCGGAACGGATGCTACGATGCCGGTAACGGAGTTAACGTTCGCGGAGTTGAAGGTAAACGGGCAAGCGATTGGATTGGAAACAACCGGAATGTATGATGCCTGGAAGAAAGGGGATACGTCCGTTGCGTATTCTGTTCAAAAGGTTTTGGGGAATCCACTGATGATCAGATGCCTGTTTTCCTATGGAGCCGGAACGTATTTGGTGGAATGGACTATTATCGAGGATAAATCGTACAGAACCTTGATCACCTCGGATATGAGGATTTTGGATTCAATGGACTTTTAGAAATCACCCGTTGCATATGGATAAATCGCTAACCGCTAACCGCTAACCGGGCGTCCTGAATTTAACGGTCAGGATTTCTCCAAAATCTTCAACTGTCCCACATCATTCACTACCAGGCAATTGGATGGGATGGTACCCTTGATGGTGCATCCGGCCCCAATGGTAACATTGTCGCCAATGGACGTGCCGGCCACAATGGTGCAGTTGGCGCCAATCCAAACGTGGTTGCCAATCACTACGCCTCGGGTGTCGGTGGTTTGGCCGTGATTGGCATGGGCGTGGTTGGTGGTGGTGATCACCACATTGGGCCCCAGCAAGACGTGATTGCCCAGTTTGAGTCCGCCGGACGCATTGATGTACTGCCCCGGATTGTCGCCCGGCTCCGTACAGTCGCCCTTCTCAATCAATTCCCAGGATATCACCTTCGAGCGGAAATCTACCGGCCACGGTACGCGACCGTTGATGCGCAGAATTTTTTGCGGAATAAAGAACAGCTTCAGGACCTGGTAAAAGGCCATGTAGTTCTCGCTGGATGTGCGGTACTGCGGCCACAGCCACAAGACGAACCGGCGAGTGATGCCGTTGTCTATCCTCAGCAGTATGTTCTTGATGATTCGCCTCACGAAACGAGGTATTTAATCCCCAGGTTCAGCAAAGTTAATCCACCCACCACCAATATTCCCTTTAGCACCTGCATCAGGATGCGTTGTTCCAATAACCGGAAGCAATCGTACAGCATGGCCAGTCGGGTGAGTATGCCCACAAAGGCATGGGCGGTCAAGGCAAGAATGAGGCTGTCGGTGAGCCGCAGCACCACGTACATTGCTCCAATGGTGACAACGGTGAAGATGGCGGTGAACCACAATTGTCGGTGTAACTTATCAAACACCTCAAACGCCGCCGAAAACGGACCGGTGAAGTACATCACGAAGTAGAACAACACAGTAACCTGGGCAATGGTGCCGGAGAGTTGCCAGTCTTTTCCGAGGATAAACGGCACAATGGTATCGCCCCAAATCATGAGCAGGGTAACCGGTACAACGGCCAGCCAAAACAGGAACTTGAGCAGGTCCATGGAGAGTTTGTCGCGCTCGGTGATGTCGTTTTTCAATCGGGCCAGTCGTTCAAAATAGACCTGGCCCACGGCATGGCCCACAGCACTCATGGGAATGAAGGCCAGCTTGGTGGCATTGCCATAATAGCCGGTAGTGCTCTCATCAAAGAAGTGGGCAATCAGGAAGACCGGTAGGTAGGTTCCCACAATATTGATCAACGCAGAGGGCGTGGCTAACAGGGGAAAGGATTTATAACGCTTGGCGACGTCCTTGATAACAGACCAATCCACCCGGATGGATCGCAATGATTTCAGCGGGACCAACACCAGCAACTGCAACACATGGCCTATGACCTGGCCAATGACCAGTCCGTTGCCCTTCACCATACCTTGAAACGGATGCAGCAACTTATACGCGGATCCACTGGCCATGCCCCACACCCGGTTGGAGGCCAGTTTTTTGTATTTTCTGGATCGGTTTAGCCACATAACCATGATCTCCGTGCAACCTGCCGCCGCAATGGCAATGGGTAGCCACATCAACCAGGGGAAGGAGTCATCGGTATTGAACAGGTGATAGAGCTGATCGCCAAAGAGGCCAATGATGACCGTAAATAGTACCACCCAAATGAGTGTGGTTCCAATGGATAAAAACGCCAGGTGTTTGGCGCGGTGATGATCGTCCTCCACCACAATGGCCTGATCATACCGCAATCCGGTAAAGGCAATGCAAATGGAAACCACCGAGGCAAAAACGGTGAATACCCCATGCTCGGCCGGAGAATAGATCCGCGCCAGAATGGGAATGATCAAAAATGAAATCAACTGAGCAATCCCCGTACTGCTAAAAAGCAACGATGAATTTTTTAGGAAATCGCTTTTGAGGAAATTCACTTCGCAAAGATCAGAGATCAGAGATCAAAGATCAAAATTTTACCAAATGGATGGGGAATGAGGGACGCCTTCGGCAGTTTAGAGTTTAGAGATTAGAGTTTTGAGTAGTTCTTGGATTTTGCTCTTTGCACTTTGATCTTCAACAAAGTCTTGGCGATTCCATTGCGTCCTTAGCGACATTGCGGTTTAAATTCTAACATGATTGCGAATACCCGTTTACCCTGACTGAGCACAGCGAACGTCACGGGCTAACTGTTTACCCTGACCGAGTGAAACGAGCGTCACGGGCTAACTGCTCACCCAAGCTGAGCGCAGCAAACAACAGCCCAGATTCGGAATTTTGCTCTTTGCTCTTTGCTCAGGAAATAAGCCGCATGAGCGTTTTCCGCTCCTGGAAGGCCACAATAGCACAACACACAAACGTCACCACTGCGAGGATAAAAAGCTGTCCGCCATCATGCTGCACCTCGATGCCCAATTTGGTGAGGTGAAAGAAAATCGCTCCGCCAATCACGCCCATGCCCACCACGGCACCATACACCGATTTACTGGGAATTACCAGTAGCACAGCCGCAATCAATTCCGTGATACCGGAGCCATACCGTCCCCAGGGTTCCATGCCAACGGTTTCAAAAATGTAGATACTCTCCGGTGCACCTGTGAATTTGAACCACAGGGTTTGAACCATGATAATGGCCGGAATGAACCGAAGGGTCCAGTGCAAAATTTGTTTGAGTTGATTCATTTACTTCGTCGTTTTGCCTTCATACAGCGCCGTGAACGTTGAATCGGCCGGTTGCCACAATTCAATCTTGACACTGTCGGGATCCAGAATGTGCACAAACTTGCCGTATTCATAGGTCTCAATGGTGTCCAGAACCGTCACGCCGTTTTGCTGAAGTTCACTCACTAGTCGTTCCAAATCCCCAACCCTGAAATTAATCATGAAATCTTTTGACGAAGGCTCAAAGTAGGTGGTTTTGGTACCAAACGGACTCCACTGCAAATAGGCCTTTTGCTCCGGGTTCCGACCTTCCCGATATTCAAATAAGCTTCCGTATTCATTGATGGATAAGCCCAGGTGCTCCGCATACCAATTCCGACTCTGCTGCGGATCGTTGGATTTAAAGAAGATGCCTCCCACGCCGGTGACCTTGTAGGAATCGGTTACGTAAATGGTGTCATGCTGCACCACCGGTTCAGTGGTTGGTTGAGTGGAGGACGTACATCCCCAGTTGGAGATCAGGATAAGGGTCAATAATCCATTAATGATCCTCAGGTGTTTCGGAAAGGCTTTCATGTTTGAGTTCTTCGATTCGGGCTTGTGCCGATCTCACCTGCGGTGAATCCGGAAATTCGCGGACAAAAGCTTCGTATTCGGTGAGTTGATCGGCGGTTTGAACTTCGCTCCAACGTGTGTCATGCATCAACCGATTGGCTTCCGCAGTGTGATCGTCTTTGGGGTATTCCCGCAAATACCATCGGTAATACGCCGATTCATGCACCTGACGTACCTGCTTCCATTGCAGTTCGCGGATGGCGCTATCGGCTGATTGCTGGTAGATCGAATTCGGATAATGGGTCTTGAACTCCCGGTATCGTTCCACATCGTTTCCCTTCACACAATATGCCCAGCGCACATCCCGGATGTGATCCATCACGGCTGCGCGGTATTCGGTCTTGGGATAATCCTCCAGAAATTGCTCGTAATCGCGTACGGTATTACGCCGCACGGCGCGTTCGTATTTGAGGGTTTCCATGGCCCGATAGGCTTCACCCACCTGATCGGCATCCGGATATTTTTCAATGAACTGATCGTACAGGAGCAACTTATCAGCCTTCTTAGCCTTCTGAAATTCCATTTCGTGCAACTGCGTTTGAGCCTTCTCCACCAGCTCATCGTGCTCGCTGAATCGCTTGATGAAATTCTCGATACCGGTTACCGAGTGGCGGTCGATCTCCCGCTGAAGTATCGCACCGGCATATTGTTCTTTCCGGGAACGGATGGTATCCTCACACGCTTCAAAGCTCTTGCACACCACCGCATCGATTTTTTCATCGTACGTCGTGGGGTAGTAAAAGATGCTCATCATGATCTTATAGGCCGAGTCGGGGTTGTACCATGGCGATTCCGGATCGCCATACACCCGCGCTGTCATCATCTTATACGCATTGTCTTCCGCGTTGTTATTCTTGGTCAAATAGAGCTTGAGTTCTTCACGGGCTTCCTGATAGTTGAATTGAAAGATCGCCCGCTCGGCACGTTCCAATATGCGCCGTTGAGCCGATGAAAACTCGGGGAAGATCAAGAGAAAAAGAAGGCAGGCGAGGAGGCGGTTCATCAATTCCAATTATACTAATTCAAAGTTACATCGTCATTAATGCCGCATCGGTTAAAATTGTGAACGGTGAATTCAAAACGTCAGTTTTTATTCAAAGGTCGTCATGAATCGGCCCGCGCACCGACCCATTACCTAAATTGCTCACATGAATCGATTGGTAGCGTTTACGGCCTTGGTATTGATGGCGTTTTCATCCTGTAAGGACGATGCGCAAACACAGGAGCCAGTAGCCGAATCATCTCAACCGGAGGTGTCCATAGACAAGCAATACCGACCCTTGCTCCATCTGTTTACGTCCACCAATTGCGGCGGATGTGGTCGGTTTGGTATTCCGGTTTTTTCAACGGTTGCAGAAGAAATGGGGGATTCCATCCTGGCGCTTCCCACGCACTTTAAATACGAGGATCCATACATCAATGAGACCTCACTGGCCATTGAAAAGGCCATTGTTCAATCCTATCATTCCCCGCAGATTTGGGTGAATGAAAAGGAAATCACCTATACCATCCTTCCCTATTCGTTGGCCAATGCTCAGGCAAAAACGAAGGAATTACTTCGGGAACAGCTCAGTAAGGAGCCGGAGGCCTATGTAGGATTGGAGTATAAATTTAAGTCCAACGGACGGTATGAGGTGCGGTATGCCGTTGAACGCAATGCGGCCACCAAGCAACGACTGTTGGTGGAGGTATACGCCATGGAAGACGGGCTCATTGCCAGTCAGGCTGGCGCCGATCCCTATGTGGCTACCCATTATCGCGTGAATCGGGGCGGTTACTATGGGAAGATGGGAACAGTGATTCCGGCTGAAGTAGGCGGAATTACGCGGAAAACCATCGAGGTGGTACCGTGCTGGAATTGCTCCGCCACCGATTTGTATTTCTACATCGTGGTGTGGCGGGAACTATCCGGCGGTCGGTATGAATACGTCAACGGTAAGGTTGTGAAGTAGGGGGCTACTTCATCTTGCAACCGTCGGGAACGGCGAACAGTTCTTCGGGAATGGCATCAATTTCTTCAACGGATGTGGCCGTGCGAATCACTCCAAGATTATCCATTTCCAAATCAATACCCTTCCACACATAACCCGTGTTGGGTCCGCTTTTACTTTTCCATCCGTCGGCTTCTTTTCCGGCGATGGTCTTTTTACCCACGCGGTCGTAGCCATAGGAGAGCTGGATGGTATCACCGTGTGCCAATAGGCTCAGTTCGGTTTCTTTTATACGGATAATCGAAGGTTGACATTCATTCAGCGTCATGCCGTATTCCTCGTACTTGCAATTCAGGCTGCCTTCCTTGGAACCGGTCCAGGTCTTGCGTCCCCGGAAGTGGTTTTTGGCCGATTGCTGAATGTCTTGTTCCAGAACACATCGTTTTCCGTATTGGTCAAACCAGGCTGTTTCCGTGCCGGTCCATTTACCGGAGTACACAAAGGTGATTTTGCCGGCTTTGACGTCGAATAAGGCATCTGCCGGTTTGGTTTCAGTGGCTTGCGCCGATGCGGTGTTTTCTGCTTCTGTGGCGGATTCGGCTTCAGTTGCCAACGGCTCAGAATCATGATCGCTTTGTTCGCTGGCGGTGCTGCCACATTGGGTAAATAGGAAGCCAATGAGGATGATGTAGATGGATTTCATGGGAAAGACTTTCCGTAAATCTACTAAAAAAGCCTGACCACTGCGTTACCACCGCAGGTTATAGCGTTCCAGTTCTTCTGAGGTGTAGGTCTTGGTATCGTATGGCTTGAGTAAATCAAGGTCGGCTCGTTCAACACTCATCGCGCCCATCATACCACCACCCATGGTAATCACCATCCTTCCTTGTACATCTCGATCGCGAACAATCTCAATCACCCGCAGATCAATGGATTCCTCCTTCATGTACACCGTAGAATCAATCGCACTCATGTTGGGGTTCAACACTTTGGAGAATTTTTGAAAGCCGAGGTATTCGCATTCCAACCACAGCTTTTTGGATGGATCGGGTACGAAATCAATGGTGATGGAGAAATAGCCGTTCAAATCGGAGAAGGTGCCGTTCAGGGTGGAATCACCTTGTTTTACGGCGATGTTGGCAAACGGCATGGGCTCTTTTCCCTGGAAGGAATCCAACACCTGCCCCTTAATGGTGATGCGTTTGATGTCGGGGATGGAGTCCGGAGTAGGAATTGAATCGGACGGTTGTGGCAGAACGGCTTTTACCAGTGGGATTTTTAGGAGAAAGAGAAGGAGGGAGGCCGCCACGGTTTTGAAAATGGATATCCGGGGTTTGGGGGAGGCAGGCGTGTATAATCGTTCGGTTTCAATCCGAATGCACAGGTTGCCGTGGTAGTCGTCAAATTTCTGGATGACGTCCTGATCGGAGAATTGGGTGGCATCCAAAACGGTCTTGGAGCATTTGGAGCAAAAGCGACCTTGTTCGCTTGGTGTCATGCTGTCCCAGTTTTCATGACACGGTGTGGCAATGGATATTTTCCGATCATTCATAGTGGAAAGGAACATCTAAAAACGTTGTATTGTAACTGCCAACTCAGTAACGGTAGAAGCGGATTCACAAGCGGTGGGATTCCCTTCGTCAATCGGATCATCGGATTAACTTTGCCGTTTTAATCCAACGATGTCAGAAGATCAATTCAAACACGTGATTTCCCATGCCAAAGAGTATGGGTTTGTTTTTCAGGGAAGTGAAATTTATGACGGACTGGCTGCCGTTTACGACTACGGTCAGAATGGAGTAGCCCTGAAAAATAACATCCGAACCTATTGGTGGAAAAGCATGGTCCAGCTCAACGAAAACATCGTTGGGATTGACTCGGCCATCTTCATGCATCCTAAGGTTTGGAAGGCAAGCGGACACGTGGATGGATTCAACGATCCGATGATCGATAACAAGGATTCGAAAAAGCGCTACCGCGCCGATGTGTTGATCGAAGAGCATGTTGAGAAATACGTGCAGAAGATCGAGAAGGAAGTAGTGAAGGGACGGAAGCGATTTGGCGATTCCTTTGACGAGGCCCAATTCCGCGCCACCAATCCCAATGTTCAACGCAGTCAACAAACCATCGATTACATCAATGGTGAGATGAAGTCGGCAATGGATTCCGGTGACCTGGATCGATTGAAGGGGTTGATTGAAGAGCTAAACATCGTTTGCCCGATCTCGGGCAGCCGGAACTGGACGGACGTACGGCAGTTCAACCTGATGTACAGCACCCAAATGAGCGCCACCGATGGCGAGTCGCAGATCTACCTCAGACCGGAAACGGCACAGGGCATTTTTGTGAATTACCTCAATGTACAGAAGACGGGTCGGATGCGGTTACCCTTTGGTATCGCACAAACGGGTAAGGCATTTCGGAATGAGATTGTTGCCCGGCAATTCATCATGCGGATGAAGGAATTTGAACAAATGGAGATGCAATTCTTTGTTCAGCCCGGAACCGAGATGGATTGGTTTGAATACTGGAAAGAAAAGCGATTGGCGTGGCACAAGAATTTGGGAATTGATGCCGCCAAATACCGATACCACGATCACATCAAATTGGCGCACTACGCCAATGCCGCGGTCGACATCGAATTCGAATTTCCATTTGGCTTTAAGGAGGTGGAAGGGATTCACTCCCGGACTGACTTCGATTTGGGCCAACATCAGGAATTCAGCGGGAAGAAAATCCAGTACTTCGATCCGGAGCGCAATGAAAACTATGTACCGTATGTGGTAGAAACCTCCATTGGCTTGGATCGGATGTTCCTCGTTTTATTGTCGGATTCCCTGCGAACCGAGCAGGTTGAAGGTGGTGAAGAGCGAACGGTTCTGGCCTTGCCGCCGGCGCTGGCACCGTATCAATGTGCCATCTTGCCGTTGGTAAAGAAAGATGGTTTGCCGGAAATGGGTCGGGCCATCTTTGATGATCTGAAGCTGGACTTTGCCTGTTACTATGAAGAGAAAGACAGTATTGGCAAGCGCTATCGCCGTCAGGATGCCATTGGAACACCAGTGTGCATTACGATTGATCATGAGAGTTTGACCGATCAAACGGTCACCATCCGGTTGCGGGATACCATGGAACAACGTCGGGTGCCGGTGAATGCCCTGCGCGATCTGATTAACTCAGAAGTATCCATGAATGCCCTGCTCAGATCTTTGAGCTGATTCCACATTTCGGAAAAAAATACGGAAATCCGTCTCGATTTGGGACGGGTGTGGAAAACCTCTTTGATGGCACCAGGTGTCAAGTGGCTGTTTTTCAGTCGTTTAGTGTTTTGGCATACCGTGGCATTTGAATTGACCTATAGAAGTACAAGCGCATGGAGATCGGTCGCAGTAGAAAAGTTCCCGATTGCATTCCGAAATCTTCGGACCATATGCTTCCCAAAACAGACTTGTATCCCGATAGCGATACAGTAGTATGAACATGAAATTTGTCTGTTGCGAAACAGGCCACAGTAGTCAAATAGATTAATCAAGCATTAAGTAGTAGTATAAAGGCAGTCGGTTCGGCTGCCTTTTTCATTTGTCATCTTTTTGAAAATCTCGAACTTTTTTTGATGGATCACCAACCGCTCGTTCAGATATTCCGTACCGATAGGTAAACAGACGAATATGAAACGACTTTATACTTTACTCGCTCTTGCCTTCATGGGCTTTGGGGGTTCCGTGGCTTCGGCGCAATGCGATGCCACGTTTTCCTATGGTTTTTATATGAATGATTCCTCCACGTTCTTAATCGTGGGTAAGTCAGGAAACTTTGATCACTATTGGAGTTTTGGAGATGGAACATCGTACCAGGGGAAGCAAACCGCCTATCACCACTATCAAAAAAATGGAACCTATACCTTGTGCCACGTGGTGTATGATTCGGCACGAACCTGTATGGATTCATCGTGTATGACCATTACGGTAAATTGCTCGTGTCTCGCATGCAGTGCTGATTTTACCTACACCGTTCGTGGTGATTCGATTGACATTCAGAACACCACATCGAGATCCTCTCGATCGTACATCACCTTCGATATGGGTGACGGGAATACCTACAGCACCGATAGTTTCACCCATATCTACAAGAAAACAGGTCAGCCAACCACCTACTATGTTTGTTTGAGTTATTACGACACCATCACAAATTGTTTTGATTCCACCTGCAAAACCATTGTGATCAATCCCCGAACAAATTGTCAGGCTGCATATAAGACCATCATCACGAAGGATACGGTGGAATTTGTTAATGCGTCATCGCCCAATACGGCGGGTGTGAGCTACTTCTGGGTGTTTGGTGATGGAACTACATCGACCCAAAAAAATCCAACCCATGTGTATAAGGCTCCAAACAACTACTACGCATGTCTGATTGTTACCGATTCCATTAATAACTGCACCTCGCAGAAATGCGATACGGTGCATGTAGACACGGTGAATACCGCTAATTGCAAAGCCGATTTTGGCCACCAGCAATACAATTTAACCATCTACTTTGCCAATCGATCGCAGGCGGCCGGTAGTTACTATTGGGATTTTGGCGATGGAAATACAAGTACCAAGTTTGAACCTCAGCACACCTATAAAAATCCGGGTTACTACACGGTTTGTTTATCTATTGCCAACAGCAGCGGATGTTCCGATAGCATGTGCCAAACCATTTTTGTTGATTCCATCCGATGTCATCCATCCTTCAAGGTGGCCATTGATACCAGCGTTAAATACAAGGTGTACTTAATTAATCAGTCCAGTAACCTATCCGGTCATACCTATTTGTGGACCTTCGGCGATAGCTCCAAGTACAGTACCAAGCGAAACCCAAGTCATCACTTCAATACCTTTGGATACTATGAAATCTGTTTGACGGTAAGCGATCAAAACTACCGTTGTTCGGTGACGTACTGTGATTCCATTGGTATGGATTCCACGGGTAAATTGCTCAAGGCAGATGGATTTGATGTCGAAGTTATCGAGGACTTTAACAGCATTGGAAAGCTCAATGTGGCGCAAGGATCGGTTTACCCGAACCCAACGTCCGGACAATTGAGATTGGATCTGCCCGACTTTAAATCCACCGTTGCCATCCAGATCTTTACGATGAATGGGGTAGAAGTGTATCGAGCAGACAACTTTGAGCATCTCAGCAACATCCTGAATGTATCCGACTTGCCAAACGGCATGTATATTTTAACCGCCGAAGACGGTAGTAATCTTACCAGATTGCGTTTTGTGAAAGGAGAATAAGATGATTCCCCACGGGGATCAACCTACATGTACCAGGGGATTGATCATCATGTACTGCAACAATGCCTTCAAGGCAAAGAGCGCGGATTTTCCGCGCTCTATCAGTCCCTTTTTAGCTATTTGATGAATATCTGTATTCGATATCACAGGGATTATGATGAGGCCGGACTGGCTCTGAATGAAATCTTTTTAAAAATTGCTGATCGGCTTTCAGACTATGAGGTTAGTCGGCCTTTTCTACCCTGGGTAAAAACCATTGCGATCAATCATTTGATCGATCGATATCGATCGCACCACAAAAATCGTCAGTTGGACATGGTTGACGATGATATTTCAGCATCCAACCTGGACATACAGGTGCCTGCAGATACCGGTTTGCAAGCCGATGATCTGATCCGAATGATTCGGGAATTACCGGAACCGGAGGGGCACATTTTTAATTTGTTTGCCATTGATGGGTATAGTCATCCTGAAATTAGTCAGCTGTTGAACCTGCCGGTTGGCACCACGAAATGGTATGTGTCCAGGGCCCGCAAGAGATTGCAGGCGATGCTGATGGAAGAAGAACAAAAAGTATCCGTATCGAAATGAAGGAGAACGGAAAAAATATAGACCATCTGTTCCGGGACGGCGTCCATAAGGACTATCCCATGGATACGGCCTTGTGGAATCAGGTTGCCGGGTCGTTGCCAAAAGGGAAGAAGCCATTTGGCTTTTTGCTGGATAGCATTCTTGTACTGCTGTGTTTGCTGGCCTTTCTGTTGCCACAGACCAATCAGGGCTCGGATTCGATGGCCGAGAATGGCCAAATCATCAACCCACAGGAACACCGCTCCTCTCGCGGGAACAGGAATCAAGAATATCCTGCAAACTCGGTAACGGCGGATGATGGGTCATTCATTCAGGATCAAGCTTCTCAAAGCCATTCAGCAGATGGCTCAGGGAGCCTTGCTATGGATACGGGTGCTGGCCACGGTACACCCACAATGGGTTCACCCGAAAATGGAAAGGACTTCCATCCAAAAAAGAGTCCACCACCTGGTGTCGCCGAAACAACGAACGAATCATCTCATCAAGAGCTTGGGTATACCCTTCCGGTGTTTGACGCCATAGATCTATTGGAAAGGCCGTTTTACGGCTGGTCATTTGGGGAATCTTTTTTTCAACTCAACGGTGTTCAAAAACCATCTGCACCAAAGCACCGAAGAGTCATGTTCTATTCTGGAATGGATCTGGATTTTTCCGTACATCGATCTAAAAAATTGGAGCTTCCTACTCCCGCCAATGAGGCCTACCGGAAGGAACATGAAGCCATCAAAACACTTCAATCGCGTCGCTTCTATGTAGGAATTTCCAGTCGGCATTTTTTCCTGGAATCCGGGATTGGTCTCACTCAGTTTATGGATGAATATGACTACCCGATAGCGTATGAGGTGAAATTGTATACCGTTTCGGAAGGACCACTCCAAATTTTACAAGATCGGTTCATCGTTGATGGACAAGAGGTTGTGCTAATTGGCAGGCCAAAGGATACAACGGTTACAACTACCCAGGTCAACGCGCAAAATACAGGTCAGGTTAGGCTATCGTATTTGAATGTGCCCATACGGTTGGGATATATTCATGATTGGGGTCGTGTAGAACTACGAAGTTGGATCCGACCCGAAATACATATGTTACGGTCCTGGAGTGGTAATTACATCGACCTGAGCCCGGGAGGACTACCCTTGGAAACCGGGGATATGTCTAAACATCACAATTTGCTTTCTTTAGGCGGTGGCGTGGATATCGGCTACCGGTTAACCTCGCATTGGGTGATTCGCGGTTCAGTATCGGGTAGTTCAATGATGCAGAGTACGCACATTGATTTCAATCAACGCCTGCGATGGTTATCCAGCGGAGTGACCTTGAACCGGTACTTCTAAAACAGGTTCATTGTTCTACCTTTGAGGCCCTATAGGCCGAGGTATGATTAAGATTCAGAATTTTATAAACGGACGCTACATGGATCCGGTTGGTGGAGAGCACCTGGATAACTATGAACCGGCGAAGGGTCGGGTGTACAGCACCATTCCACGTTCCGGTGCGGAGGATGTTAAACTGGCTGCCGATGCAGCTAAAGCAGCCTTTCCGGAATGGAGTTCCATGCGTTTGGAAAAGCGTTCAAAGATTCTATACCGATTGTCTGAACTCATCGATCAAAACCTGGATCGATTGGCGGAAGCCGAGAGCCGTGATAACGGCAAGCCGCTTTGGCTGGCCAAGGAAGTTGACATCCCCAGAGCACGTGATAACTTCCGGTTTTTTGCCACGGCCATTCAACATTTTGCCTCTGAAAGTCATCGCACCAGCGACACGATTATCAATTATACCACTCGCAAGCCCATTGGCGTGGCGGGATGTATTTCGCCCTGGAATTTGCCGCTCTACTTGTTCAGTTGGAAGGTGGCCCCGGCATTGGCCGCTGGAAATACGGTGGTGGCCAAGCCCAGTGAAGTGACTCCCATGACCGCCTACTTGTTGGGCGAATTATGCAATGAAGCCGGCATGCCGGCGGGTGTTTTCAACATCGTCCATGGCTTAGGTGCAGAAGTGGGTAATGCCATGGTGGAACACCCTGACATCCCTATGATTTCCTTTACGGGAGGTACCGTGACCGGTGCAACCATTGCCCGAACGGCGGCGCCTATGTTTAAGAAATTGAGTTTGGAGTTGGGTGGGAAGAACCCCAACATCATATTCGATGATTGTGATTTTGATAAGGCTATTGCCACGAGTTTGAACTCGTCTTTTGCCAACCAGGGGCAAATTTGTTTGTGTGGTTCACGGATGTATATCCAACGCGGAATTTATGAGCGTTTCCGCGATGAGTTTGTGCGTCGGGTATCGGAATTCAAGGTGGGTGATCCCATGGATGAAAACAACCGAATGGGAGCCTTGGTGTCCCAACCCCACTTTGAAAAGGTTAAAAGTTATATCCAACTGGCTCAGGAAGAAGGTGGAAGGATTCTGACGGGAGGTGAAGAAGTGAAACTCTCTGGAGAATTTGCCAACGGGTGGTTCCTACGACCTACGGTGATAGAAGGATTGCATGAGCAATGCCGAACCAATCAGGAGGAGATTTTTGGACCTGTGGTTACCCTGCAACCATTTGATACGGAAGAGGAAGCCATTGCCCTGGCCAATTCTACCACCTACGGGTTGGCCGCAACGGTTTGGACAGAGAATGTCCGGCGAGCACATCGCGTGGCGGATCAACTAAAATCCGGAATCGTTTGGGTGAACTGTTGGTTGGTGCGAGACCTGAGAACACCATTTGGCGGTGTGAAAAGTTCGGGTGTTGGTCGGGAAGGTGGATGGGAAGCCCTACGATTCTTCACCGAACCTAAGAACATCTGCATCAAGTTTGATTGAGAAATTCCTCTTTCAAAACTCATCAAGTCTTCTGGCGGGTAAAAAAGTTGTTAGCCGCCAATTATTTTACCCAACGCTATCGGTGATCTAGTCGAAATTTTGTAGGGATGCATTTGCCCCTTCCCCCAGGAAAGTTCGCCGTTTTCAAGAACATTAACCTGCTTAATTCTCCGAACGCTGTCACTAGTTAACCAAGCGAAGCGCAATGGTTAATTCAAAGATCAAAACTCAAAGACCAAAGGCTCAGTTCAAAGAGTAAAACTCAGAACTCTGATCTCCGATCTAATATCGTCTATCATCTGAATCAATTCGTAAAAACCAATTTTCAGCCATCAAAAAAGCCGTCCGGGTAATCCGGACGGCTTCTGAAAAGTATGTGTAATCAGTCGTTAATTATCCCACCAGACTTTTTGACTTAAGTCATGAACCACCACCGCATTGGTGTTGTACAACCGTTCTTCCAACGGAGTTGGATAACGAACCGGGATGGTTGTAATCACGCCCTGAGGATTGGGTGTTCGTACCGGAATATCTCCTTTACGCCATTCATTGTACGCCTCAATCTGACCAAACAGTGCCACATGTTTCTGCGCATAAATTTTGTCAAGGTTGATGCTTCCGGCGGTTTCACTCGCCACATTCGCCACAAAGGCGGAATCATTAGCGCCCGTAACCGCCATTAAGGATGCCTTAACAGCATCGTTGAAGGCCTCGGCTGATTTGCCTTTGTCGTTCGCAAACTGTGCCTCCGCTTCGATGAATTTGGCTTCAACGTAGCTAATCAACGGGAACGATAAGCTTTGTAGGTACGAGCCAATTGGAGAAGCCGTGGCATCTCCACTGCCGATCACTGCACCGCGATATATGTCACCCGTATCTTTGGCAGCATAAAAGGACAGTCGGGGGTCGTTATTGGCTGTTAACTCATCCACAAAGGGCTTGCCCATTCTCAAATAGCCCGGACGTGCTGTCTCAAACGCAAACCAGGTGTTGAGTTCGGTTCCTTTTGTTCCAAAGGCCGCCATCATATCGTCGTCCGAACTCGCGATGCCGTTTGCCAGGGCCGACAAAGCATCGGATGAGGCCGTAGACGACTTATGTGTTATACGCATGGCATATCGGGCTTTCAACGTATAGGCTGCTTTGATCCAGGCCGCTGCATCCCCTCCGTACACCAAATCATCCGTAGATGGGGTGAGTGAATTGGCCGCTGCGTCCGTCTTTAGGTTGGTAATAGCGGCATCCAGATTGGATTGAATGTATTTGATCACATCCTCCTGAGTATCGAAGGTTGGGTTCAAATCATCTGTTCCTTTGATGGCGTTGGTATTGGGAACATCACCCCAAAGATCCGTGGCCACACCCAGGAACATACATTCCAGCACCTGACCAATTCCCCGGTAATGGGGATTACCATCACTGTAGTTATTGATCAAATCCCGACACGCTTCAAGCCCGTCTTTATAGATCACATCCCATTCATTCTGGATGTCACCTTCATACAATCGGTATGAAGCGTGATCAATCATTTGTGCATCGGTACCCGCCAGTTGCTGGGTCCAAATGGAGGTGGTACGTGCCAACTGTCCGTTGTAAGTGGCAAACAAAGCCACTTGTGCATTGGTGGTTAACAACGCCGCATTGACTTCACCCGGGTAGTTGGGTGATACATCGTAATCTTCAACAAACTTGCTGCAACCGCTTAAAAATAAACCCGTTGCTAAAAGTCCTATTAGTGCTTTTGTTTTCATTTCTGTTTCCTCCTTTAATTAAAATCCAACTTTTACACCGAAGATGTATGACTTGGTTCCAGGGTTATTGAAGTAGTCAAACCCGTTTACATTGGAACCTGAACCGGTCAAACTGGTTTCTGGGTCAATACCGGGATAATTGGTGCTTAACCATAGGTTTCTACCTGTTGCGTATACGTTGAGTGACCGGATAACGGGAACACTGCTTTTCAATTTGAAATCATAGCTGAGGGTTAACTCACGCAAACGCACCCATGATCCGTCATAAACCGACGATTCAGAAGCGCCAAAATCACCCAGGTAGTTCACATAGTACTGCCACTTGGAAATTTCGATGTTATTCGCCTGGCCAGTTGATTCACCATTGGCATCAGCCAGAACACCTTCTATGATCATTTTTTCATTTCGATCCTCGGTGATGGCCGTAGCTCCGTGACGAGTCAATCGAGCATACGTTCCAGCCCAGATGTCGCCTCCCTGGCGAATGTCCAAAAGGGCACTCAATCGGAATTGCTTGTACTTAAAGCTGTTTCGGATGTTCATCAACCAATCCGGGAATGGATTTCCAATGTTACCACGCTGACCATCAATGATGGGCAAGCCAGTATTTGGGTTGATGAGTAATTGTCCGTCGGCAGCTCGTTTCCACTGCGTTCCATACAGTGCTCCGTAAGGATCGCCAACAATGGCGTACGAACCAATGGATGAGAACGCTGTTTCGATATTGATTTCGTCCACACCCTCAGCCAATTTTAACACTTCGTTGGTGTTTTTGGTGAAGGTCAGATTGATGTCCCACGTAAAGTCTTTGGCTTTAACCGGGGTACCTCCCAGGGTGATTTCCCATCCTTTGTTCACCATCTCACCAGCATTTGTGTAGATATTGGTAAATCCGGTTGAAGCGGAGATAGGTTGGAGCATCAGGATGTCAACCGATTTTTGGTTGTAGTAGGTGAGATCCAGATTTAATCGTCCGGTGAAGAATCGCAGGTCAAGTCCGAACTCCATTCCTTTTTGACGCTCAGGACGTAAATCGGGATTACCAATGGCATCACTCAGGCTAAATCCATTCTGTCCAAGGTAGGGGTATCCCAAACCACCGGTAAAACCGTCGGTATAGCTTTGACGCTCATAATACGTATGGGATGAGTAAGCCGGAGGTGAAATACCGGACTCGGCATAGCCCAATCGCAGTTTACCAAATGACAGATTTGGTATTTTAACCAGTTCGGTGAAGATGATCGAGGTGTTCACCGCCGGATAGAAGAAGTTGTTCTTGTTGGCACCGAAGGTTGATGACCATTCATTACGTCCGGATGCGTTTACATACAACCAGTTCTTGTATTCAAGTCCACCATCAAAGAACAAGGCTGCCGTTCGGGTAATCTCTTCCGCATTGTTGGTGTACAACTCGGTGAAGTTGGACAAATTGTAGAAATCAGGAACATTCATAGATCTACCACGGGAGTAAATGTCCTTCGTGCTGGTATGCCACAGGTTGTTACCCAAGGTGATGTGTCCCTCCAGATCGGCATTGAATTTTTTCTTTAAGCCGATCAACAGGTCGCTATAAATCTGACTGAAGTTGCTGGTGTATTCTTCCATTTCTCCAACTGGTCCGGGATCCGGCTGCCAGGAGTGAATGCCAAATCGCTGCTGACGACGATTGGAATATACGTCGGCTCCGAGGCGATAGGTAATGTCCAGCCAGGGAAGAGGTGCATAGTTCATACCCACGTTACCAATGACCCGATCGGTGTTCTCCAAATTCGTGTTGTGATTCACCGAATAGAACGGATTGTCATAGGCATAGAACGCATTGCGAGGATAACCGGCTGATGTGAGGTATCCGGTTTCGCCCTTACCCATCAGGTCAAAGTCCCGTGGTGCCCGCATTAAAGCCAGCATTACCCCGGCGAGGTTACTTCCATTTTGAACCCGTGTACCACCTGACTTTACATAGTTCGCCGAACTATTCACTGTAAAGTTGTCGGAGATTTTTGATTCGGCCGACAAGCGCAACGACGTCCGATTGTATTCACTGTTAGGAATCACACCGGATGTGTTGTTCCGTCCAATGGAGAATCGGAATGAATTGTTGTTGGAGCCACCGGTCATAGACAGGTTGTTGTTGGTTGAGATTCCGTTTTGGAAGAAGTTTCCAACGTTGTCAATGGCAGCTCCTGTAAGTTCAGGTCCCCAGCTGTAAGGTGTTCCCAAACTCACGTCATCGTCCGTGAACCAAACACCATCCGGGCCATAATCGGCTACGTCGGCATCTGTTCCGGGTCCACTGGCGGGAGATCCTCCACTGGCATACTTGTCTTGCAATTCAATCATTTTGTTGACCTGCGAAATCTCAACGCTGGACGTGTACATCGCACGAAGTTTGCCGCCTTTGGCACCCTTCGTAGTGTAGATGATGGCACCGTTTCCGGCACGTGCACCGTAGAGTGCAGCGGCGGCTGGGCCTTTTAGAATGGTTACCGACTCAATGTCGTCCGGATTCAAATCCAGCGCCCGGTTACCTGAATTCACGCCACCAAGACCGGCGTTAAACGGGTAATCACTCGCAAGCGATGAATTGATGTTTCCCTGAGAATTGTCGATGGGAACACCATCTACCACAATTAAGGGTTCATTGGTTCGGGTAAACGACGAATTACCCCGGATGAGGATTTTGGATGACGTACCCGGCGTACCACCGGATCCAACTACCTGGATACCGGCAGATTTTGCCGCAAGCCCTTGAATCACATTCGCTTCTCCTGATGACGAGAGGGCATCACCACCTACATTTTCAGTGGAATAACCAAGCGACTTGACCTCTTTTTTAATGGCAAGGGCCGTTACTACTACCATGTCAAGACCCATGACATCCTCCTCCATACCGAGGTTAATGGTGTTGGATGTACCAATGGGCAAATCAACGGTCTTGTAACCCAAATACGAGAAGCGCAAGGTGGTGCTTCCTTCGGGGACGGTGATGTTGTAGGATCCGTCGGCGTTTGAGATCGTGCCGACATTGGTGCTCGGTACCTGAATGGTCACTCCAGGGAGTGGTTCTTTGTTTGTTCCGTCTGTAACCTTACCTGAAATTGCCCTGCTTTGGGCCAGTACCGATTGGCCAAAAACAAGGCATAGGCAAGTCAACAGTATACTGTACAACTTACTTTTCATACGTTTTTACTTAGATGTGATTAGCAAGTTAGAAAAAAAAATCCGGCCTTTCCAAGTCTTGGTTACAATTCCTTAACATTCAGATAACATTTCTGTGGCATTCTTAGAGGGAGATCGGAGTGTTGAAATAACGTCTGTAGCCACCGTTCTGAATGGGTATATTTGTCCCATGGAACACGGCATGGTTTACAATACGCAGGAGGTACCTATGGTGCTTGGCGAATACGGTCGGATCATCCAGATGATGGTTGGTAGATTGATGGAAGTGGATGATCGGGAAAAGCGCACCAAGCTGGCTGAGGGGATTGTTCAGGTTATGATTAGTTTGAATCCTCAGGTGAAGGAGCTCGATAACTACGAACAGAAGTTGTGGGACCATTTGCAAATCATTTCCGAATACGCGTTGGACATTGACAGTCCTTATCCTACACCGGTTCAGGAAGAGGTGAACCAAAAACCCAATCCCATTCCGTACAAGGACGAGTTGATCAAATTCCGCTTCTACGGCCGGAATCTTCAACACATGGTGGAACAAGCCAATGATTTGGAAGATGGCGATGTGCGCCGGGCATTGATGAATTACATTGCCTCGTTTATGGTGAATTCATCACGGAACTGGAACGATGAGAACCTCGATAAAAACACGGTAATCCAGCACATGAAGATGTTGTCTAAGGGGCAGTTGAATCTTCAGGAAGACGATCTGGAGATTTACATCGAAAAAGGCGGTAACAGACCACGGAACAACAACAGTAACAACAACAACCGCAACAAGAATTTCAAGAAAAAGAAGCCAAGAAAAAATCGTTAAGCACGAATCATGGGGACGTTTAAAATTGTAGGTGGCCATACCCTCAAAGGAGAACTCACACCACAAGGCGCCAAAAACGAAGCGCTTCAAATCTTATCGGCAGTCCTGCTTTCAGATCAGGATATCACTGTCAACAATATTCCAAACATTCGGGATGTTCAGCGACTCATTGATTTGCTGGAAGGATTGGGTGTTTCCACCACTCATCTGGGCGAAGGATCCATCCGATTCAACGCTGCCAACATCGATCTGGAATACCTCCACAGTCCGGAGTTTCGTAAAAAAGCCGGTTCAATACGCGGATCCGTCATGATCATTGGGCCACTGCTGGCGCGCTTTGGCAAAGGATATATTCCAAGTCCCGGTGGCGATAAAATTGGCCGCCGAAGGCTCGATACTCACTTCATTGGATTTGAAAAATTAGGTGCGGAATTCAAATTCCTTCGGGATGATAATTTTTATCAAATCGAAGCCGACCGATTAAAAGGAGCCTACATGCTTCTTCCCGAAGCATCCGTAACCGGAACGGCTAACGTAGTGATGGCCGCTACCCTGGCCGAGGGAACCACGCAGATTTATAATGCCGCCTGCGAGCCTTACGTTCAGCAACTGTGCAAGATGTTGAACCGCATGGGAGCAAAGATCTCCGGTGTGGGATCCAACTTGATTACCATCGAGGGGGTAGACAAACTGGGCGGTTGTGAACACACCATGTTGCCGGATATGATTGAGGTGGGCAGCTTCATTGCGATGGCAGCTCTTACAGACTCGGATATCCGTTTGAAAAATGTGGGATTGGATGATCTCGGGGTCATCCCCGAAACCTTCCGTCGTCTTGGGGTGAACTTCCGAGCCGAAGGGGACGATCTTCACATTTTTGATAACCACGAATACGAAATTGAAAGCTTTATCGATGGATCGATGATGACCATTGCCGATGCTCCTTGGCCGGGCTTAACACCGGACCTTTTGAGTGTTATTCTCGTAATGTGTACGCAGGCTAAAGGCAATGTCTTGATTCATCAGAAGATGTTTGAGAGCCGACTGTTTTTCGTCGATAACCTGATCGACATGGGAGCGCAAATCATCCTGTGTGATCCGCATCGTGCAACGGTTATGGGACTGAATCGGCGTGTTCAGCTTCGCGGTATTCAAATGACTTCACCGGATATTCGGGCCGGGGTTTCGCTTTTGATTGCGGCCATGAGCGCCGATGGTGTGAGTCTCATTCACAACATCGAACAAATAGACCGCGGATACCAAAACATCGAGCACCGGTTAAATGCTATTGGTGCAGAAATTATCCGGCTGGATAATCAGTAAGATTTCGGGACGATGAATCGAATCGCCCTCGCCGTTCTTCTAGCAAGTTTGCTGCTGCCTCTTCGGGCTCAAACCCCTTTCACGGGAGATTCCTTGCCTATCATCACCTTGCCGGATGCGCAGAATATTGCCTGCCAGATCCCAGGTCAATCAGGTGTGGTGCTCGTCGAGATTTGGGCATCGTGGTGTCAGCCCTGCCGGCAACGAAACGTCGAGCTCAACCGAATCCTGCGTCAACTGGATACGGCACAAACTGATTTGTCCAAGTTAACCGTGGTAGGCGTTTCCCTGGATTCCAGTAAAACAATTTGGAAAAAAGCCATCATCAATGACCGGCTTCATTGGGATGTTCAGTTGATTGATACCGGAAGGCTGAATGGAGTCGTTTCCGATTCCTGGGGTGTCACCTACCTACCCTATAACTTTTTAGTATTGGACGGTGTGATCCGAGCGCAATCACTTTCCGGAGAAGAACTGAAAAAACGACTGGAGGTATTACTCATTCGTTAATGTCAATTTGGCACTTTTTTGACCGGATTAATCTGAATTCCATGATGGCAATGCTTTTGCTGGTTGCCACGTGTCAACTGAAATATGAAAAAAGCTAAGAATAATCAGCCAGAAAACGAGGCAACAGAACTCCGTGATCAGGAGATGGAAGCCACGGCAGAAACCACCACAGGTGAAACGGCAGAGTCGTCCGGGACGGAAGACAAGGTGGCTGAACTGAATGACAAATATCTCCGGCTCTATTCGGAATTTGATAACTACCGCAGACGAACTGCTCGCGAGCGACTGGATTTGATGAAATCTGCAGCGGCTGATTTATTGTCGGAACTGCTTCCGGTAGCAGATGATTTCGATCGCACGGTATCATCCATTGAAACGTCTGAGAAAAAAGAGATTGACGCTTTGCTGGAAGGCGTGAAGCTGGTTCAGCATAAATTCATCAACACGCTTCAGAAGCAGGGGTTAACCGCTTTTGATGCTATGGAACAACCTTTTGATCCGGATGTGCATGAAGCCATCACCAAAATTCCGGCACCCACACCGGAACTGAAGGGAAAGGTCGTTGACGTTATTGAAAAGGGTTACATGTTGAATGATCGCGTACTTCGCTACGCCAAAGTGGTTGTAGGAGAGTAATATGGCAAAGCGCGATTACTATGAAATATTAGGCGTTGGAAAGGACGCCACGGAAGCAGAACTGAAAAAGGCCTATCGCAAACTGGCCATTCAGTTTCACCCGGACAAGAATCCCGATAACAAGGAAGCCGAGGAAAAATTTAAGGAAGCAGCCGAGGCGTATGAGGTGTTGAGCAATGCCGATAAACGCGCGCGTTATGATCGATTTGGTCATCAAGGTGTTGGCGGAGCTGCTGGTGGTGGATTTAGCGGTGGAGGTATGTCCATGGACGACATCTTCAGTCAGTTTGGAGATATCTTCGGCGGGGGAAGTCCGTTCGAAAGTTTCTTCGGTGGCGGTCGTGGACGAACGCGTCAGGCAGTTGGATCCAATATTCGCATCAAACTCAAACTCACCCTGGAAGAAATAACCAACGGGGTTGAGAAGAAGATCAAATACACCAAAAAGGTGGTGGCTCCCGGTGTGGAGTTTAATACATGTCAAAAGTGCGGTGGTCGCGGACAGGTGGTTCAAGTAACCAATACCTTTCTGGGGCAAATGCAAACCACCACATCGTGTCCGGTTTGTGGAGGAAGCGGTCAAACCATCGGGAAACGTCCACCGGAAGCCGATCATCAAGGGTTGATCAATCAAGAGGTTACCACAACACTTAACATCCCGGCTGGGGTGGAAGATGGCATGCAACTCTCTGTGGGTGGAAAAGGGAATGAAATTGCCGGTGGTACACCAGGCGACCTCATTGTTCTCATCACGGTTCAGGATCATGAACAATTAAAGCGTGAGGGAAATAATATCATCTATGATCTGTACATCAGCTTCCCTATGGCTGCTTTAGGCGGGGAGGTAGAGGTGCCAACAGTAGATGGCCGGGTTCGAATCAAAATCGATCCGGGAACTCAGGCAGGTAAGATCCTTCGATTGAAGAACAAAGGTGTTCCGGAATTGAACGGATATCGTCGGGGCGACCAACTCATTCAGGTGAATGTTTGGACACCAACGAAACTGTCGTCGGAGGAAAAAGCAATGATTAAAAACCTCGAGGAGTCACCAAATTTCAAGCCCAATCCGGGACGGAATGAAAAGGGATTCTTTGATCGGATGAAGGAATTTTTTCACTGATCGGTTTGATCAGCGGGATTAATTTTTAGGCCGGAGGATTCCTTCCTCGTATTTACTTCGATTAGCCGGATCCATTCGGGCCAACAGTTCAACCACCTTCGTTTTTTGGGATGGATTGGCTTTCGAATAGATCTGAATTAACTCGTCCATTTTAGCATTGAAGAACAACTTCAAAAAGAAGGCATTG
The DNA here is from genome assembly GCA_020635355.1 of Flavobacteriales bacterium. Lineage (GTDB taxonomy): Bacteria > Bacteroidota > Bacteroidia > NS11-12g > UBA9320 > WGNA01. The sequence goes on from JACJZW010000002.1 coordinate 280,936, forward strand.
GGCAGGGCGTCATAAACCACCTTGAGGTCTTTCAAACTGGTGAGGATTTCGTCCCGGGCCACATCCATGTCCTTCGTCATAATATCCAATCCCTTTAAATGGTATCGATACAAGGCCGCTCGCAAGGTCTTGAATCGCGTGTCCATCAGGTTGTCGATCAGAAAATATTTATTTCGGCTTCCACCACCATCAGCTGCCGCCCATCCGTCAGGAGGAACCGGAGCATTCATGGCCAGATCGCGGATGTTCATCGCCTTTCTGAAATAGGGATCTCCGCCGTTAAGCGCATAGGTGTCAAAGTCCAACCCGATGATGATATACGCATAAAAGGCCAGAACACTGGTGAGGTTGCTCGTATAGGAACTTTCCGTGAACTCGAGATTTTGGTATTGGGCATATTTGAACCGAACGCTGTTGTCAACATGACTCAGAACCTTCGTGTTGTATGTGCTGTTATAAACGGTTCGGCTCGATTGAATATTGAAGTTGGCCTTGATGTTGTCGCTTTCAAACTCCATCACCTCAATCACAATGTTGCAATCGATCTTCTCATTCGGTTGAACTTCTGCCTGAATCCATTTACGGTTGTTCATAAATTGTGTCACCGCACTTTCCATATCCAGGAAAACAGCCTTATTGGTAGCCTGAATGGAATTGGTTACCACATTTACCGTACAGTTAAGGTCTTGTGCACACGCCCACAGACCGGTAACGCACAACAGAAGTGCAGTTGTGAGCTTACGCATGAGTGAATTTGTCGGCAATTTGGTTGATGATATCCTTGGCAACTTCTTTCTTATCCTTCAGGTCGAAAATAATGACTTCTCCTGATTTGTGGAGAATGGTGACCTTGTTAGTATCGTGTCCAAAACCCGCGCCCTTGTCGTTCAGTGAGTTTAACACCACCATATCCAGATTTTTTCGTTGTAGTTTTTGTTTGGCGTATTCCAATTCATTGTTCGTTTCCAAAGCAAACCCTACCAAATATTGATCGGAGCGTTTTGACTCACCGAGTTTGCTAAGTATGTCCGCCGTTTTAACGAGCTGAACTTCCAGTGTATTAGCCGTTTTCTTAATCTTTTGGTCAGATTTGATTTCGGGGGTGAAGTCGGACACGGCTGCAGTCAGGATAGCGACATCGGCTTCCGCAAATCGACTTACACAAGCATCCAGCATGTCAGCCGCCGATTCCACATCAATCCGATCAATGGAAGGGTGTAACACATGGGGAATTGACGTTGGTCCCAAAACCAATTGAACCGTTGCTCCCTGATTTGCCAACTCATTGGCCAGCGCCACGCCCATTTTACCCGTGGATCGATTTCCGATAAATCGAACGGGATCAAGGGCCTCATAAGTGGGCCCGGCATTGATCAAGACTCGCTTACCGGTAAACCCACCATCAGAACCAAAATGATTTTCCAGCACGTGAACGATTTCTTCGGGTTCGGCCATTCTTCCCGGACCGGTTAATCCACTTGCCAGCTCACCAGTGTTATAAGGGATGATGTGGACGCCATCGGATGTTAAGGTTTGCACGTTTCGCAACAGCGATGGGTGTTCAGCCATATCCAAATCCATAGCCGGTGCAACAAATACCGGCGATTTAGCCGATAGGTAAACGGCCATCAGAAGGTTGTCACACAACCCGGTGGCCATTTTTGCCAACGTGTTGCTGGTGGCTGGTGCAATCACCACCACATCTGCCCAAAGGGCCAGTTCAACGTGATTGTTCCAGGCCAGCCCCTCGTCACTTGTGAACTCGGATAAAACCGGATTTTTGGATAAGGTTGCCAGGGTGATGGGGCCAATGAATTCTTGAGCTGCGGGAGTCATCACCACGCGCACCTCTGCCCCGGCTTTTACAAGTAGTCTAACGAGAAAAGCGGATTTGTAAGCGGCAATGCCGCCACTCACACCAAGAAGGATTTTCTTATTGTGCAGGTTGTTCTTCATCCGGATTTCTGAAATACACCTTGTCGTTCAGAAATTCTTCAGTTGCCAGCAATGTTGGTTTTGGAAGTGATTCGTAATACTTCGAAATTTCAATCTGCTCGCGATTTTCAAAAACTTCTTCCAGGTTGTCGGTTTCAGAAGCAAACTCTTCCAACTTGGCATTCAGTTCTTCCTTAAGCTGACCAGCAATCTGGTTGGCTCGTTTGGAGATAATAACAACGGATTCATACAGGTTGGCCGTTTCGTGATCCAGTGAACGGGTGTCACGTGGAATAGTTGAATTAGGGGCATCCGTGAATTTGCTCATATCTGGCATAATAATCTCGATTATTTCTGTTTAAGTGCTTCCTGCTTGTCCAGCAGGAGTTCAATGCGTTTAACTTCTTTTTTGGACGTTTCAATAATCTCCTTTACCTCTTTTCGGTAGGTGGCATTGGAGCTTTCGCCCTGTAAAAAATACTGGCCTTCTTCAATGGCCGTTTCATATCGTTCTTTTTGACTGCTCAGAAAACTCTGACCGGCATATAGGTAAGCCGATTTGACAATCAAAAATTCCATTTCATCTTTTTGAGGAATGTCGGGGTAGTCGGCTATCGCATTCTTAAAGGCCACAAAAGACGACTTGTAATTTTCCATCTTGTAATACAACATAGCCGCGTTGTACGCCTTTTTGTGCAGCTTACCCCGAAGTTCATCGATCAACTTATTGCCCTCTTCAACATACGAGCTGGTGGGATATCGGTTGATGAATAACTGAATCTTGTCAATGGCCTTTTTGGTTTTGGTCTGATCCAGGTAATAGGGCAAACTTTGATGGTATTCGCATTTGGCCGACATAAATGCAGCCTCTACCGCATGCTCGCTTCGAGGATAATTCTCGGCGAAATTTTTGAAATTGTAGGACGCCATCAGAAAATCACCCATCCCGTAATGACAGTACGAATAGAAGTAATAGATTTCTTCTGCTTCTGGCTTGCGCCGATAAACGTTCAAAAGATCATCCAACAACGGTTGAGCCCGAACGTAATCTTTCTTGTTGTAATAGGCTTTTGCTGCGGTGAGCTTTTCCTCAGGTGTGCCTTTTTTCAAAACACGCTGATACTTGCACCCCACGCCAAAGGCAAGGATGGAGGTGATTAGGAAAATCTGAATGACTGCGCGCATTTTAAAAGTTGGCAAAGATAGGTGAAATGACGTGTAAACTCAATGGTCGAACGCTGGTGAATCGCATTTGTTACATCGCTTTTTGATTTACCGGAAGGTTGAAGGATGATTTTGTTCACACCGATCCCAAAAATGTTAAACTGTCTGGTGTTTTAAGTGGCTGAAAAACAATGGAATAGGGCTGGTTTCTTCGACTTTCAAAAAAAGCACGAACGCATAGCAAAGATGCAGAATTGGTTATTTTTGCCTCAAATTTGACATCGATGGATTTGTTCGAAAAACTTGTTTCCAACATGGGACCGCTTGCCTTGCACGCGGATGAAGCACACGGATATTTCACCTTCCCTAAACTTGAGGGAGAGATTGCACCGCGGATGAAGTTCCGAGGGAAGGAATTGCTGACCTGGAGTTTGAATAACTACCTGGGGCTGGCCAATCACCCCGAAGTTCGAAAGGCAGATGCCCAGGCGGCAGCGGATTATGGACTGGCTTATCCTATGGGTGCTCGTATGATGTCTGGAAACAGTGACTACCACGAACAGCTCGAAAATGAACTCAGTGCCTTCGTTGAAAAGGAAGACACCATGCTGTTGAATTACGGATATCAGGGAGTTCTTTCCGTGATTGATGCGCTGGTTGATCGCCGCGATGTCATTGTATACGATGCCGAATCGCATGCCTGTATCATTGATGGTGTTCGACTACATCAGGGAAAACGCTTTGTGTTCGCTCACAACGACATGGAAAATCTCGAGAAGCAACTGGTGCGCGCCACGCGAATGGCTGAGCAAACTGGGGGCGCCATTTTGGTGATTACCGAAGGCGTTTTTGGCATGTCCGGAAATCAAGGTGATTTGAAAGGCATCGTTAAGCTTCGTGAGAAATTCCAGTTCCGCTTATTTGTAGATGATGCCCATGGTTTTGGTACCTTGGGTAAGAAAGGTGCAGGTACGGGTGAGGAACAAGGGGTACAGGATGAGATTGATCTCTATTTCTCCACGTTCGCCAAATCAATGGCCAGCATTGGCGCCTTTGTTTCTGGCGACAAAAAAGTGATTCAATACCTTCGATACAATACCCGGTCTCAGATTTTTGCCAAATCAGTTCCTATGCCGTTGGTCATTGGAGCACTTAAACGATTGGAGCTGCTTCGCGAAAATCCATCACTTAAGGAAAACCTCTGGAAGGTGGTAAATGCCCTTCAGAATGGGTTGAAAGCCAATGGCTTCAATATCGGAACCACCATGTCTTGTGTGACTCCGGTAATCTTGAACGGTACTGTGGAAGAAGCGCTTCATTTGATCCACGATTTACGTGAGAACTACGGCATCTTCTGTTCTATTGTAGTGTATCCTGTGGTTCCTAAGGGCATTATCATGCTTCGCCTCATTCCAACGGCTGCCCATTCCCTGGAGGACGTAGAAGAAACCATCAAGGCCTTTAGCGCCGTGAAGGATAATCTGGCAAATGGTAAGTACCAGGTGAGCGAGATCATGGATCTCAGCTCCAACTCCAACTAACGTTCGGTATTTTTAACCAACTCGTTGTTCGCTGGAACAACCGGGGCATCGTATCTTGATGGCTCAACCATCATGATTTGATTCCGTTCAGGACTATTCGGTCATTTTTTTTCTTTTGGGGTTCGGAATATCGGGCCTTGATGCTCATTGGTATCGTGCTTCTGGTGGTTGATCTGGTTCAATATGCCACGATTCCGCTGGCCGATGAATCGGTACGTTCAGCGCACCAGCAATTGATCGAAACCCCGTTACCCGCCAACGAACCTAAGCAAACCATCCAGGCGAATCGGGAATGGCGGTTGGTTAAGTTTGACCCGAATCGGACATCTGCCAAAGCATTTTATACCATGGGGTTTACCGCTCAGGAACTCGATAAAATCTTTGACTACAAACGGCGTCAGGGATTTTTTACCGATGCGGCCAGCTTCACGAATCTGTGGCAGGAAACGGGTGATCGAATGCGGATCGAGCCGTATGTTGCATTCACACCGATCAAAAAGAAACCATCGCCCAATTCAACATCAACAAGCGTTATTCAGGTGGATGTTTCTACCGCCTCGGCAGAGGAACTTCAACAATTGAAGGGAATTGGAAAGGTGTTGGGAAATCGGATTGTGCGGTTTCGGGACAAACTGGGTGGCTTTCACTCAATCGGACAACTGGCCGAAGTGTATGGGATAGATTCAAGTCTTGTGAAGGAGTTGGCTGATCATCTCACCTGTACCGGAAAGCTTCGAAAACTCGACATCAATCAGCCGGATTCTGTGCTGCGACAACATCCCTATTGCAGTTGGAAACTGGCGCGGTTAGTAGATGCCTACCGCCACGAACACGGCCCCTATCACGATCTGGAAATTCTCCGAATGGTTCGTGGAATTGATCCGATGGAACTCAATCGGCTATGGCCCTACCTTACCGTTGATTAACCTGGTTTGTAACCGGAACCTTTGAGAATGGCATCCGGATCATTCAGCGCCATCAGCTGTTCCAGGGTGGTCTCTGGATTTTTCGCCATATACTGACGCACAATTTGCCAACCTGTCCAGATGGCAATCATTGGCGGCGCGTCAGGTGGCACATTGTTACCCTTGGCAAACGGACCATCCGTCAGGATTCCGGAGAATTTTTGAAAATCATTCGAGTACAGTAGATCCTCCTGAATGATGTGATTCCAAATATTGACCTCATTGTCTTTGCACCACTCAATTTTTCCTTCGTGGTAGCCAATTTTAAGGGAATCCGGAGTCTGTGGCAACAGTCGGTCCATCGCATGCAGGATCTTTCCCTCATAGATGATCTGATTTAAAAATCGTCGATCTGTATTGTCGATTTCGAACTCCTTCAGCAACCACGCCTTAACAGCATTTGGGACGATGTAATCACGCCGGCAACGATCAATCTTGTATTGAGGAAACTTATTCTGCAAGGTGGGGGAGTAGTAGGGGCCAAAATCCGAACCCAGGTACATATCCAGTCCAATGGCAAGTGTCTCATCGGTGGTAGCATTAGCCGCATTGAACGGGGAGATAAAGGTGATGAGTCTGGGAATCGCCCGATCACGGAAATAATACCGGTAATGCGTTAAGGCATCGTTGAGGGCTTCCTGTTCGGCAGAAAGATCAGGATATTTCTCCTGAACAGTTTTGTACAAATCCTGAATGTCAGGGTGTTGGGTGAATTGGATATAGGCTTGTGCACTTTCCAACGGATCAACCCGACCTTCACCGGTGATGCCCATCATAATTTGCTGTTTATACTGAAGGATGAAGAGCGAATCCAGTTTGTTCAGGTTGGCATATTGTTCAGGCTGATTTACGTGCATAAGATCGTCTTCCAGCCGGTTAATAGGGATTTCAACTTCAAAACCGGAGGTGTCCACTTCGTAATTGGTCTGATCTGAACAGCTCGATAACATGATGAAAAGCGTTGTGCAGATCAATCCGAAAACCCCGATGATTCTGATTTTTTTTGCCATTTTTGCGTTGCGCTAAAGGTCCACAAAAGTATGAACTTGAAAAGAACCATTCTCGTATGTCTCACCTTCGTTTTAACCACTGTTTTCTCGGTCCACTCTCAGGCTCAGGATCAGCGGTTTCGCGTTGGATTAAAGTTTTCGGGAAATCTCAGCTGGATTTCTCCGGTCACTAAAAACATCGACCAGAATGGTACCGGAGTGGGTATGTCATACGGTTTGATGGGCGATTATAATTTTCAGAAATACTATGCCTTCAGTACGGAGCTGATCTTCACACATATTTCAGGAGGCATTAACTACAAGGATCAACTCACCTTCACCGACACTTCCGGTTCCAAACGATCTTTTAACAACGTTAAATACGACTATAAGTTCCGGTACATCCAGATCCCATTGTCGATTAAGTTTAAAACCAAGGAACTGGGCTACATTACCTATTGGGCTCAGTTTGGTATTGCTCCTTCTTTTTTGATGGAGGCTAAGGCCGACATATCCGGCAATCAACCGTTCGATGATCCAACGGAGATTCGGGTGAATAAAAAGGAGAACGACATCTACCACTTCGATAATTTCAACGACAAGGTCTTCTTCATGCGAATGCCCTTGATCATTGGTGCCGGAATTGAGTATAGCCTCGCCGGAAACACCAGTTTGTATACCGGACTGCGTCTGGATAATAACTTTTTAACCATCTTCAATGCCGATGATCACACCAGCGCCAAGAACCATTATGTTGGCCTGAACGTCGGCGTATTTTTCTGATACATGCAAATAGCCCTCAGCCAGATCAACTACACCATCGGCGATCTTGATGGAAATGTTGATCGAATGGTGGTCGATATCCGTCGCGCCCGATCGGAAGGAGCTGACCTCATTGTTTTTTCTGAACTAAGTATTTGTGGGTACATCCCAAAGGATAAGCTCAATTACAACTCGTTTATCGAGCGGTGTTCCGATGCCGTGGAACGCATAAAGCGGGAAGCCGACGCCATTGGGGTGCTCATTGGCGCTCCGGTATTTTCCAATTTAAAAAATGGCAAGCGCCTTCGGAACGCGGCTATCCTGTTGCACAACCGGGAGGTGGTGGCTGAGGTGTACAAAACCCTGCTTCCCACATACGATATCTTTGACGAGTATCGATACTTTGAACCGAACACCGCGTTTCAGGTAGTTGAATTCAACGGGAAGCGTTTGGCAATTACCATCTGTGAAGATCTCTGGAATTTGGAAGTACCCGGGTTGTACCCGGTGAATCCAATGGATGAATTGGCGAAACAGGAACCAGACATCATGATTAATTTGTCCGGATCGCCCTATTCGTACAATCATGTGGATGATCGGAAAATGCGGATGTGCAACAACGCAAGCCATTACAACCTTCCACTGGTGTACGTGAATCAGGTGGGTGCCAATACCGAAATTCTGTTTGATGGCGGTTCCATGTTTATTGATGCTACCGGAACCATTGTGGAGGAACTCAACACGTTTGAAGAAGATTTTAGATTGGTGGATTGGTCGGCAAATGCTACCTATACCAAAGACGCCAACGACTTTCACGACAACGATATTGAACTGATCCATGATGCCATCGTTATGGGTATCCGGGATTACTTTGGTAAGATGAAATTTCGGTCGGCCATTATCGGCTCTTCCGGTGGAATTGATTCAGCCTTGGTACATGCTTTGGCAGCCGAAGCCTTGGGAGCAGAGCAGGTCACTGCGGTGCTGATGCCTTCAAAATACTCTTCAGAAGGATCCGTGGTAGACGCACTCAAGTTGGCTGAAAATCTCGGCAGTAAAACCTATACGTTGGGCATTCAGCCCATGGTGGATTCCGTTAATCACACCTTGTCAGACGCCTTTGCTGGTATGGAAAGTAACGTAACGGAAGAGAATATTCAGGCTCGATCCCGCGGCTTGCTCTTAATGGCCATGAGTAACAAATTTGGCCACATGGTATTGAATACGAGCAATAAGAGTGAGACGGCAGTTGGGTATGCCACCCTCTACGGCGATATGTGTGGCGGTTTATCGCCCATCGGCGATTTGTACAAAACTCAGGTATATGCCATGTCCAGATACATCAACCGGGATCGGGAAATCATCCCAATCGAAATTCTGGAAAAGGCACCTTCGGCTGAGCTTAGACCCAATCAGAAAGACAGCGACTCCTTGCCTGAATACGATTTATTGGATCGGATACTGGCCCTTTACATCGAAGAGCAACGCGGATGGCAGGAAATTGTACGGGCGGGCTTTGACGAAGAAACGGTCCGTCGGGTAGTTAAACTGGTGGATCGCAATGAATACAAACGCTTTCAGGGAGCTCCGATACTCAGAATATCTCACCGGGCTTTTGGTGCAGGCCGACAAATGCCGCTGGTGGCACACTATTTTAACTGATGATTGAATTATCCAACGAATTACTGACGGTTCAGGTCAATCCGTTTGGCGCAGAATTGACCTCGGTTCGATCGGCTAGCGGAACGGAATATTTGTGGCAAGCCCAGGAACCCTGGAATAGGCATGCCCCCATTTTATTTCCCATCGTAGGCCGACTCAAAGAGCACCGGTATACCTATCGTGACAAAACTTACGAGCTCAATCAACATGGTTTTGCGCGGGATCGGATGTTTGACGTGGTGGAATCTTCGAATGATCGGGTGGTGTTTCAACTATGTCCGGATGAAGAAACACGGAAATGCTATCCGTTTGAATTTGTTTTTGAAGTGATCTACGAACTGGATAACGAATCCTTGATTCAATCTTTTGTTGTGAAGAATACGTCAGAAACGCAATCCCTCCCGGCCAGCTTTGGTGCCCATCCGGCCTTTCATGCGGCCATGGGTTGGCGTTTGGTTTTTGATGAGGACGAAACGGTGAATTCCGACATCCTGGAGGGCGGTGTTCTTACCCAGGAATGGCGCACTGGTATCGTGAACGGAGAGCTGGAACTAACGCCAGAATTGTTTGAACAGGATGCACTCATTTTTCGAAACCTGAATTCCCGAAGCGTAACGCTTGAAAACGCACAGGGTCAATCACGGGTGATGGTGAGATTTGACGAATTCCCGTTTCTGGGGATTTGGGCCAAACCCGCTGCTCCTTTCGTATGCATTGAACCATGGCAGGGAATTGCGGATTCCTGGTTCTCCAGTGGCATTCTTGAGGAGAAGGAAGGTATATTGAATATTGGTCCCGGACAGGAAGTCCTCAAGACCATGTCCATGGCCTTTTACAGCTGATCGGCTGGAAGTATCTTGCCAACGCAGTCTCCAAATCCAATACTGAAGTCGTTATTCGAACAGCGGGCGCGCATGATAATCGTGTCGCCATCTTCAATGAAGGTACGGGTCTCTCCGTTTGCTAATGGAATTGGATTTTTACCACTCCAGCTCAATTCAAGCATCGAACCGTAGCTGCCGGGATCCTTTCCACTTATAGTCCCACTGGCCATCAAATCACCAACTCGGGCATTGCAACCGTTTACCGTGTGATGAGCCAGTTGTTGCGACATGTTCCAGTACATGTACTGATAATTGCTTTTACTGATGGTAGATGGTGATCCACCTTCCGGCATCAAATCAACCTCCAGTGCAATATTGAAATTCCCATCCCGATTAGTTTGTAGGTAGGGTAGAACCGGAACATCGTGTTCCGGACCTGCACAACGGAATGGGTCCAGGGCTTCCATCGTCACGATCCAGGGAGATACCGTTGATGCAAAATTCTTGGCGAGGAAGGGGCCTAATGGAACGTACTCCCATTTTTGAATGTCGCGGGCACTCCAATCGTTAAACACCATCATCCCGAAGATGTGATCTTCCGCCTCGTCAACCGAAATTGGGTTGCCCAAGGTATTGGATTGACCAACAACGAAGGCCATTTCCAGTTCGAAATCCAATCGTTTGGAAGGACCAAACACCGGATTTGTGGCATTGGGTGGCAGGGTTTGTCCGTTTGGACGTTTAATATCCGTTCCGGTAATCACAATGGAACTGGCACGTCCATGGTAGCCAACCGGAATGTGTTTCCAGTTCGGCATCAGGGCATTGGCGGGATCCCGGAACATAATCCCAACATTGGTGGCGTGTTCAATGCTGGAATAAAAATCCGTGTAATCGCCCACTTCAACTGGTAGATACATCTGTGTACCGATTCGGTTTACCAATACCTCGTCCTGATGCTTGTGCAGGAGGGATGCTTCATTGGTTAAGGAATGAATCAACCACGCACGCATGAGCTTCCAGGTTGATTTGCCGGTGGCCATAAATGGATTAAGTACTGAGCTGTTGAATACCGATTTGTCAAAATCCAAATCGTTCAAAAGCCCTTTTGAAGCACAGGCTCTGAGGTCAATGATGTGATCTCCAATAGCCACTCCGGGAGTTGGAACTCCTTCGCGGTCAAAGATGCCATAGGGCAGATTGTAAATGGAAAAGGAGTGATGATTATCGACGTTCAACCAATTCATGCGAATTATTTTGGCGCGAAATTACGACTTATGATGACCGATCAAAAAGTACTCTGTGGGTGGCCCAAGTATATTTGCAGCGATGTATGCACTCCTCAAACCAATCCTCTTTAATTTTCAAGCTGAAACAGCACATGGGCTAACCATGTCAACCCTTCAAACCTTGCGCAAGATGCGGTTGTTAAAGCCGGTTTTGAGGATGATGGGACTTCGACCGGTGAACAAGCCCAAAGAGGTGATGGGGCTCACCTTCCCAAATGTATTGGGCATGGCAGCAGGGTTTGATAAGAATGCCACCTATTTGCGGGAATTGGAACAAATGGGATTTGGCTTTGTAGAAGTGGGTACGGTTACACCGCTACCTCAGAAGGGCAACCCCAAACCACGACTGTTTCGCCTTCCTCCGGATCAGGCTCTGATTAACCGAATGGGATTCAACAATGAAGGAGTTGAGGCTATGGTTGCCCGGTTAAAGGACTATCGAAGCCAAAAGTCCAGCTATGGATTGATCATTGGCGGCAACATTGGAAAAAATAAGGTTACACCAAATGAAGAGGCGGCATCGGATTATGCGAAGTGCTATGAAGCGTTGTATCCGTATGTCGACTATTTTGTAGTCAACGTAAGTTCCCCCAATACGCCCAATTTAAGGGAGTTGCAGGATAAAGATCAGATGGAGAAAATCATTCGTAGACTGGATGAGTTACGTGCCGTATATCGGCAAAAACATCCCGAACTTCCGGATCGTCCAATCCTGATCAAATTGGCTCCGGACAATGCCGATAACGTGGCGTTGGATGTGCTGAGCTTGGTGAAGCAATATCAATTTGAAGGTATTGTGGCTACGAATACGACCATCTCACGAGCCAACCTCAAAAGCTCATCAACGGATGTGGAAACTATAGGTGCCGGTGGATTAAGTGGTGCGCCGCTTTTAGATCGGTCTACAGAAGTGCTTCAACAACTTCGAAAGGCAGATGCTGATGTAACCCTCATTGGTGTGGGAGGTATTCTTTCGGGATACGATGCACTGGCCAAAATGGAAGCGGGAGCTGATCTGGTTCAGATCTATTCCGGCTTTATTTACCGGGGCCCGGATTTGATTCGGGAAGTGTTGGCGCTGGATTAATTAGGGTTTGACTTCATCTGGCAAATCAACACCTTCATTAAATTCCTTTTGCTTGTCGCCTTTTTTACGCTGTTTTTCTGTGATACCCAAATAGCGTCGTGGATATCGTTGCATATCCTTGGCTAGAGAATCCAAACTTTTGGTGGCTGCGGTAAGGTTGTTCCACAACTCATCGTCATTGGCCAATTTACCCAAACTTCCCTGACCTTCCTGAATGGCTTTTAGAGTTGTTTGAATTTCGGTAATGGTGGCGTTTAACTGGGTGGAAAGTTCATCAAAGTCCAGCTTCTCCAACTCAGAAGCCGTCTTTTCCAAACTGGCTACAATTTCCTTAATCTTGGGAGAGCCGGATTTGAGATCCGCGGTAACGGATTCAATATTGGTAAGGATGCCGTTGATTTTCTGGGACTTCCCTTGAAGCAATTGATCCACGTCATTGGATGTTTTTGCAAAGGATCGCAACGTAGTGTTCAGTTCGCTGAGGGTGTGCTGAACGCTCACATCGGTAAGTGCAGTATCGGCTTTGCCGAGGATGGTTTTAACCTGTTCGGTTAATGGCGTCAGGATGTTGGTGATAGCCTGTGCCATACCGGCATCCTTTTTTGAAACCAATGTGTCGCCACTAACGGCCAAAACATTGGTGTCACCCATGATCAATTCAATGGCCTTGCTGCCCAACAGGTCGTTGTTGGTTAACTTCAGAATCGAGTTTTTAGGAACCTTGATGGTCTCCGGAATTTGAATACCAACAATTAGGTTGAGGGTTGTGGGATCCATTTCTACACTTTTCACTTGCCCAACCGTATAGCCATTAATAACTACCGGATTGGATCGGAATAGTCCGTCAACTGTTTCGTATCGGGCATAAAAGACGTTGTTGGATGTAAAGAGGTTCTCCCCCTTCATGAAGTTATAGCCCACGATCAAAATGGTAATGGCAATGGCTGCCAGCACACCGACCTTGGTTTCATTTGAAATTTTCATTCAGTACTCGACTTGAGAGAGCCCAAAATTAGGCATTCCCTAATGAGGAAACGAGGGAAGCCCGGGTTGATTACTTTTTTTCCAGCTGAGTTTTATACGTCTGGATGGATTCCAGAATGGATTGAGCCATTTTGTCCTGACCGGCACCGGATATCAGAAACTTCTTATCATCGGGATTGGTGAGAAATCCGGATTCCACCAGCACACTGGGCATCGCTGTTTTCCATAAGACTAGGAAGCCGGCTTCCTTCACACCCAAATTCTTGCGAATTTTTTCCTTCTCCACGGTACTTTGCAGATTGGCAGCCAATTGTAAGCTCTGATTTCGATAGGCGCTCTGATAAAGACTGAGGATGATGTGAGCCTCTTCGGAGTTTGGATTGAATCCTTCGTAGGCTTCGTTCTTGTCGTAATCCTCCTCCAATACAACGGCCTGATTTTCACGCTTACTAACAGCCAGGTTCCCAGCTGTTTTATGCAAGCCCATCACGTACGTTTCCGATCCGTGAAAGCCACTGTTTTGGTGAGCGTTGCAATGAACCGATATAAAGAGGTCGGCATTGTTTTTATTGGCTACTGCAGCCCGTTGCCACAAGGGGATAAAGGCATCCGTGGTTCGGGTATAAATCACCTTCACTTCAGGCAGGGAGTCTTTGATGAGTTTTCCCAGCTTCTTAGCAATGGACAGGCAGATGTCTTTCTCGTACACATCCTTTCCATAGGATATACATCCTGGATCCTTGCCACCATGACCGGGGTCGATGACAATAGTCTTCAACGAGATTTTAGCGAGGTTGAGCGGATGTGAAATTCCGACAACCATCACAAATGTTAAAAAGGCCGATAATGCAAACCGTTTCATAGCTGTATGCATTCAGTTCTCTGCAAAGTTATTAACTAATTGTCCACATAAAATATTGTGGTTGTAGACAGTCGCTTTTAGTTAGTTTTGAAAACTGAACACGCATCGGCTAAACTATAGGGTACGCGTTTGATAATCAGGATTATACAATTGAGAGTTCTGCCAGCTTTGCTTGGCCTTGTCTTGTTTTGTGCACAGGGTTGGTCTCAAGTTGCGGTGGAAGAGGAGTCCAAGGACTCTGTCAAGGTATCCGTGGGTGAGCTGCGACAGGGGAAGGGTGGACTGAAATCCAAGGTGATGTACCATGCACAGGATTCCGTGCGCCTGCTCATGAAATCCCGTAAGGTCATGCTGTACGGTAAAGCCGAGGTGACCTACGAGGATATGAAGTTGGAGGCTGATTTCATCGAAGTCTCATTCGAAACCAATGACATTCATGCCGTAGGCATTCCGGATTCAAACGGTATCATTCAGGGTAAGCCCATTTTTACCACAGATGGCGAACCGTATTACGCCGAAGAAATGTGGTACAATTTCAAAACGAAGAAAGGTATCTCAACCGGTGTAGTTACGCAGGTAGATCAGGGAACGGTACGGGGAGAAAAAATCCTGAAAGATTCGCTCGATCAGATGTACATCCGCCACGCCTCCTACACCACCTGTAATGCTGAGCATCCTCACTTCTGGATTGCAGCCAGCAAGTTTAAGGTGATACCGGAAAAGCAGGCCGTAAGCGGACCAGCGAATCTGGTGATTGCCGGAGTGAATACGCCCATTGTATTGCCATTCGGCTTTTTCCCCATTCAACAAAAACGATCCAAAGGGGTGCTCATCGGGAAATTTGGTGAACAACAGCGCTTTGGATTTTACCTAACTGACTTTGGCTATTACACCCCCGTGAATGAGTACATCGACCTAAAACTAACCGGAGATTTTTACTTCCGGGGCAGTTGGGGATTAGGCCTTTCGAGCAACTACAAACGG
Source organism: Flavobacteriales bacterium (assembly GCA_020635355.1). Classification (GTDB taxonomy): domain Bacteria; phylum Bacteroidota; class Bacteroidia; order NS11-12g; family UBA9320; genus WGNA01. The sequence goes on from JACJZW010000002.1 coordinate 295,984, forward strand.
CTCTATAAATACAACGGGAACTTCCAGTTCAAATACAACCACTTCCTGTTTGGTGAGCCGGAGTCAGCCGATTTTAGCAAGAGCAATGAAATTCGAATTGTGTGGAATTACCGACGCGATGCGAAGGCCAAACCGGGACGCTCTTTTACCGCCAACGTAAATTATGTAACCAAAAACCAGCAACGATTCACGTCCTCCAACGTAGACGACATCCTAGCCACTACAGCGAACTCAACGGTGACCTATTCGCGATCCTTTTTTAATCGCAAGCTGTTCTTCACCTTAAACAACCGGATAACCCAAAATCTGACCACCGGTGATTTGAATGTGGATCTGCCAGATATTAACCTGAATATGAACCGGATTCAACCGTTTAAATCACTTCCGGGGAACAAGTCCAAGCTCATGGTTCTGCGGAACTTTGGTTTTACCTACAACGGGATGTTCAAGAACAACATCAGTGTGAATCAGGATTCCATGTTTGAATTTAACAACCGTGTTCTGAGAATTCACGATGACTTGCGCAACGGATTGAAAAACGGCATCCGGCATTCCTTGAGTGGGAATACTTCGTTTAAGGTATTGAAATATTTTACCTTATCACCGTCTGTGAGCTACACCGATGTATGGTACTCCAAAACGCTCAGCAAGACCTGGGATACCGATACATTGTTGGAGGATAACACGCCCGGATTTAGTCGGTCTGGTTGGTATTCCGCCAGTCTGGCACTGAATACCACGGTTTACGGAATGAAAACCTTTAAGAAAGGTAAGATTGCAGCCATCCGGCACGTGATTCGTCCGGGCATCAGCGGCGGCTATGCGCCTCAATATCAAGAGGAATTCAATGCCGGTTACCGACAGGTTCAGGTAGACACGATGGGAAATATGGATTGGTATTCCATCTATGATGGTGCCTTGTACGGCGGTCCGTCAGGGTCCAGAAATGCTTCGTTGAATTTCAGCATTTCCAACAACTTTGAGATGAAGGTCCGAACCAAGGATACTGCCAATCCGGAAAAGAAAATCGTCTTGTTGGATAATCTCGGTTTTACGGGGGGCTATAACTTCATCGCCGATAGTTTAAAGCTATCGAACATCGGGGTATCAGCCTTCACGTCCTTGTTCGATAAAAAGCTTAGGGTAAACTCCTCACTTACCGTTGACCCCTACAACTTTGCAGAAGATACCGCAGGCATCAATCGCCGCATTGATCAATACATGTTTGAGACGGGCAAGTTGGGACGAATCACTTCAGCGCGTTTGTCTTTGAATACTTCCCTAAAACCCGATATGTTCCGCAAAAAGAAACCAGGTGAGGAGAAGTCTGATCAACCGGAAATGGATAGCCGTGGTCGGTATTTCAGCGATTTCTCTGCACCGTGGGATCTCAACCTGCAGTACACCATCAACTACAGTCAGTCCTTTGACGAAGAGGCTCGGCGTGAGCAAACCATTAAATATCAGGGTAACCTAAAACTCACTCAAAACTGGCGAATTGGATTTACTTCCGGTTACAACTTCGTGGCGAGAAAAACGGCCATCTCGAGCGTGGATTTTGCCCGCGATTTGCATTGTTGGGAATTCAACTTCCATTGGGTACCGGTTGGAACCTACAAACAATTCAACTTTGAGTTGAGGGTGAAGGCCAGCACACTACAGGATTTGAAGATTCGCCGACAACAATCCTGGTTTGATGCGGTGAATTAATCAGTTTGATTTAAAAGTCGATGCCGGGAATTCCGTCTCCGGTATGATTGTTTCCTCGCGGATTTTGCTGATCGTAGATCGCGCAATCCACTTCAATCGTGAAGTCGATATCGGGACGAACAAAGTCCTTCCGGCTGATCTTGATTTCGGGATTATCCAGAACCTTTTTCATGAATAATCCAAAGATGGGCAAAGCGGTATTGGCTCCCTGACCATACGTTGTACTGCGAAAGTGTACTTTCCGATCTTCGCAACCCACCCAGCAACCGGCAACCAGATCCGGGGAAACACCCATAAACCAACCGTCCGAATTATCCTGGGTAGTTCCGGTTTTGCCACCCACCGGAAATGGAATACCATATCGTGTACGCATGCGAGTGGCCGTACCACCCTGAGGAACTTGTTGCAACATTTTAACCATGACATAGGCAGTTTGCTTATTCATGGCGTCTTCGGTTCGAGGGAAGAATTCTTCCAGTACCGTCCCGTTTTTGTCTTCAATCCGTGTGATAAAAATGGGTTCAGTCCATACACCTTCGTTACAGAACGCGCCATACGCCCCCACCATTTCGTAAACCGAAATATCCATGGTTCCCAAACAAATGGAAGGGTAGGGCATGAACTTCCGCGTATCAATTCCAAGTTTATCGCTGAAGTCTTTCACCTTGAGGGGTGAATTGGGTTCCATACGTTTCATTACCCGAGCCATACAGGTGTTGATCGAGTGCTTCAAACAATCGTAAATCCGCAACTCATCGGCTGGTGGCTTGGAGGAGTTTTGGGGTGTCCAGGTTTCGCCGGATTCGGAGTCAAACGTCACCTCGGTAGTAGGGATAACCTCACACGGCTGAATGATCTGATCTTCAACGGCACGTGCGTACACAATGGGTTTGAAGGTAGATCCAACCTGTCGGGTGGCGTTTTTATTTACGTGATCATACTGGAAGTGGGAATAATCAATTCCACCCACCCAGGCCTTGATGTATCCTGTTTTTGGATTCATGGCCATGAACCCAGTATGATAAATTTGTTTGTAATACTTTAGGGAGTCGATGGGACTCATCATGGTGTCAATGTCGCCGTTCCATGAAAAGATGGTGAGGGGCACCGGCTCATTCATCAGCTTATCGATTTCCTGCTCCGTCATACCCGCCTTTTTTGCCTGCAGATATTGAGGTGTCCGTTTGACGTTTTTAGCGATGTAATCCTTGTCTTCCTTCCAACGCAACTCATCATCGCGCCACGGCATAACCTTCTGACGCTTGGTCTCAGAGAAGAATTGAGCCTGAAGATCACTCATGTGCTGATGAACCGCCGCCTCGGCGTAAGCCTGCATTCGGCTGTCAATGGTGGTGAAAACCCGCAATCCGTCCTCATACATGTTGTATCCTTTCTTATCGCACCAATCACGCATCCACTGACGGATGTATTCCCGAAAGTACGTGGCCATACCCTGGTCATGCGAGGTGAAGTGATAGTCAATATCCAGTGGTAGCGCCTTCAAACTGTCGTTGGAGGTTTCGGTCAGGTAATCGTACTTCATCATCTGGTTCAGTACCACGTTCCGAACACGGGTAGCAGCTTCCGGATGTCGTTTCGGGGAATATGCCGTTGGCGCACGGAGCATGCCCACCAACACCGCACTTTCCTCCAACTTCAGCTCACTCACCGGTTTATTGAAATAGGTGGAGGCGGCTGATTTGATTCCATAGCTGTTTCCCCATGGAACTGTGTTGAAATACATAGTGATGATTTCGTCCTTGGTATAACGCTTCTCCAGTTGTACCGCAATAATCCATTCCTTGAATTTTTGGAGTACCCTGCCCAACTTGGTTTTGGGTAATTTGTTTCGGGTGTGGAACAGGTTTTTAGCCAATTGCTGACTGATGGTACTACCACCGCCGTCCCGGCCGAGTTTTACAACCGCACGAACCAGACTTTTAAAGTCGATTCCACTGTGTTTCCGAAAGCGCGCATCTTCCGTTGCGATCAAAGCATCCACCATGTACGGTGGGATGTCACTGAATTCAATATTTGTCCGATCCTCTTTGTAATAAATTTTACCGAGGATTTCTCCGTCCTCCGAGTAGATTTCCGTTGCCAGTGTGGTTCGCGGATCGGCGAGTTCTTTTACGTCCGGCATATAGCCAAACACGCCCCAGCTCAGAAGAAACATAAACAGGACGAAGGTTCCCAAGCCAATGAGATACCATTTCCATAGCCTCTTGGCCAGTGACGATTTGCGACTTTTGGCGCTCATCGTTTTGGTTTATTGAATGTAGTTGTTGAAGAAAAATTCGGCATACCCCTCAGCATTCTGCTCTCCCAACAAAATTCGGAAATTATCCTCGGAGATGGTGTAATTCTCGTATGCCCGAATGCCCACGCCTTTGAAGAACTGGTCCTTTTTAATGAACTCAACGTAGTACTTCTCCGCCTCGTCCTTATTGTCAAAGGTCTGGATCGCAATGACGTTTTTCTGCCCCACCAGGTACGAACCCACGCGAAGGGATTTCAATCGATGTTGTTCTTTGTTATAGTCATTAAAGGCAGCCTGGATGGATGCGGAGGTTCCTCCATCGTAGAGGGTTATGAAGTAGTGTTTGGACTGGGGTTTGAATGCGTATTTAGACGGAACCTGATTGGGATTTTGTTGCTGATTTGCCGCGTCTTTTTTGGCTGAGATCAGCTCCAGGGTATACTTGGCAGTATTTGCGATGGTAGTTCCCGGATAATTGTCCCGAATTCGGGTAAGTTCCTTCACATAGGCATCCTCGCCTTGTGTTTTGCCAATGATCAATGCCCGCAAATAATCAAACTTGGCTTGAAGGGCATTACCGGCAAACTTCTCATCGGCCTTGGCCTTATAGCCCAATGCTTCGTCATAATTGCCCTGTACATAGGCCTGATACATCTGCTCGTACAGCTTTGAAATCTCCTTTTCCGTGCCCATGCCCTCTACCACTTCACGGTTGTTAATCACCATGTTGAACGGACTTTTGGGATACTTGTCATTTAGGAGTTTGCCATACATCGCCTTGTCTGAGGTGTTGCCTTCAGCTTCAGCCAGTCGGTACATATGGAAATAGGCTTCCGGTTCCAGCGAATGACCGGGGAATCGATCCAGAAAGGATTGGAACAATTCTCGGGCTCGTTTGAGTTCTTTGAGATCTTCCTTATAAATTTTAGCTGCGCCGAAGAGGGCTACCGCGATTTTGGCCTTGGTGGCTTTCTTGGCGGCATCGGTAAACGGGATGGCCTCATAATACTTACGTTTACTCTCTTCAATGTCTTTCAGAATATCCTGCGTTTCTTTATCGTTCGCGGGATTGTAGGTCAGATTTTCCTCTTCTTCGTTGGAATCCGTTTCGGCATTCTGGTCGGTTTGTTCCTGTGGTTGCAAGGTCTGGCTGGCAAGTGAAGCAATTCGCCAATTATCGGTGAGCGTCCGACTACCCCAGCGACGTTTATAGTCATCTACCCCCCGGCTTACGGCGGATGGGTTGTAGAAATACCAGGATCCACCGGCCATGGTATTATTATCCACCTGACGCGGGTTGTTAAACTGATCCTGATAACTGTCCACGTCTCCCGTATTTTTCTGTCGGGCTGCTTCTTCTGCCCGTTGTTTTTCCAACCGGATGGTTTCGTTAATCCGCTTGTCGATTTCAGGACGAGGAAGAGCGGCCAGCTCCAACAAGCTGTCGTTCGTGCGAACGGTTACAAGGTTGTCAATCAAATCGGTCAGGACCAATTGCTGGGCCAGAATGGTTTCGTACTGCGGATGCTCTTCAGTCACGAACATCGCAGTGCTGTCGAAATATTTTTGGCTGAGATCGTACTCCCGTGATTCAAAGAAAAGCCGAGCCAATTGCAGGTACGAATTAGCCTTTTGCGTTTTATTGCTGGAACTGGTTCGAGCCGATTCCTGAAAATACTGAATGGCCATATCCCGGTTACCGTCCTTCAGTTCAAGAAGGGCAAGTTGATAGTAGATCTGATCGTAATAGTCGATGTTTTTATCGTCCCGCAACATTTTTTTCAAATGTTTACGAGGTGTTTTTAACGACTTATCGGCACTGAGGCTAATGGTTTGAATCAATCCAAGATTTGCTTGAAAGGCCAAATCATAGGGCGGATTGAGTTTGATGGTTTTGAGGTAATGACTTTTGGATTCAGGAACGTTGTTGACCTTGAGCTTGAGCTGACCAAGGATGAAATGATACCGCGATTTATCATCCCGATACCGTGCCAGTTCCAATGCTTTTTCCATCTGCTCAATGGCCTGGGCATATTTGTCCTGACGGATATAGATTTCAGCTGAGAGTGCTGCAATTTCCTTTTGAAGTCGTTTGGGAAAGTTGCCTTCATTGTTCAGCAAGGACATGATGGCTTCTGCATCGTAATACTTTTCTTGTTGCAGGTAGCAGTGCACAATCCAAAGCTTGGCATCATACTTCCGTTCACCATCCGGATACTGATTGATCACGTGTTGAAAGGTTTCGATGGCCGATTCTGGTTCATATTTGAAGAAGTACGACTTGCCAATGAGGAACCAACTATCGTCTACCCATCTGCTTCGCGGATGCTTTCGGATCACCTTGGAGGCTTTTTTATACGCCTCGTCCATATTGCCCTTGATCCCTTGTGCAGAGGTGGCATTCCCGAATGGAAACACACTGATCACCTGATCAAAATTGTCGGTGTGTTCTTTTTGCAGTGTTCGAACCGATTGGTTGATAAGTTCTTCGGCGTGGTAGAGGCCGTTGAACCGGGCATTCATATTGTGCCAGTTCCGTCGAAGCCAACTATCGTCATTCTGGCCAAAGCTCAGCCCGCTCCAAATGAGTTGGAAAAATAAAAGTGCTGTGATTTTCAGGCGCATTGGGTCCAGAAAAGCGTTGGAATATCTAATAGTCTTAACTTTGAATTCGCAATAATATTTTATCACGGTCGAAAAACGGCATCCTTTTTACCCCATCGAACTGGAACATGTCACGAATCAGAGATTTTTTCACTAAAAAGATTCGAAACCGATACCGGTTGATCATCCGGAATGATCAAAATTTGGAAGAGCGTATATCCGTGGTACTGACTCCACTCAACCTGTTACTCATCCTGAGCAGCCTGATGGTTCTGTTCGCCACGGCCATCATCCTATTGTTGCCCATGACGCCATTGAGAAGTTTGCTACCGGGTGGGCAAAATGTAGACGGCCGAAACCTGTACAAGCTTCAAGAGCGTCTGGATTCTCTTGAAGACCATCTCGAAATTCAGCAAAAGCGGAATGAAGAATTGTTGAAGATTTTAAAAGAGGAAAATCAGTCGGAAGAAACATCCATGGTTGAGCAGCCGCGGACCGTCCAATATGCCAGCTTGTTTCCGCTGAACTTTTTTCGATATTCCAAGGAGTCCGGTTCTTCGGAAAAGAAGGAGGTTCCTCAGAAACCAACATCCAAGGCCACATCCCCTCCGGCGCACTATATCTTTTTTACCCCGTTAAAAGGATTGGTGACCGACACCTTTAATATGCGTACCGGTCATACCGCAGTGGATGTGGTAAGTTACTCGAATGCTGCCGTGAAATCAACCCTGGATGGCACAGTGATCTTAAGTTCCTGGACACCGGAAACAGGTCATGTGATGGTGATTCAACACCGCGACAACTTTATCTCCGTATACAAGCACAACTCCACCTTATATAAAGGTCAGGGGGATCGGGTGCAGGCAGGAGAAGTAATAGCTTTGGTGGGTAATTCCGGAGAACTCACCACCGGGCCCCATTTGCACTTTGAATTGTGGTATAATGGTCGGGCGGTAAATCCCACGGACTTCATGTCGTTTTGAGAACAGGATATTAATATTGCGTTATGTTACCAGGAAAGAAAAAGGAAGCGGCCGGCATGCCGGCCAATAGCATCAATGTAATTGGTGCGGATACAACCATTGAAGGAAATATCATTTCCAAAGGCGATATGCGAATTGATGGCACCTTGACTGGTTCCATTAAAACGTCGGCCAAATTGGTGTTGGGTGTTTCGGGCAAGATTGAAGGTGACCTTGAAGCGAAATCAGCGGATATCAGCGGAACCGTGAAAGGGAATTTGTTGGTATCGGAAGTGCTGTACCTCAAGCAAACCGCCAAGGTTCACGGCGATATCCGAACCGGTAAATTGGTGGTGGAAAACGGAAGCGAGTTCAACGGTCAGTGCACCATGGGTGGTAATGCCATCCCAATCGCTTCGCGAAACAACAATGAAAACAAAGAAGCCGCGTCCCGATAATCCGGAATCCGATCAGCGCAGATACATGCGCAACTACAATCTGGCGTTCCAGTTGGTGGCCACCATTGTTATTCTAGCTTTTGCCGGACACTATCTGGATGCTCATATGGAAAATGAACGTCCCTGGTTCACATTGGGAGGAGGGGTGATGGGCATTGTCATTGGCTTGATGAAATTTATCCGGAGTGCCTCCGGTAAATAATTCCACGTTTTACATATAACACTTTGCTTTGATCGCGGAAGAAGTGAAATTTGCCGCTCTTTATCGTGAACAGGTTTGTAGTCCGATTACTGATTATGGCTGTTTTATTTGCCGCCGCACTCTATGCACTGGGCAACTATAATTCAGCTTACACCGGAACATGGTCGTGGTCGGCTTTGATCTTTTTTACCCTCCTCACACTCTTCGTAAACTGGTTGTCGGAGCGCATGCTCAACAAGAGTCAAAAGACCTTCATGAACTTCGTGTACGGAGCTACTTTTCTTCGATTTATTTTCAGCATTTTTTTTATCGTTATTTATTTGATAGTCAATGAGGTAGTGAGTAAGTATTTCATCTTCTCCTTTGGGGTCTTCTATTTATTTTTCACTTCGTTTGAAATATATCATTTACATGCTAAATTGCGTGCCGAAAAATAGGGCCTGCCGAATGATGCAAACGTCTGAAAATAAGAAACTTACAAACACTCAAAAAGGCATGAAAAATTGTCTGTTTGCGCTTCTTGGACTTTTTCTTAGTCTTTCGGTAGCGGCAAATCCGCATTCTGATACAGCTTCATCCGGTCATGATGATCAAGTACATTCGGAAGAAGCTCACAATGAGTCACATGAAGAAGGTTTTGATGCAGGTCAGATGATCATGCACCACATTGCCGATGCTCATGAAATCCATTTCCTTACATGGAATGCGGGTACAGAAAACGAGTCAGATCTATCCATTCATTTGCCTGTTATACTTTGGACAAATGATGGTTTGAAGATGTTCTCATCAGGACATTTATACCACAATCCTGTTCATGCGGATCACGGTCATGCTTATCAGCATGAAAACTTTATCATGTATGATGAGGTGATTTATTATGCCAACGAGCATGGTCATCTTGAATTTGATGAGTACGGTGCGGTTTTGAACGATGCGCCCCTTGATTTGTCAATCACTAAGACGGTTGTTGGATTGTTGCTTACCTCTATCTTGATTTTGTTGATCTTCCTGAGCGTAGCGAAGACCTATAAGAGAAATCCAAAGGAGGCACCTAAGGGACTTCAGGCATGGATGGAGCCATTGATTCTGTTTGTTCGGGACGATGTGGTTCGGCCATCAGTTGGTGAGAAGAAGGCTGATAAGTTTATGCCCTTCCTTCTGACTGTTTTCTTCTTCATATGGATAGCTAACCTTTTGGGACTGATGTCGTTTATAGGTGGTTACAACGTAATGGGAAGTATGGCTGTAACAATGGTGTTGGCCATTTTGGTTTTCATTATTACAACCTATCACGGAAACAAACACTACTGGATGCACATTGTATGGCCATCAGGTGTACCATTTTTGATCAAGTTGATTTTGGTGCCAATTGAGGTTGTTCAAATCTTCCTGAAGCCAATCGTATTAATGATTCGATTGACAGCGAATATCACTGCCGGGCACATTATCATCCTGGCATTTACAGCATTGATTTTCATATTTGGTCAGTCTAGTGCTGCCGCCGGATATGGTGTTGGAGCAGGCTCCTTAATCTTCATGATCTTTATGTTCCTGATTGAATTATTGGTTGCCTTCCTCCAGGCATATGTATTTACACTTCTATCAGCAATTTACTTCGGTTCAGCAGTTGAGGAAGCACATCATTAAGAATTCAAAAATTTAACCATCTAAATATCTAAGTTTAAAATGGAATTACTCACAATTTTACTTCAGGAAGTAGCAAACTCAGCCGCTGGTTGGGCTGGTGTTGGAGCTGGTATCGCAGCAGTAGGAGCTGGTATTGGTATCGGACGCATCGGTGGAAGCGCATTGGAATCAATCGCGCGTCAGCCTGAATCACTCGGCGACATTCGTGCAAACATGATTCTTGCTGCAGCCCTTATCGAGGGTGTGGCTCTGTTTGCGGTGATTGTTTGCCTTTTGGTTGTACTATAAATAAACGAAACGGATGAAGAACCGTGGCCAGCGCTGCGGTTCTCATCATAGCTAATGCGATAAACTATGGTATTGATCAATCTATTGTCGGCACCTGCAGGTACCATTATTTGGACCTCCGTTGCCTTCCTGATCGTGGCCTTCTTATTGAAAAAGATGGCCTGGAAACCGATTCTCAAAACTTTGAAGGATCGGGAAGAGTTCATCGAAGAGTCGCTGAAAAGTGCTGAAGATGCAAAGGCTCAAATGAGTCTGCTCAAAGCCGATAACGAGAAACTTTTAGCAGAAGCTCGAGTAGAGCGCGAGAAGATTCTCAAAGAAGCGCGTGAGATGAAGGAAAGCATTATTTCCGAAGCCAAAAAAACAGCAACTGCCGAAGGTGATCGTTTGATCGCGACTGCGCGGCAGGAAATTGAGAAGGAAAAGGCAAACGCCATGTCCGATATCAAAAAGCAAGTTGCTGCTCTTTCGGTTGAGATCGCGGAAAAAATCCTGCGAAGTGAGCTGGATAATCCAGCTAAACAGCAGGATATCGTGGAGCAACACTTGAATCAATCACAGTTATCGTAAGGTTTATGTCGAGTCGAGTTGCTGCACGTTACGCCAAGTCTCTCTTGGATCTGACTTCCGAAAAGGGAAGCAGTGATGCTGTTTATGCGGAGATGCAAGCCTTGAAGAACCTCATCAAAGAGAGTTCTGATCTGGCCGATCTTCTCCGTAACCCAATTGTTTCAACCACACACAAGAGAACTGTTCTTGCCAAAATCTTTTCCGGCATGTCTGAGGATACAAGAAGCTTTGTTGATCTGGTAGCCGATCGCAAGCGGGAAAGTGATTTGGTGGACATGGCTCAGAACTATATCGAGCGATACGATGCCCTAAAAGGAATTGGTCGCGCGGAGGTTCGTTCAGCCATACCGTTGAACAACGACACAATGGAACGGGTTAAAACCTACCTCCAAAATGTTGCAGGTGCTGGTGAGATTCAATTGGAGAACGTAATCGATCCGTCTGTATTGGGTGGAATGGTTGTGCACTACGAAGACAAATTGCTCGACATGAGCGTTGCAACAGAACTTAAAGAAATCAGCAAACAACTAATTTATAATTAAGAGTTTATGGCTCAGATCAGACCAGATGAGGTATCATCAATAATCCGCGAACAACTCGCGGGTATCCAAACTTCCGCACAGCTGGAAGAAGTGGGTACGGTACTCCAGGTGGGTGACGGTATTGCCCGTATCCACGGACTTACAAATGTGAAGTCTGGAGAGTTGATCGAATTTTCGAACGGTACAAATGCCATCGTACTTAACCTCGAAGAAGACAACGTTGGAGCGGTATTGCTCGGATCATCTTCTGAGATTAAGGAAGGCGATACTGTAAAGCGAACCAATCGCATTGCCTCAATTAACGTAGGCGATGGAATGTTGGGTCGTGTTGTTGATACATTGGGAACTCCAATCGATGGTAAAGGCGATATTTCCGGAGATACGTACGAGATGCCACTTGAGCGAAAAGCTCCAGGGGTTATCTTCCGTGAGCCGGTAACTGAACCTCTGCAAACTGGTATCAAGGCAATCGACGCCATGATTCCAATCGGACGAGGTCAGCGGGAGTTGATTATCGGTGACCGTCAGACAGGTAAAACTGCTGTGGCAATCGATACCATCATCAACCAAAAAGAATTCTACGATAAGGGTGAACCAGTTTACTGCATCTATGTTGCATGTGGACAGAAAGCCTCTACCGTTAAGCAGGTTGTTAAATCACTTGAGGAAAAGGAGCAATGGCTTATACGGTTGTTGTTGCTGCAAGTGCTGCCGACCCTGCACCGATGCAGTTCTACGCGCCAATGGCCGGTGCTGCAATTGGAGAATATTTCCGCGATACAGGTCGCCCTGCATTGATCATCTACGATGACTTGTCAAAGCAGGCGGTTGCATACCGTGAGGTGTCTCTTTTGCTTCGACGTCCTCCAGGTCGTGAGGCATACCCAGGAGATGTATTCTACCTGCACTCTCGTTTGCTGGAGCGCGCAGCCAAGGTTACTAGTTCAGACGAAATTGCTTCTCAAATGAACGATCTTCCTGAAGTGTTGAAAACCAATGGTTAAAGGTGGAGGATCACTTACTGCACTTCCAATTATTGAAACGCAGGCTGGTGACGTATCTGCATATATTCCAACCAACGTAATTTCGATTACAGACGGACAGATCTTCCTCGAAAGTGACCTGTTCAACAGCGGAGTGCGTCCTGCGATTAACGTGGGTATTTCCGTGTCTCGTGTGGGTGGATCTGCGCAGATCAAATCAATGAAGAAAACTGCTGGTACATTGAAACTGGACCAGGCTCAGTTCCGTGAGCTCGAGGCATTTGCCAAGTTCGGGTCTGATCTTGACGCCGCTACCAAAGCAGTACTTGACAAAGGTTCAAGAAACGTTGAAATCCTTAAACAAGGTCAGTATCAACCATTGTCTGTTGGACAACAGGTTGCAATCATCTACCTTGGAACAAAAGGATTGTTGCGTTCTGTACCAGTTGATAAGGTTCAACAGTTTGAACGAGAATTCCTCCAAACACTTGCAGCTAAGAATCAGGATGCACTTGATCAATTGAGTTCTGGTAAACTCGATGACAGTGTTACCTCGGTTATTGAAGCAGTTGGAGCAGAAGTAGCTAAGAACTACGCCACTAACTAATAGGTTGTCATGGCAAATCTGAAGGAAGTACGTACACGAATATCCACCACGCAGTCGACTCAGCAAATCACCAAAGCGATGAAGCTGGTTTCGGCCACAAAACTTCGCAAGGCTCAAATGGGAATTACGAAGATGCGGCCCTATGCAGAAAAGCTGAATACCATTCTGGTTAATTTGGCCGATTCTGCAAAGGACGATATGCAATTGCGTACCTATTTTCAGTACCGTGAGCCAAAGAAGGCGTTGGTTGTTGTAATCTCTTCGGATCGTGGATTGTGTGGAGCGTTTAACTCCAACATCATCAAAGCCACCCGAAGATTACTTCAAGACAAATACAAGGCTGAAGGAACCGATGCTGATTTGATGTTCATCGGCAAAAAGGCATACGACATTTTCAAGAAGACTGATTATACCTGTATTACGGATAAAATGGGTCACTTCGCGGATATGGACGCCGATTCAACCTTTGATTTGGCTCAGGACATCATCGACCGGTTTAAATCCGGAAAGTATGATGAAGTGAGGATTGTTTACAATCAATTCAAGAATGCCGCTACTCAATTTGTTCAGGTAGAGAAGATGCTACCGGTGGAGATTGAGCGATTTGAATCATCAGATCAGGGAACTGTGGCTGACTATATTTTCGAACCGGGCAAAGCTGAAATCTTGTATGACCTTGTTCCTAGAGCGATTAAAACTCAACTCTTCAAGGCATGTTTGGACTCACAGGCATCAGAGCACGGAGCGAGAATGGTGGCGATGGACAAGGCAACTGAAAATGCGGGCGAGTTGATTGAGAAACTCAAATTGAAATACAACCAGGCGCGTCAGGCGGCAATTACCGGAGAGATCCTCGAGATCGTTGGTGGTGCTGCAGCGCTGGAAGGTTAATCTGATATCTACTTATACGAAAGGGCCATCTGATTTCAGATGGCCTTTTTTGTTTTGTTCGCCTGGCAGAGAGAATATTTTTATTCAATAGATTTTATTCTATCCCAAGTTTGTGCAAGATGAACGTGCTGTTGTGAACTGAATGAAATGTTCGAAAGAGAAGCCTTGCCTATGATTTGTGATTCGTATTTTGTCGGATCACATTCCAATTCCTTTGTTGAATATTCTCAATTTCTAAGTTTGATACCCCTTCAACTCCTTAATCTGATTTGCATCCAAGAATGATGTTCTTCATGTTACAACGTTCAGTTCCGCCGAAAGCTGAATTTTCCAGACGTTGATGATTGAATCCACGAACAACCGTAACTTACCTCCGGGGAGGGGGATTTGGTACCCTAACCTCTTTTGATGAAGGATCATTTACATTCAGTAAAAAAGGCTTCGCGTTTGGTTATCGTTTGAACCTTTTTTTTCTGAATTCAATGTCACTGGAGCATTCCTGGGTTCATCTTTAAGGTGTTGTAGATTCTTTTCTTTTTCCTTCTCACCAACAATATTCGGTACCTACATTCTGCCATCCGATTGTTCCCCTTCCCTCATCCCTGATTCCCACTGATCATCGTTCAGTTCCTCCGAACGCTGAATTTTCTATACGTTGATGATTGAATCCACGAACAACCGTAACTTACCTCCGGGGAGGGGGACTTGGTACCCTAACCTTTTTTACCAAACTTCCTTTATCGTTGGGTGAATTAGTTCTGCGTTCGGTCATTATTCGGAGCCTTCTTTTCTGAATTCAACGAACATTTTGAGACTTTCCAAAGTCTGATTCTCCGGTTTCTTATCAATATACACACTCTTTAATTTCCCGGTTGTCTATTTAACAATTGTACTTTTCTTTAGTACCTCTTATCTACTGAAGATCTGTGATTCAATCCGTTTAAAGGAATAATTGATCTACATTAGCTCAGTATGAAAGTTTCAGTAATGTATTGTGTACTTGGTTTGATTGCTTTCGCATTGCTTCTTTCTGCTTGTTCCAGGAGGTATGCTGGATTGACCAATAACAGCTTTTTGAAACAGCGGTTGTCTAAAAACCGGTTTGAGGAAAGGGGCATGCCAATCCTGAAGTTAGTTGAGGTTAATGAGAGATCTTTTTTGCTCTCTGACTCAATCACCAATCAGCATAAAGGTTTTGTTGTCGATTATATGTTGCACTTTACAAGTAAAAGCCAACCTGCGCTTGTAGCGAACAACGATCAACTTTCAATTGAGCGATCTGAAATTAAGAATGAAGGAATAACACCGGTCAAGGTGAATACAAGTGCACCCATTAAAATGGGTTTGAAATCGCGCAGTTTAACAAACAAGAACAAAAAAGCGCGGCCAACCACCGCTCAAAAGGAGGGGGCCAACTATGCGATTTTTGTTTTTCTGATTTTGATCGTGTTCTGTGTTTATATGCTTAACCGGTTTTACTGGAATATCGCCCTGGCTCCGGGAGTGGCGGAATTACTGCTTATTTTGTTCCTGTTTGTGATCGTTCTCATTTTTGTGATGATTTGGTTCAACATCAATCTCATTGGCTATTTCTGAACCGGGTTGATTCATGGGAATCGTACAATTCATGCCATATCCTCTACATGATTTTTAGCAAATCCGTATCTTGCATTCATCCAACAGTGTGAGATGCGTAATATCCTTGTCCTCTTGGTTCTAGCAATTTGTATTCAGGCTTGTTCTCCAAGAAGATACTCGTCAAGAACAACATGGTTCAACCGAACTTCAAAATCAGAAGTTGTTAAGCAAAAAAGCGATGTTTCCGTTGATCATGAGTTTGTATCACCTGAAAGTACCATTCTCGAGGTTGTTGCAAAAGATCATGATGTTAAATCATTGGATGATACTAAGCACCTTCCAAACGTGATTGATTCGATTGCAGATAATTTCACGATAATCAACCTATATACCCAATTCAAGAGAGTCGCAGATCCATCGTTGATATCTGTGGTTAAGAAACCTGAAGGATTTAAACACCGACTAAAGGTTCTTAAGAAACCGAGGCATAAAACAAAACAGCAGGACGATACGCTTTTAGGTATTCTAATCATCATTGTGGTGATCGCCTGGATCTTTGGAATTATCCTTCTTCTGAACCACTTCTTTTTTCACATGGCAATGAAGGAATTGATGCGGTCCATTCTCGCAGCGTTTTTTGGAATTCTCATATTATCGCTTCTGATCGTTCTGATTATTGGGCCCGACTCAATCTAGCATACTGATTCTAATTTGTTGGATCTTCATATAGCCCTCCGTGAGCGGATATGTTTTAGGATAATGAATCAACGGATTAGTGAAACACATTAATGGTACCTTTAAACTCATAATGCTCTCCAAAGATGTCTACAATTTTCAGCGTATAAACGTAGACTCCAGAGTTTAAATCATTTGGAATTATCGAATTGGGATCTTTGGAATCAGCTACTTTTCTTCCCCAACGGTCAAAAAGTAAAAACTCCATTCTATCTATGAGTTGTGCAGGATGAATGTGATAATCGTCATTAAATCCATCGGAATTTGGACTAAACGCAGTGGGAATGTAGAATTCGATTTGTTTCGTGACAACAATGCTCATTTCAAAAGTATCTGAACATCCGTTTGTTGTTCTCACAACCAAATGCACCAGGTGGTCTCCGGGTAAACCATATTCAAATGCAACGGTTTCATCATCGTTCCTAACCGCAGGTTCACCATCAAAACTCCAGTAATTTTCATCGTTGTGTGTTGATTGGTTATCGATCAGGTACTCGAACGAATTTGTTGGATTCAACTTTCCTTCTTCAAACAAAGCAATGGGTTTAGGGAAAGTTTGAGTGACCACTGAACTTGAATCCGAGCACCCTCCGTTATCTGCTCGCAGACGTATTTGATAGATCCCCGGATTGTAATTATGTGTCAAAATCGGAGTAAAGCTTTGGTTTTGCGTGAATTGATTATCACCCCAATTAATTGAGAACAATGTTGAATCTGTGTAAGATGTACTTTTATTAATAAAGGTAACTTGTCCGGGAAAGCAAATAGAATCAGCCTCGGCATTTACGGTTGGTTTCGGAATGATATTGATTCGATGCGAAGTGCTGTCCAAACAACCGTTTGTGGTTTCAGTGAACAACCAAATTTCGTTGATTCCCAAGGGTAAACTGCCGTCGACCATAAAGGATGTCCCGGTAGAAGTTTGATTACTCACTTTCCAGCGATAGGTTACATCATTTGAAATTGAGGCTGGTTCAATAGTCTCGGATTCATTATCACACAATTCCTCCGACATATTAAAGTTAGCTTGCTCATGAGGGTGAATACGAACAACAACCTTAGAAGAATCACTACACGTTCCAATTCCTTTTGCGAATAGGGAAACAGGGAATTCACCCACTTTGGTGAACCTGTGATTTACCACGCTGTCTGTTGAACTTTTTCCATCGTAACTCCAAATGATGTATTCGTGCGGATTTCTGATCGTATATCCAAACTGTACTTCAGCATCTGAAAGACACGACTCGAGTTTGCTGGGAATGATCTGAAGTACAGGCCCTTTCACCACATCAACAGATTTCATAGTGGTATCTGTACATCCATAAATATCTGTTGTGAGTAGCTTTATCACAAACAGACCTGAATCCGGAAATTGATGTTTGAAGCTAGCTAGATCTGAGGTAAAACCATCGCCTAGATCAAACTGGAGATTATCAATGACACCCTTCCAGGTTGTTGATTTGTCCTCAATCAAAAGTGAATCGGCTTCACATATTTTGTCAAATTCAATGTCAAAGGCAGCGGTTGGCTGAATACCGGCTGTTATGTTTAGACTGAGGGAATCACTACAAATTTCATTGGTAGCTTTAATTCGGAGATTAAACGATCCCGGCACATATTGATGAGAATTCGATAAACGATCACTGCTCAAAATCTCGCTGGCGCCATCGCCCCAAACCCAATGAATTGAATCGGCTTTGCCAAATCCTCGGCTGTGTTTCAAATCAATGTTAAAATCAACTTGTACAGAGTCGATACAAAACAGACTATCGGAATAGAAATTCAAGCTTGGTATACTCAACACCTCTGCCACCAGTGAATCAGAATGTGTTTTGCAACCCTCTGATGTTGTGTGAAGGCAATACACAAGATCGTTGTGCTTTATGGAATCTGAGTTATATGATCCCGAGGAGCTTGAAACCAGTGTATCGTTTATATAAAAATCATTGCTTGCATAGTTTATCGAAGATGATACATCAAACGTTTGTCCTGCACAAATTGGAATTGTACTGGAAATGAGAGTGCTGGTTTCAGGGCGTTGAATTTCGATATTCCTGAAATAGGAGGATTCAAACATTACAGTGTGAATTGCTGTAGTTCGGATACGTATCACATAGCCGTTTCCTGATGGAAGTGTTGCCGGTACATTCAAAGAAAATGTATCGGTTTGCGCATTGGTAGTAATTGTGTCGATAGGAGTGAATGTGGCATAACTACCGGAACTGTCAGTAATTTCTAAAATGTAATGATTGTTTTGCTCAGGCTGAAAATGCGCGACGAATGGAATTTCGAATCGATCTTCGGCACAGTAAAAATGCCTGGTTGTATCGGTGAATTCAGTAGGAGATTTAAAATGATTGATTTGAGTGTTGGTGATAACAACATCCTCAAGATCGAAATAGATTCCAGCTTTATTGCGAACAAACTGAGGCTCAAAGATGGTGTCGTATAGTTGATAACTGAACGATACATGTCCCCGGCTGCCGGCTTCATCAACTGATTTTGGTGGAAGATTTGCGTAGTTGGAGTTGAGAATTAGAATATTGTCCTGGATTATATGCGTGAAAGGATGACTTGATCCGAGTATTTTAAAAGTTGAGGGATCAAGATTTTTCGGCAAGGTATCAAGAATGAATACCTGAATTGCATTGGCCGTTCCCTCGTTTTGAAATTCAACGGTATAGACTAGCTCGCGATTGTCTACAGTAAAGATACTATCCGGAGTTGCGGATTTAATGTTTGGGTCATATGGTGCAACAACTTTGAGCTGTTTCTCATCGCGATTGTTGCTGTGATCAGTGTCTTCAAGAAGCACGGCTGAATCCGATTGAACCCGGCACCAGATTGTATCTCTAGTGTTAAGTGAACTTGTTTTTAAATACAGGCGAAAATGATATGATTGTTTGGGTTGAAGATGTAAGACCCTTCTCGAAAACTGACCTCCACCCAAACTGTCCCAGCCCGCTGTGCTTTTGGCCGAATCAACCAGGCCAGAAGGTAGAATCGCAGAAATGAATGTAGTATCTATCGCCTTTGTTCCGATATTTTCAACCTTGATAACCGCATAACAGTCATCACCTTTTCGCACAGTTGATCCGCTGTTGTACACAACACTTACATTCAGGTCTGAACGCGGTATTGGCTTTAAGAGGAAATCATCCGTATATGCTGTCTCATTTGCATTTAAGGTTAGCTGAAACGTGGTAGCACAATTCGCCACAAAGGAGCTTGTGTCGTTTATAAGTCGGACGGTGTACGTTCCAGGAGAAACAGGAAACAGGAAGAACCCATTTAAGTCAGTGGTTACCACATGATTTCCTGGTGTGAGTTTTAGCTGTTGAAACGGTATTGGTTTTCCTGAGTTGATACAGGAATCAGAATCCTTATAAACATATCCGGCTATTCCAGGTTTTATCTTTGAGTGAAGATTTACATAGCGTGTTGAGTCCTTTGGCACATAAACATGAATGGTGTCGCATGCCTGCTCATACCATGCAGAAGGAAGCAGTTTGAATACGTGTAAACCAGTGTCGGTACACAGGCCAAATGTACCATCAGGGTGTGTAGTGAAGTACTTAAGCTTGTCGGTTTTCATACCCATCTTTCTTGGGTGCAGATGTTTTCCTTCACCGGTATCCAGTTGGCAGTTCAGATTGGTGTCGTTTTGAATTTGACCAAAAATTCTTCCTTCCGCAACTGTGGTGTCAAAGAAGACGGAATAAACTCGCTGAGTCACTCCCATCAAAGGGCAGTTATTGTCATTAACCTGGGCAATTATCCGAAGAGGTTTGTTGACATAATCGGCAAGATTAATTTGGTTTAAATCCAAACATACCCTGGCAGATTGATGAAGCGCCTTGGGGGAAACAATATTCATGGATACTCCGGGTGGGAGAGAAAGCATATCAAATTTGACTGAATCAGGTGGTGGTATTGATTGAGGAGGGGGCGGTATTTTAACCTTGTCGTCTGTTGTAATTGTAAAACAATATCCCTGGCTAATCTGACAAGGCGTACTTTTGATTTTGAAGGAATATGGAGGGTCCAGAATTGGTGCATTGTTTCCGGCACAAGTCTTCGTTACGAATTGCATATCTCTTCGGGATGTGCTTATTAGCTGATAGGTGCCTGAAGTGTCTTTTCTCCATTCCTCAACCTCCAGAACGGCAACGGTTATTTCGTCACATTTAGTTGGGGTGAATATCAAATCTCCGTTTTCAGAATCAAGGTAGATACCAATCGGAGGTCGGGCATTGGGATTAACTGTTCCTTTACCCGTTGGATCATAGGCCTTGAAAGGTTTAAGATGTGTATACTTACCACTATATCCGATGTTAGAGTTCCAGGCCTTTAACGGATGAGCAAACTTGTATGCCAGGGAATCGTTATCATAATAGTCGGTTGCCCCAACCTGAGTATATACTGGCTGATTGCAGCATAACATGCCGATTGGTGGCGTTAGGAACTGTGGTGAATTGTTAACCGGGGCAAGACAAACATCAAACTTTACATACGTGTAAAAATTTTGATTAGCTGATCCAGTTGTTATGTCACTGTTCCTGCAACACAAGCTCGTTTCTAAAATAAACTCACACTGACTGCCGCCAGATAAAAGAGCATTGTAGGGTGAAGTATTAAAGTTGATTTTGGTTTCATAAACATGTGCTTCTATGCCGTTACCTGCGCCATACGTATTTTTTGGATTACAAGGGTTTCCGGATTTGGAACAGACCGGTGTGATATCAGAAATGGATATTAAGCTGAGAGACACTGAGGCAACTGAAGAACCATTTGCCTGGCGAATTCTTGTTTCCTTTGTTGGGTTCGAAAACGGAACTCCTTTGCAACTGCGATAATAGGTTAATCTAAAGGTGTATGCTTTAGCCGAATCACATGTATAGCTGATATCTGCACCCATAACGTGGGTGGCCTTTGCTATTGGAGCAACAAGAAGCGCAGATAAAAGTAGTATAAGAGTGGTTAGGTTTTTCATGGTGAGTTACATGTGAAACAAATATTGCGAAATATCCCGGCAAGATCAATTAACCGAGCTATTTGTTATCTTGCTTCACAAATGAATTGATATGATCAGAATGTTTCTGGCTCTGTCCTTGATGATGTTGATTTAATCCTGTTCTCAAAGACTATATCGTCATAGAACCATAAATGTGTTTGCAACTCATCTGGGTGTGAGCAAATCGGATCAATCGAATAAGCAACCGTTGCGTGCTGTTAAACAAAAGGTGGATGTACCTCAGCTGTTGGCAAAGTCTTCCGACTTATAAAGTCTTCCGACTTATTTGGATTTGATGCCACCTCTAATGGTACATTGAAAATGGATGTGAAGCAGGCATTTAAAAGTGTCTTTGTGAGTGAATCGGATCGTATTAAAACCAAGCTATCGGAAAAGAAGGAGAAGTTTAAAAGATTAACTTCTCCCATAAAGAGGCAATTGGTCAAGCGACAATTAAAGCAACATCCCGGAAATAAACAGAGTGATGCTCTTTAACCGTTTTGGCACTGATACTTCTACTGGCATTTTTTGTTGGATTTCTGTTTCTCCTGAACCATCTATTCTTTCACATGTCAACTGCCGAATTTGGAAGGTCGTTGCTTGCAATTCCGGTTGGAATCCTGATTGTGGCTTTATTAATTGTGATTATTGATGGTCCGATCGGTTGAGGCTTCGGGTTGGTGAAAAATGATTGGATTCCTTTTATTTGAATACATATGATGAGCAGAATACTCCTGGCACTCGCACTGGTTTCAATATTTTCGGCGTGTTCTCACCGTCTTTACAGGCATCGGACAATTAATGTCCTTGCCCGACAATCAAAAGTTCAGAAGGCAGAAACAGGTTTTGGTATGATTGGTCAAAAAAATCAACCAACTATTGAGATTCCCTCAATTACACCAATGGATGAATCGGCGTCATTTGCCTTTCTGCAACATGTTCCGGATTCAGTTAATATGAATGCGGTATTAGCCCTGAAGCTTGCTTATTCATGGACGTCGGCGCTGAACAAATCCAACTTCCGGATCACTACACCAGTCACTAAAAAGCTGTTTAAACCTGTTTACAAGAAACTGGCTAGAAAGAAAATCCTCTTCAAACCGGAGGCCCATAAAGGCGATAATGGTGATCTCATTTTAGGTTTAATAGTACTGCTAATCCTGGCGGTATTATTTGTGTTGCTCCTGAATGCCTTGTTTTTTCACCTCAGCATGGCCGAGCTTTGGGGGAAAATTGCAAACGCACTTCTGTTTTCCGCCATTCTTGTTTTGGTAATCCTGCTGATGGGAACTTGCAATTAAGTTTGCAGCACTCCTACATTAAATCGCTCAACCGGAGCATGGTTCGCCATTTCAATTCCATTGGAAATCCAGGAACGTGTGTCGGCCGGATCAATAATCGCGTCAACCCATAAACGTGCAGCGGCGTAATACGGCGTGGTTTGTTCATCGTATCGGGAAATGATCTTATCAAGAAGCTTTTTTTCGTCTTCCGGAGTGATCTCTTTCCCAGCCTTTTGCAGACTGGCTTTTTCGATTTGAAGTAAAACCTTTGCAGCCTGCTCACCACCCATAACAGCAATTTTTGCACTTGGCCACGCCACAATTAACCTTGGGTCATACGCCTTTCCACACATCGCATAGTTTCCTGCTCCGTAGCTATTCCCAACTACCACAGTAAACTTAGGTACGGTTGAGTTGCTCATGGCATTCACCATTTTGGCACCATCCTTAATAATACCACCCTCCTCGGATCTTGAGCCAACCATAAATCCGGTTACATCCTGAAGGAATACCAAGGGAATTTTCTTTTGGTTACAGTTCATGATGAAACGAGCTGCTTTGTCGGCCGAATCAGAATAGATAACACCGCCAAATTGCATCTCACCTTTCTTGTTTCGAACCAGTTCCCTGTTGTTGGCAACAATGCCAACTGCCCAACCATCAATTCGGGCGTATCCGCATTGAATGGTTTTGCCATAGGTTGCTTTGTACGGTTTGAAGGAATCTTTATCAACGAGTGAATTGATCAAATCTATTGAAGCATACGGTTTGCTACGTTCAGCCGGAAGGATGCCATATATGTCTTCACCACGACTTGGTTCAATGGATTCTATCCTGTCAAATCCAGCCGATTCCGGAGCTCCGATCTTGTCCATTATATGTCGGATGTGATCCAGACAGGCTTCATCATTTGGAAAACGATCATCAATAACACCGGATATATCGGTTTGTGTAACGGAGCCTCCAAGAGTTTCATTGTCTATATCTTCTCCAATGGCGGCCTTTACCAGGTATGATCCTGCGAGGAAGATTGAACCTGTTTTGTCCACAATCAACGCTTCGTCGCTCATTATTGGTAGATAGGCACCTCCGGCAACACAGCTCCCCATTACCGCTGCTATCTGGATGATACCCATACTGCTCATCACAGCATTGTTTCTGAATATCCTGCCAAAGTGTTCTTTATCCGGAAAAATTTCATCCTGCATTGGGAGGTACACTCCGGCACTATCAACGAGATAAATGATTGGAATCCGGTTTTCCATAGCAATTTCCTGGAAGCGAAGATTCTTCTTTCCGGTAATTGGAAACCACGCACCGGCTTTAACAGTGGCGTCGTTGGCAACAATCAAACAGGTTCTGCCGCATACTTTGGTAATTCCTCCCACAACACCTCCGGCAGGGCAGCCTCCCTGATCCGGGTACATATCATATCCAGCAAATGCACCGATTTCCAGAAATTCGGCATCCTTGTCTTTCAAATATTCAATTCGCTCTCTGGCCAAAAGTTTTCCCTTTGCCTTTTGCTTTCCTGCTGCTTTGTCGCCACCTCCTTTTTCGATGACTGCAAATCTCCGGCGCATTGAAGAAACCAGTAGTTTCTGACTGTCTTCGTTCTTATTAAACTCCAGATCCTGTTGATTCATGGGTCAAATTTACAGGTATTTAAGTGGGATGGGTATATGGATTTTATGGTCATTGAATTTTTAAAAAAAGATGTCAAACAACAGATGTTGGGCAATAATTCATACTTGTATATATATCAACCACACTTGTAAAGTTCAACTCCTTTGTCGGAGCTAATCAGCCTGGCACGTGTGTAAATTTGACGTGTCCGTCTTTGGGGAAACATCCACTTTAGACCTGTGATGAAATTCGCGATGGCACGTTAGCGAATAAATGACTTCAGGACGGAAACTTTGTACTTCGTACGAAGAGTCAAATTCGACAGCTTCCTCGTTGGGCACGTCTCGGGGAAGCTGTTTCTTTTTAGTACCTTCCATATTGAATTGTTGTCTTGAATTGGGAATGTCAGTCCACATTTAGGTGTGTTTTGAAATTGTGTCGAGATTTTGTCGACATGTCGACTTGCTTTTAAGTGACTGAAAGTGAGAGGTATGTGTGTGGTATTTGTGGGTAAGTGACATTTTGGGAACGCAGCTTGAAACCTAGTTGGCAAGTCAAGTCGCGTTATGAAAAGAATTATTACCATGTCAAAAAGAATTATTACCATGTCAAAAAGAATTATTACCATGTCAAAAAGAATTATTACCATGTCAATGGTGCTTTTTGCACTATTGGGAAATTTGTCGCATTCCTATTCTCAGGAAATCTGTTATACCATCGCAGATGGGTATGACAAGCTCTATTCGTTAAATCCAGAAACCGGTGCAGTGAGTTTTATTGGCTCAACTGGTGTTGGCAATACGGAATCCTCGGCCTTAAGTCAGAATGGGGATACCTTGTACACAGCCAACGGCAACGTATTCGGTTGGATTAATCTCTCCACAGGTACATTCACATCTATTGCTACCATTGGTTCGTTGCAAAATGGTCCGGAAGGATCCGAAAGCGTTACCGATATCGATGCAATGACAACAGATGTTGATGGGACCATCTGGGCCGTTGAACGCCATGACAATGGCGATCTGATCTTCAAGATCAATCGTAAGACCGGTCAACCTATTTCAAATGCCTTTGGATCCAATATGGATTACATTCAGGTTCAAACTACAGGATCTGTTCCAGACAGATTGGACGCCATCGCTATTGATCCTACCACAGGAATCTTGTATGCCAGCGCTAACAATCAGTCAAGTTCGGCAGATGACAACTACATCATTACCATCAACAAATCCAACGGTGTTGGAACATCGATTGGATTACCAGACGTTGGTGATATCGAGGGTATGACATTTACCAGCACAGGACAGATGATTGTAACAACCGGACACCAGGGTTACGACAAGCTTTTTAAAATTAATAAGGCAAATGCCAGTTCTACCTATGTTGGTACATTCTCAACAGATTCAGATTTTGAAACCTGCGCATGCGCAGGCCAGGTAGATATCAATCCCAATACCATTTCCGGAGTAGTTTTTAAGGATACTGACGGAGATGGGGAATTGGACGAGGGTGATAATCTCTGGCAAAATGCCAAGGTGAGATTGTTTGAAGACTCTAATTGCAACGGTGAAAAAGATGGATCGGCTTTGGACTCAGCACTAACTGACATGAATGGTTCCTATGCCTTTATGGTTTCCGGCGTTGAATCTTCAACCGGCTCCATAACTGTTCAAATCAACAACAACGCAAATGATGTTGAAGAAAGAAGTGACGGAAGCATCACAAGCAGCAGCACGGATTTGGATTTTGAAAGTGGAACCATCGTTGGAATGAGGTTTACATCTGTAGATATTCCTCAGGGTGCCACTATCACATCAGCATACATAAACTTCTATGCTGAGGAAACAGATGGCAGTGCATCATCAACCAAGATTAGAGGAGAAAAATCCGGCAATGCCAGTGCCTTCACCTCGTCGTCTTATAGCCTGAGCAATCGAACTAAAACCGCAGGTTACACATCATGGAGCATTCCTTCCTGGACAACAGGGAACTGGTATCAAACACCTGATATCACCAACATTATTCAGGAGATCGTGAATCAAGGTGGTTGGAGTGCCAATAATGCAATGGTGCTTTTTGTAGAACACCTGGGCGGCGATGATCGTCAGGCTGAATCACATGATGGATATTCAAGCAAAGCACCAAAACTTGTAATTGAGTATACCAGCGGATCTTCATCAGAATGCTATGTTGTTGAAATAGACACAACAACGCTTCCAACAGGGTTTGATATGACGACATCAACAACCCAAACAGCATCATTTACAGGCTCAGAGGAGTCCAACGAAAACAACAATTTTGGGTTTGAGCTAACAACAACCGGATCAAACATCATACGAGGAACTGTATTCAACGATGCCAGTAATGATGGTGAATTGAACAATGGTGAGAACGGAACTCAGAATGTAACAGTTGAACTGTATCGGGATTTGAATTGCGATGGAGAGATCAACGGATTGGATAATAAGGTAGCTGATACACTATCTGCCTCAAGCGGATCGTATTCATTTTCTCAAGCATTTTCGTGCTCAGGAACTTCGTCAAGTACCTTTACAAAGCGAATCGCTTCATCAAACGACGATGTTTATCAAAAGTCGGATGGAGAGATGAGGTTTACAAATTCAGATGTAGATCTTGGTGATGATCTGGTAGGGCTTCGATACGACGGGATCGAAATTCCTCAAGGTGCAACTATTACATCGGCAAAACTGACCTTCATTGCAAAAAGCGATCGATCAGAATCTACTGTTCTGCGCATCTATGGTCATAAAACATTGGATGCCGACGAATTCTCAAATACGGATTATGATTTATCCGGCAGAACTAAAACAAGCGCCTATACGGTATATAGCCCATCTGCATGGGAGACAGGACAGTCTTACGAAAGTTCTGATTTTAGCTCGGTAATTCAGGAAATTGTTGATCAACAGGATTGGGAAAGCGGTAATGCTCTGGCCCTGATCCTTGACGATGTGTCTGGAAAGAGAGAAGCAAAAACGTATGATTACGACTCTGAAAAAGGAGCATTACTGGAAATAGAGTTTAACACAAGTTCATGTACTCAGTGCTACATCGTTCGTGTTGTAGAAGGCGATCTTCCATCAGGCTCGAGTTTAACCACCGAGTCAAGCTATGAAGTAACGTTTACATCTGTAGGGAATACTTCTGAAGACAATGATTTTGGTCATTACTCAATGTCGTCAAACGGATATACGTGTTACTCAATCAGTGATGCGAATGATGCACTTTACACTGTAAACCCATCAACTGGTGGATCAATTTTCATTGGTTATACGGGTGTTGGAAACCTCGAGTCTTCGGCAATTAGCTTTGACGGAGATACACTTTACAGTATCGATGGAAACGATTTTGGATGGGTAAACTTAAGCACTGGAGATTTCACCAAAGTTGGCGATATCAGCACGCTACAAAATGGTTCTTTAGGAGCTGTATCGGTTACTGATGTTGATGCCATGACTACCGGTTCCGATAATTCTATTTATGCGGTTGAACGTTACACAGGCGGAGACCTTATATTCAAAGTGAATCCTGCAACTGGTGATTATGTTGCAAATGCTTTTGGATATCAGAAGGATTACATTCAGTTGTCAACTCCAAGCGGTGTATCAAATCGTTTGGACGCAATTGGAATAAACCCATTAACAGGTGTAATGTATGCTTCGGCTAATGGTCAGTCGTCCAGTGCTAACGATAATGATATCATAACCATCGACCTAAACACAGGAGTTGGTACATTGATAGGAAATGCTGGTGTTGGCGATCTTGAAGGCATGACATTTAACAATGCCGGAAAGCTTTTCGTTACCTCCGGGAAAGATGGTTACAATACCAACAAACTGTATGAAATTAACTTGTCTACAGGAGCAGCAACCTTAATTGGAGCGCTAGGAGGTTCCGACTTTGAAACATTTGCCTGTCCGGGTCAGGATCCACAAGCCAACCTAATTACAGGAACTGTTTTCCATGATGCCAATCTCAACGCGTTTGAAGATGGAGATGAGAATGGTCAAAGTGGTGTGATAGTGTATTTGTATGATGATGTGAATGGTAATGGACTATTGGATGGTTCTGATGCACTTGTTGATTCGGTTGAATCAGATGGATTGGGAGGTTATACCTTCAGTGTTTCATATACATCGGGTACTGACTACTTTATAATTATCACGGATACTGCAGATTATCCGGAAGGAAATACGCTTACAACAGACAATATTGAAACGGCTGTTTTCTCATCTGGAGGAAATGTTGAAATGGAAAACGATTTCGGATTTGCGGCCGTAAATGTGATTTCAGGTACCGTGTTTATCGATCTTGACAGAGATGGAGAATTTGAAGATGAAGAGAGTGTTTCTGCCAATAAGGAGGTAGTACTTTACAAAGACAATAACTGTAATGGTCTGATCGACGGATCTGATGAGATTGTAGGTAGAGATACCACAGATAACAATGGATATTACTCGTTCTTTAGATCGTATAGCTGCGGACAGAGTGAAGGAAGTCTTGAAATCAGCATCTCAAGTGGTTCAGACGATGCAACCGAGAAAACAGATGGATCTATGAAACTAGATCGAAGCGGTTTGAAATTTAAATACAGCGATTACCAGTATGTTGGTCTTCGGTTCACAGATGTAAACCTACCTCAAGGAGCAACAATCACATCTGCCAAGGTGGTGTTTGAAGCAGACCGAAGTGATGATCAATCCGCGTCTATGTTGGTTTATGGGGAAGATACTGATGATGCAAGTGGCTTTACCTGGTCAGACGATAACATTAGCAACCGAACTTCAACTACTGCTACAGTTAACTGGAGTCCGGAAGACTGGAGCGACGGAGACAATTACTACACTCCTCAGCTTAAAACAATTGTTCAGGAAATTGTTGACCGATCTGGTTGGTCATCAGGAAACGATCTCGCATTGATTTTCAAGCACCTGTCTGGTGACGATCGTGATGCCGTTTCTTATGAGCAAAGCGGAAATGCACCTAAATTGGTTATCACCTATGAAGTTTCGTCATCATGCACTGATTGCTATGTAGTTTCCTTTGACGATAATCAATTGGAAAACGATAGCACATTAACTACGGATGATATCCAAACAGCAGAATTTAATTCAGGTGGAAACATTGATCCTAACAACAATTTCGGGTATTTTCATATTTCCCCGGTTCCTGTTGAGTTATTACAGTTCACAGGAGAACGAGTTGCAGATGTATCCATGCTTTACTGGATAACTGCTTCCGAAGTAACCAATAGTCATTTCGAAGTTCAGCGATCGAATGACGGGCTTAGCTATGAGACGATAGGGTTTGTTGAAGGCGCCGGAACAACTTCTGAAATCCAGCGCTATACATTTAGCGATATGAATATGCCGACAGGTACAAACTACTACCGTTTGAAGCAAGTGGATTTTGATGGACAGTTTGAGTTCCATGGTCCGGTTATTCTGTCTGATGGCGACAAACAAATCAACGCCAACGCATACCCAAATCCAGCAACAACAGAATTGAATGTTGAAATTTTGGATACGGAATTGCTGGGATCTGTATCCTCAATCAGGTTGATCGACCTTTACGGCCACGTAGTTGTTGAGCAAACTGTTGAGAGTGGACAAATAAAGCTGGATGTAAAATTCCTACCGAGGGGAGTTTACCAACTTGAGATAACAACACCAACAAATAGAGAGGTTCGCTCGATTGTGATTGATCGACCTTAAAATCCTCATAACCTGCACTTAGAAACAGCCGCTTTAACCAGCGGCTGTTTTTTTATAACATTAGCTTTAAATCCGTTGGGCAGAAAAACGGATATATTTACTTTTGCACCGGCTGACACGACCAGCTCCCTTTGAATTCCCCCAGGGCAGGAATGCAGCAAGGGTAGGAGGTTGTAGCGGTGCGATGTCAGCCTTTTTTTCTAATATACCTCTATGAAATTTTTTGTCGATACCGCTAATCTCGATCAGATTAAAGAAGCACATGATTTGGGTGTACTTGATGGTGTAACAACCAATCCAAGTTTGATGGCCAAAGAGGGTATTTCCGGACAGGATGCCGTTTATCAACATTATAAAGCCATCTGTGATTTGGTAGATGGTGATGTAAGTGCTGAGGTGATTTCAACTGATTTCGAAGGAATGATCCGTGAAGGAGAAGCCCTTGCTCAGATCGATGATAAAATTGTTGTTAAGGTACCGATGATCAAAGATGGCGTCAAAGCTCTTCGCTGGTTTACGGACAATGACATCAAAACAAATTGCACATTGGTGTTTTCGGCTGGTCAGGCAATTCTTGCCGCGAAGGCTGGAGCAACCTACCTTTCTCCTTTTATAGGAAGAGTTGATGATATCAACTGGGATGGTATGGAGCTTATTGAACAAATAGCTCAGATATATGCTATTCAGGGGTTCTCAACGGAGATTCTGGCGGCGTCAATTCGAAATCCACTTCACATTGTTAAGGCAGCCGAAGCTGGAGCTGATGTGTGTACGTGCCCGCTAAGTTCCATTTTGGGATTGCTGAATCACCCACTTACAGACATTGGGTTGGCCAAGTTTTTGGCTGATCATGAAAAGTCACAAAATCGTTAAAGCATTAGGCTTTGTAGAAACTGAATAATGAAACCCCCTGTTGTGGGGTTTTTTTATTTAACATTACCATCAGTAATGAACCGGGTAGTTATAATACCAACATACAACGAAATTGAAAACGTTGAGCACATGATCAGAACCGTTCATGGTGTTGATCATGAGATGCATGTCCTGATTGTGGACGATGGATCTCCCGACGGAACAGGTGAGCGGGTAGATGAATTGAGATCTGAGTTCCCCGGGACATTGCACATTCTTAAACGCCAGGGGAAACAAGGATTGGGAACAGCTTACATTGCTGGGTTTCAATGGTGTCTTGAAAATGAGTACGAGTACATTTTTGAAATGGATTGTGATTTTTCGCACAATCCGGAAGATCTACCAAGAATGTATCGGCGGTGCCTGGAGGATGATGCGGATGTTGTGGTGGGATCGAGGTACGTCGATAATCTGGTGAATGTTGTTAACTGGCCAATGGGAAGAGTTTTGCTCAGTTACTTTGCTTCTATGTATGTGAGATTGATTACGCGTATGAAGATCATGGATACAACTGCCGGTTTCGTATGCTATCATCGGAATGTTCTGGATAAAATCGATTTGGATAAAATCCGGTTTAAAGGATATGCGTTTCAAATTGAAATGAAATTCACAGCAATTTGTTATGGATTTAAGGTTGTTGAGATCCCGATAATCTTTACTGATCGCACAAAAGGAGTTTCTAAAATGAGCAAAGGGATTGTCAAGGAAGCACTTCTGGGAGTGATCCAAATGAAATTCAGAAGTCTGTTCCGAAAATTCGAGTAATTTCTCTCTTTTTGAATCCGTCTCATCCCGATATGGGAATATTTATTTGTCCTCCAATAGTCTTGAAAATCGTAAAGTATTTAAATACAGCACTTTAAGTCCGTATTGTGTTTTGGAACACCGATTGACCAACATGTGACAGTCGCACTTAAAATTTTGTCGCATATTGTATTTTACACTTTTTCGGTGGAAGTCGAATACTGTATTCACTTTTGCCACACTCCTAATGTTATTGTCGGTTCCGTCGATTTCGCAAGCTACACGACATCGATGCAGATCAGTTTCTAATACTACCGGATGTAGTGGTCAAACCTACGTTCTTAAACTCAAAGACTCGTACGGAAACAGCTATTACCTCAATGGAAATTCTTCAAGCTATCAGTGGATTGAAGAGGAGGATGGCACAGCACGACTGGTAGCAACGGGTTTTACGCATTCATATCTAAGTGGTGACAACATCACAATTGATTTGTTGTTTAGCTCTCCAACAACATCAACCCCATCAGGAAGTCCGCAATACAACAGTTGTGGCTCCACAGGAAGTTGTAATGATTGGACTTACTACGAAACAGTTAGTGGAACCATTACATCAAAAATTCATGGAGTTTTTTCGATTTCCAGACGTGGTCCGGCTTGTCAAAAAGGAACAAATGCCAATACCACTCAGCAAGGTTATGGAGCCTCAGGTTGGGGTAACTGTTCAGGAGGAGATGGATTCTTCGATGAATGTGATGTCAATATGATGTTATCTTCCTCATGTGAAGAGAAAGAAATCGAATGTGAGCGCAACGTATTGAACACAGTTGGTTGTGCAAACGAGCCATATGTTCTTTGGTTCACAAATAAGTACAATACTTCTTTTCATTTGGATGGTGATACAGCTTCATACAAGTGGTATCAGTACACAAATGGAGATGTTCGTTTGGTAGGTTCCGGTTTAACTCATCCGTCACTAACCAATGACACATACGATATTGATATTACGTTTAGTGGGGCAACCACAACCGTTCCATCAGGAAGTCCAAAGGCCAGTAATTGTGGCTCAGTAAGTTCATACAACGGGTGGATTTATTTTACATCCACACTGGGTGTTGTTCGCTCTTCAAAACATGGAAGCTTTATAGTTAGCAGACAAGGTCCGGCATTCCAACAAGGAATGGACG
The DNA here is from genome assembly GCA_020635355.1 of Flavobacteriales bacterium. GTDB lineage: Bacteria > Bacteroidota > Bacteroidia > NS11-12g > UBA9320 > WGNA01. Next base: position 328,519 of record JACJZW010000002.1, read on the forward strand.
CCAATATTACTCAAACAGGATATGGTGCATCCGGATGGCTTTATGTAAGTGGGGGAGATGGCTACATCTCTAATGGAGATATCAACGTGATGTTGTCTCAGTCGTGTGATGAGCCTTCTGATGATTGTCAGGGAAGTAACTCTTATGATCCATGTATCGTTACATATGCAAAAGGATCTGCCGGGAATACAACAACCTCAATTTCAATCAACGAACCAGTTTCTGAAATACAGGAAATCGTTTTGGAAGCAATTTACAAAGGTGGTCAGCCAACATACGGCAGTTTTCAAAGTGGGGGTAATTACTACAGTTGGTCAACAGGTAATGCACAATCACTTGACAACGTATCCGGAACTACAGATAAAGGGTATTATAAAGCCACTATGCCCCCAAGTTCAACGGTTAAACTACACGTAAACAACAATACATCCAAAATGCATGGTTTTACGGCCTACGTGCGATTGAAGGATGAGTATTGTTCCAATAACTACACAGATCTCACAGATGAACACTATTACGTTTATCACAACACAAAAACTACTAATTTCTCATTACCAACAACCACTTTACCTAAGACAATTACAGCAACTCTGCCCATTGTTGAAATGAATAACGATTCAAGAATAGCCACCTTCACATTAACAGCCGGTGGAATCAGTGAATCCGTTACCATCAACACATATGATCTTGGTCAGTCCATGACAGTTCAAACACTGGTACTAAATGACGTGCCAGGTAACGTAACATCTGGAACATTGACGTTTGCATCACCATCTTCAAATGGAGATAGCTATGTGACTGGGAATGCTGTTGTTAACTGGTACAACCCATGTGAAGGTTCAGATCCTAATGTAAACACTATTTCAGGGTATACTTACTATGACCTAAATCGCGATACCACGTTGAATGAAGGTGAGGAAGGTGTTGCTGGAACAACTGTTTTCCTATATGAGGATAGCAACCACAACGGGATTCTTGAATCTGGTGAAAGCACACCATTAAATACTGCAACTACAGACGAAAACGGATACTACGAGTTTGCTGTGGATTATGAATGTACTTCAAGTTATGCCGGCTCAGTAGAATACTCTTCCGGAATACCTGATCCAAATGATGCATTGGGTGATCCAGGAAGTAGTTATGCAGAATTCACCATGAATTCCTACAACCTTATTCTTGATCTTGATGGGGAAATCGCTCAGGGTGAGGAATACACTATCTACCTTAAGGCGATTGGAAGTAATCCATATGCCATCATCAGTGAATCAACAGATGGTGTAAACTTCTATCACAATACAAATATTCTAATCACATCGTATTCAAAAGAAGCCTATACGATTACGGCCGGAAGAAATGTGAATTATATCAAGTTCGATAAAGGATCCATAAACAGCATCTCAGGCTACAACCAACATGGATCGACATCAACAAATTCAAGTGATTACGGCATTTACGGTGTTGAATTCTGTGATGGAAGAAATAGCTACATCATTGCAACAAACCCAAGCACATTGCCAACCAATTCTGAATTAACAACAGATAACATAGAAACTGCCAGCTTTACTTCAGGTGGAAATCATGATTCTCTGAACAACTTCGGAATAACTGGTAATGTTTTAATTGATGGATATGTTTTCCACGATCAAAACTCAAATGGTTCTCGAGAAAGTAACGAACCAGGTCAAAGTGGTATAACAGTGTATCTATATAATGATCTGGATCTTGATGGATTGCTTGATGGCAATGAATCAACTCCAATAGACAGTGTTCAAACCAATAATAGCGGTTACTACTCGTTTGAGCGGGAGTACGGTTGCGTTGAGTATTTTGTATCTGAAGTAATTGAAAGTTCTGGCATCGTTAACCCTTCAAACCTTTTGGGTGCGGTGAATGGTGATTTTGCTGCATATGATACGGATTCTGATAACCTGATTGTTGAGTTGGATGGTGTTATTGCTCAAGGTGAAACCTATACCATTCATTTGGGTGCTATTGAAGCGGGAGCGTTTGCAATTATCAGCGAATCAACTGATGGAGTTAATTTCTATCACAATGTAAATATTGAAATTCTTTCTTCTGGAAGTGATGGGTACACGATCACCGCGGATAGAGATGTACGATACATAAAATTTGATAAGCATGAGATTAATAGCATCTTGGGATTGAATATCATTGGTTCTGCCTTTACCAATGTTAACGACTACGCTATCTACGGAATTGAGTACTGTAACAGTCTTATCAATGGATATTACATCAACACCCGGCAAACAGACTACCCAAGTGGTACTTCGCTCACGACTGATAACAAGGAGACTGCTCAGTTTACTTCTTATGGTCAGGAAGACCTGAATAATGATTTTGGGTTTAATACTGAAGGTGGAACTGGAGAGTTCTGTGGTTCTTTAAAGGTTACAATCAACCACACCAAGGTAGAGGGTAACGAAACCTTGTATGATTTCCCGGTATATTTTGAAATTACCAACGATGCACTTAAATCTGCTTCAAATGGTGGAAAGGTAGCGAGTGAAGATGGATATGATATCCAACTCACAAATGCAACCGGGGGAAGATTGGATATTGAGTTGATAGACTACGATCCGGTAACTGGTCATATCATTTTCTGGGGAAATGTTGATATGGTTAAGCACGATGAAAATACGGTTCTATATCTCCGTCATGGAAATGAGGATTCAGCATTGGTTAATCCGTCATCACCTTCAACCTGGGAAAGTAGTTTCCGAGCGGTTTATCATTTCGATGATTTGAGAGATGCAACATCCAATGATAATGATCCAACAAATTACAGTACATCTAGTACTGACGGAGTGCTAGGCAATGGCCGATACTTTGATGGAAACGACTATATGAAAGTTCCTTCAAGCTCCAGTCTGAATGTTGGAGGTAAGCATATCACCATGTCTGCATGGGTTCGAATTCATGGAACACCTGTGGATGATGCTCCTTTTGCAGTTAAAGGTCCAAGTGTTAATCAGGAGGCGTATATGTTTGGTGTAAACAGTGGTACCAATCCGGTTGAAATCAATTCTAGGGTGACCACAAACACAGGGCACTATAGACATGATAATGGATCTGTAGCAACGTATGAGTGGGCATTGGTTCACTTTGTATACGACGGAACCCAGGGTTCAAATCAGAAAAAGGTTTATGTAAACGGTGATCTTGAATACACAGCTACTGCTACAGGTGATATTATCCAAGGCAATGATGACTTGTTCATCGGCAAAAGAGTATACAGCGATAACCGCTACTTTAAAGGAAAGATCGATGAATTGAGAATTTCAAGCAGTTCAAGAACTGCCGGATGGATTGGTACAGAGTACAATAACCAATTCAATCCAAATCAATTCATCACCGTTGAGGAGGGCACCGAATGTACAGAACCAGTTCCGGTAACATGGATGGATTTTGTAGCGGTGAATGAAACACAACACGTAAACAGACTTACTTGGTCTACTGCAAGTGAAATCAACAATGATCGATTTGAGATCCAACGTAGATGGGAAGGTGAAACAACATTCACAACTGTAGGTACGGTGAACGGAAATGGTAATTCATCTACTATTCAAAACTATCAGTACCTAGATGTGTTTGGAGAAGCTAAAGCTGATGTGGTTTACTATCGTCTGAAGCAAGTAGACTATGATGGAACCACCGATTTCTCAGAGATTGAAATTGTACGTCTGAACGCAAATGGTGTTCAATTGTCCAACAACATGTTCCCTGTTCCCGCTAATAAGGAGGTTTATGTTGAAGTTAAAGAAACTACACTGCGTAACGCAGATGATGCCGCAATTAGAATTATTGATGTTCAAGGTCGGGATGTAACCACAAATGCGGATCAAAGCATTGATGGAAACCTGATCCGTATAAACGTTGAGAATTTGCCAACCGGTGTCTATGTGCTCGAACTTTCGGTAGGGTATAATACCGAAATATTGCGACTGCTGGTTGACCATAATAGTAGAAACTAAAATTACTAAGCTAGTCAACTTGGCAAGCCCTGGCGTTTACGTCAGGGCTTTTGTTTTGTTACAGTCAACGAAGAAATGCGAATTCTCATTTGGTAAATATGCGTCTGTGTAAATATGCCAATGTGCGAATGATCAATATCTATATCCTTGTCTCAATATCTACGGTACCTCCTCTTTAAATTAAATAATCCGTCTGAAAAATTTTTGCATGCCTCTTCAGGGATTGATGCCCAATTTTAACAGCTTGATCGCTGAATAACATCCTCGTTCACAAATCATTTGTTTATCGTTCTCTTTTTCTCTCTTCTGTTCCATTTCCTTCTCGATCGGGTTCCTGATCTCTCATTCCCGATTTCCATATTTCCACGTTCAGTTCCACCGAACGCTGTATTTACTTAACGTTGGTGATTGGGTGCGTTAGAGCATGTAACTTACCTCCGGGGATTTCTATGACAAAACCAAAACGGGCTCATATTTTTTTTTCTGGTTTACAACAGCACATATTCGATGCGCAATTTTATTCCTCACAGCATTCAAGACTGCCATTTTACTTTTACCCTCACTTACTTTTCGTTCGTAGTAATGTTGAAGCTCCTGATCGTTCCTGACAGCCACCATTGCAGCCATGTGAAAGAGCATTTTAAGTCGTTTATCAGCAAAGGGTGATACACGTGACTTACCTCTGATGGAGGTCCCAGATTGATGTGCAAAGGGGGCTAGTCCCGCATAACAGCTTAGTTTTCGTGGGTTGTTGATCTTCTTGAAGTTGTTTGTTCGGGCAATCAGATTCCACGCCAGAACCTTGCCAACCCCCGGAACTGAGGTGATGAATTCAAACACCTCCTTCATTTGATCATTCCCCATGATTAATTGATGTATTTCCTCCTGAACTTCTTTAAGATCCGCCTCCAAAGACGCTATTCGCCTGCTGTCTCTCTCTTTGAGTTTCTTGAGGTAACTACCGACATCCAAGAGTTTGTGCTCGGTAATGCGTACCCTGATCTTGCTTAAACTCTCACGGATCTGATTGCGCTCGGTCAACAAAAACTTTAGTTCCTGAAGGACATCATCCTCAGCAACCCACTGACTCTCCTGGTGATGATGCAGCTGAATGTGACGTGCAATCCTGTAAGCATCAATCTTGTCATCCTTACCACGGGTGAGTCCCATACTTCGCTTTAGGTGTAGAGGTGAAATGACGTACACTTCATGATCCGTCTCACTCAATACATCCAACAGGTAACGATTGTATCGTCCCGTGTTCTCCATCGCAATAATGGTCGGTTCAACAAATGAGGCTTTTAAAAAGGATTTAATCGCTCTGGGTGTGTTCTTGATCTGACACTGATTCTTCCCTTCCGGGCTGAGAATACAAATGTCAAGGGTTAGTTTACTGATGTCTACACCAACAAACTGTTGTGTTTTTAAAGTACCTTGCATACGGTTTTAATTAAGAAGGTTGGTAGAATCCATTGATGTGACTCAACTCCTTGATAATGGGTCTTTCCCAAATTTCTATCTGAGTTCAGTCAATGGAAATGAAGCAGGATCTAAATCCCCGATAGAGCTTAAATCTGAAGGGGCTGCCTAGTGCATCCTACTCCACTTCTATCAACCTTTTATTTTACTAAGGTCTGTATTCGAATCTAAAGGAGGGGCGGTTCTTACCCTAATCATTTTTATTGAAACTTCCATTTCGTTCGGTAAAATAGTTCCGCATTTGGAAATTCTTTGGGGTTCGTTTTTTAGAAATCACCCTCAGTTTCAGCGAAGTTTTGGTGAATAGTCTTTTCTGTTATGGCCACCCTCTATGAGAGCAATCAATTCAAAATCCGAATTTTGGAATCCCCTTCACCAATTCAGGTTCCTGATCTCTCATTCCCAATTCCCAATTCCCAATTCGTGTTTCCTACCCTAATAAGTTGTTTATCTCAACCATCATGCTCTAAAACACTTCTGCATGTGAATCAATCGATCATCCAGGCTTTCAATAACTATTTAATCCAGATAGTCGTAATCAAAAAAAAAGGCTCCGACCATGTCGGAGCCTTTAAACATTCATTGTGGCGATTGTTAAGCCAATACAATAATCTTGTTGTTCAGTACCTCAACAATCCCTCCATTGATATTGAAATCTTCAACACCACGTTCAGTTTTTACACTGAGCACTCCTTCCTCCAAACTGGAAATAATTGGAGCGTGATTGTTCAAGGTTTCAAATTTTCCACCTGTTCCGGGAAATTTAACTGAGATTACCTCTCCTTCAAATAAGGTGGTATCCGGGGTTATAAGCTCAAGATACATGATTAGTTATTTTCTGCGTCTTTCAACATTTTCTCTCCAGCCTCAATTGCCTCTTCAATTGTACCTTTAAGATTGAATGCTGATTCTGGATATTGATCAACTTCTCCGTCCATAATCATGTTGAAGCCTTTGATCGTTTCATTGATATCAACGAGAACTCCTGGAATACCAGTGAACTGTTCAGCCACGTGGAACGGCTGAGAAAGGAAACGTTGAACACGACGAGCGCGGTGAACAACCATTTTGTCTTCTTCACTCAATTCGTCCATACCAAGGATGGCAATGATATCTTGAAGTTCCTTGTACCGTTGAAGCAACTCTTTAACTCGCTGAGCGGTATCATAGTGAGCATCTCCTAAAATATCTCTGGTAAGAATTCTCGATGTAGAATCCAGTGGATCCACAGCTGGATAAATCCCGAGAGATGCAATCTGACGACTCAATACAGTGGTTGCGTCCAGGTGGGCAAAAGTTGTAGCCGGAGCAGGGTCAGTCAAGTCATCCGCAGGTACATATACGGCCTGAACGGATGTAATAGATCCTCTGGTTGTCGATGTAATACGCTCCTGCATCAATCCCATTTCTGTTGCCAATGTAGGTTGATATCCCACTGCCGATGGCATCCGCCCCAAAAGTGCAGATACTTCGGAACCAGCCTGAGTGAATCGGAAGATGTTGTCTACGAAGAATAGGATATCACGTCCTCCGCTTTGTTCGTCACCATCACGGAAATACTCTGCAACGCTCAATCCGGAAAGAGCAACTCGTGCACGTGCACCAGGAGGCTCATTCATCTGTCCGAAAATGAAGGTTGCTTTTGATTCTTTCAGTTTGTTTTTATCAACCTTGCTCAAATCCCATCCACCTTCTTCCATGGATTTTTTGAACTCATCACCATAGTTGATGATTCCAGATTCGAGCATCTCCCGCATAAGGTCGTTTCCTTCACGGGTACGTTCACCAACACCTGCAAAAACCGACAAACCATCATATGCCTTGGCGATGTTGTTGATGAGTTCCTGAATCAATACGGTTTTACCAACACCGGCACCACCAAACAATCCAATCTTTCCACCCTTTGCATATGGCTCCAACAAGTCGATTACCTTAATACCGGTAAACAACGGTTCGGTTGAAGTTGAAAGGTTTTCATATTTAGGCGCTTCAGCGTGAATTGCGCGTCCTCCTTCTTTGCTCACTGCGTCGATACCATCGATGGCATCACCCACAACGTTGAAAAGACGACCTTTGATTTCGTCGCCAATCGGCATGCGGATCGCATCTCCCGTATCTACTACTTCCATTCCACGAACCAACCCCTCAGTTGAGTCCATCGCAATGGTTCTTACCCGATTTTCACCAAGGTGTTGTTGAGTCTCCAAAACCAAAGTGGTACCAGATTCAGTAGTAATGTGGAGGGCGTTTTGAATTTTTGGAGGAGTTGAACCCTCTCCCTCAAAGCTTACGTCCACAACCGGACCGATAATCTGTGCAATTTTTCCTGTATTTGCCATAGCTGATTTAGATCTAAATCAAGTATTAAAATTTGCCGCGAAAATAGTCCGCTCTACCATATTATCCACCCATTTACTGAATATTTTTAAACGCATTCTGGGAGTGTCTTCTCGGAGATCCGATTATGGGATGCTAAATAATGTGATGGAATATTCTCAAAATTAGAATAATGGTTTATATTTGCGAACGAGCTACTCAAGAATGCACCATGTCTGACGATTTCAAGATTTTTATTGTAGAGGATGATGTTTGGTACGGGGAGGTAATTGAATACCATCTTTCTCTTAATCCAGATGTTCGGGTAAAGAAATTTACCAATGGAAAGGACTTCCTTAAATCACTTGATGAAGAACCAAATCTTGTAACGCTGGATTATTCATTGCCTGACATGTCGGGACAAGAGGTTCTTAAGCGAATTAAAGAGTATAATCCTGAAATTCCTGTTGTGATTATTTCAGGTCAGGAAGATATCGGAACTGCAATTAAGCTCTTAAAGGATGGTGCCTATGACTACATCATCAAGGACGATGAAACCAAAGATCGAATCTGGAATGTAATCAAGAATATTCGCGAGAAAGAAGAACTCAAAGAAGAGATATCCCAACTTAAAAGTCAAATCGTTCAGAAATACGATTTCACAAAAACCATAATTGGTAACTCCTCTCCGATGAAGCGCGTGTTCAACCTGCTTCAAAAGGCCATTTCAAGTAATATCACTGTATCAATCACAGGTGAAACCGGAACTGGTAAAGAAGTGGTTGCAAAGGCAATTCATTACAACAGTCCCCGGGCGAAAAAGCCCTTTGTTGCGGTGAACATCACTGCAATACCATCGGAGCTGATAGAATCCGAACTTTTCGGTCACGAAAAAGGATCGTTTACCGGAGCTATTTCCCGAAGAATCGGAAAATTTGAAGAAGCAACCGGAGGAACACTGTTTCTTGATGAGATCGGTGAGATGGACATCAATATGCAGAGCAAACTACTCCGGGTATTGCAAGAGAAGGAACTTACCCGAGTGGGTGGGTCAGGTGTCATAAAACTCAACTGTCGGATTTTGGTGGCAACGCACCGAGATCTGGCCGAGGAAGTTCGAAAGGGCAACTTTCGAGAAGACCTTTACTATCGATTACTTGGTTTGCCAATTGCTCTACCAGCCCTTAGAGAAAGAGGAAACGATATCTTGTTACTTGCCAAGCATTTCATTGACGAGTACTGCAAGGAAAACGATCTTCCAAAACTTACACTCACAACAGCAGCACAAAACAAGATGTTGAAATACCCATGGCCGGGGAATATCCGCGAGTTGAAAGCGGTTATTGAATTGTCATGCGTAATGACTGATACGGATGTAATTGATGATGATCACATCTCATTTAATTCAACTGGATCCATTGATACGCTGTTGCAAGCTGAAATGCCCCTTCGGGATTACACGAATAAAATTGTTCGCTATTTCCTCGATAAGTATAACAACGATGTTGTGACCGTTGCCAAAAAACTCAACATTGGAAAATCCACCATTTACCGGATGCTACAGGAAGATGTAATCTAACCACGAAATGAATTTGACATGAACGAAGAACAATTATACAGCCTGGAACAACTTGAAGCCATGTCGGCTGGAGATGAGGCTTTTATCAATAAAATGGTTGAGATGTTCATTCATATGACACCGGAAGCGGTGGATCGTATGGTGACCTCACTGGCTAATGACGACCTCGAAGACGTTGGTGCCGCAGCGCATAAGATTAAACCATCCATCGATATGATGGGGATTACTTCCCTTCGTCAAAAGATTCGGGATCTGGAGCAATGGGGGAAAAACCGAACTAACGTGGATCAAATACCCGACTTACTGGACGATGTGATCCACACCCTCAATGACGTCATTCAGCAGTTAAAGGCTCGCTGAGTCCAACGCTGCCCGATAACGCTTGATGGTCTCTTCCAATCCCAGGTACAGGGCATCACAAATGAGGGCATGACCAATGGATACTTCCAGCAGGTTGACCATCTGTGATTGAAAATAGGGCAAATTATTCAGGTCCAGATCGTGACCGGCATTCAGTCCCAATCCAACATCAGATGCTGTCTCTGACGCCGCACGATAAGGAGCGATAGCCTCTTCCGGATTGCTTGAATAACCCACCGCATAGGCCTCGGTATACAATTCAATTCGGTCAGTGCCTGTTTGTGCTGCTGCCCGTATTTGATCCTCAACCGGGTCAATAAACAGGGAAGTACGTATTCCTGCGGCTTTAAATTGATCGATCACCTGAACTAAAAACGACTCTTGTTGGATGCAGTTCCATCCGGCATTGGAGGTCAAGACGTCGGGCGAATCCGGAACCAGGGTAACCTGCGCGGGTTTAACCGCAAGTACCAATTCGATCAGGCGTTCATCCGGATACCCTTCAATATTGAATTCGGTGGAGAGTACCGGTTTCAGATCAAGAACATCCTGATATCGAATGTGGCGCTCATCAGGCCTGGGATGCACAGTTATTCCCTGAGCGCCAAAATGTTCACAATCCAACGCGGCTTGCACCACATTGGGATTATTGCCGCCCCGGGCATTCCGAAGGGTAGCGAACTTGTTAATATTTACACTGAGTACCGTCATCACCAGCTCCATTCAATCAGGCTGTTAACCAGCCAATCATTTCGGGGCGAAAGATACATCGGGTATTCGGAATCGCGTGGAAAAGTCTGATCCCAGGTGACGCGTAAATGTACTTTGATATGGTTGCTTAAGCGATATCGTATGTAGACGGACTGGCGAAGGCAGGAGGATGTTAATGCCGCAAAGTTGTACTGATAGGGGACATCGGTCTCATAGACGTAAATACGATGTTGAAATGATGGAATGGAGGCCATCGTGGTGCGAAGAGTACAAGCAAATCGACCACGGGTGAAACGATTGTCGAAATAGCCCATCACGCCATACTTTTTATCCACTAACGTTGCTTCCAGACGGGATTGAATTCTCCAATCCCGACCCATTTGTTTGGTGCCATGCAATCGGAACTTCAGGGCGTAATCATCCTGATCCTGATCTACGCGTATTCGTACATGTAGGTTGTCTGTTTTGGATAGTTTGCAGAAAGTGAGCCATTGAAAGCGATGAATTAATCCCATTGCCAACTGATTTTCGGTTGGGAAGAGTTTGCTGTAAAGATCACTCGTGAATGTATGTGACCAGCCACCATGTCGGAAGGTGAGGGTTGCAAAGACTCCTTCTTCGTTTTCTCCTTTGGATGATCGCGCAAAGACATTCGCGTAAGGGCTCAGGCTCCGATCTAATCGTCGGTGCACCAGACCCACATCTAACTGTCGGCCGGCGGCATATTGGGCGCCCCATACCACAGAGAATTGACCATCTTGATTAAGTCCGGCTTCGAAAAAAAATCGACCTGATCGCTGACGGATGTGACCGTAAATCGTTTGGGCAAATGGCTGGACGATCTGATGATTCACGTCCCGAAACCGGCCGGCATACGCTGATGTCCCAACCGTTAACCCGGCATTCTGAAAGGCTACTGAATACCCGCATTCTTTTGCTTCAAGAGCCTTCCTCCGTTGGATTTCAGTCTCTGTTCGATGATACCCTGTCTGATCCAGTTTGAGTTGGTTTAACAATATTCCATCTTTTCTATCCGCACTCAAAAACGCGATGAACCTAAACCCGCCCCGTTGATATTCCGAAGCCACTCCCCGGAAGTATCGGCATTCCTCTGCGGATGTGTTCATTCTCAGGCCGGTGCCGGGTCTTGAAAGTTGTTGTACATCGGCCGAAGGACCAGGCCGATAACCTTGTCCGAACAGAAGTCCCTCTCCCAGATCCACCCGATAATCACCTGCAATGAACGTTCGATTTTTCTTATGATAGGTCATTGATGCGGTAACATGATCTGGAACTGCGAATCCTTTAATCGTACGCCATGGTTCGTCGAAGTCCTGATCTGCCAGGATGTTCAGCGTCAAGAATCCGAAATGATGTCGAACACATGCCCGATAGGCCGGAGTATGATTTGTACTTCGATATCTCCGACATACGTACAGCTTGCCGCCCTCTCTGTCCGGGTTTATCGATACAACATATACATACGGTATCATCTCCAGGATACGGTCCTGCCTTAATCCGCATTGCTGAAGTTCCAGAACATGCAGAAAGCCACCGAAGATCCGACGATGTTCCAAAATTTTGTGAATCTCATCAGAGCAAGTAAACGGGATATTGATTAGATCAACGGAATCGGCCGTATTCAGATTCAATGGAAAAAGTTGAGCGACATCATCGGAAATTTCCTGTTCTACCTGGAGAATATCCAGACCCAGTTCATTGGTTTGCCCCCAACTCAAATGACAGCCAATTAAAATGATAAAAGCCACGATTACCCTCATCGTATCCATTCCATTGATCCGGCCGATTGCCACCCGGTGATCGGATGGTACCGGGAGGTGGTACGAATCGTCAGACGATCACGGAGACCAATATTCAGTTGAAGGCTTAAAAATGGAATGGCAGTTTGAGCGGCAAAATCAACCGATACCTTTTTGCGCCACACCCGATGATAGATCGCCGCCAGGAGAAGTCGGTTTGGCAAAATCCCCACCTGGAATTCCAACGAAGACTTCGGGGAAAACTGGTTCAAGCCGGCTGCTCTCAGCTCAGGGTCTGATAGGTGCAGCTGGTCAGGAAGCACATTCAACAGCATGATGGCAAACTGCCGTTGAGACCATTGACCGTGGACACCAACATCAATCTGAAGCCCGGACTTAGGAATAAGGTAATCTCTAACTTGAAGGGATTGATAGTGCATATTGATACCCGCACGCCAGGTCGTGTTTAGTTTTTGGGCAACGTGTCCCGACCATAACGCCCAGTTTGAAACCGCATAGCCTGTTCGTTGATAGAGTAATCCCAGTGAAGTGTTGTGAACACGAAACAAGGAGGAAACGGAGATAGATGTGAGGGTATTCCCAACGCCACCTTGTCCGCCTACCAGGCCAAAACGCACACGCTCCTTGGGATGAATAGCCGGATTGGCGTATATGGTCCAGGCGTGGTGGGAAAACGCCGACGAAATGAGTTTGGTGGTTTGTCCGGGTGAATCGGTGATGACGATGGAAAATGCCCCAATAAGGAACAATCTCCGCCAAAGGAGTTTAGTTAGTTTGGTTATCATGTTGGGCGCGTTTTATCGCGTTCAACAATTATAACTTACTATGAACGTCTTGTAGGAAGCGTTTGATATTTTTTAGGGTACGGATGGTTTCTATTTCCGCCGAAACCGTTTTGCTCTCCGCCTTCAAGCGCTCTTTGGCGCCTTTAAGGGTGAATCCCTGATCCTTTACCAAGTGGTAGATCTTTTCAATCTGCTCCAAATCTTTCCGGGTAAAAAAGCGCGTACCTTTTTTGTTCCGTTTTGGCTTGATGGAAGGGAATTCAGATTCCCAGTACCTCAGTAAAGACTGGGATACCCCAAAGTGATTGGAAACTTCTGAAATAGAGTAATAAAGCTTCTCCGGAAGATCGCGTAAATCCATCAGTCAAACGCTTGGTTCGGATGACTGGACAATTCAATCAAGCGCTCATACTCCTCAGCAGACAAATCGTTGTAGTAATAATTTGCCGGGTTGAGTTTCTGGCCGTTAACCATCACCTCATAATGCAAGTGAGGTGCCGTAGATTTACCGGTGCTGCCCACAAAGCCAATGGTTTGACCGCGAACCACTTTTTGTCCGGGCTTCACATTGAACTTGCTCATGTGAGCATAAAGTGTTTTGTATCCGTAACCGTGATTGATGATCACGTGTTTACCATAACCCCAACGCATTGCCACCACCTTTTCAACCACTCCGTCTCCGGTGGCGTGAATCTCTGTTCCCGTAGGTGATGTGAAGTCCATTCCAGCATGGAACTTTCGCGTTCTATAGAAAGGGTCAATCCGATATCCATATCCGGAAGCCATTCGCTTCAAATCTTTGTTGGCAACCGGTTGAATAGCCGGAATAGAGGCGAGCATTTTAGATTTTTGCTTCGCCAGTTTGATCAACTCATTGTAGGACTTATCCTGAATGGCGGCTTTTCGGGAAAGCTGATCGAGTTGTTGATTCATGTGAACCAGACTCTTTTCATGCGATAGACCCTTCAGTTCCGGATAGCGTTTGGTTCCACCTACACCGGCACTGCGCAACGCATCCGGTAGTGGAGCACCAAAGATTTCCCGGTAAATTTCTTCATCCCGCTTTTCGAGATCGGTTAGGTTCTCCGTTAATTCATCCACCTTGTTTTCAAGATGTTGAATGTGGTATTCTTGCTGGCTGAGTTCGCGCTTTAGCTTCGCCTCATTGGGTGAATCGAGGAAGTTAAATGAGGCCTGAATGATTAACAAAGCGAAAACAGCCGCGGCCGACAAGAACCCAAATACCTTCAGAATAACGATCATTGGTCGGGTTTTGACCTTGTCGTAACTCAGGGTTTCGGGGTTGTAGCGATATCTGTTTTTTCGTATGCCCACTGACGGACGCGTTTTGTTAATTTTGCCTGCTATTCAGCGACTGCGAAAGTCGAGAAATTTAATAACAAAATCAATACCTAAAATACAAGGTGACATGATGACATCTTCTGAAGTCCGGAACGCTTTTCTGAACTTTTTTCAGGCCCGTGGACACGCCATTGTTCCATCGGCTCCCATTGTGGTAAAAAACGATCCAACCCTCATGTTCACCAATGCCGGAATGAATCAGTTCAAGGACTACTTTCTCGGCAATAAACCGGCACCTAATTCCCGTATAGCCGACACACAAAAATGCCTACGGGTGAGTGGTAAACACAATGATCTCGAGGAAGTTGGGGTAGATACCTATCACCACACCATGTTCGAAATGCTCGGGAACTGGAGCTTTGGGGATTACTTCAAAGAAGAAGCCATCGCCTGGGCTTGGGAGCTGATGACCGACATCTATAAACTGGATCAAAGCAGGTTATATGTCACCGTTTTTGGTGGGGATGAAGCCGATGGCCTGTCGGCTGATGTAGAGGCAGAAAACTTATGGAAGAAACACATCGATCCCAGCCGGATTATCCGATGCAGCAAGAAGGATAACTTCTGGGAAATGGGCGATACCGGACCATGCGGTTCCTGCAGCGAAATTCACATGGATTTGCGATCCGATGAGGATCGGGCAAAAGTGGATGGAAAGAGTCTGGTGAATGCCGATGATCCTCAGGTGATTGAACTCTGGAACCTGGTGTTCATGGAATTCAATCGGATGAGTGATGGATCGTTGAAAGAATTACCGGCCAAACACGTCGATACCGGTATGGGACTGGAGCGTGTGGTGCGTGCCATCGCCCTGCAATCGTCCAATTACGATACCGACCTGTTTCAGTCCACGATCTCTAAGTTGGAGGAACTCTGCGGTTTACCGTATGGCAAGGACGAGAAAACGGATATTGCTTTCCGCGTCATTGCCGATCACATTCGTGCGTTGGCCTTTTGTATTGCTGATGGTCAGCTACCGTCCAATACGGGTGCAGGATACGTGATCCGACGAATTTTGCGCCGGGCTGTGAGGTACGGGTACAGTTTTCTCAATCTTTCCGAGCCTTTTTTACATCAGTTAATTGCTGGTTTGGCGAATCGCTTCGCCGAGGTTTTCCCGGAATTAAATCAACAGGCTGATTTTGTAGGAAATGTGGTACAGCAAGAGGAGTCTACCTTCCTGCGAACACTAAACATTGGTCTGGACAAATTGGGCAAACTCTTTGAAAGTGAAGAGGTGCGAGAAATTGGTGGTGCTACGGCATTCGAACTATACGACACTTTCGGTTTTCCTATTGATTTAACGATGCTGATCGCTTCGGAACGATGCGCCACGGTTGATTTGAAAGGTTTTGAAGCCGAGCTGCAAAAACAAAAAGATCGATCCCGGTCAGATGCCGTTAAGAGTACGGGCGACTGGGTCATTATGAAGGCAGATGACGTTCAGGAATTTATTGGTTATGATCACCTGAATGCCGACGTCGTGATAACCCGATACCGTGAAATGGAGGCCAAGGGTAAAACCACCATTCAAGCTGTCTTTAATCTCACCCCATTTTATGGTGAAAGCGGCGGACAAGTGGGGGATACCGGCACGTTAACCGGAGAAGATGGGACAGAAATTCATGTAGTGGATACGCAAAAGGAGAATGATCTGATCATCCACCTCCTGAATAAGTTGCCGGAGAACACCGGACAAAAATTTCACGCAACGGTAAACCGTGAACGTCGGATGTCCATTGCCCGAAACCACAGCGCAACTCACCTGATGCACTCTGCCTTACGCGAAGTGTTGGGTGACCATGTGGCTCAAAAGGGATCGCTCGTGGATGATAAAAAATTACGATTCGATTTCTCTCATTTTCAAAAGCCCAATGACGAGGAGTTGATGCGCATTGAACATCGCGTCAATCAAAAAATCCGGGAGGGAATTGAACTTTGGGAGGATCGGTCTATGCCGTATGATCAGGCCATTGCAAAAGGGGTAACGGCCTTGTTTGGAGAGAAGTACGGCGATTTGGTACGGGTAGTGGTATTTGATGAGACTTACAGCATGGAGCTTTGCGGTGGGACGCATGTATCAAACACGGCTCACATCGGCGGTTTTAAATTTACTGCCGAGTCAAGTGTGGCAGCCGGAGTGCGAAGAGTAGAAGCCATTACCGGGGAAGCTTACGAGGCGTATATTAACAGTAGGTTTCAGCTTCTGGACACCATTTCTGAAAAGTTGGGACATCCCCAGGACATACTGAAGCAATTGGATCACATCTTAACATCCAATAAGAACATGGAGCATCAGTTGGAGGTGATGAATCAGATGCAGATGGATGCCGAAGTGAATCGCCTCAAGGGGCAGATCAAGGAGGTTAATGGTGTCAACTGTATTGTTGGTCAGGCAGAGGTAGCCGATGCCGGATTGCTGAAAACACTTGCCTTTCGCTTGAAGGACGAAGTGCCCAATTTAGCTGCGGTAGTAGCCGCCAATTTTAGCGGAACACCCAGCATTGCAGTGATGTTCTCAGACGATGTTTGGAAGGCAAATAACTGGAATGCCGGTCAACTCGTTCGGGAATGGGGAAAGGCCATCAAAGGTGGCGGCGGCGGTCAACCGTTCTTCGCCCAGGCTGGTGGAAAAGATGCGTCCGGAATTGAAGAAGTGCTGAGAATGGCGGAGGAGTTGTTGACCAAAGAAGGGTAAAACTCAAAGATCAAAACTCAAAGTGAAAACAGTCGAGCTCATCTAAGTGCAACTGTCGCGAGCATCCTTCGAATAACTGTCGCGAGCATTCGCTTGCGACATCATGTTGAACACATGAAAGTCGACATTTTGCTCATGTAGATTGTCGCCAGCATCCTTCGAATAACTGTCGCAAGCATTCGCTTGCGACACCTTGTTGATTACAAGTACATTGACATTTTACCCTGGCAACATGTCGCCAGTATCCTTCGTGCAACTCTCACAAGCCTCCACTTGTGACATTGGTCAATGGAGCTAAAAAGAATGTAATCGAATTCAAAAAAATAATTGCGCAACCAATATGTTGCATATATTTGCAACCGATTGATTTCGTAAAATATGTTATGAGAAGAGATGTATTTCAGGCCATTGCCGACCCTACCCGACGTGCCATCCTTGTGCTGATTGCCTCGAAGGCCATGACGCCTAATGCCATTGCGGAACATTTTGATTCCAGCCGACAAGCGGTTTCCAAGCACCTTAGAATTTTATCCGAGTGTGAATTGGTGAAACAGGAGCAGCAGGGAAGGGAAATTTACTATCAGCTTCAGGTCGATAAAATGAAGCAAATTGATAAATGGCTGGACCAGTTTAGAAAGATCTGGGAAGGCCGCTTCAATGAACTTGACAACGTATTATCCAAACTTAAAAAAGAATAACACATGAACGCAGCTTTGCAATTTGACTTTCAGGTCGATAAGACCAACAATTCAATCCGGGTGGATCGGGGATTTGACGCACCCATTGATTTGGTTTGGGCCGCTTGGACGGAGCCAGACATCCTTGATCAATGGTGGGCGCCCAAACCATGGAAATGTGTCACCAAATCCATGGATCTCAGACCTGGCGGTCGGTGGCATTACTACATGGAAGGACCCGAAGGGGAACGGCATTGGTGTTTAGTAGATTATGACCGCGTTGAACAAGAGGTGATGTTTTCGGGTCTCGATGCCTTCTGTGACGATAAAGGCATATTGAATGAAACCAAACCTCGTTGCCTATGGAATGTGGCGTTTGAGTCTGTTGGGCAACAAACAATGGTGCATGTGTCTGCACAATACGACACCTTAGAGGATCTTGAAATCATCATAGAAATGGGCTTCAAGGAAGGATTTACCATGGGACTTCAAAATCTGGATGAATACATCAGCAAACAGTTCTATTTACGCAAATCCAAAAAACCGGATAATACCACTCGGGTATCCACCTATCTGAACTTCCCCGGGAACACCGAAGAAGCATTTAACTTTTACCGATCGGTTTTTCAAACAGAATTTGTGAACGGCATTCAACGGTTTGACGGGGCTCCTCAGGATCCCAATCAACCGCCAATGTCCGAATCCTTAAAACGAATGGTGCTGCATATAGAACTTCCTCTTATTGGGAATCACATATTAATGGGGACTGATGCCCCTAAAGAGATGGGATTTACCGTTGAAAAGGGAAATAACATGCACATCAATCTGGAGCCCGATAGTCGGGAAGAAGCGGATCGCATCTTTCAGGAATTATCGAAAGGGGGAACCATCACCATGCCCATTGCCGATATGTTTTGGGGCGCTTACTTCGGTAGCTTTACCGATCAGTATGGCATAAACTGGATGGTGAACTACCAGCCGAAATAAGAAATACGGGGCGATCAGGCATTCATGATCGCCTCGATCTCTTCTACCTCAATAGGCATATTTACCTCATCCATCAGATCTATGTAACCGTTTTCCTGAATGAGAATGTTGTTTTCAATTCGAACACCAATGCCTTCTTCCTGAATGTAGATGCCTGGTTCGCAGGTGAATAGATTACCCGCTTGCATCGGTTCGTACCGCATGCCGCTGTCATGGACATCGATTCCCAAAAAGTGGGAAGTTCCGTGCATGAAGTACTTTTTATAGGCCGGCCATGAAGGATCCTGATTTTTGATGTCATCCATGGTAATCAGTCCCAGGTCTACCAATTCCTTTTCCATCATACCACCAACTACGGTATGATATTCCATCAACATGGTGCCTGGTTTTAGTAATTCACGGGCCCCGTACATGACTCTCAATACCGCATTGTACACATCTTTCTGGCGTTTGGAGAATCGGCCGTTTGCCGGTAAACACCGAGTCATATCACTAGCGTAGTTGGCATAATCCACTCCGCAGTCCACCAAAATCAAATCGCCATCCTGAACAGGACCTTTGTTTTCAATGCAGTGAAGCACACAGGCATTTGCCCCGGAAGCCACAATGGGTTCAAAGGAGAATCCATTTCCACGGTTCCGGATGAATTCATGAATCAGATCGGCCTCAATTTCATACTCCATCATTCCGGGTTTGGTGGAACGAAGAATGCGCTCCCAACCTTTTTTGCTGATGGCCACTGCTTCACGTGTCAAGTCAACCTCTAGAGGGTGCTTGACAGACCGCAGTCGTTGCAGCATTTTACCTGCTCGTTTATAGTTATGTAGGGGGAATGCCTGTTGAATTTGATGTGCCATGTCCAGATTCCGGTAGGGCGATTTGAACGGGTACCGATCGTTTTCATTCAAAGGCAAATAGATGTTATCTGCCATATTGATAATGGAGCGAAGGCGTTCCAGATAATTGTCGTTCCAGAATATATTGGCAATGCCTGAGGCGGTTGTAGCCTCTTCTTTGGTGTACTTATGACCTTCCCAAATGGCAATGTGCTCATTCGTTTCCAGGAGGAAAAGACACTGCTGATATTCCTTTACCGGACAATCGGGAAAGAGTACCAAAACGGTATCCTCCTGATCAATTCCACACAACCAAAACAAATCTGAATTCTGTTTGAATTTGTGAAAGGCATCGCCATTCCAGGAATACTGATAATTGCTGTGAAAGATGGCAATACTGCCGGGCTCCATCAGGTCCGTGAAGCGTTTTCGGTTATCAATAAACAGTTGAGCGTCTATGGTTGGGTATTTCATCGATTCCTAAGTTTTCGCCGAAATTACCATTTCCCACTGGTAATGAAGCGAGATTGGGAATCAGATCTTGCCTTTTCGAAGTAAGGTGCCCGCTTCTCGAAGAAAACGCATGAATTCCTTTCTGGAACTCATCATGGTTTTGAGCTCTTTCCGCACGGATGATGCCGGTTGAGGTATTTCGGATACGTCCTTTTGTGTTTCCTCTATGGTGAGTTCAGACTGCATATTCGCTAGTAAATCAGCCTGTTTGAATCGGTCCTTAGCCATATCGGCGTAGCCTAACTTTTCCTCCAGCAAACCAAGGTTATTGAGGGTGACTTCATTGTCCGGTTCCAGTTCAAGAGCCTTTTGATAATCATCGATGGCCGCTCGGGTATTCCCTGCTTTGTCCAACGCATACGCCCTGCAGGCATATCGGTATGGATTGTCCGGTTCCAATTCCACCGCTTGATGAAAATCATCTAAGGTAGATTTTAGCCCAAGGTGAAGTTTGCAAACTCCGCGTTCGGCATAAAATTCGGCAGCGTCCGGATGTCGGGCGATCAATCCGTTCCAAACGTCTATGGCTTCCTGGTGGTTTCCGAGTCGTTGAAGGCAATACCCTTTCAAACGTTCCAACTCATCTGACTTATCTGAAGCACGAATCGCACTCAGGCATTCAGCATATAATTGCTTCTCAAACAGGGATCGGATGGCGTTCAGATTTGTCATGCTGCAAAACTACAAGCTTAACACTCAGTTTGAGGAATAGTTTTGGTGGTAAGAATTGGTTGATGTAGGTGGGTTATATTTGTCGGCCTTTGCACAAAGTAAGTTAGTTACATCTCATGAAAGATAAGTATATCGACCTGGTTGAACAGACCTTTGATTTTCCGCAGGAAGAGTTTGAGGTGGGCGATGATTATTGCCTGACCTTCCACGATATCAACCTGATGGATTTGATTAAACAGTACGGGACTCCGTTGAAATTCACCTATCTCCCCAAGATTTCTGAAAACATCGATCGGGCTAAAAAATGGTTTAATGTAGCCATGGCCAAAGTGGATTACAAGGGGAAGTACAACTACTGCTATTGCACGAAAAGTTCCCATTTTAGGTTTGTTTTGGAAGAGGCCTTGAAAAGCCAGGTTCATATCGAAACATCATCGGCTTTTGATCTCGAAATTGTTCGGACCTTTTATGAGGAAGGACGTATCACGAAAGATCAGTTCATCGTAAGTAACGGGTATAAGACCCCGGGATACATCGCGCGGCTAGCAGAATTTATCAATGATGGTTTCACGCGGTGTATGCCTGTGATAGACAATGTAAAGGAGTTAGAGCATCTCACGTCTGCTGTAAAGGGAGAGTTTAATGTGGGTATTCGAATTGCATCAGAGGAAGAGCCAAAGTTTGAGTTTTATACCAGTCGATTGGGTATCGGGTACCGCAGAATAGTACCCTTCTATCGCGAGTACATCAAGGAAAACAAGCAGGTAAAGTTGCGCATGCTTCATTTCTTCATCAACACCGGGATAACCGACACGGCCTACTATTGGAATGAATTGCACAAATGTTTACGGGTGTACTGTGAATTGAAACGCGAGTGTCCGGATTTGATGGCGCTCAACATTGGTGGTGGTTTCCCGATAAAACGATCGCTCACCTTTGATTATGATTACGCGTACATGGCGGAAGAAATCATTGCCCAGATCAAACAGGTTTGCACGGCGTACGGGGTGGATGAACCGGATATCTTTACCGAATTTGGGTCCTTCACCGTTGGTGAAAGTGGTGGGACCATTTACAGCATCATTCATCAAAAACAACAGAATGATCGGGAGAAGTGGAATATGATTGATGGTAGTTTTATGACTACGTTACCGGATGCCTGGGCCATCAGCCAACGCTTCGTGATGCTTCCGGTGAATCACTGGAATCGCAAGTATGAACGCGTGCTGTTGGGTGGTTTAACATGCGACAGTGACGATTATTACAATTCCGAACAGCATGTGAATGCCATCTACCTGCCCCAATATAAGGCCGATGAGCCGCTGTACATTGGATTCTTCAATACGGGAGCCTATCAGGAATCGCTAAGTGGGTATGGCGGGATTCAACACTGTTTGATACCTTCGCCCAAGCATATTATCATTGACAAGGACGACGACGGGAGTCTTTATACACGAATTTTTAGCAAAGAGCAGAGCCATAAAAGCATGCTTAAAATTTTAGGTTACTAAACAGATATCATGACCGCAATTTCCAATTTTATTGACAAGTACTTTCTTCACTTCAATGCAGCTTCTCTGGTAGATGCGGCGAATGGATATAACACCCACCTGGAAGAAGGAGGGAAGATGATGGTGACGCTGGCTGGAGCGATGAGTACCGCGGAACTAGGCAAAATACTGGCAGAAATGATCCGTCAGGATAAGATTGCCATTATATCCTGCACCGGCGCCAATCTGGAGGAAGACATCATGAATTTGGTAGCCCACTCGCATTACAAACGCGTACCGAACTACCGCGATCTCACACCTCAGGAGGAATGGGATTTATTGGAAAAAGGGTTGAATAGGGTGACCGATACCTGCATTCCAGAGGAGGAAGCATTCCGACGCATTCAGTCCAGAATCCACAAGCAATGGAAACAGGCGGATGATCAGGGTGCACGATACTTCCCACACGAATACATGTACAAGATGTTGTTGAGTGGTGACCTGGAAGAGTTTTACGAAATAGATCCCAAGGATAGCTGGATGTTGGCAGCAGCCGAAAAGAATCTGCCTATTGTGGTGCCCGGATGGGAGGATTCTACCATGGGAAACATCTTCGCCAGTTATTGCATTAAGGGTGAATTGAAAACATCCACGATGAAGTCAGGTATCGAATACATGATGTACCTCAGTGATTGGTATCGGGAAAATTCCGGTGGCAAAGGCGTTGGGTTTTTCCAAATTGGAGGTGGAATTGCCGGTGATTTTCCAATTTGCGTGGTGCCGATGATGTATCAGGATTTGGAATGGACGGATGTTCCGTTCTGGAGTTACTTCTGCCAGATATCTGATTCTACCACCAGTTATGGATCCTACTCCGGTGCAGTTCCCAACGAAAAAATCACATGGGGCAAGTTGGATATTGACACCCCTAAGTATATAATTGAATCGGATGCCACCATTGTTGCACCGTTGATTTTTGCCAAAATCTTAGGCTGGTAAGTCTAATCCTCGATGACGGGATTGTTTGGATTACCCGAAAGGTGAATCAACAACCGCTGGGCAAGATCGGCCTTTTCCATTTCTTCCGTTTTCTGATAACTGAATACCAGATTGCGCAGTACACGTTGGATGATTTCCACATTTGTGCACACCCTGAAGTATTCTTCTCTGGGAGTGATGTTAAGTTGTTCCAGGAAGAGCTCAGGCTTTCATGATTCAAAATTAACCCTTCACTGAACGGATTGATGTAGAACATCACATCACCGGTCATACCCATACCTAGGGCACTTGGATCATTGAATCGCCTGATGATCTCCAAACCCTCTTCGCTCCGATAACCCAACACAAAGTGTTGCGGAAGGTTTACGCCGTATACAGGGATGTTGAGGCGTTGAGCGATGAGTGAATATACGATGGCCATCGAAATTGGATTTCCGGTTCGATGCTCTAAAACCCGGCTCAGAAATGAATTGTGAGCGTCGGTATTCTTCGGTATTGCCTTTAAAATGATGAACCTGAAAAAAGATGTAATTCAGAATCTTGATTTGTTCAAAAGAGGTGAGATCGTAGTTGAGTTCCAACCAGGCATCCAGTTTGATCTTTTCCAGTTGTCCGGTTGATTTCGGCTTCATCTACATACGGAAATTCAATGCGCTCCAAAATGAGCATTCCCTGAAGTAAGTCCGGTTCATCTTGTACGCTCCAAAGCTTCAATTCATTGATGAATGCTGTCGCGTTTCAATCGTCGGATGAGGGTTTGAACGCGCTCCAATCGGATTAGTTCTTCCTCAGCCTTTGCGGCATCTTCCAGAAAGGTGATGGCTTCAATGCCTAACGACAAAATCTTGTCCTCTACCTGGCGAATGATGTCCAGGTCTGTATCATCCAATAGATAGATGAGGTTGTTCAGTTCTTTCTGATCGATCACGCTTTTTTCTTGCGGGATTTGGTGGTTTTGGTCTTGGTTGGTTGATTCTTTATAATCTCCAACACCTCCTCATACGAAAGATCCTTTGGTTCTACGTTTTTGGGGAGTTTGTAGTTTTTCTTACCATGCGAAATGTATGACCCCAACGTCCATTCAACAACTCAAGGGTCTCGTCCTGATCAAATTGCTTGATAATGCGTTCCGCATCTTTTTGTCGCTTGGCCAGAATTAATTCTACTGCCCGATCCTGCTCAATGGTAAACGGATCATCGGTTTTGGCTAAGGAATAAAACTCCCGGAATGTTGAACATAGGGTCCAAACCGACCAATGGCCACTTCAGTTCCTTGTCTTCAAATGTCCCGATGATACGTGGTAATCGGAACAGCTCAAGGGCTTCTTCCAGCGAAATGCTTTCTATACTTTGTCCTTTGGGCAAACTGGCAAATCGCGGTTTATCCTCATCCTCCGTCTCACCGATTTGAACCATGGGGCCAAATCGACCCATACGAGCAATCACCCGTTTGCCAGATGCCGGATCGTCACCTAAATGGCGTTCGCCTGTGGCGCGATCAGCCGTATCCAATGCTTCATCCACAGTTTTATGAAATGGGTGATAAAATCCATCGATCATATCCGTCCAATTCTTCAAACCATCTGCGATCTCATCAAATTCCTTCTCAACATTCGCCGTGAACTGATAGTCCATGATCTGATCAAAATGCGTAATCAGGAAATCTGTAACAATCTTTCCAATATCCGAAGGAACCAACTTGCCTTTATCGCTACCGGTTCGCTCTTTTTTCGGATTGGGTGGTTAACGATCCATTCTCCAGTTGAAGCACCCGGTAGGTTCGTTCTTCGCCCTCCGAAATGCCTTTCTCAACGTATCCGCGTTTCTGAATGGTTGAAATGGTTGGCGCATAGGTACTTGGTCGGCCAATACCCAGTTCTTCCAGCTTCCGAACCAAACTTGCTTCACTGTATCGGGCCGGTGGTCGGGTAAATCGTTCGGTAGCTTTAATGATTTGAGCAGCTGGATGATCTCCAACCTGCATGGCTGGAAGCAATCCTATTTCATCTTCTTCCTCGTCGTCATCCTTCCCTCGAGATATACCTTTAGGAATCCTTCAAACTTCAAAACCTCACCGGTGGCTGTAAAGGTGGAGTCGTTTTTATTGTTGTTGATCTTCACAATGGTACGCTCCAATTGAGCGTCACTCATTTGCGAGGCAATGGCGCGTTTCAGATCAGCTCATACAGTCGTTGTTCCGAGGGATCTCCTCCTGCCTGTCTTCGATTGAAGTAGGTGGGACGAATGGCCTCGTGCGCTTCTTGTGCACCAGCCGATTTGGTGGAATACTTGCGAATTTTTGAATATTCCTCTCCGTACTGACTGGTGATTTCTTCCTTGGCCGCGTTCAACGCAAGATTGGAGAGATTTACACTGTCCGTACGCATATAGGTGATGTGTCCATTTTCGTACAGACGCTGAGCAAGCGACATGGTTCTGGAAACGGAGTAACCCAATTTACGACTGGCTTCTTGCTGAAGTGTACTGGTTGTAAACGGGGGGGCAGGCTTTTTTGTAGCCGGTTTAACATCAACGGAATCGACTTGAAAGGCTGCGCCGATGCAGGATTTTAGAAACGACTCAGCTTCTGCCTCAGAGGTAAAGCTTTGATTGCAATCTGCCGAGAATTTTTTGCCGTTAACACTAAATTGTCCGGTAACCTTAAACGATGAAGTAATGTTATAGGCGTCAATTTCCCGCTCGCGTTCAACCACCAAGCGCACGGCAACGCTTTGTACCCGACCGGCGGATAAACTAGGCTTCACCTTGCGCCAAAGTACGGGTGACAATTCAAAACCAACCAATCGATCCAATACCCGACGTGCTTGTTGGGCGTCGACAAGGTGTTCATCAATGGTACGTGGATTTTCGATGGCATTGAGGATGGCGGGTTTAGTGATCTCGTGAAACACGATGCGACGTGTTTTGGATTTGTCTAATCCCAGCACTTCCGAAAGATGCCAGCTAATGGCTTCTCCTTCTCGGTCCTCATCCGATGCTAACCAGATGATTTCTGCCGTTTTGGCTAATTTCTTAAGTTCCGATACCACATTTTTCTTGTCGGCCGGAACCTCATATTTAGGGGTAAATCCACCCGCTATATCAATGGCCTTATCGCCTTTTATCAGATCGCGAATATGGCCGAAGCACGATTTAACGGTGAAGTCAGTACCCAGGAACTTTTCGATTGTTTTTGCCTTGGCAGGCGACTCCACTATGACCAGGTTTTTACTCATTCTCAGTATTCAGACCGTCTATTTCGTAACAATAATTCGTTCAGTTTTTACAAATCCATCACCCGTTATCCGAACGAAATAGATTCCGGATTGATTCAAGTGGATCACGCGATCCATGTTTCCTTCAGAGGCCAAGGTACGCACCACTCTGCCATTTGCATCGGTTACCTCAATGTGAATTGAGCTCGATACCGACTGATTATGTATAGTGAATTGACCGTTTGAAGGGTTGGGTAGAATGCGTATTCCGGCCGCTAATTGGGAAGGCGCAACCGAAAGCGCGAACTGATCCACGTTAACATCATCAATGTAGATGGAATTACCAGAGGCACTTACCGCTTCAAAACGCACCATCAGATTTTTGCTGTCCGCAAATCCGTGTTGATCGAGGTTTACTTCAACTACTTTCCAATCCGCAGCAGAGGAGGGTTTCCAACCCGGATTATTGCCGGTTTTGGAATACAATGATGAAGCACCAACCAAGCCTTTTAAGGCCAGCCAATTTTCACCACAATCTTTAGAGCCATAAACCACCAATCGCTCTCCGGCTCCGGCTGTTCTCAACGAATAGGCAACCCGGAAGCTGAGAATAGGTGAGAGATCTTTGTGGGCACTTAAATCAAAATTCGGGGTCAGGAGATTATATCGAGCACCGGATTCTGTGTTCGCATCGATTTCACAAACTGCTGATTTGCTACCAGAAACACTTGGGCCAGCTTGGATCTTCCATCCATACGCTTGCGCATCCACCTCAGCTCCCCAATAGGATGGTGTGAATTCACTTTCAAAAGTTTCAAGAAACGGTGATTTGAGATCTGCTTCCTCAGGAACCACGGTGATGAATTCTTCTTTGGTTATAGAAGACTCACCTTTGGAATTGGTTACCTTCAGGGTTACTTTATAGGTTCCTGCCTGATTGTATGTAACTGATGGGTTGCTGAATGTGGAGCTACTTGGTGATCCACCTTCAAATGTCCAAACGCGGTCAACTACATCTCCATTCCAGGACATATCAGCAAACGTTACTTCTCCACCAGGGCAGATTCTATTCAAGTCGGATGTAATTTGGAAATCAGCTTTGGGGGCACATGGGTTACTAATAGTAATACCTGACTTGGTGATGGCCGCTGATGAAATGTTTGCTCCCCGGTATTGGGTTCGGGATAAATAGAATTGCATCAAGGTGTTCTGACCAGCGGTGAACATGTTTTGGCAGCTGCCGTTGGTGTAGTCCATGTAATTCTCATGATTGTCCGGTTCGTCGGGCGAGTCGTTGCTGCAGGAGTTAACCGTTGACGGACAACCAACATTGTTGGCTGCCACCGGAGGTGTGTCACAGACGTAGTCTCCTGTAGTCTGGCAATTACTGCCACAGCCATCAGTGAACGGATGTAAAAGTCCCAGCCAATGGCCAATTTCATGTGTTAATACCCGTCCGGCGGTGAGCGTATTACTGGTTCCTGAAGAACCTACAAAGGAGTGATCTACCAGAATGCCGTCGATCTTTTCATTGGTTGATGGTGGTCTGTACGTATAACCAGCCAGGGTTGCTCCATCAATGGTGAGGTCTATGCGTTCCACCACCCAGATGTTCAAGTAAGTTTTGTAGTCCCAGCGGATCAGATCTTTCACGTCTTCATCACCACCGTAGGTTAAAGCACTCACCGTTCGGGTGATACCATCGGTGCAATTCCCATCGGGATCCTTGGTGGCGAGCTTGAATTCTACCTCACAATCAACCGCTCGATCTTTAAAAATGCTTCGTGTTTTGGAGGTATCTGAATTACGTCTGCGAAAATCTTTATTAAGGATTTCCATTTGTTCCAGAATCTGAGCCTTTGAAATATTCTCGGGGCCATAATTGTGAATCACGTGGAAAACAACTGGGATGGTTACCACCGCTTTTTTCTTGAATAACTTGCTGGCGTCTGGATTCTGTGCCAGGTTGGTGAGTTGTTCCAAATCCAATTGTATGGCTTGAGCAACGGTTGAGTCCTTTTCTGCCAGTTGCCGGGTAACCACATCTGATCCGCAGAAGGGAACGCGTTCTTGTGCTTGAGCCGTGCGGCTTGAGATAAGTATTGTGGAGATCCCAACAAATACCAATAAGATTTTGCCTTTCATATGTAAATCAACAAATGCATTTCCGAGGCATCTGTTTTTCATTTGGCCGCAAACTTATCCTATAATGCCGTTTTTTAACACAACGGTTGCATTAAAGGAAGTGCGGTTGACATAAATCATAAACAAGAACAGGCATCCCATCAGGAATGCCTGTATCTAATTGGTTGACTAATAACAGATCAGGATTTTATTGAGTGACAATGACCCGTTCGGTAAAGAAGTGGTCACCAAGAGTGGTATGAACAACGTACACGCCACTTCCCGGAAGTACATGACTGGAGACGGATGATGGGGCTAACGTTTGGGTGGTTATAAGTTGACCGGTAACGTCATAGATGGTCAATTGCCCTGAAAGATTGGTGGGATTTTGGATCGAAAGTTGGCCGGAGGATGGGTTGGGCCAAATGGTGGGTTTTGCTAACCTCTCCTCCGTGTGCTCGGAAAGGGCAAACTGATCTACGTTGATATCATCAATAAAGACTTCATTTCCTCCCGGACCGCTCACGAATTCCAGACGAAGTCGAACTTCATTCTGCTTATCCAGGTCAAACCGATCCAGCGGGACTTCCAAAACCTTCCAATCATCCGAAGTTTCAGGTAACCACGCAGGGTTGTAATCCGATTTAGAGTAGAGGGTTGTGGCACCCACAAACGTTTTTAAAAGACGCCACGTGTGCCCGCAATCAGAGGTGGCATAAACGTTCAACTTTTCTCCGGTTCCGGATTTTCTCAATGAATAGGCTGTTCGCATACTTAAAATCGGACT
Source organism: Flavobacteriales bacterium (assembly GCA_020635355.1). GTDB lineage: Bacteria > Bacteroidota > Bacteroidia > NS11-12g > UBA9320 > WGNA01. The sequence goes on from JACJZW010000002.1 coordinate 357,882, forward strand.
GAGGTCAAGGTGTTTGCTGAGATTGAAGTAGGGTGAATATAGGTTAAAAGTCGTGCCCTCTTCAATATCATTATCAATAAAGCAAACCATCGATGTTTTGCCGGAATAGGCGGCATCTGTTTTCAAACGCCAGCCATATTTGCCGTTGGTTTCACCTTGCCACAGGTCTTTACTGTATATACCATCAAAATCCTCTTCAAATGGACTTGCCCATACCCCACCGGATGGGATTACGGTAATGAAAGACTCCTTTGTGAGACTAGAGGTACCCTGATCATTGGTTACCTTCAAGGTTACTTTATAGTTTCCCGGGATGGAGTACGCAATGACCGGTTGTGAACTGACAGATGTGGCGGGTGAACCCCCTTCAAATGTCCATTCATATGCCGTAATGTTACCATTCCAGGAGTAGTCTTTAAAGGTCAAGGATTGCCCCGGACAAACGTGGTTTACGGCATCATGGGTGTTGAAATCGGCTACTGGAGCACAGGCTTCTGATCGAAATGCACCAACCGAGGCCAAATTTGACTCGGATACATTCGCGCCTCGATAAATCCATTCAGAAAGAAAATGACGCATCACCTCTTTCTGTCCCTGGGTAAACATGTTCTGACAGCTTCCATTGGCATAATCCATGAAATTCTCGACCATGTCGGGTTCGTCCTTTGAGTCATTGTCACAGGTATTGTTTCCCAGCGGGCACCCAAAAGAAGGCCCATCAACCGGCGGCGTGTCGCAAATCATGTCGCCACTGTCCTCACAATTATCTGTACCGCATCCGGATTGAAAAGGGTGGAGCAATCCCAACCAATGTCCGATTTCATGTGTCAACGTTCTTCCCGCTACCGTGGCATTGCTGGTGCCACTTTTGCCCACATATCGGTGATCGATCACAATGCCATCCTGAAGCGAACTGGTCTGATATGGAAAGCGTGAATAGCCGGCCACAATTCCATTCTCCGTTTTCATCCCGATATGATGAATAACCCAAACGTTTAGATACTTACGGTAATCCCAACCCACCAATTTTTTGACAGCCTCGTCACCACCATAGGTGAGATCTGAGGCGGTTCTGGTAATACCATCGGTGCAATTTCCCTTGGGATCAATGTTGGCCAGGCGAAATTCAATCTCCGTATCTACCGCCCGATCTTTAAAGATGTCGCGTGTGATGGACGTATCGGCATTCCGACGACGGAAGTCCTGATTTAAGATTTCCAGTTGTTCCAGAATCTGAGCTTTGGAAATATTTTCAGAACCGTAATTGTGAACCACGTGGAACACAACCGGTATGGTCAGTATCTCCGCTTTCTTCTGAAGATTTTTACCAGGATGATTAATTTGACTAAGCGCGTTTATATACTGCTCATGTTCCTGTTGGTTTTCAGGGTGTTGGGATTGCCATTCGCGAATAAATTCATCGGTTCCGCACCTTTGAGCTGAGGCAAAGATTCCGGGAACAAGACATAGAAATAGGGCCGCAAGATTTTTCATGTTTGGTGTTTTTTTGAATGGATTCGAATTCAAATAACACCTTCCACCCTGCTTGGAGAAACTGGAATTGGTGAACGGGGAAATTGGTTTGAGCAGAGGCGGAGAAATCAGTTGGTCTCCGATTCGGAAATGAGTACCGATACCGTAGCATCACCTGTGACATTCACCGTGGTTCGGCACATATCCAGAATCCGGTCGACCGGTAGGATGATGGCAATCCAGGCGGGATTCAAACCAACCGATTCCAGGACCAAAATCATAAGCACAAGGCCGGCGCTGGGTACCGCTGCCGCTCCAATGCTGGCCAATGTGGCGGTGGCTACAATAATGAGTTGTTGGGCGATGGTGAGATCCACCATGTGAAGTTGTGCCATGGCCACCACGGCTACGGCTTGATACAAACTTGTTCCGTCCATATTAACCGTTGCGCCAATGGGAAGCACGAAACTGGTGGTTGCCTTTGAGACCTTTAAGTTGTCATGGACGCAATCCATCGTCACCGGCAAAGTTGCCACAGATGAACTGGTACTGAACGCGGTGAGTTGAGCTCGTGAAATACCCTTGAGGAAGTCGCGGATGGATATCTTTTTGGCAAACAAACCTACCAAGGACGGATAGATCACGAAGGCCATGATCACCAATCCAAGAATCACCACCATGCTGTACCGCAGGAGGAAATCGAGCATGGATCGAAGTTTTTCGGGATCGTCACCGGCTACTTTTACCAAGGTGCCGGCCATCAAGGCAAAAACAAAGTACGGCATAGCAATCATGACGATTTCTACCATGCGTACAAACACCACATTCGCACTGTTTACGAGGTCAATCATCGGTTTTGACTCGGATGCCGGCAAGAGAATCAACACGATCCCAAAGAATACGGAGAAGAAGATGATCTGTAGCATTTGCATATCGGCTAATGCGCCAAATATGTTCTCTGGAAATACATCAACCAGCGGTTGCAAGGGGCCTTTTTGTTTGTTTGCCCGAGCCTTTTCCAATTTATCCTGAACACTTGTGTTTATGGGATCCATCGCCAAACGTTCCTGAGCCTCGGTGGCTTCAGATGCGTATTGCGGATCAGTGAGGAAATGAAGAGAATCCAGCCGCTTAACCGATGGATTTTGACTAAGCCAAAGCTCGTATTCCATCCGCTTTTCAATGCGTGTTTCAGGGTCGATGCCGGAACCAGGTTGGATGAGGTTTACCAACACAAGGCCAACGGATACGGCCGTTACCGTGGTGGCAAGATAGATCAGCAACGTGCGGACACCAATTCGTCCCAGTTTCCGAACATCCTTCAGGTTTACAATTCCCGAAATAATGGAAAATAGAACCAAAGGGACAGCAATCAGTTTAAGTACGTTGATGAAAATTCGTCCGAATGGGTCGATGTACGAAAGAGTGAATTCATTCCAACCATTCTGAACCGCCAGGAAAGAATAGATTAAGCCAAGAATCAGGGCAATGATAACCTGCCAGTGCAGTGCTGGTTTTTTCATGTGCCGAATTTAGTGTTCTGATTCAAAAAAAAGCCCTGACGTTTCAGTCAGGGCTTCGAGCACATGAGCGCAAGTGATTAGTTACACGCCAGGTAATTGATCCATGTGCGTTGATCAGTTCTTCTGAAATTTTCCGGTTCCTGCAGGGGTTACCACTGTATAAAATCCTGTAGGCAAGGTGCTCAAATCCACCTGTGCAAGATGATCCGAGACGGGTGTTACGATGACCTCGTTCGTTACATTTTGCCCGAGGGTATTCACAATATTGATGGAGCCCAGGGCTCGTTTAGTGGTGGAGATCGTCAATAGCGTTTGTGCCGGGTTTGGAGTGAATTTTAATACGTTGAGATCTTGCTTGGTCTTCACTACGGCAACAGCAGCATACGTAAATTCACCGTTGTAATCCGTTTGCTTCAGGCGGTAGTACACTACGTCCGTTTGCGAGGATAAACGGTCAGTTGTTTCATACGTTTTGAGGGATAAGGAATTTCCCGCACCCTGAACGTATTGAATGCTGTCCCATGAGTATCCGTCAAAAGATCGATATAAGGTGAAGAAGTCATTATTCTCTTCTGTAGCGGTTACCCACTTGATAGCCACTTCTCCTGTATTGGTGTGGTTTGCTTCGAAATTGACCAACTCCACTGGTAGCGGACTGTTGCAGGTTAATGTCTGGTTTTTGATGCCTGGGCCGTTGATTACCAATCGAATTTCATTACAGTCCAGAGTGTTAACCGTGGCCGACTGACAATCGCTGGCATTTCTCCACGTATTGGAGGTGGTGGCGGTGCCAATTCCTCCGTTGTTGGGAAGGTTAAAGAACATGTTGGTGTTGGATCCACAATCGAGGTAACCTTGAAGGGTGTACATGCTGGAAGGGACATTATTTCCTGAGAAGGAAATGTTGTAATCTAGGTCAATGGTGTAATTGTAACCATTGGTACAGGACGTGGGTGCATTTACACCTACAGCACCTACTTCTACGGTAACCGTGTATCCATTGGTTGAGTTAATAATAAAGGTACACTTGGCGTGAGACTGACTTGCTCCGGCAAGTTGAAGGATCAGAACGATCAGTTTAATCGAAAGCGACTTGAAAGTAGTTTTGTTCATCTTTTCTACACAAAATGGTGGTTGATGGTTGGATGTTCCTGCGACCGGAACACCTACCCGTTCCACCGGGTTAAATCATTTCATCTTTTAAAGCGACTGAACAGATTGTTATGCGACTGTCTGTTCTGGATCACTGAGTTCAAAACGTCTGCCAATTGTGAGCAGGCCTGTGCCAGATGTAAATAATTGTGTCGAACTATGAATCTAAGGCGTTGTAAACCAGAGTGATAAAAAATTATTGCAAGGTGATATTGGTACAATAGGGGGGCGGCCCATATTGTGAAATAGTCTCAATATGGGAAATTATCCGAAAATGGTGGGAGGGATTTAGACGTAACTCAGCTGTTCAAGACTACGAACGAACTCGGTTTTTTTGCGATTGGAAACATTCAATCGAATATCATTTGCCAGTTCAATTTCCAAATTGCGAGCATTGAAGCTGGAAACGTATCGCAGGTTAATGATGTAGGAATGGTGGATTCGATAAAAGAGTTTACCGGAAAGCAACGATTCAAAGTGGGAAAGCCCTTTGCACGAGATCAGCTTTTGACCACTGACGGTATAGATCTCGGTATAGGTCTTATCGGCCTTTAGGTACAGAACATCTTTCAGATCAATGAAGAAGAGTCCACCCGATTCGGAGATCATCAGCTTGTTGAAGTCGTTTTGATGTTCCGTCTGGGTTTCCAGGTTCTGACCGGATTCCAGGATGCGTTGAACAGAATCAACCAAACCGGTTGCCGTGATGGGTTTGAGCAGATAGTCTACCGCGTTCAATCGAAACGCTCGGATCGCAAAATCAGAATAGGCCGTTGTGAAGATCACATCAAATGAAAAGTCATGCAGATTCTCCAGGAAGGTCAGTGTATTTCTTCCCTTTACCTTAATGTCGCAGAAGAGAATATCCACGTTCAACTCCTTCAGGTCGTTTTCAGCATCGATAAGATTATCAGCCTCCCCAACGATTTTTAATTCCTTGCAGTTCTTTTCGATTAGATCCCGGATGAGCAATCTTGAATTGAGTTCATCCTCAATAATGTAGGCATTCAGCATTTTCTTACTCATACGTTTATTCGAGATACGTTATATAAAATCGAACGGTGGTTCCTGTTTTGAATTCCAGATCCATTTTGGAATGATCAAAAATATCCATTTTGAGAAGAAGGTCGTCAAAGGCATTCATGGTTGAAATTCGTTTTTGAATATTATTCAAGGCAATTGATTCCGGTTGAATGCCATTACCAGTGATTCCCACGCCGTTATCACATACGTCGATGGTGAGTTGATTGTGAACAAATCGAACACAAATCTTTACAATCTTCCTTTCGATGTTGGATGGAATTAATCCGTGCTCGATGGCGTTTTCAACCACGGGTTGAAGAAACATCGTTGGAACTTCCAGGTGCATCGGGACATCTTCCGGTATATCCAGAATGAATTCAAACTCATCCACAAATCGCAATTGTTCTACCGCGATGAAGTTGGAAATGATCTGAATTTCGTGTTCAAGTGAAATGAAATTCTGACCTGAAAGTCGGATGAACTCCTCAATCAGCTGGGAAAAGTAGGAGATAAATTGTGAGGCCTTCTTCTTCTCGTTCTGATGAATCAACGACTGAATGGAGTTCAGGCTATTTCGCAAAAAGTGCGGATTCATCTGTGATTGCAGACTGGTCAATTTCAAACTCGCTTCCGTAAGCAGGAGCTCCTGCCGAAGCACCTTGGACCGGTTGCGAATTTGAAGCCAGATAAACCAGATACCACCAATCAGCATAAAAATAAACGAAACCAGAGCCACCTTGAACCACGGATACTCCATCAATCTGCCCGAAACGTCCAGAGTTACTGCTGTTATATTATCAGGAGGTGAGAAGCCATTAGACATGGCCACTTCAATGGTTGATTTGCCTAGTTGTAAATCCGGAAGATGGAGCACATTACGCGACATAGGACGCCATTCCTGGTTTTCGTCATCTCGAAACCGGTAATAGAACTTTAACCGGCAGTAACAGGGGTCAAACCAACTTAATGTGAGGTTTTTTGAATCATATCGGGTGAGTTGAAATAGGTTGGAGTTGGGCAGTTTGCCGGATGCGCACTCGGCTGAATATAAGGATGGGTTAGCCTTATGATCCTTCATGTAGTCACTGATCTTCAGCGCATATAATCCGCGGGAATTGCTGAAGTAAATGGAATCATTCCGGATTTGAAAATAGGCAATGTCCGAATCAAACAGCATCTGATCAAATATGATCGTGGTGCCCGTAACAAAGGAATCCGGTTTGTCAGGATGGGGAACCAATTGCATAATTCCATGATTGGTGGACGTCCAGATCGTTCCATCCTTCACAGCGATATGATTAATGCGGACGTTGGATGGAAAGGCGTAAATTTTATTGGCGACACATCGGGTCCTGTGGGTCAGATAGATCTCGATATCACCGGTTAGCATGATGATGTGCTCAGGGGCGTATTGTAGAATACTCATGCAGGCCGACTGAATGGAACTTCGTTCCGGAAATACCAGTTCTCCCTTATTTCCCTTATAATGGTAAAAACCGGTAATGGAACTTACCCAAAGTCCTCCACCATCATCATACAGAAAAGAGTATACCCTGTTTGGATGAACAACCGTTCCGTACTGATCCATCGACCCGGTTTTAAATTGGTCCTCCGGTATTTTATACAAACCACTACCATTCGCATAGTACAAGTGGTTGTTGGCAAATTGGAAACCCTTCACAGAAGCATATTTATGAAGCCGGACCTTACCAGACCGGGCATTTATATGTACCAATCCACCATCCGTTCCGGCATAAATATCCTCATCAATCACATCGAGATCACGAATGGTCATTCGAGGCGTATTCATAAAGGGGAATTTCTTAGATCCCAGGGTGATCGTGCCGTTGTAATGGCCAAAAGCTAATTCCTTACCAACATGGAACGCCCCAACCTTTGCACCTTCTCGATCAAATTCCTTGATTTTGCGAATTCCGCCTTTGCTGGCTGGAATCTGTATTAATCCTTTATCAAAGGTGGTCATCCAAACATTGCCATAATCATCCTGGCATAATCGGGTTACCTGAACGCCATCGTCATAAATCTGCTCCAGCTTATGCGATTCTAAATCCAACCGGAGAACTTTGGTTTGAATGTACATGTACAACCGACCCCGATCTTCAAAAAAGCGGGTACCCATGGCGCCGTCAGGGACTGAAACAGTGGCTATTTTCTTGCTGACAAACCGGTTGTTTTCCATCCACATCTGACAGATGGCATCTTTCATCAACAAATAGAGGGTGTCCTGAATGTTTACGATGTCATAAATAGGTGTTTCGTCCTGGTCCGAATAAACTCTCGAGATCACTCCGTTGGTCACCTTGAACATTTTCAATCCGTCACGCACAAAAACATCGTTCTTATACTTCCATAGTTGTTTGACCTGATTGTCAAATTCACCTGGAAGTTGAAATCGGTGATAGCCATCCTTATAAATGATATCGATGTAGCGTTGATGGGTGATGTATAATTTAGATTGGTGATCGATGAGTTTACAGATGATGGATGAAAGTTCTTTGGGGAGCCATGGCGTGTTTTCGCTGTTGTGAACTTCATTGTTCTCGACATAAAATAGATTGCCTGAGGCATTGATACCCCACATTCGGCCAAGCGCATCAATATGAATTTCCAGAACATCATTATTGGTGAGTTTCAGTGAATGAAATTCGTATCCGTCAAAGGCAAACAATCCATTATCGGAACTTATCCAAAGCAGGTTGTTTTTGTCCGTCGTGATGTCATAAAGGTGAAGGCTGGGAATACCAGTGGCCAAATCGTACTGATACGTCACCTGCCCGAACACATGTAATGGCAGCAGGTTCAAGCAAACCAAGGTAATCAACAGAAACCGTTTCATGATGCTGGCTGATGTATGCGATGTAACAAATAGGCATCCATAAGGACGATGGCAGATAATGCCTCAACAATAGGGACGGCTCGTGGAACCACACACGGATCGTGTCGGCCATTGACTGAAAGTTCTACTTGCTCCCCGCTTTGGTTAACGGTTTGCTGTGCCTTGGAAATGGATGAGGTTGGTTTGAAAGCTATTCGAGCAGTGATGGGCATTCCATTGGAAATCCCACCTTGAATTCCGCCGGAATAGTTTGTGGAGGTACCGATTTGATTACCCGTTTGAACAAATTCATCATTCACCTCACTTCCTGTCTTTGTTGAAAGATCAAAACCTCCTCCGAATTCAATTCCCTTTACGGCGTTTAGGCTGTGCAGGGCATGGGCAAGTTTTGCATTCAATTTGCCAAAAACCGGATCCCCAAGTCCTGGAGGGCAATTGGTGATACTCAATTGAATGGTTCCACCGAGACTATCGCCCCTTTCGGCTGCCCACCGAATGCGTTCTTCCATTTGGTTTGATGACTTGGTATCAGGGCAACGAACCGGGGACTGATCAATTTGAGCACGTGTAGGATCAACCGGAAGACTGGGTTGTTTAATGGTGTGTATCGAATCAACCCAGGCTAACACTTGAATGGAAGTGAGCTGATGCAAAAATTGCTCGGCCAAGGCACCGGCCGCTACCCAACCGGCTGTTACTCGGGCCGATGACCGACCACCACCGGCTAAGGTAGGGACACCGTATTTCATGTGGTAGGTGTAATCGGCATGGGAGGGACGATACACTTCTTTGAGCTGGTCGTAATCTTTTGATCGGGTATTGGTGTTGGCCACGCGCATACATATGGGGGAACCAATGGTCTTACCATCCACAACACCTGAGGTTATTTGAACCCGATCCGGTTCAGAACGGGAGGTAGTCAGATCAGACTGTCCTGGTCTTCGTCGGTTTAGTTGCTGTTGAATCTGTGACTCATCTACGTTCAATCCCGCAGGGACCCCATCAATCACAACACCAATTTCAGGACCGTGGGATTCACCATAAGATAGCACCCGAAACACATCACCCAACTGACTCAAGCTCATACTTCCTTTATTGTGAAGTTCAAATTAAGTAGTTGATCCCAGAATTTTGGGAAAGATTTTTTAACGACATCGGGATGTTGGATGCGGATTGGGTTGATACAGGACAAACAAGCGAGTGACATGGCCATGCGATGATCGTCATGAACATCTAACGGCTGAAGTGAATCTTCCTCGAACTGATGTATGGCATCATCCAGTACGCGTCCTCGATCACTCTCTTTCACCTTTAAGTGATCAATGCCAATGGCTCTGAGGTTCACACCTAAACCATAACACAATACCTTAAGGGTTGGATATTGGTCAATCATATTGGTGAAATCCACCTGGATGTTCGATGCTGTGTTAGATCGATCCGTTGAGGTGATTTTTATGTCGTTATGGATTTGTTCCAGATGCACGAATGGGAAATGTTTTTGAATCACATCAACCAGGGCGCGATCCGGGTGGTGGGAATCCAAACGCAAATTTTCAATGATGAATGCGGAGCCTTCTTGAAGAGCAGCCAAAGCAATAAAATAGCCGGCACCACTCCAATCGGCTTCCGGATGCGGTAATTTCAGTGATTGGCGAGCGGGGTCGTAAGGTTGTACGTCAATCAATTTATCCGTTCGTGTTAAGATAAAACCAGCTTGCTTCATGATGGAGATGGTTAAATCCAGATAGGAGAGGCTCACAGGTGTGCCTTTAAGCTGAATCGTAATTGGTTTTTGTGCCAGAGGAGCCAACATGACCAATGCAGAGGCGGATTGACTGGTGGTTGAACAATCGATCTCCCAGAGATCGCGACTCTGTGTGATGTAGTCATTTCCAATAATTTGCAATGATCCATCCACACTTCTGGTAATGGACGCCCCCAAGGCATTGAGCGATTCAATCAATTCGTTTATTGGCCGACTTAGCAATCGATGAGTGCCAGTTAACACATGTTCTCCGGGGGTGATGGAGAGAATAGCTGTGAGAAAACGAAATACCGTTCCGGCATCCTGCACATTATATAAGGTGTGATTTTCCGCCAATTGATGAAGGCTGACATACATAATGTCACAATCATTCGGCAGATCCTGCTGTTCAGTAGGAGTTATATCTATCGGTAGTTGATACAATTGCCGTAGCATGAGTATTCGGTTGAGGTGACTTTTTGAAACGGGCAAGGCCACTCGTCCGGATAATCCATCGTGCGGAGCACTAATCTCTAAGATGGTCATGTCGTGTGATTGAGGTAGGCATATAAAGCTGAGTACACCTCATCGTCAGAAACCGGTACGTCCAAAACAACTTCACCGGGTGACGACAAGAGCACCATTAAACGAGTGTCCTGGTCATTCTTTTTATCTTTAAGGCTGAGCTCAACAATTTGATTCAATACTTTTTCCTCCAGGGACAGAACAGGAAAGACATCCTTTAAGTACGTTTTTACCGATTGGGCTAATTGAGTGTCAAACGATGTACGTCGTTCAGACAGGTGAATTGCACACCACAAGCCTACAGCTATGGCTTCTCCATGAAGCAGCGGACTTGAGGTCGACATCATTATGGATTCTATGGCATGCCCGATGGTGTGACCCAGGTTGAGTTGTTTTCTCAGACCACTTTCACGGAAGTCGGCCTGCACTACTTCCCATTTAAATTGATTAGAGCGTTGAATGATGGGAAGCCACTCTGTTGGTGTTAATGCTTGTGGTATGATGTTCAGGACGGATTGAAGCTCCTGTTCACCAATCAGAAGGGCGTGTTTAATCAACTCGGCATACCCGGAGACCAGTTCTCGTTCTGGAAGGGTATCAAGGAAATCCGGACAAACAATGAACTGATTTGGGTGAGTAAAGGTGCCCAGATAGTTCTTTAATATTTGAAAGTTGATACCCGTTTTGCCGCCTAAGGAGGCATCTACCATTCCCATTAATGTAGTGGGGATGTTGATGAATCGTATACCACGTAGGTAAATCGAAGCTGCGAATCCACCTAAGTCAGAAATTACGCCTCCACCGAGATTAATAAGTAGGGTGGATCGATCTGCATTTAATGCTGTCAGTTGGTCTATAACATATTCAAGGGTGTCAAACGACTTCGATGCTTCACCTGGAGGTACCACAATGCACGGGAATGACACGTTCAGCTTTGGGTAGCAGGCTCGCTGGGTATTCTGATCGCAAAGGATAATAATCCGGTCCGAGGGCAGGGCATGCAGGTGTGTTTGCAGTTCAGAACGGGATGGGTAGATAAAATCCATTGAACAAAGCTACATCAGTTTAGGTGACGTAATGAATTCGGTTCGGAATGCTTGAAATCTATTCACCTGATTATCAGCAACTTGAAAATATTTTAACTTTTTTTATGCGAATTGCTTGCTAGAAGAAAACCGTGTTTTACTTTTGCACCCGCATTCGACCAAAGGGTATGTCCGGCGAGTCAAAATGCAACGTTCTTTAAGCAAATTTTTTTCTAAGTTTTTGTTAAGAAATTGGAATCAGATCACGTAGATTTGCAACCCCAATTCGAGTTAAGAAAACGACAAGAAATTGGTTCGAAAAAAATTTTAATTTTTTGTTTGGCTGTTACAAATTGAGATACTAATTTTGCAGCCCTCAAAACAAGAGAAGTATTCGAGGCCGGGTAAGACCGGTGGATATTTAACGTTCTTTGAAGTACTGATTGAATTAGCGAGCCCTCAAATTTTAATTTGAGAAAAAGCCTGAGATTAATCAAACACTCTTTACTACGAAGAGTTTGATCCTGGCTCAGGATGAACGCTAGCGGCAGGCCTAATACATGCAAGTCGAGGGAGAAGTTTGGTGCTTGCACCGAACAGAAACCGGCGCACGGGTGCGTAACACGTATGCAACCTACCTGTAACTGGGGAATAGCCCGAAGAAATTCGGATTAATACCCCATAATATACCGATGAGGCATCTCAATGGTATTAAAGCTCCGGCGGTTACAGATGGGCATGCGGTCCATTAGCTAGTTGGTGAGGTAACGGCTCACCAAGGCAACGATGGATAGGGGGTCTGAGAGGATGATCCCCCACACTGGTACTGAGACACGGACCAGACTCCTACGGGAGGCAGCAGTAGGGAATATTGGACAATGGGCGAAAGCCTGATCCAGCCATGCCGCGTGCAGGATGACTGCCCTATGGGTTGTAAACTGCTTTTATACGGGAATAAACACCCCCACGTGTGGGGGCTTGAAGGTACCGTATGAATAAGGATCGGCTAACTCCGTGCCAGCAGCCGCGGTAATACGGAGGATCCAAGCGTTGTCCGGATTTATTGGGTTTAAAGGGTGCGTAGGCGGATTATTAAGTCAGTGGTGAAAGCCTGTAGCTCAACTACAGAACTGCCATTGAAACTGGTAATCTTGAGTTTGGTCGAGGTAGATGGAATGTATCATGTAGCGGTGAAATGCTTAGATATGATACAGAACACCGATTGCGAAGGCAGTCTACTAGGCCAATACTGACGCTGAGGCACGAAAGCATGGGGATCGAACAGGATTAGATACCCTGGTAGTCCATGCTGTAAACGATGAATACTCGATGTTGGCGATATACTGTCAGCGTTCAAGCGAAAGCATTAAGTATTCCACCTGGGGAGTACGATCGCAAGGTTGAAACTCAAAGGAATTGACGGGGGCCCGCACAAGCGGTGGAGCATGTGGTTTAATTCGATGATACGCGAGGAACCTTACCAGGGCTTAAATGGTATTTGACCATTGCCGAAAGGTGATTTTCTTTTAGACGAATATCAAGGTGCTGCATGGCTGTCGTCAGCTCGTGCCGTGAGGTGTTGGGTTAAGTCCCGCAACGAGCGCAACCCCTATCTTTAGTTGCCATCAGGTTATGCTGGGGACTCTAAAGAGACTGCCTATGTAAGTAGTGAGGAAGGTGGGGACGACGTCAAGTCATCATGGCCCTTACGTCCTGGGCTACACACGTGCTACAATGGCAGGTACAATGAGCAGCCACTTGGCGACAAGGAGCAAATCTCAAAAAACCTGTCTCAGTTCGGATCGAAGTCTGCAACTCGACTTCGTGAAGCTGGAATCGCTAGTAATCGCGTATCAGCAATGACGCGGTGAATACGTTCCCGGGCCTTGTACACACCGCCCGTCAAGCCATGGAAGCTGGGAGAACCTGAAGTCGATAACCGTAAGGAGTCGCCTAGGGTTATACCGGTAACTGGGGCTAAGTCGTAACAAGGTAGCCGTACCGGAAGGTGTGGCTGGACCACCTCCTTTCTAGAGATATCTAGTATATTCAGGCTGGCTCGCTAATTCATTAGTCTTCATAGATTTAGTTCTTTACAGAATGAATCCTGAACGAGCTATCAGATGTGCATCATCTGGGCGTTCTATTACACCGCTACGGTGGTTAATAGTCCCGTAGCTCAGTTGGTTAGAGCACTACACTGATAATGTAGGGGTCAGCAGTTCAAATCTGCTCGGGACTACACTCGTTTGGGGAATTAGCTCAGTTGGCTAGAGCACCTGCCTTGCACGCAGGGGGTCATCGGTTCGAATCCGATATTCTCCACTTCGTTCTTCGACGCAATAGCAAAGAAGAACAAACCAGGACACCAAAACCATCCGAAAAGGGTTTTCCTCAACCGAACGTGGTTGTTGTACTGAAAAACATTTGATCGCCTTGCTTCCACTTGACGATCGCCGGTCGAAAGGCGTGGTGTGACACGTCCCTGTACCGGATCCTAACCTTGTGGTGGGATACTATGTTCTTTGACATGTTGAAAGTAGACAAATTATAATTATTGTAAGTTACTAAGAGCACATGGTGGATGCCTAGGCTCTCAGAGGCTATGAAGGACGTAATAGGCTGCGATAAGCCACGAGTAGGTGCCTATAACCTTTTATTCGTGGATTTCCGAATGGGGCAACCCATCCAATTTATTGGATCATTTGGCTAACCCGCTGAACTGAAACATCTAAGTAAGCGGAGGAAGAGAAAATAATAATGATTCCCCTAGTAGTGGCGAGCGAAGAGGGAACAGCCCAAACCAGTCGTGTCTAGGCATGGCTGGGGTTGTAGGATCAGCATCACGGAAAAGTAAGGACAGTAGAATCATTTGGAAAAATGAACCATAGAGGGTGAGAGTCCCGTACACGAAGTCTTGATCGTTCCAGCTGACACCTGAGTAGGGCGGAGCAGGTGAAACTCTGTCTGAATCTGCCGGCACCATCCGGTAAGGCTAAATACTCCTGAGAGACCGATAGTGAACTAGTACCGTGAGGGAAAGGTGAAAAGTATCTTGAACAAAGAGGTGATAAGAACCTGAAACCGTGTGCTTACAAGCGGTCGGAGCCCCATTGGGGTGACGGCGTGCCTTTTGCATAATGAGCCTACGAGTTACTCCTCACTGGCAAGGTTAAGTGATTAAGTCACGGAGCCGTAGCGAAAGCGAGTCTGAATAGGGCGTTCAGTCAGTGGGGGTAGACGCGAAACTTTGTGATCTACCCATGGTCAGGATGAAGTTTGGGTAACACCAAATGGAGGTCCGAACCAGTTTCCGTTGAAAAGGATTTGGATGAACTGTGGGTAGGAGTGAAAGGCTAATCAAACTGAGAGATAGCTCGTACTCCCCGAAATGTTTTTAGGAACAGCGTTAGGTTAAGTATGATAGAGGTAGAGCTACTAATTGGGTAAGGGGGTGTCACAGCCTACCGAACTCAGATAAACTCCGAATACTATTATATGTTTCCTGGCAGTGAGGGCATGGGTGCTAAGGTCCTTGTCCGAGAGGGAAAGAACCCAGACCATCAGCTAAGGTCCCCAAATTTATTCTAAGTTGAGCTAATGTGGTTCAATTGCATTGACAGCTAGGATGTTGGCTTGGAAGCAGCCATTCATTTAAAGAGTGCGTAACAGCTCACTAGTCGAGCGATTGTGCATGAATAATAATCGGGCATAAGAATAATACCGAAGCTATGGACTCCATCGTATGATGGATTGGTAGGGGAGCATTCCAGTGGCGTCGAAGGTGTACTGTGAGGTATGCTGGAGTAGCTGGAAAAGCAAATGTAGGCATAAGTAACGATAATGCGGGTGAGAAACCCGCAGGCCGATAGACTAAGGTTTCCTGATCAACGCTAATCGGATCAGGGTTAGTCGGGACCTAAGGCGAACCGATTTAGGGTAGCCGATGGATAACAGGTTAATATTCCTGTACCAGTTAGGGAGGACGGAGCAGAAGAGATATTGCGTGCTGACGGAATAGCACGTTGAAGCGAGTGGCGACACCGCGATAGTACCACAACTCTTCGGACGAGTGGATAATGTATCAAATCTGCTTCCAAGAAAAGCCCCTAACTTCAGCCCGTACCGCAAACCGACACAGGTAGTCAAGGAGAGAATCCTAAGGCCCTCGAGTGAGTCGTGGTTAAGGAACTCGGCAAATTAACCCTGTAACTTCGGGAGAAGGGGTGCCTGCTTCGGCAGGCCGCAGAGAAATGGCCCAGGCGACTGTTTAGCAAAAACACATGGCTTTGCAAAATCGAAAGATGAAGTATAAGGCCTGACACCTGCCCGGTGCCGGAAGGTTAAGAGGGGATGTTAGTCGCAAGGCGAAGCATTGAATTGAAGCCCCGGTAAACGGCGGCCGTAACTATAACGGTCCTAAGGTAGCGAAATTCCTTGTCGGGTAAGTTCCGACCTGCACGAATGGTGTAACGATCTGGGCACTGTCTCAGCCATGAGCTCGGTGAAATTGTAGTATCGGTGAAGATGCCGATTACCCGCAACGGGACGGAAAGACCCCGTGAACCTTCACTACAGCTTCACATTGGTTTTGGCTATATAATGTGTAGGATAGGTGGGAGACTTTGAAGCGTTGTCGTTAGGCGGCGTGGAGTCGTTGGTGAAATACCACCCTTTATCTAGTTGAAATCTAACCTGCTTCGGCGGGGACATTGTGTGGTGGGTAGTTTGACTGGGGTGGTCGCCTCCAAAAAAGTAACGGAGGCTTTCAAAGGTACCCTCAGTACGGTTGGTAATCGTACTCAGAGTGTAATGGCATAAGGGTGCTTGACTGTGAGACCGACAAGTCGATCAGGGTCGAAAGACGGACATAGTGATCCGGTGGTTCTGTATGGAAGGGCCATCGCTCAAAGGATAAAAGGTACTCCGGGGATAACAGGCTGATCTCCCCCAAGAGCTCACATCGACGGGGAGGTTTGGCACCTCGATGTCGGCTCGTCACATCCTGGGGCTGGAGAAGGTCCCAAGGGTTGGGCTGTTCGCCCATTAAAGTGGCACGCGAGCTGGGTTCAGAACGTCGTGAGACAGTTCGGTCCCTATCTGTTGTGGGCGTTAGAAGATTGAGAGGATCTGACTTTAGTACGAGAGGACCGGGTTGGACATACCTCTGGTGCATCTGTTGTTCTGCCAAGGGCACCGCAGAGTAGCTATGTATGGAACGGATAAGTGCTGAAAGCATCTAAGCACGAAACCAACCTCGAGATGAATCTTCTTTTAAGGGTCGTTAAAGACGATGACGTTGATAGGCTGTAGGTGTAAAGGCAGTAATGTCAAAGCCGAGCAGTACTAATTACCCGTAGACTTAAATTTTTTTATAATCTGTCTGCTTTCAACAACATGTCAATGTTTTGAAGCACGTTTCAAAACATAAGAAATATCGTTCAACCAGGCATATGCCCGGAAGAACAAAGATTATTAGGTGATTATATCGTGGGTGTCCACCTCTTTCCATTTCGAACAGAGAAGTTAAGCCCCACAGAGCTGATGATACTTGGGTAAAACCTGGGAAAGTAAGACGTCGCCATTTTATTTAAAACCCTGACCAATCTGGTCGGGGTTTTTTTTTGAGCAATTTTTTAAGTACGTTATTACTCGATTTATCTTTGACCCTGTGTCGCTTCAAACGGATATCGCTGCGCTTCCTAACACGCCCGGAGTCTATAAATACTTCGACCTCAATGATGTAATCATCTACATCGGTAAAGCCAAAAACCTTAAAAAACGGGTAAACTCCTACTTCACCAAGAAGCAGTATGACTCGGCTAAAACCAAGGTGTTGGTGTCCAAGATTAAACGGATCGAATTCACCGTGGTAGATTCGGAAATGGAAGCCTTGCTGCTGGAAAATACCCTGATTAAGGAGCATCAACCCAAATACAATATCAATTTGAAGGACGACAAATCCTTCCCGCTAATCCGTATTACGAATGAGCCGTTTCCCAAGGTCTTCCCCATGCGGAACCCTAAACAGGATGGAAGCCAGTTCTTTGGTCCATATACTTCGGCTCGTGCTATGCACACCGTGGTTGATTTGATTAAGTCCCTGTATCCCCTTCGAAACTGCAACCTCAATTTAACCCAGGAGAATATCAAGGCCGGTAAATTTAAGGCATGCCTGGAATACCAGATTGGCAATTGCAATGCACCGTGTATTGGATTGGAATCGGAAGAGGAATACATGCATTCCATCATGAGGGTGAAGGAAATTCTTCGTGGTGACCTCCGTGAAGTGCGTGAGGAACTGGTTTCGCGAATGATGAAGGAATCTGACGAGTTAAACTTTGAAGAAGCGGCCAGATTGAAGGAGAAACTGGATATGCTGGATCACTTTAAGAGTAAGTCAACGGTGGTATCCACTCGATTCAAGGATGTAGAGGTATTCGCCATTACTCAGGACGTAGATCGCGCTTATGTTTCCTATCTCAAGATCAACCACGGTATGGTGATTCGCACCAAATCCGTGGAATACAAGAAGAAGCTCAATGAAGATCCTGCTGATATTCTCCAGGATGCGGTGATTACTCTTCGGAAATTATATGCATCTGAGTCAAGGGAAATTATTCTGCCTGTGAAGATTGATCTTCCCCTAAGCGATGTACAAGTGACCATACCCAAATCAGGTGATAAGAAGAAACTATTAGATCTTGCGCTCAAAAATGCCTTGTTCTACAAAAAGCAAAAGCTCGATAGCTATGCCAAGGTTGATCCGGCAGGAAGAACCGATCGGTTAATGCGTCAAATGATGGAGGATTTGCGTTTAACAGTTGAACCACGGCATATTGAGTGTTTCGATAATTCCAATATCCAGGGGACGTCAGCGGTAAGTGCATGTGTGGTATTTAAGGACGGTAAACCCAGTAAAGCTGATTATCGACATTTCATTATTCGTACGGTTGAGGGGCCGGATGATTTTGCCAGTATGCGTGAGGTAACCCAACGGAGATACAGTAGACTGCTGCGGGAAAATCAACCACTTCCGGATCTCATTGTAATTGACGGTGGAAAGGGGCAACTCAGCTCCGTAGTTTCCGTTTTGAAAGAATTGGGAATCTATGGCAAGGTTGCCGTATTAGGCATTGCCAAGCGTCTTGAAGAGCTTTTTTATCCGGATGATCCACTGCCCTTGTTCATTGATAAAACATCGGAAACCCTCAAGGTTTTGCAGCACATGCGTGATGAAGCTCATCGATTTGGTATTACGCATCACCGCAAGAGGCGGTCAAAATCCACCTTGAAAACGGAATTGAGCGATATACCGGGGATAGGGGAGAAATCTGCCAACCAATTGCTTAAGAAATTTCGGTCAGTAAAGGTGATTCAGGAGAAGACGGTGGCGGACTTAATCCCGGTTATTGGAGCGGACAAGGCAGAAAAGGTTTATCAATACTTTCATCATGATATTCCAAAAGAGGATTGATAACACCTGGGAGATCACCCAACGTATTCGATCCTGGTGCTTGCGAAACTCAGGGGATATCGTTGTGCTGGATAGTTGTCAGATTCCTTCCGTTGAGAATCTGGGTGACTGGGAAATTCTTGTTGGCGCCAATCTTCAGGTAGAACAGTGGTCCGCAGATTCCATCGATCAAAAAGTTGATTTACACCGTTTGCTGAATGAGGGGGCCGGTTGGCGCTTTTTTGCCCTTAGCTATGACCTGAAAAACCAATTGGAGAACCTTTCGAGTAATAATCCGGACTCCATGTCGTTTCCGGATCTAGCTGTTTTTACTCCCGGTATTGTCATTGGGGTCAAGAAGACCGGTGAGGTATACATTCAAGCCCCAAACACGAAAGAACTTTGGAATCAGATACAATCGGAATCATTTGACCAGCAGACCAATCCAAATACACAAATAGAAGGAGATGAACACTGTTCCATGACGGAATCAACATATATGTCAAGGGTGAACACCATACGGGAAGAAATCGAAAACGGGAATGTCTATGAGATGAATCTATGTATGGAGTACATCTTTAATGAAGCGACCATACATCGGCCATATCAATTGTTCTCTGAGCTCACTCAGCTATCTCCAACACCATTTGCCGCTTATATTCAGTGGGGTAGCCGTTTTGTAATCTCGGCGAGTCCTGAGCGGTTTTTGTACAAAACAGGTGATATGCTCTACAGTCAACCCATAAAAGGTACCTCCAAACGACATGCGGATACTCATAAGGATCAGCGGGCTTTCCAATATCTAAAAGAGTCAGAGAAGGAACGAGCCGAGCATGTCATGATTGTTGACCTGGTGCGCAATGACCTATCGAGATGTTGTATTCCGGGCACGGTGCGGGTTGAAGATTTATTTGGGGTGTATTCCTATGCTCAGGTGCACCAAATGATCAGCACAGTTCGTGGACAATTGATGAAGGATGTGACCATCGCCGACATCGTTCAACATACCTTCCCCATGGGCAGCATGACCGGCGCCCCTAAGGTGAGTGCCATGACGTTCATTGAGGAATTGGAAGAACACCAACGAGGTTGGTACAGTGGAACAATCGGCTACATCGATCCGGATGGGAATATGGATAGCAATGTGGTGATCCGATCCATTCTATATGACGCCGGACTACAACGCTTGTCCTATTCCGTTGGAGGAGCCATTACGTACGACTCAGTTGCTCAAAATGAATTTGAAGAGTGCCAGTTAAAGGCCAGTGCCATCCGATCAATCTTACATCGGTAAGAATTCATCAGACGATTTCCTTTTCTGCCGTGATTTTGGCACCGTATCTACTTAAAAGATCATAGAGATCTTCAGGTTTAAATGGCTTGCTGAGAAAGTCGTCCATTCCGGCACTGAGGTAAATTTCCTTACTCGATTCATTGGCATCCGCCGTAAGTGCAACAATCGGTGGCCGATCATTCCCATACTTCTCAATAATTTCCCTTGTGGTGGTGAGTCCATCTTTCTCCGGCATCTGTATGTCCATCAGAATGAGATCGATGTCGTTATTGCTCATAATGTCCAATACCTGAATACCATTCTCGGCATGATGGAATTCGGCATAACCAAATTTGTCCAGTAGCTTTTCAACCAGAATTTTGTTGAACGGATTGTCTTCCGCCACAAGGATATTCATCGGATATCGACTAGCCAGATTGGTGTCGTCTTCAGAATAGGTTTTGGCTTTTTTCTGCCCATTCACTGGTTCTTCTGCCGTATCACCCGCTTGTGGAAGTTTAACATTGAGGGTAAAGAAGAAGGTCGTTCCTTCACCTTTGGCAGAGGTCAGTCCAATTTCACCGCCCATCAGTTCCACCAGCTTTTTGGAAATGCTGAGTCCTAAACCAATTCCACCGTACTTACGTGAAGTAGAGGTGTCTTCCTGTTCAAAGGCATCGAAAATTTTACGTTGCTTTTCTTCGGAAATTCCAATTCCGTCATCAATCACAGAGAATCGAATACGGGCATTCTGTTCATTTAGACCAGGAGTTCGAATGAGTTCTTCCAGATCAACTTTGATCTTGATTTCACCGTCCTGGGTGAATTTGACGGCATTACTTACCAGGTTAATAAGAACCTGACGAATGCGCAAAATATCTCCTTTGAAGTAATTGATATTCGCCAATCCCACTTCATGGGTAAGTCGAATATTCTTCTCTTTGGCTTGTTTGGAGAAGATGGTCATCACTTCATCAATGAGCTGTTTGAGGTCGATGAGTTTGGATTCCAAACTCATTTTGCCCGCTTCAATTTTGGAGAAGTCCAGGATGTCGTTCAGGATAACCAATAAGTTTTCGCTGCTTCGCTCAATGGTTTCAACATACTTCTTTTGTTCTTCGCTGAGGTTGCTGTCCAACAGAAGTGTTGCCATACCCATGATGCCATTCATAGGAGTACGAATTTCGTGGCTGGTTACCGCCAGGAAGTTGGACTTCGCCATAAGGCCGGCCTCAGCCTGACGCTTGGCATCATCCAATATCGCATTCATTTTCCTCAGTTCATCATTTTGATCCCGAATAACGTTATTGCGCTCAACCAGTTGTTTGTTGGCAACGCGTTTCACCTGAAGCTGACCAAACAGTAACCCGATCAGAATCAACATGAGAAGGATCAAAATGGCCGATCCATATTTGATAAACTTATTGAATCGATCCTGGCCTTCCGTGATCAGGTTTTCGTTTTGTCTGATTTGTTGGGTGGCATCCTTGAGGATTTTGTCTTTGGACTGAATTAATTGGGCGTAGGAGTTGCCCACTCCGGTAAGTCCCATATCGGCCACCAGGGATTCAATTTCTTCGCTGTTTCGGATCACATCCTGATAGCGAGATAATTCCCGATAGGCGTCTGACTGCATCTTTAAGGCGCGATACAACAGATATCGATTACGATGTTTGCGGGCGGTGGTTACCACCTGATCTATCAACGGAAGACTTTCGTCAAATCGAAGTTCTTGCTGATAAATGTAGGCCAATTCCAAAATGGCTTCAGACTGATCCCGATCTGAATGGAACATCGTTCGGGCCAGGGATATGTTCTCAGAAGCTTCCTGAAAATTCTTTATTACGGTGTTGAGTTTACCTAGAAGAAGGTAGCCCTCAGCCTTTGTGATATCCGAGTATTTTTCAACGTCGGGTTCCGAAAATAATTTGGTTAGATTTCCATGCGAACGTTTGTAATCGGATATCTTGAACAACCAGAGTGATTTCGTGAGAATGTGTTGACCCTTGATGCGTTCGTCAAAGTCATAATATCTGAAGTGATCGGCTTTTCGTATGCATTCCTTTGCGCGATCCAGATCTTCTGATTTGATGAAAAGTTGAGCCAAATTCAATTGAACCTCCATCATCAAACTGGTGTCCTTTTTATTCAAATACTCGGCATAGAAGTAGTTTTCAATGGCCTCGGAGAATTCACCAACAGACTCTTGATAACAGGCTTTAAGAAAGAATAATCGCGACTGTTGTTGCGATGGCAACAAGTTGATATTGCAGCGTTCGAGCGTTTCATATGCCGCTTCTGCCTGTTCCGTATTCCCGGCATACAGGTTACTGAGCATAGAGTAACCCTGATATAGGCAAAAGGGGGATGTCCCCTCTTTACCATATACCTGATTGGTTAACCGACCAAATTGAGCAGCTGACTGATTGTATTGGTGATTGTTGTATAACCGAATCCCTTTCAGAATTTCTTCCGGGATGGTAGGTGTCTTATCCTTGTTTTGAAAGGTTGTCACCAGATCTTTTTCAGATCTTTGTTGAGCGTTGCCGGATGAGAACGAAATGATCGAAAAAAGGGCAACTACTAAAAGACAAAGGAGTATAAAAAAAGCACGCCTGGCCTTATACTGAATGTCAAGTATCGCTGTGTTTAGCATTAGTTAGAATCGGGCAGTTCCTAACAAAGGTCGAGAAAGTAGGCTACTTTCGCAATAATTATTTTGTTGATAACCACGTAGATAGATCACCTTACCTCCAGATAAATACCAAAAGAGTATGCCATCCATTCCATCCCTTGACCTCGGAGATTTTCTTTCGGGGGATTCAAATCGAAAAAATGCCTTTGTGAAAGCCTTGGGCGAAGCGTATGAAACAATCGGTTTTGCAGCTGTAAAAGGACACTTTTTAGATGAACATTTATCGGCTGAGTTATACGACCAAACGAAGCGTTTTTTTGATCTCCCCCGAGAAACGAAGTTCCGTTATCACGATGATCAGTTAGCCGGACAGCGAGGATATACCGGTTGGGGAGAAGAGCATGCCAAAGGGAGCGCTGTTGGGGATCTCAAGGAATTCTGGCATTTTGGCCAATTGGTTCCGGAGAATCTTAAACAGCAATTTAACTATCCCGATAATCTGTATGTTTCAGAATTGCCTGGGTTTAACGAAGTAGGCATGCGAGCCTTTATTGCGTTGGAAGAAACTGGTAAATATATGCTACGAGCGATGGCCCTCTTTCTTGGATTGGATGAAACCTATTTCGATACGGAAATTCTTTACGGGAACTCAATTCTTCGTCCCATTCACTATGCTCCTATCTTGAATGAGCCTCCCGTTGGAGCCGTTAGAGCCGGTGCACATGAAGACATCAACTTAATTACATTGTTGATGGGGGCGAGCGCTGAGGGATTGGAGATTTTAAATAAGCAGGGTAATTGGATTCCAGTAACGGCGGTGGAAGGTCATTTGGTTGTGAATGTTGGTGACATGTTGCAACGACTTACCAATGATCGGTTCAAGTCCACAACCCATCGCGTAGTAAATCCACCTCGTGAAAAATGGAGCGAACCCAGGTACTCCATTCCGTTCTTCCTGCATCCGAAATCGTCCACTCGATTGGATTGCTTGTCGTCTTGCATCTCGGAAAATCACCCGAAGAAGTACGACGACATTTCTGCCGGAGACTACTTAACGGAGCGCTTAAAAGAAATTGGACTCCTTAAGTAGAACTATTCTAAATAAAGGGTATTAAATGCCATTTTTCCACATATTGGAAAAATGTGTCTACATTTGAGATAGGAAATCGAGCAGTGATGCTCCGTGACGTTTTTCCGAGGATACTAAAAATTACTTATGCTGCTACTCACTACTTATGTTATCATAAGGCGTATAACACCACGATTGCGTCGGATGTTTGTTTAGTGTTTCCGGAAAAATATTTCATTTTCATACTATCTGAATACATTTAAGGGGTGGTTAACCACCCCTTTTTCATTAGCTCTTTTTCAAGAACCTTTAGGCCTTCTGTTGCACTCAATTGAATGTGATGGAATCCATCATTAGAATGGTGATTTCCCGGATCAATCAGTGCAATCGGCACTCCTTCCGGTGCATAATGTATCAAACCTGCAGCCGGATATACCTGCAAACTGGTTCCAATGACCACAACCAACTCTGCCGTTGAGATGATGTCAATGGCCTGAGGTATTTCAGGAACATCTTCACCAAACCAAACGACATGCGGCCTGAGTTGAAAGCCCTTGGGACAACAATCTCCAACTTGTAAATCATAAGAATAGTCAAACAGCTCCTGGCCGGGTCCCGTGCTTCGGCACTTACTCAATTCTCCATGCAGGTGTAGTACGTGTTGAGAACCACCTCGTTCGTGGAGATCATCAATATTTTGGGTGATGACGTAAATATTCAATTCCTGCTGCCAATTCGCCAAACGTTTATGGGCATCGTTGGGTTCGGATGCCAGCATGTTGGACCTTCTTGCATTATAGAAATCGAGAACCAGTTCCGGGTTACGTTGCCAACCTTCGGGGCTCGCCACGGTCATTACATCATACCCTTCCCACAATCCACCGGAATCGCGAAAGGTTCGAATACCACTTTCGGCACTCATTCCTGCTCCTGTCAGAAAAACGACTTTATGCATAAAGACAAATTTACCGGAGATATTTTTGGGCCATGCCGATAAAACGACTCAATCGAGGGTTGGTTCGCTCCCTGCTGGTACTGGGCTATCCTGTGATGCTCGGCAACATGGGAGTTATCTTGATGGGATTAATTGATAATGCCATGATAGGCGCCTTGGGCCATGTTGAACTGGCGGCATCCGGAATTGGAAACACCATCTATTTTGTAACGAGCACCTTCGGGTTGGGACTGATCAGTGTATTCTCAGCCACCGTTTCCAGTTATCGGGTTACAGATGAATCTCAGATACCCAAAGTGGTCAATTCCAGTTTGTTGATTTGTCTCGCGGTAACGGTATTAACGCTTGTTATTTTGTGGGGGGTGGCGGATAATTTTGAGATTTTTAGGCAGAAAGAAATCGTTCAAGTTCTTGCTGTCCCCTACCTAAAGATCATCGCGATTAGCCTCATCCCGATGTTCCTGTTTGCATCCTTCCGAAACGTTGCTGATGGATATTCCATCACGCTAGCGGCGATGTTTGCGACCTTAAGTGCGGTAGGACTAAATGCATTACTGAACTGGATACTTATCTATGGCAATCTGGGTTTTGAAGCCTATGGATTAAGGGGTGGGGCCATGGCAACGCTTATCAGCCGAATCTACATGGCTTTGTTTATCATAGGCTATGTGTGGAATCACAAGCGAATCAAATATTCATGGAAGTCACTCATCCAGGATGGCATTTCAAAACCAATCATTGAACGATTGTTGCGATCCGGAGTACCGGCTGGTATGCAATTTTTTTATGAGGTGACTGCTTTTGCGGCTGTATCCGTTATGGCCGGATGGTTGGGCGCTCGATTCTTGGCGGCCCATCAAATCGCGATAAGTCTGGTAGCTTTGACTTATATGATAGCCAATGGGTTCAGTGTGGCTGCGATGATTCGAATGGGGGAGGCACGTCACCAGCAATCTGGGTTGCAATTGCAACACTTGGGTAAGAATGCAGTTGGATTTACGATGTTGATGATGGTGATTTTTGCCGTTGTGATTGTCGTATTTAAGGGTAGTATGGTTCGATGGTTTACGTCGGATCAGCAGGTTATTGAGATTGCCTCCCGACTGTTACTTTTTGCCGCAGCCTTTCAAGTATTTGACGGGGTTCAAGTGGTGAGTCTTGGATTACTTCGCGGAATGGAAGATGCTCGTGTCCCTGCGCGTTTAACCATGTTGTCCTATTGGGTGGTTGCACTACCCGTGAGTTATTTCTTTGGCATTTATCTGGCTGGCGGAATGGACGGACTGTGGACCGGACTCACCTTAGGGTTGTTCGTAGCAGCAGCTTTACTTTATTTGCGTTTTATTAAACAAACAAGAATCCTTTCATGAGAATACCATTCCTCATACTGATGTGTGGCTGGTTATCCATCAGCTTTGGTCAGCAGTTCGAAACTTATCTGGTTCCGGGACTTGGTTATCGGTCGGTAACGTTGAACAAGAATCTTCCTGATTCATACAAGGACTCGTTGGCAAACATGGATCACTTGCGACAAAACTGGAGTGGGGGAGTATCATACATTCACCAGTTTAATGAAAATTCCGGCCTTCAGATTGGCCTGATGTACAGACGTGTTAGTTTCAAGCGCAAATTGGAGGATATTCAATTCCACGATACGGTTCACCCATCCATTGGTCGGATTGAAGATCTCAGCCAATCGTTTCAAAAGGATGCCCATTTTACGCATCTATACCAGTACCTATCCATACCGGTAACGTATCAACAGTTCCTGGCACCAAAATATGGACGCAGCAAATACTCCGTGTATTTGACGCTGGGAGCATCCGCAGATTTCCTAATTGACTCGCAAACCGATGTCTTTCTACGGGGGTTTAGCGTAAAGGGTAAAAGCCGATATAACCTTCCTGCGGATTACGCCGGAAATGGATTCAACGTGAGTGCCATGATTGGTGCCAAGTACACCGTGAAAATCTCAGAGAAGGCATGGTTTAATCTGCAACCACATTTGATGTATCAGGTGCTAAACTCTGCATCCGATAATGACCTCAGTCTTCGATTATTTCAATTAAACCTTCAAGCCGGAGTAGCTTTCGAGATATAGAAAATTTGGGTTTAGCGAATCAGATAAACCGATCCCTTCGCCACCTTCTTTTCATACGAGCCATTACCGGGTAACTGATATCGAATCAGATAGTAATACATACCTGGCTGACAAGGCTTGTCCATGTAGGTGCCATTCCAACCTTTGGTAATATCCGTGGTCTCGTACAATTTCATACCGTACTCATCGAAAATGAGCATGTCGGTAAACTTGAAGAAGCCAATAGGGTAAAACAACTCATTAAGAATGTCTCCATTGGGTGAGAAGATGTTTGGAATGAACATCTCGCAAGCGTATGGAAGGATCTCCACATTAAAACTATCCCTGAGCGTAGCACACGGATGTGTTACGGTAACCTGATAATACCCGGACTGAGTAATATCCCTGGTCCAACTGGTGTTCCCATCATTCCAAAGAATAGTCCCGGCATCCGATTTTATTACAACCGTAATTTTCTGACCACCACAAATGGTGGTATCCAATCCCAATTCAAAAACGGGTGGTTTTACCGCCTGAATGTTAATCGTGTCGCCACCGGTGCAATAGCCATTACTTCCTTTCACCCAGTAGATCCCTCCACCGGAAACCGAAATAGTACGAGTGGAGGCACCGGTACTCCAGTTCAAGACCAAGGTGTCGGTCCCTGCATCGAGGGTAATGGAAGACTGAGGGCAAATGAGCGTGTCAGGCCCAATATCGATTTTGGGTCGGTCACGAACCTCGGTACTTTCGCTGAAGGTGTCCTTACAGTTACCAAGTTGATAAACGTAGCTCACCGTATATTTCCCTACCGCATTGGGGTTAAATGTAGAATCCACTGAATTTACATTGCCTCCCTTGAATTGACCACCATATAGATTTGGATATAGCTTCACGGATGGGTCTCCCAGGCAATACACTGGATCTAACCCAGAAAAGAAATTGTCCGGAGTAGAAACCACCTCAACCGAGTCGGCAAAACTATCTCTACACCCAAAGTTGTCTTCAACATTCAAAGAAACCTCGTACTTCCCAATACTGTTATAACTGTGATTGGCAGGATTGGATGTGGATGTTGAGCCATCCCCAAATTCCCATAAAGTGGTTTTAATATCACTCGCGTCGTGGGTGAACACAAAGTCCTTTTCGTGCAAACAAAGCAATGTGTCGCTGAAGTCTACATTGGCATTTTTTAATGGTGGAGGTAGCACGTAAAAATCGCGTTGGAAGCTGTCCACGCAATATTCACCTCCTTTACTTACCTGCCGGGATTGCACCAACTTGACAGTGATTTTTCCATATGATTTCGCGATGAAGTCGAAATCTGCTGCGGTTCCTTTCTGACCATCACTGGTTGTCCATGAATTCTTGGTTCGATCCCACAAACCATAGATTGGAGGTGGAACCTTAAACTTGTTCAAGATGTTGAACCGGTTGCCGTTGAAGCATTGCAAACTATCATTTGTCTTGATACTGGTATCCAGTTCAAAGTAGGTGATGAACGGAACCCCAACGGTATCTCTAAGAATGGTGGACGCCTTGCAGCCTGTTGACATGGCTGTGAGGGTAACCTTGAATATGCCACCTTCCGAGTAGACGTGTGACGGATTAGTTTGTGAACTGGTTATCTTATCACCATAATCCCACGAATAGGTCATGCTGTTTCCCAGTGAGTTGGAGCTGGAATTGGTGTAAGTGAATTTATTATTGGCAATGCACTGATAGGTCTTGTCAATCGAGAAGGCCGGTGTGATATCCTCTGTTGTGAATGAAGCCGTGGCATAGCTATTCTCGGTGTAATACAGGTAATCACCACTGCTGATGTTGAATTCAAAAATAGCTACGTGATAAGTGGTGTTCTTCTTCAGTTCCCGAAGCTTGAACGAGGCTCCTGTTCCGCTATAAACCGCGAAGTTTCCAGAACCGGAGGTGAGTTCCGTACCCTTGCCAAAGGTGTCTCGGGCACTGTATACCTGATAATCGGTTGGCTTGGCATTTACAGCTGATCCTTCTTTAACCACAACCAATCGGTTGGTGCCGTTGCCTTTCGTCCAGGCAACATCTACGGTATGACAATACAGGTTGGTGAAGGTGATGTTGGAGGAATGCGTGGTGGGAGTCTGTGCAGACACACAAATCCCAAGACCAATGAAGATGGCCAACAGCATATACCTACTCAGACTCATTAGAACAAAAGTAACCTTACCAGTATAAAATTTCTGTCTTAACTCTGTTAAATTAAGCTTGACGAATCAGCCGTCCAACCACACCCAGCGGAAGCTTATAATTAGAGACGCTTGGCAGATAGATTTCGCTGCACTCCAAGGAAGAAATTGTGTTGAAATTTGATTGCATCAGATTGTCGATGATTAATGGTGACAATCCGAGTGAATACGTGTTCAAAACCACAAAGCCCCGTTTCGGGTCGAGAATGGAGGCCACATTCTCCAGCATGGATTGGATACTGTCCTCCAATTTCCAGCGTTCACCGCTCGATCCAATTCCATACGCAGGAGGGTCCAGAATGATGCCGTGGTAGGTGTGTCCGCGTTTTCGCTCCCGTTGAACAAACTTAAGGGCGTCTTCCACTACCCACCGGATATCGGTTAACCCGGATGAATCCATGTTTTGGCGGGCCCAGTTTACCACTTGCCGCACAGAATCGACATGAACCACATCTGCTCCTGCAGCTTTGGCCGCCAGTGAGGCGCCTCCCGTGTACGCAAATAGGTTAAGCACCTTACATCCTTTGCCAATTTGACTGGATTGGTGATAGATGAAATCCCAGTTATCCGCTTGTTCAGGAAAAATGCCAACGTGCTTGAAAGCTGTAAATTTTAAGTTGAAGGTGATGCGATTCTTTTCAGGTAATTGGTACGAGATGTTCCAGTGCTCTGGTAATTTTCGGAATGATTTCCAGTCGCCCTTATGACTACCTTTTTGAATGTACTCGCCACTGGCCTTTTGTTCCCAATCTTTTCGGGCGTATCGTGGCGACCACAACGCCTGGGGTTCAGGTCGTATGAGGGTAATGTTACCGAACCGTTCCAACTTGGAGAGGTTGCCGCAATCAATTAATTCGTAGTCTTTCCAATGCGTGGGTTTGATCCCGAATTCATCCTTCATCTAACGGCAAAAGTAGGGGCAATCCCACTATTCCACTACTTCAATGTCCGATTCTGTCAAAAGGTTCAATCCTTTGAATCGAAGCAAGATGTTCGCCAGCGTGATTATGTCCTTTTCACAGTAGATTCGGATACGTTCCACATCATCCTCTTCATAGTAGACTGATCGCACCATGCTTCCATCGATATCGTCTTTGGGAGTGGGGATGTCAAAGAGAGCAGCCAATAAATCCAGTGAAGTGAAGCTTTTGTAATCACCGAACTTCCATAATTCCATGGTATCGATGTGATTTACTTCCCAAGGCTTTTTCCCGGCCGTATTCAGGTGGTAGGGTAGTTTAAGGCCATTGATTAAAATCCTTCTGGACAGGTAGGGGAAATCAAACTCCTTCCCGTTGTGACCGCACAACGCCTTGGCCGAACTGGTGAAACGGGAATTCAGTAAGTCGCAAAATTCGGAGAGGAGTTTTTTTTCGTCGTGCCCGTAAAAACTCTTGATACGCATTCCGTAATGTTCTCCTTGCGGGATGAAAATTCCGGCTGAAATGCACACCACTTTTCCAAACTCGGCATAGATGCCGGCGCGTTCATAAAGTTCTTCCGGAGTTTGTTGATCTCGTGCGAGAAAGGACGCCTTCCGATCCCATAATTTTTTCCATCGATCTGTTAAATCGTCATAGGAAGGGTGGGCCGGCACGGTTTCAATATCAACCACCAGCACATTTTGAAGTTTGAGGTGTTCGAGCATGATTAAAAAAAAGATTCAGAGTCGAAGGTAGGAATTACCAGCTACCTCCAGCACCACCGCCACTAAAACCGCCCCCACCGAAGCCACCAAATCCCCCACCGCTGAATCCACCGCCACCACTGTAGCCTCCACCACCCATGTAACCTCCTCCAAAACCACCACCAATGTAGGGGCGTCCACCGCCCAAGGTGCGGTGATTGTTGTTGCCAAACGAGGTAATGATGATGAGTATAATGATGATGATGACGATGATAACCCAAATCGGGAATCCATTTTTGGCTCTTCCCTCATTGAATTCGCCTTCCGCAGCCTCAATTAAGGCATCAATGGCTTCATCAACCGCGCGGTAATAATTGCCTTGTTTCAAGGCTGGAATCATGATGTAATCCACAATCCTTCCAGCTATCGCATCGGGGATGGCGCCTTCCATTCCTGATCCAACCTGAATAAAGGTTTTGCGATCGGCGGTGGCAATAAAGATCAGGATGCCATTATCTTTTTCTGCCTCGCCAATACCCCATTCATTGGCCACCTTGATGGTGTAGCTAAAAATATCTTCACCTCCCAGACTGGGTTCGATAAGAACGGCAATTTGCGTACTGGTAGAATCGAAATAGCGGCGCAACTTGGTGATGATCCGGGCTTCCTGATCCGGTGTCAATACTTCTGAAACATCCAGAACAAACGCCTGATCTCCCGATCGTTGTTTGGGAACATCTTTACCCCAAGCTGTTACGGAAAGGATGAGGCTAATCAGCAGCAAGAGGCGTTTAGTCATCGTAGCTGATTTCGTCTGGTAATTCATTCTGATCGTTGTCCTGGTAAGGGAAATAGTTCTTCAATTGACGGCCACATTCCAACACGGCATCGGATATTCCCTCGATAATATGACCGGTTGAAAATTTCGTCAACATGGCATCACGCGTGGCATCCCAAAAGGTTTGGGTTACGGCCTGATGGATGCCTTCATCACCCAGGATACAAAATTTGCGGTCTTCAATGGCCACATAAATGAGGACACCATTATGTAACTCGGTCTCGGTCATCTTGAGGTGGCCAAATAGATTGCGGGCTTTAAAGACGGGATCGCCTTTGCAATACTGGTCTATATGAATCCGAATTTCTCCGGAACAGTTTCTTTCGGCTTCACGAATGGAATTGAGCAAGACTTCTTCCTGCTCAGCCGAGAAGGGTCTCCACGCCATAATTAATCGAGGATGTCGCCTACGTCCGGAGCGTTTTCGGCACCTTTATCGGCTTCGTAATATGGTTTGGCATCAAAGCCCAGAACCTTGGCAACCAACACCGTAGGGAATCGTAAGGCTCGGGTGTTGAACACCTTAACTGATTCGTTATATTGATCCCGCGCGTAATTGATTCGGTTTTCGGTTCCGGAAAGCTCCGTTTGAAAATCGAGGTAATTTTGATTCGCTTTCAGATCCGGATAGCGCTCAATAACAGCCATTAATCGGGAAAGGGCACCGCCTAACTGGCCTTGTGCTTCCTGGAACTTTGCCATGTTTTCGGCTGTTAGTTCTCCCGGGTTGATGGTTACCTGAGTGGCTTTGGATCGCGCTTCAATAACTTGAGTAAGGGTCTCCTGCTCAAAGTTTGCATAGCTTTTTACCGTCTTGGCCAAATTGGGAATAAGATCGGATCGTCGTTGATACTGACTTTCCACGTTTCCCCATTTTTGCTCAACTTCCTGATTTTTTGAGTTCAATCCGTTATAGGCGGATATGCCCCAAAGAACAATGACGCCAACTACGGCTAGTGTAATAATGGTACCTCTTGACATGTTCGGTAATTTAGAAAACAAAAATAGGGATAATCAGACGGTGTGCTGACACATTGATCCGGCTTTAGATGAAGTCGGTTTAAGACTCGTCCAAGCCCGATAGTTCACTGATCTGGTACTGATTTCGTTCACGGGCCGAACGACTAATCAATTCACCGAGAAATCCAGCTACAAACAATTGAACACCTATGATCATGCTCAGGATGCCGAGGAAGAATAATGGGCGCTGAGTCATTTCATATTCTTGCCAAACGATTTTGGCAATAGACAAGTACGAGGCAATCACGAATCCAAGGGCAAAAAACAAAGCCCCCAGCGATCCAAACAGGTGCATGGGACGTTTACCAAACTTACCCACGAACATGATGCTCAGGAGGTCAAGCGGACCATAAATAAATCGCGACAATCCGAACTTGGTTTGCCCATACTTGCGGGCTTGGTGTTGAACCACTTTCTCACCAATTTTCCGGAAACCGGCCCATTTAGCTATAACCGGGATATAGCGATGCATTTCGCCATAAACCTCAATATTCTTAACCACTTCAAGCTGATAGGCCTTCAAGCCGCAGTTCATGTCGTGCAACTGAACACCCGACAACTTGGACGTCACGTAATTATAGATCTTGGTTGGAATGGTTTTGGAAAGCGGGTCGTACCGTTTTTTCTTCCATCCCGATACCAACTGATAGCCGTCTTTGAGAATCATGTCCCGAAGCTCGGGGATCTCCTCCGGAGAATCTTGAAGGTCGGCGTCCATCGTAATGACAACTTCTCCAGAAGCATACCGAAAACCTTCGTGAAGGGCAGCCGATTTTCCATAATTCCGTCGGAACTTGAGGGCTTTAATGTGTTGGTTAGTTTTACGAAGTTCCAAAATGATTTCCCAGGAACGATCCGTGCTACCGTCATCAATAAAGATCAATTCATACCGGTAGCTGTGGGCAGTCATCACGTCGTTGATCCACTTCGTCAGGTCGGGAAGGGATTCTTCTTCGTTGAAGAGAGGGATGACGATGGACAGGTCTAACATGGAGGCAAATTAACGACAGATTGATTCGATTGGGAAAATTTATTCAGCGTTGCGGTCAGTCAAAACGCTCGGCATGATTACCGCGCATTACAAAGAGACATTTCCCGCTCAATGTGTTGCCCCACAGAGGATTGTTTCTCGATTTAGATCGATTACTGGATTTGTCCAGAACCCAGGTGGCTTGAGGATCTTCCAGCCTCAAATTCACGGAATTTCCTTTCCGTATGGAAGGAACCTGAAGTTTCAGGAGTTTGCGTGGGTTGCTTACGGTTGCTGCCCACCAGGTAGATTCATCAATCGAATCACTCAATCGCTCCACATACACTGAATAAAATGTTTGGAGACCAGCAATTCCGTATGAGGCATAATCAAACTCTACCAGCTTGTTCTCAACATTTTGCGGATTGTGATCAGAAACTACCGCGTCAATGGTGCCATCGTTTACACCGGCAATAAGTGCTTCGCGATCTTCCTCTTGTCGGAATGGTGGAAGCACCTTAAAGTTGGAATCAAATGATAAGGTATTGGCATCGGTGTACACCAAATGCCAAATGGAAACATCGCAACTCACCGGTAATCCTTCGGCTTTAGCCTTCCTTATGATTTCAACACTACGGGCTGAGGTAATGTGCGAGAAGTGAATGGCAGAGCCCGTGTAGCGAGCCACTTCAATTTCTTTTTGAATCTGGGCAAATTCGGCCACCACAGCTTGCTGCCGAAGTCCGGTATGAACGGTTGTAGTACTCTCATTCACCATGCCCTCGCCAGCCAAATGGGCGTCAATGGCATGTGACATGATTAACGTATCCAAGGTTCCCGCGTATTCCAGTACCCGGAGCAAACCGCCACCCGAGGCAAAGGAATGATCGCCGTTACTGAAAGCTCGTACGCCAGCCTGCCGCATATCAAATAATTCATTGATATCCTCCGAATCAAAATTGTGTGTGGCGGCCCCGATAGGAATGATCTCAGCAATCAGTCCGGCAGCTTGTTTGTTGATGTACTCAACCTGCGACTTGGACTGAACGATGGGATCGGTGGTGGGTTGAACGGCCAATCCGGTAAATCCGGAAGCTGCCGCGGCTGCTGCCCCGGATTGTATGTCTTCCTGATATTCCAGTCCCGGATCTTTCAGTTGGCATCGCAAATCGAACATACCAACCGATACATTTTTGCCATTCCCATCCAGAATCAGCTCGGCTGATTCCGTAATGGCATCCTTTTGAACCGCCTCAATGAAGCCGTTTCGGATATAGATGGAACAGGTTTGTTGGTGAAATTCGTGGCCGGGCTCGATGAGCCTAGCATGTTGGATGATGACTGATTCAGGCTGCAACCGGTGCGTCTTTTATCGATTTCTCCGACGAGCGCTTGGTCGTCGGCCATAACAACAGCAAAAGTATCTCAATTGCTAAAAAAATCAATGCGAGAATCACGCAAGTCTTCCAATATCGTATGCCTTCGCGCTCTGTGATGATGGAATGATGCAGTTCATCACCCGATAGATTGGCGATGGTAAACCGGGAACCATCCAATAAAACCGCCAGTTCTTCGGTGGTCAGACGGGCCGCTTCAGACTCTCCGCGATGATAATTGAACGATGCAATTTGAATCAGACTATCGGATTGCCACACTTCGATATTTCCCGCCGGCACTTCGGTTCCTCCGGCATCCAGGTAACTTGACGTACCAACCGGATTTACCACCGGAATCCACTCCAGTTTGTCCTTCTTTAACTTCAATTGATTCTGTACCGCAGCTGATTCCACAACCGATTTGAATAAATTCGATCTTCCAAGGGTGGAAGAAAGCGGTAGATCGTTGGATCTGAGCATGGACATGCGCAAGCCAATGGGCACAAACAGCGCATGTTGTGGTAGGGTGGTCCAATCTGTGTGCAGTGGTGTACTCAGCATGAAAGCATACCCTTTGCCAACCGGCTGAGAGATCAACAACGGGTCACGATTTTCCAATACCATTAGGGCTTCACCACTGGAATTGGTAAGAGCATAATGCTGATGGGTTATCGGGTAATCGGGATTATCCGGCACCTTTTTAAATACACTCCGAAATATGGGATTGCCTGTTTGAATGGAGGACACTTTGTACTCTCCTTTCAACATCGCTCCATAACCCGGAAGATTGAGGGCAGCGCTTAACTGATTCAAACTGGGCTGCTCCATTTTATCCGGCGGAATAATCCATACCGATCCACCCTCTTCGGCAAACTGGCGAATGGAGGCGATCAATCCGGCGCTCACATCTTCCACACCATCTATAATTAATAAGTCTGCACGGCGCAGTTCATTGAGATCAATGTTACCCTTGGCAGAAGGAATAAAT
This sequence comes from Flavobacteriales bacterium, assembly GCA_020635355.1. GTDB lineage: Bacteria > Bacteroidota > Bacteroidia > NS11-12g > UBA9320 > WGNA01. Next base: position 393,716 of record JACJZW010000002.1, read on the forward strand.
GAATAGTTTTTATCGGTGTTGTAAAGGGATTGCAGATACGGATTAATGGCATCGTCATACACGGCCAGAATCCGGATTTGATCTTTTAGATAAAAGGTGAGGAAATAGTCGTTGTCAAAAGCCAGATCCTCATCTTCCAAATGAATGTTGGCTTTACGCCACCCACCTTGATTCAGCGTAATACCCATCACCAGTTCCGATTTCTCACCCGGGGCGAGGTCAAAACCGGCCGATGATTTCCGTATGCCATCGATGTCAATAGCCACAGACGATTCGGTTACTTCATCCGTTCCGCGATTGGATACGATCACATGGACATTAAACGCCTGATCCCGTTGAATCACCGGTTCATCAATCCACGCAGTATCGATGGATAAATTGCGTGTGGAAGCTGATTCCAGGGGGATGGCTGTAATTCGGTAACTGGAGTCGAGATCCAGTGATGGTTGATTGGAGGTTCCTTGAAAATCGGATATCAGATACAGATTTCCGGCACCACTTCCCATGCGTTCTAATCCATTTTTTGCGAATCGGATCACGTCGTTGTAATTCTGTGTAACGGGCGAAGTTTCCAGTTCGTCAATCCAACCGATGGCATCATCGCGATTCAATGACCGTCCGGCTCGTTTCCCCGAGTTGTCCAACATTTGAAATCGTGCTGATTCGGGATAGGCGGTGACAATATTTCGGGCTTTGTCCTTGGCTTCTTCAATCAACGGTCCAGCCTCGCCAGCAGATTCCATGCTGAATGAATTGTCGACATAAATCGAAACAACATCAGTGGGCTGATTTTGCGTGTTGGATGTTGGAATAAAAGGTTGGGCAAAGGCCAGGACCAAACAGGTGATGGCCAGCATTCGCGCGAGCAATACCAAGAAGTTCCTAAGTTTCTTAACCGATTGAGTTTCCTTTTGAATGTTGAGTAAGAATCGGACATTCGGGAAAATCACCTTTCGGTATCGCCTGAAATGAAACAGGTGAATCACCACTGGAAAAATCAGCGCGGTAAGCGCCCAAAGAAATTCGGGATAAACAAATTTCATGTTCTAACTACGCAGCGATTGGAGGTTTCGTACGTGGGGCAAGAATACAATTTATCTTTTTCGATCAGGAGACAGTCCGTTCAGATATACAAACTTTCCGTCCACCATGGTTCCGTTTACATGAACCTGACCCGGTTTCGTGACGTATTCCAGGTCACCGGACAGCACAACCAAATCAGCACATTTGCCTACTTCCAGACTGCCGGTGAATTCATCCATAAAATTGGCATAGGCTGCCCAAATGGTCATACCCCGGATCGTTTCCTGATAGGGGAGTCCTTCTTCCTTCCTAAACGTTTCCCCTTTTTTACCCATCCGGGTGGTGGACGCCAGATAAGTGCCTAATGGGTCGATGTTTTCAACCGGAAAATCGGTGCCAAAGGCGATCAGGCCATTCTCCTTATACAGTGTTTTGTAGCTGTATGCGCCCTTCATTCGATCTGCATCGCATAATCGTTCTTCAGCCATATACATATCTGAGGTGGCATGCGTTGGCTGCACGGATGGTATAATCGAATAATCGCCGAAGAAATGAAAATCATCCGGGTCAACCACTTGGGCATGCTCAATCCGCCAGCGTTTGTTGTTGTGGCCATGTAGTCGGTTGGCGTATTCCGTTAGAAGGATGTTGTTGGCGCTATCGCCGATGCAGTGGGTATTCACTTGAAGGCCTTTCGTTAAGCAGAAGTCCATAACGGCGCGGTAAAAGGATAGATCATGCTGAAGTAAACCGAGATGACCGGGCTGGTCGCAATAAGGTTTCTTCAACAGCGCCCCACGGCTGCCTAATGAGCCATCGCCATATAGCTTAACCGAGCGAAGCACCAATTTTTCAGAGTTTCGGATGCCGGTATCGTACAATTGATGGAGTTCATCCATGTCCGGGTTAGACATCGCGTAAATCCGCATGGAAAGTTTTCCTAGATGCTGCAGGGAGTCAATCAACTCAATGGTTGACAAGGGTAGTCCGGCATCAGAAACGGTGGTTAGTCCTCGTCGGAAACACGCTTTTTCAGCTGCGATCAACGCCTCAATTTGTTGCGATCGGGATGGGAGTGGGAGCTGACTAAAGACCATTTCAGCCGCTTGGTCTACCACTATCCCGGTTATAAAACCACCCACCTTTTCAATGATTCCGCCCTCAATTTGTGTTTGATCATCAATCCCTGCCAGATTGAGAGCAGCCTGATTGCACAGAGCCGCATGCCCATCAATTCGCTGAAGAATGACCGGCGTTTCCGGAAAGAGATAATCCAGCTTGAACTTATTGATGGTGGAGTGGCTTTCCCAATCTTCCTCATTCCATCCTCGTCCAACGATGTAAGCCGGGTTGTTCGCTTCGGCGTAGGCCACCGTTTTTTGGATCATATCCTCAAAGGAAATGGCTGCTTTCAGATCGAGTTCCTGGAGATCAATTCCATAGGCATAAAAATGGCAATGAGCATCAATGAAACCGGGATAAACCACACCGCCCTTAAGATCGTATTGTTCCCTGCCGATGAATTCGTCCAGTATGTCATCCGCCTCACCAACAGCGACTATTTTACCATCGTTCATAGCAATAGCCGATACCACGGAAAAGGCAGAATCAACCAAAACGATTTGACCGTCATAGAGGATGGTGTCTACCTCTTTCTTTGGATCAGAACACGATTGGAGGATACCGGAAGCAAGAAAGAAGATGAGTAGGGATAAGGTATGTGAGCGGTTCATGTGGCAAAGGTAATCAGGAAGAGATGGATGAAAATACCCTGGATTTGAGTGGAATAGAGTCAATTTCAAAACCATGAAGGTGGCATATGAGTTTCACGCGTAACATTGTAAATCACAACAGCGAACTATGTCGGCAAAAACCTATATCCTCGGTTCAGATTGGGATGAGTTGGAACGATTAAGGTTCCAGCACAAGGTTTGGTCAAAGGAAGCCTTTGACCTCTGGTCACGCGCTGGAATCTCATTGGGAGATTCCGTGTTGGATATTGGCAGCGGCCCAGGCTTTGCCAGTGCAGATCTGGCGGCCATTGTTGGTCCTGGTGGATTCGTCATGGGATTGGACAAAACGCCTGAATACAACGATTTTGCCCGCAATCTGCTCGCCCATTCAGGACATACCAATCACACCTTCGAGAATGCCGAGCTAACGGATTATACACTACCGGAAGCAGCATTTGATTTCGTCTATAGTCGTTGGGTATTCTCATGGATTAATGATCCAAAACCTATTCTGGAGCAGATCATGTCTACACTGAAGCCGGGAGGTTCTTTTCTATTTCAGGAATATATGCATTGGGCTACACTTGCTGTTCATCCCAAACGAAAGGAAGTTGATCGGGTTATTGCCGCCTGCCGACAAAGCTGGGAAAACATGCCCAGTGAAATTAATATCGGTCCAACCATGGTGGATGAGTTAAAGAAACTTGGCTTCCGCATTCAACATATTAAAGTGTTGCCGAAGATTGGCAGGCCATCCGACATGGTTTGGCAGTGGCCGGGTACCTTTCTAACCATATATTCTGAAAAGTTGGTAGAATACGGGTTGTTGACGAGGGAAGAACGATCCGCGTTTATTCCGGTTTGGAATGAGTTGGAACAAGACCCGGCAGCCTTTGTATGCGGACCGCTCATGCTGGAGGTGATTGCCGTCAAACCGTGATGCAACCAAATGGTCAGTTTAATCCTCTACCAAAGGAGATCATCAAACACCGGAATTGAATACTTGGAAGACCTACCTTTGCACCCCGTAAATGAACATTGATTACGATTCATACGAAGCCGTTATTGGCCTGGAGATTCATGCCCAGTTGCTCACCAAAACTAAGGCGTTCAGCACGGAACCGGCAGAGTACGGTGAAATGCCGAATACCCGGGTGAGTGTAGTGAGTTTGGGCCATCCGGGAACCTTACCCCGACATAATCGGGAGGCGGTAAACATGGCCATGAAGGTGGGGTTGGCTTGTCAAAGCGAAATCACCCGCTACTGCTTGTACGCACGCAAAAATTACTTCTATGCCGATTTGCCTAAAGGCTACCAAATTACTCAGGATAAAACACCGTTGTGTAAAGGCGGATTTGTGCGCATTCGCAAGTCCGATGGCTCCGTAAGGGACATTGAATTAACGCGAATCCACATGGAAGAAGACTCTGGAAAGAGTATTCACGATATGGATTTGTACGATTCCTTAATCGATTATAACCGGGCTGGTACCAGCTTGATTGAAATTGTAACTGAGCCGGTGATGCGAACCGGAGAAGAAGCCGGTTTGTTTGTGGCAGAAGTTCGAAAACTTGTGCGCTACCTGGAAGTTTGTGATGGAAATATGGAGGAAGGATCGCTGCGCTGCGATGCGAATATCTCCGTCCGAAAAAGGGGGACTACAGCCTTTGGAACTAAAGTGGAAGTCAAGAATATGAATTCCATCTCCAATGTGCGAAAGGCGATTGAATTCGAGACCAAACGCCAAATTGAGGCAATTGAAGCCGGTGAAAAGTTGGTTCAGGAAACCCGAACCTTTGATGCCATGCGCGGCATCACGTTTACGATGCGTGCCAAGGAGTTGGTCAATGATTACCGCTATTTCCCCGAACCGGATCTACCACCTCTTCAGGTGTCAGATGCCTGGATTCAGGAAGTAGCAAACGCTATGCCTGCCCTTCCGGAGGAACTGTATGAAAAGTTTACAACAGTATATGGTCTAAGTGCATATGATGCTGCGGTGTTATCAGAATCACGCGAAATGGCAGAATACTATCTCCAGATTGTTGAAGGCACCACCAATTTTAAAGCGGCTGCCAATTATCTGATGGGGCCGGTGCGTGGTTACCTCAATAAGGAGGCGTTGGATTTCGACGACCTGAAACTGAAACCTGCCGTATTGGCTAACTTGATCAAGTTGATTGACGATGGTGTGGTGAGCAATGCCGTTGGTGAACAAACCCTTTTGCCGGAGTTGATGAAAGGCGATCAAACCAACGTGCGGACGTTGGCCGAATCCATGAATGTGATTCAGAATAGCGACACTGATTTTCTCGAAGCCATTGTTGATCAGGCCCTGAGCGTCTATCCCGATAAAATTGAAGAATATCGTTCTGGGAAAAAAGGACTGATGGGACTATTTATGGGCGAAGTGATGAAGCTGAGTAAGGGGAAAGCCGACCCTAAACAAGCCAGTTCAATCCTTCGTCAAAAACTGGACGGCTAGTCGAGCATTTTGGAACTAGATTTGTTATAAGAGCATCGAAGCATAGTAAATGAATTACACAAAATATATATCTCAGATTGGTTTAGTTGTAGCATTGACGGCCATTACAGCTGTTGGCTGCGGAAACAACAATGCCCAGGAAGACGACCACAATGATGGCCAAACAACGGTACAGGAAGATGTTCAGGCCGTTGTAGAAAGTTCAGTTGAAAAAGGTGACTACGAGTTGAAAGGAACTATTACCGGATCACCAGCGCCGTTGGTTTACCTTCAGCGATTTCAAAACGGGCAATTGGTGTTTGCCGATACTACCCGTACAGACGAAAAAGGCAATTATGTATTCAAGGGACATGAAGGAGAACCAACCTTTTATTATGTGACCCTGAATTCCAGTCAGCCTCCCGGAGTTCCGGTTTTGTTGCAAGCCGGCGAAAAATTACGATTGGATATTGATGCCGGAATCTTCTATGAGACCAAGGTAAAGGGTGGTTCAGAGAACCAACACCTCAAAGAGCTCTTTGATCTGTACATGTCGCACAACAAGAAAAGCAAGATTTTTACCGACAAGGTTCAGCAATTGGATGGGAACAATTTAAGCGATAGTATGAAGATGGCCCTGAACCTGGAATACAACGCCCTGGGGCAGAATCAACAGAAAGATGTTGAGGAATTTGTGGCCAAAAAGAAAGGTACGTTGGCGTCCTATTTCGCTGTAACGTATGTGATTCAAGAACCATCCATGGACTTATTGGATAGGGCTCTGGAAGGTTTGCAATCGGCCCAACCTAGCAGCATGTATACTACCGAATTAAACAATCGAATTCAAAGCGTAAAACCACTTGAAATTGGTGGTCAGGCTCCGGATATTGCCCTAACAAGCCCCGATGGTCAAGTTGTTAAGTTGTCGTCGTTGCGAGGTAAGTATGTCCTGATTGATTTTTGGGCCAGCTGGTGCCGACCTTGTCGGGCCGAAAACCCGAACGTGGTTAGAATGTATCAGAAGTATCACGACAAGGGCTTTGAAATTTACAGTGTTTCACTTGACAATAATGCAGCGAATTGGAAAGGTGCCATTGAAAAGGACGGTCTAACCTGGACGCATGTAAGTGATCTGAGAGGCTGGCAGAGTTCAGCAGCTGCCCTTTACAAGGTGAGTTCAATTCCACAGACCTTCTTGTTGGATCAAAAGGGACGGATCATGGCAAAGAACCTCCGCGGTAATCAGCTGGAGGCCAAGCTTGCGGAAATCTTCAATTAACATTTGCGTAATATGCGATTGACATGCGGTTAACATAATCAATCGACCATTGCACAAACAAATTCAATGAATGCTAAGATCCTGATAGTTGACGATGAGATTGATATTGTGGAGTTCATCCGCTACAATCTGGAAAAGGAAGGATACGAGGTAGAATCGGCTTCTTCAGGGACGGAGGCCATCCGAAAAGCCCGGGAATTTGAACCGGCGCTCATCGTTTTGGATGTGATGATGCCGGAGATGGATGGAATCAGTGCTTGTCGGGAAATTCGAAAAATCGAAAAGCTCAACAACACCTTCATCATGTTCCTTACGGCCCGAGATGAAGAATTCAGTGAAATCGCCGGATTTGAAGCCGGTGGAAACGATTACGTTCACAAGCCCATCAAGCCACGTGCTCTCATGAGTAGGATTAATGCCATCATGAAGCGCAGTGAAACACAAACTGAAGTGGAAGGTGAAATCCTGAACCTCGGAGATATCACCATTGATCCAACGACACGTTTGGTGACCGTTTCCGGTTTGGATATGAGCCTACCTAAAAAAGAGTTTGAATTGCTGCATCTGCTGGCATCCAAGGTTGGGAAGGTGTTCACGCGAGACAAAATTCTGCGGAAGGTATGGGGAGAGGATGTCTATGTGGTGGATCGTACCATTGACGTCCATATCCGAAAGCTGCGGGAAAAGATTGGCGACAAGCGCATTGAGACGATAAAAGGCGTTGGCTATAAGTTCGTCGGGTAAGTTCGGTATCCAACGTACCTTTGTACATGTGAGTACAACGGCTACACCGGGTCGGATTGCATTTTATTCCTCGTTGATCATCGCGATCATCCCGGCCATTCTCATTTGGATTTTTAGTAAGAATATTCTCTGGGCCATTGTGGTCCTGGGAGGTGGTACCGTCTTTGGATACTTCGTGATTAACTTCTTCCTGGAGCGATTCATCTACCGGAAGATTAAGCTCATTTATAAAAATATTCATCGACTCAACACGGAGCATCTTAGCTCAGCCGAATATCAAAAAGATCCCATTTCATCCGTTTCAGCCGAGGTATCATCCTGGGCTCAGGAAAGACGGGAAGAAATTGCCTTATTGAAGGAGCAGGAGCGTTACCGGCGCGAGTTCATTGGGAACGTATCGCATGAATTGAAAACACCCATTTTTCAACTCCAGGGTTATGTACATACGCTGTTGGACGGTGCCTTGAATGATCCGGAAGTTAACGAACGATTTTTGGGAAGGGCTGCGAAAAGCGCAGATCGATTGGTGGAACTGGTGAATGATTTAACCTCCATAAGTCAGTTGGAGAGCGGCATTGTGCAGCTCAAACAGGAAAAGTTCAGCATCAATAGTTTGATTAAAGAGGTGTTTGATGATTTGGAGCTGGCAACGGAACGACGAAAGATTACACTTGGATTTAAGGAGACATCTGAAAAGAATCTAAAGGTGAAGGCCGATCGGAGCAGGATTAAACAAGTGCTCACCAATCTGATAATGAACGCTATCAAATATGGCCGGGATAAGGGTACGGTTCTGTGCGGTGTATACGACATGGATAAGAACATCCTGGTTGAAGTAACGGACGATGGTGAAGGGATTCCGGATGCTTCGTTACCCCGATTATTCGAGCGATTTTATCGGGTTGATAAGAGCCGAACCCGGGAGTCTGGCGGATCCGGTTTGGGGCTGAGTATTGTGAAGCATATCATCGAAGCGCATGGACAGAGCATCCATGTGCGCAGCAAGGAAGGAAAGGGTTCAACCTTTGGATTTACCCTGCAAAAGGCAAAATAATCATCCGTGGTCTGAGTTATTCACATCGGTTTTGAAGCGAGCCGATTTGTTGTTTTTTTGTGAGGCACATGGAGGGCTACATTGTATCGGCACGGAAGTACAGGCCAAACACCTTTGAATCGGTGGTGGGGCAAGAGCATGTTACGCGAACATTGCTCAATGAAATTCGTAGCAAACACTTAGCTCAAGCCTTTCTGTTCAACGGTCCGCGTGGGGTAGGGAAAACTACCTGTGCCCGAATTCTGGCCCGTGAAATCAACAAGGAAAGTGTTCCGGATGAGTCATATGATTTCTCCTTTAACATTTTTGAATTGGATGCGGCCTCCAACAACAGTGTGGACGATATCCGACTGCTGAATGAACAGGTTCGAATACCACCTCAGGTTGGATCGCACAAGGTTTATATCATTGACGAGGTGCACATGTTGTCGGCTCAGGCATTTAATGCCTTTCTGAAGACGTTGGAAGAGCCGCCTCCGTACGCCGTCTTCATCCTGGCCACCACAGAGCGTCATAAAATTCTTCCAACGATCTTGTCGCGATGCCAGGTGTTCAATTTTAACCGAATTACGATTTCAGACATGGTGGCTCACTTACAAGGTATTGCCACAAAGGAAGGAATTGAGGCGGAGGAAGAGGCTCTACACATCATAGCACAAAAGGCAGATGGAGCCTTACGGGATGCCCTTTCAATCTTTGATCAAATGGCCAGCGTTGGAAATGGATCGATCCGCTACGCGGATGTAATTGAGAACCTGAGTGTTCTGGATTACGATCAATACTTTGAATTGACGGATGCCTTCCTGGCACAGGATGTTTCCTCCGTACTTAAAAAGTTCGATGAGATTCTTCAACGGGGTTTTGATGGTCAGATTTTCCTAAACGGTTTATCCAATCACTTCCGGGATATTATGGTTGGGCGGGATCCAGCCACTGTAGAACTGTTGGATGTACCACCTTCTGTCCGACAAAAGTATCTGAGCACGGCGGCAAAGCTGTCGCAAGGCTTTCTGGTGAATGCCATCAACATTGCCAACGCGTTTGATCTGAATTACAAATCCAGCCGGAATCAACGCCTTCATGTTGAGCTGGCGCTGATCAAGATTTGCTATCTACCTGCACTGCTCAGTGCGGATGAAAAAAAAAAGCTCCGTGAGCGCCTAGGCGGGGAGCAAATTGCTGAAGCAGCTGTCCAGGAGGTCAGTCATCCACCAAAAAAAACAGAAGAAGGAAAACCGGACACTGGTGCTACCATGTCCCAACCTACGAAACCCGAGCCGGTTTTGGTGGAGGAAAGTTCTCCGGAACCATTGGCTCAAAAGAGGGAAGAAGAATCTTTAGAGGTTGAAAAACCCATAGTCAAATATGCGGAACAGACGAAGCCCGATGGTAAAGTTGCGCGAATTGGGAATCTGAATTCGATTTTAGCCGAGGCCCCCACAAGACCAACGGCACCAGTTGAGGAAGAGAAGGAGGAAGAGGAGGTAATTCAAGAAATTCAGCCGGTCACCACCACATCGGTTGAATCTGCACTGACAAATTTTGCGAGTGAATTGGCCGCACAGGATCAAACCCGATTGGTGACAATCTTCAAGTTTGCCAGTCATGAAATTGTGGAAGAGCAAGCGTTAGTTCGCCTTTTGCTGAACAAACAGCATCGGGTTCAATTGGAAGATGTTCGTACCGATTTGTTACTCTTTTTGCGGAAAGAACTCAATAATCCGACGGTTCAATTGGAATTTGTTGAGGTGAAGAAGAAAACCCAATCGGAACGAGCTTATACCAGTCAGGAGAAGTTTGAAGCCATGGCGAAAAAGAATCCTGAATTGATGCGCTTGAAAGAAGCACTAAAGCTGGAGATAGAATAACTAACGGATCAAGGTAACTGTTCCTGAATACCGTTCAATTTTAGCGCCTTCTACGCACCCCTCTCTAAACTCAAGTACATAGAAATAGGTTCCCGGGGCACAATGTAATCCAGTGCCCTGAACGGTTCCGTCCCAGTTTAAACCGGAATCTTCATCGTAGTCCTTCTCGGCGTAATAGATACGTTCTCCCCAACGATTGAAGATGGACAAGTTGAAGTAATTCTCACCTTCCAGTTCGATTTCGTAGTTGTCGTTAAAGCCATCACCGTTTGGCGTAATGACATTCGGAATGAAGAAGGCAAAAGCGTGATCAGAGTTCACCGTCTTACATGCCGTATCCGCGCATCCTTCCGGGGTGACCGCTTCCAAACACACATAGAAGTCGCCTTTATCCGGTGCAAACTGGTGGGAGGGCGTTTGGTCTGTTGACTCGTTCTTATCCCCGCTGGCATCGTGACCGAAGTTCCACTTAATGGTTGCGTCATCATCGGCCATGGCATTGAAGTGATACGTAGGGCAGTAGTCGTCTTTGTAGTAATCAAAATCAACGTTCACCGTAAAGGCCTGAACTGTATGAACAGCCGTGTCATAGCATTCCTTGAAATACGGTGGTTGAGGGTCGTACTTGGGAACATACACTATGGTAATTGCTCCGGTATCGCGCACCGTTATTTTTTGAACCGGGTTAGATCCTACGGCTGAATCCGTTGCTGTATACCATCGGAAGTAGTTGTAAACGGTATCGGATTGATCGGTAAGGGTGAGTTCAGAATTCACGCAGGCGATGCCATCAATCGTAAAATTGGCGGGTGGTACGGGTAGCACCACAATGCGTCGAACAGCCGGATCAGGAGCTGTTGAGTCCGGGAATACCGAACTGCAGAAATAGATTTGATTAGCGTTATCCGGGTTCACCACACTATCTCCGGCATAGAGGTAGATGTAGTATATACCGGGGTTTTTATAGGTGAAGGTCACATTGGTGTCCGCATTTGTACTCAGGGTATTTGCCGATGAACTGGAATCACCAAAGTACCAGATGAACTCCGTTGCCTTCACGGAATTATTTTGAAACTCAGCCGTAAATGGCGCACATCCAACGGTATCCGAAATGATATCAAATTGCGGAACCGGGCCATCAATTTCAATGGTTATGGTTGTGGTGTCGGCACAGCCGATGGTATTGGCCACTACGTGGGTGACATCAAACTTGCCATAACTCGAATAGTAATGGAACGGATGTTTCAACAAACTCGGGGTCTTGAAGTCACCAAAATCCCAATAATAAAAGATCAGACTATCCTCGGGATGTCCTGTTCCTTGAGACGAATCCAGTAACTGAAGGATGTCGTCACAAATGATTTTTTTATTGAGGTCCCTAATTCCCGCCGTTACGCCATTTACCACAATCTTCTTCGTCATGGTATCGTGGCAATTCTTCTTGTCATTGGTAATCATTTGGACGTAATACGTCCCTGCCGTGTCAAAGGTGGCAAATACCTCATGACCGCTATCTGGTCCGATAGCACCATCCCAGATCCAGCGAATTTTTTCGGGTCGGGTTGAATGACGCCAAAACTGGGTTGTGTCGTTCCAATACGTCACCGTGTCCTTAAAGAATACCGTCATTCCTGGACAGATCAAATCGTCAAATTCGTAATCGTTGTAGAATCCCACCACGCGCTCAATGCGCTGATCTTCCACGCATCCGCTGTCGGTTTCCAGGGCTACAACAGGATAGTAGACCCCTGAACGGCGGTAGGTATGCATAAAGTCGGGTAAGGTGTCGGTCCCCGGTGGAATGTAGATCGAGTCCGTTTCGCCATCGTCCCAGTTAAATTTCATCCACCGCACACTCGGCTGATTTTTTATAAATAGGGATCCCGACATATAGGTTGGGATACATCCGGTGAACTTGAAAGTGAACTGCGGTTTTGGCGCTTCCTGAACTTTGAAGGCACGATGAATCCACAGGGTATCACTACATATTTTTTTCAGGTCGATGGTGTAGTCCGATGTATCCGGGGAGTGATAGACCTTCTTATCTCCGGTGGTGGCGGTAACACCTAAGGTAACCCAACCACTGGTATCACAGGTCTTGCTGTAGGATGCCCGGTCAACCCAATCGATAAAACTATCCCGTTTACAGGCCGAGTCCAAATTGAGTTTGACATCGCTGTAACAGCGTTCCAATTCGAATTCCACGCCGTAACCATCTCGAACGCCTATACACGCCTTACCCACGTTGTATTTAAACGAATCCAGGTCCGGTTTACCCAAGGTGACGTTCCATTTGGAACTATCGGCACAGCCGTTCACATTATCCCAGGCTTTCATCCAAATCTCGTCGCACTTCGTGTAATTGTAGAAGTGCTCTCCGTGAAAGTCGGAGGAGTAATTGCAGTTTTTGCCCGTATCCAGATGCTGCTGAGTATTGGTTGTACATCGCGGTGTGACGAGCGACGTATCGATATAATCCCACAGCCAGGTGATGTCGTTGGAGCCGTAAATGGTGGATGTATTGGCGAAGTATACCGTATCTTCCAATCGGCATTGTGAACCATTTAAAACCTCGGTTCGTGTGCGAACGCCTAGCGAAAAGACGGAGTCAAATTCCATGGTGCTGGAACAATCATTCCGGCGAATCGTAAGGCTGATGTAGTACTTGCCGGGTTCTTCCGGAAAGTAGAATGACGTCCTGGACCCACCAAAGGAATAGATCAGTTCTTTCTTCTCGTTATACGCCGACCATGTGTAGCGGGTATTTAATCCGGGAACAATTGGGTGGGTGAACTCGAAGTATTCCGGCCAGCAAAGGGCACTGTCAATTTTCTGATGATTGATGACAATTTCGTCCAGTGTGATGTTCAGGATTTGGGTGAATGGAGCTACGCATCCGTTGTTCATCGTCACGTATAAGGTAACTCCTTTAGGACCGCTGGTTTTGAATGTATGGATGACGGAGTCCGGTGGTTGGGTAACCACTTGTTTGGTTCCATCGTCAAAGTCCATTTCCAATTTGCTATAAAACGGCTTGAACTTGAACCAGGAGGTGTCGTATTTGAACACATACGTTTGGCTGTCACAACCCTCGTCCAGCTTGTAATAGGTGAATTTGGGAAGGAAATCAAATTTGACCTGAATGTCGATTTCCTGTAGAGCCTTACATCCCCTGTCATTGATGGATTCAATGGTGATGGTGAAATCACCTGGAGGAAGGTACTGATGACAGGTCTTATCGCCGTGTTGCGGATTCTGGGTGTCTGTCTTATCTCCATCGCCCCAGAGAATCGTGCGTTTGCTAATGGTGACACCTGAATTCCCGGAGGTGGTACTGTCCAGAATGCAAACCTGATTCTCATGTAGGCAATACTTATTTCCCGGATCCAGGTGAGCGTTCATGTCTGGAGCATTGTAAACAATGATTTGTTTGGTGGTGTCACAGCTGCCGCCACCTGAGAAGGTAATGGTAGCCTTCACGCTAAAGGTTCCGGCTGATGTAAACCGATGAAATGGTGCGGTTAAATTGGATGTATTCCCATCTCCAAAATTCCAGGCTACACTGGCAACTGTGGAAGACGTTTTTACTGCAAAACTCATGGGCTCATCCACACAGGCATGATCATTCGATTGAATGCTGCACTGGGCTGAAGCCATCTGTTGAACAGCGAACATCAGTACCATGGTTGCGAATAATCGCATCCAACGTAAGTTGATGTTTCTCAGCTGCTCCAACGGTTATTCTAATTTGAGATAAAAGTAAATCGTTGGAAGACTTCGACCAATTTTACGGTCAAAGGATTACACAAATCTGAACATGGAACCACCGTAAACGGCATCTTTTCCAAGTTCCTCTTCAATGCGAATTAACTGATTATACTTCGCAATCCGGTCGGTTCTGGAAGCGGATCCAGTTTTGATTTGTCCACTATTCATGGCAACAGCCAGATCAGAGATGGTGGTATCTTCCGTTTCACCTGATCGATGACTGATCACATTGGTGTACCGATTTCGGGTAGCCAATTGAATGGCGTTGATGGTTTCCGTAAGGCTGCCAATTTGGTTCACCTTCACCAAAATGGAGTTGGCGATTCCTTCGTCAATGCCTCGTTGAAGGCGTTTTACGTTGGTAACAAACAGGTCGTCACCCACCAACTGGACGCGATCACCTATCCGATCGGTCAAGGCTTTCCATCCGTCCCAATCATCTTCTGCCAATCCGTCTTCGATGGATACAATCGGGTATTTGGATGTCCAATCGGCCCAGTAGTCTACCATTTCGGCGGCAGTTCGTTTCGAACCATCTGATTTATGAAAATGGTATACGCCTTCATCCGCTTTGTAGAATTCACTTGAGGCCGCATCCATAGCGATGTAAATTTGTTCTCCCGGTTTGTAACCCGCGCGTTCAATGGCTGTCAGCACCGTTTCAATCGCCTCTTCATTGGACTTGATGTTGGGTGCAAAACCGCCTTCATCTCCCACGTTGGTGCTGTAACCTTTTTCCTTTAGAACATTCTTGAGATGATGAAAAACCTCCACACCCATGCGCAGTCCGGAAGAAAAGGAATCGGCTTTAACCGGCATGATCATGAATTCCTGAAAATCAATGGAATTATCGGCATGAGAGCCGCCATTCAGGATGTTCATCATGGGGACGGGCAGCACATGTGCGTTTACGCCGCCGATGTATCGAAATAGCGATTGTTGGGATTCCTGTGCAGCAGCTTTCGCAGCGGCCAGGCTCACGGCCAGAATGGCATTTGCTCCGATGGCTGCTTTGTTGTCGGTATCGTCCAATTGAATCATCATGCGATCCAGGGTTGGTTGATCCATCACATCCTGACCAATTAAGGCTTCAGCAATCTGATTGTTGACGTTCTTAACGGCTTGACTAACTCCTTTACCGAGGTAGATGTGTTTATCGCCATCCCGTAGTTCAACGGCCTCGTGAATGCCGGTGGATGCTCCGCTAGGCACAGCAGCACGACCAACAATTCCCATTTCGGTGACAACATCGGCCTCAATAGTAGGATTGCCCCGAGAATCCAAAATTTGACGGGCGTGAATATCAATGATTTGACTCATGGTAAAGGGTTAATTCAAAAGACTGATGAAATCGTCAAACAGGTATCTGGAGTCGTGTGGACCAGGGTTGGATTCCGGGTGATATTGCACGGCAAATGCCGGTTTATCTACTAGTTGAATTCCTTCTACCGTGTTGTCGTTCAGATTCATGTGAGTGATTTTGGCCACCTTGGTATCTACTGATTCCGGATCAATGGCAAAACCGTGATTCTGAGAAGTGATTTCACTTCTACCGGTCACCATATTATGTACCGGGTGATTGGTTCCCCGATGTCCGTGGTGCATTTTGTAGGTACGCATTCCAGCGGCCTGCGCCATAATCTGACATCCTAAACAAATTCCAAACACCTTTTCGTTGTTACTGATCAAGTCTCGTAACGTGTTGGTCTCGGCCTCCATTACCCCGGGATCTCCAGGACCATTGGTGATCATGTAACCATGCGGATTCCATGCCTTCATCTCGGCATACGACGTGTTGGACGGGAACACCTTCAGGTAGCAACCGCGCTCAGCCAGACAACGAAGAATATTGGATTTTACGCCAAGATCCAGAACGGCTACCCGATACGGTGCATCCTCCTGGCCATAGTAAAATGGTTTTTCAGTTGTAACTCTAGAGCTCAGTTCAAGTCCCTGCATAGAGGGTACCTCAGCCAGCATCGATCTTAATTCATCCACATCCAGCACATCTGAACTGATGATGCAATTCATGGCACCTTTGCTTCGAATGTTTCGAACGATTTGTCGGGTGTCTACATTGGCTATGCCAACAATGTTGTTTTCGATGAAGTAATCGTTCAAGCTCATGTTGGCTAACTTCCGGCTAAAATGCTCGGCGTATTTCTTACAAATAAGACCGTTGATCTTGATGCTGGAGGATTCTGTGTCCTCCATGCTGGCGCCGTAATTTCCGATGTGATCGGAGGTCATTACAACAATTTGTCCGAAATACGATGGGTCGGTGAAGACTTCCTGATAGCCGGTCATGCCGGTGTTGAAACAAATTTCTCCAGTGGTTGTCCCGATCTTGCCGATGGCTTTTCCGTAGAATACGCTGCCATCCTCCAACATCAGGATTGCAGTTTGTCCTGTGGTCGCTTCCAATTGGTTCAAATTTGTGCAAAGATAAGGGCCGCGGTGGGCCATCAAAATCGTGTTGAAAAGTTAACGGGTTTCCGCGATCCATCCCGCAATTACCTCAGCCACTTCCGGTGACACATGCCCTGCTCTGAAATACTCTAAATTACTGGGTTTTCCCTCACCCGGAATGAAGAGATGATTGAGGTCAGCAAACAGGTAAAAAGACACCAACGGGTTGTTCCCGCAAGAATCCACAATGGGGGTGTACTGGCTGTGCTCGGGAACCTGATAATCCCGATGGCCTTGCAGTACCAGTGATGGAATGGTTAAGCTATCCAACGTAGGAATAGGAGCGTAATTCTCCAGGTTTTTGATGTACGATACCGGCCAATAGGCAGTGGCATACTTTGGGTTTTTGAGTTGATCGTAATCGTGGGATCTGAGGAGGTCTGCCTCTTGACGAGCCTTTTTGACGATGCGTCGATAGATCCACTTTTGTTTTGGTTGCAGACCGAAAATGTAATCGAGTTGTTCCGGGATAAGCTCATACAGCGGTTCCGAGGGACCTGCCAACATGATAATTCCCGCCAAGTTGTTAAACGACTCCCCAATCATTGGAGCGAGGTAACCACCCAAACTATGTCCGGCCACAAAAATCCGACTGGTATCAATCTCCGTCTGTTCAAGAAGAAGGTTAATGGCGGCTTGCACATCGTTTAGGGTTTCATCCCAATGGCTGAATTCGATTCCCTTTTCGAAATTCTTAGGGTATACCTTGGATCGTTTGTCGTACCGAAGCGTGGCAACCCCTCTCAATGCCAGCTCAAGAGCCAAATCTTGATATACTTTATTGGGGCCAATGGTTCCATCCATATCCATCGGGCCCGAACCATGGACGATGATGACGACCGGAGGTGGTGTGTTGGTGATGGGGAATAGGAGCTCAGCAGATAACTTGAAGGTGTCGTATTGAACGTTCAAACGTTTCTTTCCGAATACCTTGTTTTTTGCATCGTCCGGAAATCCATAGGATTGCGGAATGATCTGAAATTGAGATAATTTGTCGCCGCTAAAACTCAACAACATGTTCAGCGTATTCTTCTCTAAATAGATTTCAGAAGTGGTACTTAATCGTCCTTCTGCGGTATCCAGATGAATAGGGCCAAGTTTTTGAATCTCCCCGAAAAGTTTAAAAACACGGTCAAGAGAGGTGCGCAATTTTTTGGTGGTCAACATGGATTGAAGACCGTCATTCATATTGGAGTGAAGCTTCCGATACTTCCTTTGCTTGAGTTGCTGATAAACCTCTTCCGTGGCGGATGTCAAGTCCTGAGCTACGATATTGCTGGGCCACATCACACAACCCCATGCAGCCAGCAGCAGAAAATAAGACCATTTAGCTGATGGCATCATATTTCCTGAGTAGTTTTAGGAACACATCAAAATCCTTTGGTAGCGGGGCTTCGTAGCTGTGCTTTACACCGTTCAACTCAAAATTTAATGATTTAGCATGCAGGGCCATCCGCATGATCATGGGGTTGGGGTTGCGCCACTTGGAATAGTTGAAGTTCTTTTTTATTTCGGCTAACATCGGCTCTTTGCCCCCATAAACGGTGTCCATGCTGATGGGAGCATTCGCTGAAGAAAGGTGAATTCGGATCTGATGAAGTCTGCCGGTAAAGGGCTCACATTCAATCAGGGCAAAGTGCCGAAAACTCTCCAATACCTTGAATCGGGTGGAGGCTTCTTTTCCTTTTTGCTTGTCTACTTTGGCTTTGCCTCGTGCCGTAACACTCAGGGGAAGGTCAATGTTTAATTCTTCGAAGTAGTGGCGGCCATCGGCAACTGCCCAATAGATCTTATGAATTTGACGCTGTTCAAATAAGATTGAAATATCCCGGTATGTGTCGGGATCTTTAGCAATGAGCAGCAAGCCGGATGTGTCCTTATCCAGACGGTGACAAAGTTGTGCGTCAGCAAAGTAGTCTTCAGCGAAGCGTTGAATGCTTGGGCTATCGTTCCACCGTTCATCCAACGAACTGATTCCAGCTGGTTTGTCCAGAACAATAAGGTGGTTATCCTCGTGGAGGATGGCTTCCCGGAACTGAAATCGTTTCATTTTAGCAGTTTGGACAGGTTTGATTGAGGAACAACGGATTGATCGCCTGATTCCATGTTTTTCAATTGGATGGTATCCTGATTAAACTCTTCTTCCCCCACAACACCGATAAAAGGATAGCCGCGTTTATTGGCATAATCCAACTGTTTGCGAAGCTTTTTAATGTCCGGATACACCTCCGTTTTGATGCCATCGGCCCGAAGGGCATCTGCAATCTCAGCACATTTGGTACGCGTGCGCTCATCAAAATGGCATAATAGTATGTTGGCCGTTGGCCGATCTACACCCCCGAATAGCCCCAATGCGTCCATGCAGTCGTACAGGCGATCGATGCCAAATGAGATGCCCACACCGGAAACACCGGATAATCCAAACACACCGGTCAGATTGTCGTATCGTCCGCCTCCGGAAACGCTTCCGATACCGGAATCCGGAATGCTGGCTTCAAAAATGAAACCGGTGTAGTAATCCAGACCGCGTGCTAAACTCAGATCAAGGCTAACTGATGCTTGATCAATACCCGGAGTTAATTCCCGAAGTTCCCGCAAGGCCATGAGGGCTCGATCTTTCGCTTCACCATCGGATAGGGCGGATGCCAATTGTTCGATGAACTCAGGCGTACATCGCGATGTGGTGAGGAGAACTTGAAGCCTGGAAACCTGATCCGATGTAAATCCATTTGATTCCAATTCCTTTCCAACCCCTTCCCAACCTATTTTGTCCAATTTGTCAATGGAAACGGTGAGTTGGGTGAGGGGACCGTTGAAACCAACGGTTTGTGCAATGGCTTCCAGTAAGGAGCGGTGATTGATCCGAATGTCATACGACGTAAATCCCAGGGCGTTAAACACCAACTGGTAGATCTTGACAAAATCCGATTCACAAACGAGTGAATCGGTACCAATGACGTCGGCATCGCATTGCCAGAATTCTCTATATCGCCCCTTTTGTGGCCGATCGGCACGCCAAACCGGCTGAATCTGATATCGTTTGAAAGGAAACTGTAATTCATGCTGATGTTGCACAACAAACCGGGCCAACGGTACGGTTAAATCGTATCGCAATCCTTTCTCTGAAATCTGGGGAAGTAGGCTGTTCGGATTTTCCTTAGCTTGTTGAAACCTACCTTCATCTACCTTTTTTAGGAAGTCACCGCTGTTCAGAATCTTGAAGAGCAGGGCATCACCTTCGTCTCCGTATTTACCTGTGAGGGTCGACAAATTCTCCATGGCCGGTGTTTCAAGCGGTTCAAATCCAAAATGCTCATACACGTTTTGAATGGTGTTGATGATGAGTTTTCGGCGCTTGAGTTCAACTGGTCCAAAGTCCCGTGTTCCTTTGGGTAAGGTGGGTTTTTGCATGGCGCAAAAATAGGTTTTCAACCCGACAGGCGAGGGCTCACCGCAGGAAGTTTACGTGTTGGCGGGTATAGGCATCTGCTCGTCGGTATAGTGAATCTGCTAATGATTGATGCTTGGATAATACATTATTCAAACAGTTCGGATCATCTACCAGATGGTATAAAAATCGGGGGCCTTCTTTTGTCATCCCCAGATTCCAGTCGCCCTGGGTGGTATGCCACACGTTATTGTCGAAATGAACGGCAATCCCATCGCGATTGTTCAGAACAGAGTGCCCAAGGGTTTCGTAGAATCCTTCATAACCTATTAATTCCAATAATGTTGGGGCAAAATCCACCTGAGTCATAGTGGTGTGGTTGGTTCCCGGAGGGATCAACTTTGGCGCATATATCACCAGAGGGATTTCGTATTTACCGGAGTGGGTACGATAGGCGTGCATCGCATTTTCAGAGCTGTGATCAGCCATGATCACAAAAACCGTGTTGTTGAACCACGATTCGTTTCGGCAGCTATCTATGAAGGAGTGGATGGCTTCATCGGTATAACCGATACTCTTGTGAATGTCCAGATTACCCATTGGGTAACTGAAACGAAGGGAGTCCGGAACGGCGTATGGATGATGGCTGCTGAGAGTGAAGATCGAGGCAAAGAACGGCTGGGTTGATGACTCAAGTTTTTTACGGGTCCATTGAAGGTAGGGGCCATCGAAAATGCCCCAGGATCCGTCATAATCAACTGAATTTCGGCCGTTGGGATAGTCCTCAATACTGTAATAATGATCCAGGCCATGTGCCGATAAAAAGGATTTAAAGCCCATGGTATTGGGATCGGCAGCATGGAAGAAGGACCGTTTGTATTTCAGTTTTCCCAGAGCGTGTAAGATGGATTCAGTTGGTTTAAGCGACACAGGAAGTTTGATGAAGGCGCGATCCTGCAATCGCGGAATTCCGCAGAAAATGGCGGGCACCGCATCCATCGATTTCAAACCATTGGCGTAAAAGCGATGAAACACCAAAGATGAATCCATGAGTGCATTGAGGTGTGGCGTGTAAGAATCGCAGTAACCATGGTTGAGAGCGGTGTACTCCTTTCCAAAACTTTCCGCGATAATTAGGATGATATTGGGCGGATCAGAGGAGGTGTCTTTTTTAAATTCCAGGGTATTTAAGGGAAGTGGCAACTCATCCGACATCGGAGGAAGTGACATTGGGTTTGTGGCCGATTCCAGCACCAAAAGGGCCGGATTTAGAGCTAACGGGACCTGCTCCGGATTCATCAGAGTACTGGCATCGGCAGATCGCAGAGGCCTCGATCGAAAGCCACCACGCGCAACAGGATAGAGTAGGAAGAACACCAGGAAGGTTTGGGCAATCCACCGATAGGTGACTTTCTTTGGCAATACCTTCACATACTTATAGCTGTGCGAAGCGGAGAAAACGAGCAAAATGGGGATGGCATACCAATAGCTGGTGATGTAGTGAATCGGGTTGATGTTGTTCTGGAAATCAAGGAATACCCAGAGGTCCGTCCCTAATCGCTCCTTCGAGAAATCGAAATACAGAAAATCGATGGTGTATACGACCAAAACCAACAACACGATGAACCAGGTAAGTAGGTAACGATATAGGTTGTGGCGGACAATGAGGTAAACCAGGAACAGGGTGAAGGTGAGGTAGAAGGTAAAGATGAAATCCAGTCGCAATCCGGTGAGGAAAACTTGACCGGCATCGGGACCTATCCAGTTGGAAATTGAGAAGAACTCAGCGTTTCGAACAAAAAATACCAACCGGAGTGCAGAGAAAAGAATCATCAAACGAAGCATGTGTATCAGTGATGAGTTGATAATCAATTGCTTACCGTTCTGTATAATTTTGTCTTTCAATTCCGCTAAATCTCGGTTCGAATTAAAAAAAGGTATACCTTTGCAGACCCTCAAAAGTAGGCATCAGTTTGGTGATGGCTACGATTGAATAAGAAGAGAACAAAGTTTCAAGTAGAAGAAAGATGAAACAAGATATTCACCCAGGAAATTACCGAATGGTTGTGTTCAAGGACATGTCTAATGAACACATGTTTATTACCAAGTCTACGGTAGACACGAAGGAAACCGTACAATGGGAAGATGGAAATGAGTATCCGCTTTATAAGTTGGAGATTTCCAATACATCTCACCCGTTCTATACAGGTAAGATGAACTTTGTGGATACTGCCGGACGTATCGACAAGTTCAACAAGCGCTACGGCAAGAAAAAATAAGACCCAACAGGGTCATTGCAAAGCTCTCCACCCAACGGGTCGAGAGCTTTGTTTGTTTACAGTCTTAGGGACTTACCAATAAATAATACCGTGAAAGTCAATCTGTTTGATCACAATCGGGAACAGTTGTTTCCCCTCACGCTGACCCGCCCAACGGCATCTCTTCGAGTTGGTATTGTTACCATTGCGGAAAAGTGGGAGCACGAATTACGAGCTGAAATAGGCTACCGAACGGCTGATTATCTCACGTCCCTGTTTCCGGAACTTCGGGATGCAGACGTTCACATCAATGGATCTTGTTTACCCACCGCCGACTTGGTTGGTCTCATTCGCAATTTGGAAAATGGTCAGGGCATTCGAACAGGAAATGAAACCGTAGTAGCGGTTAGAAGTGCAACAACAGACTGGTCAGGGATTGAATGGCGTACGGCAGATGCTACCTTTATTTCGTATCCGGAAGATTTGTTCACCCTCAATGAGCAGGAGCTAATTGCCGATTATGAACGAATCACGGCGGGTCGTACATCGGCACCGTTGTCTGATTCCAATCGGGTAACTGGGGAAGGTCGGATATTTCTGGAATCCGGAGCACGTGTAGAAGGTGCCGTTCTCAATCCGAACGGTGGTGTGATTTATGTGGGTAAGGATGCTGAAATTATGGAGGGGAGTGTAGTCTATGGATCCCTGGGATTGGGTGAACATGCTGCGTTGAAGTTGTCGTCCAAAATTTATGGGGCAACTACTCTTGGTCCGTATTGTAAGGTAGGCGGCGAAGTGAATAATTCCATTCTTCAAGGATTCTCGAACAAAGGCCATGATGGATTTTTAGGGAATAGCGTGTTGGGAGAATGGTGCAACATTGGCGCCGATTCTAATAATTCCAACCTTAAAAACAACTACGCCGAGGTGAAGTTGTGGGATTACACCAGCGGGCGTTTCCGAAATACTGGCAAACAATTCTGCGGATTGATCATGGGCGACCACTCGAAATGTGGCATCAATACCATGTTCAACACTGGAACGGTGGTGGGTGTTTCTTCAAACATTTTTGGATCCGGATTTCCCAGAAATTTTGTTCCATCATTTGCCTGGGGTGGAGCTTCCGGATTTACAACCTATCAGTTGCGTCAGGCCTTTGAAACGATGAATCGGGTAATGAACCGGCGCGGAAAGGAATTAACCGAAGACGATCGTAAGCTATACGAACACCTCTTTAATGAACTAGCCCCAAATCGGTTTTGGGAGACAAATAAATCAACCTCAAACGTATGAACAGAAAGCGGTTTGTAGCGGGTAACTGGAAAATGAATACCTCCATGAACGAGGGATTTCAGTTGCTAAAAGATATCATGGATCGGGTAAGCGAATCCGATCTCGAAACATGTGATGTTTCCATCTTTGCACCATTTACGCATCTGAAAGTGTTTCAGAATACCTTGAATGGAAGTTTGATGCAATTGGGAGCACAAAATTGCCACCATGAAGAGGCGGGTGCCTATACTGGAGAAATCTCGGCGGATATGCTGGCATCTGTACCTGTGGCACAGGTGCTGGTAGGTCACTCAGAACGACGTCAGTATTTCGGAGAGACCAATGAGTTGTTGGCTAAGAAGGTAGATCAGGTGTTAAAGCACGGCATGCAGGCTGTGTATTGTTACGGAGAAACGCTGGATCAGCGGGAAGATGAATCCTATATTGAGGTGGTAACCAATCAGATTTCTACGGGGTTATTCCACTTGTCCGCTGAGGAAATAGTGAAGGTGACATTGGCGTATGAACCGGTTTGGGCAATCGGAACCGGTAAAACCGCATCGGCGGGACAGGCTCAGGAAATCCACGCACATACCCGTTCCATCCTACGCGAGAAATATGGGGAGGAGATATCCGCCCAATTGCGCATTCTATATGGTGGAAGCGTGAAACCCAGTAATGCGTTGGAGTTGTTCAGCATGCCGGATATTGATGGTGGGTTGATTGGGGGAGCTGCACTGAATGCTCAGAGTTTTGAGGCCATCATTAAGGCGTAAATCCGAGACGGCATCGTGCCGGAATCAGATCTCTTTTTCGAAGCAGTAACACCACAAAGGTGTCGTTATTTAGCCAGGTCATGGACGAAAGATCGGGCATGAACTTGTCGGTTTGATTA
The DNA here is from genome assembly GCA_020635355.1 of Flavobacteriales bacterium. Lineage (GTDB taxonomy): Bacteria > Bacteroidota > Bacteroidia > NS11-12g > UBA9320 > WGNA01. Next base: position 417,932 of record JACJZW010000002.1, read on the forward strand.
TCACGTAATTCATACATCCTGGAGTCGTTCTGAACAGGCACCATTACCAAATCACTCGTGTGATTGAGCATTCGTAGATTACCCAATAGGTTGCGTTTGCGTTCCGGATGATGCGGGAGATTCATAAACAAACACTCCGATGTATCAACGGTATGTATTCGATAGGATCCATACTTGCCGTGGTCATTCATGGTTACCTGGAGTTTGTCGCGATAGAGAAAAGAATCCAGTGTTCTGTTGTATCGAACAAGCGGGCCATAGATGTATTTGTAGGACCGATGGTTTACATATGCTTGCTGAACCCGTCGTTCATAAAATTCCATCCAAATGGTGATTTCTCCGTCAGACCCTATTTCAAGTCGGTCCAGCCACAAATTGATTGGTTTACGACGGAATCGGTGGTAGGTGTATGATTTACGATAGTCACGAGGAAGTTCAATTTTTTTGGAGAATAGGGTTGATCGGGTTCCGGTTAAGCTATTGTATTGGTACAGACTGATGGTGTCACAGAATCCGGGTTTGTCCGATCGCATGACACCGTACAAATAGCCGCTATCGTTTCGGGCAATGTAGATGCCTTGATCATATGTGAGACCATCAGTTAATAGGTCGGTTCGGGTCGTTTTTTTGTCGGGAAGGAAGGTGGTGAGGCAATATCGATAATTTGGTTTTCCTGCCCGTTTAATCACCGGGCTGTTGTCAAACAGACGGCCAAGCAAACAGGTCTCGCCCTGGGAGTTTTGCCAGCAGCGGAAATAGTGAATCAGTTCGTTGCTGTATCCGGGGAGTATGGTATCGATACGCGTTTGGTAACTGGACGGGTTAAAATGTATCACAGTAACTTCTTCAGGATCTACCCTTGGACTGCGCTTCCATTCAAACCAGATCAGAAATTCACCATGTGATCTTGAGAATCGAATTTGAGATTCACTTACGAAGGAGTTTTGGAGTTCCATAAGTACGATGGTGTCTGTGCTACCCCATTTCTCTGTTGTGGCATATAACGTACTCTTGGAGAGGGAGGTCTGATGAATCTGAAATAGCAACCATCCGTTTGGAATGGGGAAAGAAGCTATGGAGTGATTCCATAAGGCAAGATGCTCTTTGGATTCTGCATAGCGCATTGGATTAAATCCGGAATCCAGTTCATATACCTCCAACTTACGATCGGTTTTGACGTGGATTTGAAAGGTGTTGGAGTCGGCTTTCATCAGCCAGGCCTCGGGATAAACAAAAGCGTGGCCCTCAATGGTTTGACCAAGGGTCCATTGTTGTGCCGCGGCCTCCGATGGGTTCAGCCATCTGGCAAGTGTGCCCATAAGCACCAACAAGAAGGTTTTGGTTAACCTAGGTGTTTGTATTTCTGTACATAACGGAACCATATCGGAGCATGCGAATAACGTGGAGAATTTCATTATTCCCCAATCTACTTGGGAGGTGGCTTGATTGGTAGGTGTGTGGGACTATTTTTGCCATGGTCAGCCTAATCAACTACATGGCCTATGAACTCAAATTTACACGTAAAACTAAGTTGGCTTCTATTCCTTCCCATTGTGCTTGCTGCCTGTGCATCAGGTAAAAAGAAATTTGAACAAGGGGATTACGATAAGGCAACGTATCAAGCTATCAATCGATTACGGAGTAATCCCGATAGTAAAAAAGCACGGAAATATCTTCCAATGGCGTATGAACACGCCTTAAAATTTCACTTGGACAAGATCGATCAACTCAAGAAAAGTACGGCAGAATTCCGGTACGATGGAATAGTTGGTCATTACGCTTCGTTGAATGATATGTACAATCAGATCATCCAATGTCCGGCATGTATTCGGATCATTGATGAACCGAGGGTGTTCCAAAACGAATTCAATGATGCGTCTCTTTTAGCTTCGAAGGCACATTTTAATGCTGGATTGAAGGAATTGGAAAAAGGTGATGCTGCCTCAGGCCGAGCCGCTTATCGTCATTTTCTGGATGCCAAGCAGTACACGCCTCAGTACGATAAAATCGAGGATTACTTGTCTCAGGCACTGGATCAGGGAACCATTCGGGTGTTGATTGACGACATACCTGTTCACAGCCGAAGTTTGGCGCTAACTAATGAATTTTTTCAGAATCAGATTGTGGAGTTTGCTCGAAACATGAATTACACCTTTGTTCAGTTTTATCGAACCGGTGAATTGGATGTTCTGGGAATTGAACCGGATGAGGTGATTGTGATGCGGTTTGACGACTTCGCCGTTGGACAGGTTTACATGAAAGAACGGGTGGAATCATTTGAAAAGGATAGTGTGATTCTGCGTACTGAAAAAACAGATGATGGTGAGGTACCGATTTATGGGACGGCCAAGGCAAAGCTTACTACCTATGAAAAGACGTTAACCTCTTCCGGACTGCTGGATTTTCAAATTGTAAATGCCGTTTCCGGGGCTACCATGCAACAACGTAAGCTACCCGGTACGTTTGTGTGGTCTACGAAATGGGCTTCATTCAACGGCATGGAGGAGGCATTAAGCAGGGATCAACTGAACTTGACCAAGCAACGCGAATTATATCCACCTGCCCCCCAGGATTTGTTTGTTGAATTTACCCGCCCAATCTTTAACCAGATTACCGGCATCATTCGAAATCACTATAAACCATTGAAAGATTAAGTGGTAGAATTGGGATAAAAGAAAAGGGGACATCATTGATGTCCCCTTTTTTAGTTTGACTAAACTAGTTCTTATCGAGTTTTACTCAAATCAATTCGTCGGGAAGTATACTCCATATCGGATGAAGCTTTTCCCTCTGCATTCATTTTAAATCGATCACGAGGAATGTTGTAATTGGCGTTCAGGTAATCAATGATGGCGTTAGCTCGTTTGTAAGCCAATTGATCTCCGGACTTACTTTTAACAGAATAACCAGTTGCGGTTACTTTGAGGTCAGGGCATTGCTTCATTTTTTCAGCAACGCTGTATAGTACGCCATAAAATTCTGGTTTGATGGTAGCACTTCCGTTGTCAAATACTACGGCAGGAAGAATTACGTCGTTGCAATCGCAACATCCACCGCCTCCAACTTTAACGGCTTTACCGGTAGTTGGACTAACCACTGAACCTTGAATGGTACGTGGATCTTCATCCCGATAATCCGGTACGTTGTCGTTGTCTTCATCGATCATAACACCGGCGGCATTCACGGTAGCACCTTTTTCAGAGAATGGCTGATCGTCCCGGTAGTCAGGCACACCATCCTCATCAATATCGGCTGTTTCTCCGCTTCCCCATACCCAGGCATCTTTTTCTGTGTCCGGTTCTTTATCGTAATAATCGGCAACACCGTCTCCGTCTGTGTCCAACAAAAGGAGGTCAACTTTACCTTTAATTTCTTGAAGTGAATCCAGCGTTGAATAGATAGACTCAACAGGATTCAACCAATCGTAGTGATCGGTGATACCATCTTTGCCGCCGAGTTTAATACTCGCTTGAAATCCGAGCAATCCGTAAAAGTCAAATACCCGGTTTCTCCAGATAGGGTAGGAGTATGCATCCAGGTTATCCGTACGGGTATAGTGGTTACGGTATTCAATACCTAAATCCAACCAATCAGAGATGTTGCGCTTTACACCAACTCCAAACGGAATGGTAAAGTTTTGTCCCTGATAGCGTGAAATGGCATTTTTAAAGTTGTTGTTGTTGTCGTATTCTGGGGTAAAGAAATCAGCACCCCATCTGTTATAATATGCTTCTGCATCGGTAGGATTTGTAAATTCTCCTCGCGCATCACTCCACACTACACCAAATCCGGTAAAGAGAAATAGTTGATATTTTCTTAGCGGACGAAGGAACGAGATGTTACCTAAGGTAAATACCATGTTCACGTTCATGTCCTTGAAGTTGTTTTTGTAGAAGTATGAGTCCTCAGAGGGAGCGGAGTTACCCGCGTTGTAGGTGTTGGAACCTCCCCGTGTCTGGTCTCCACCTCGTCCGTTTCTACCTTCGTTACCGTTACCACTGATATCCTGATCTTCCCGGTTACCGTTGATGGTTCCAATGTCTGCGTTAAATTTCAGACCAAAGGTTTGAGAAACGGAATATTTCACATGCGCTCCGAAGGAGATCCCCGGAACAAAGTTGTCGGCATCCGTCATACCGTGAGTAGGACTCAACTGAAGTCCCACAGACCACCGTTTTGCGGGTCTGAATTTGTCAAAATAATTGCCGATTTGAGCTGAGGAAATCTGACTTCCACACAATGCGATCAGCAGTAGAGTACTTTTTAAACTTTTCATTTTCATTTGGATTAAGTGCTAGGGGCCCTCATACATTCTTAGCAAATGTATGTAATAATAATAAAAAATGCTGATAGTCAGGCAATAATCAAGTTTGCGAATGTCGCTTCATTTTGAGAAATGCTCTCAAATTGACCATTTTTAAGAAGAGGAAGGAGGGTGGGCAAATGGTTGATAATGAATTCATTTCGTTCCTGAAGGTGAGAAGAAGACCTGATTTTGTCCTTTTGACGCTTCACCTTGTTGAGATGTTCATTTTGGGAGACAATTTCATCATTCCATCGCTCAAACTGAACCTCTACATTGGATAGTATTCCATCGAGGCTTTTTCTGAACGATTTGGATGGTGCACTTAAATTAAGTTTTGATGAAATTTTTTCGAGGTCAGAGATGGCTTCTTCAAGTTTAGTTTTGGCGTTTTGAACCACCTCCATGTTTTCACTTGATTTCTGAGCCAAAAGCTGGTTGAACGATTCGTCATTGAGCAGGCATGACTCGTATAGAATCTGGTAACGATCGAATGTCTTTTGAATTCCGGATCCTAATATGAAGGCAGATTTTCGAATGTTCAAGGCCGGTTTGAATACGTTTAAGTGATCGAATAGTGTACTCAACTCCAACCAGTAAATGAACTCACTCCCACCACAGATATACTCGATATTGGGCAATATCCGTTGCTGATAGATTGGCCGAAGTAGCGCATTCGGACTAAATGTTTCAGGGTGTGTGTCAATCAATTTAGAGAGTTCATCCGCATGATAGGTCTTGTCCAATCCAATTAGTTCAAAACGATCATTGGTGAATTCAATGCGATTTCGACCCTCTTCGGAAAGGAAGAAATGGTTGATTGGACGGGTGTTGATAGGCGGTTTAATGCCAGCTTCTTTCAACGCCGCGATACCTGTATCCATTGCTTGCTGCAGTGATTGATCCAGCACATCCTTCCGAATGATGTCTTTATACAACAACTTGAGGGATGGGCTATCCGGGTCGATTACCACCAATCCATCTTTTTCAAAGAGCTGATGTACCAGATACTGAGTGGCTTGAGCAAATGTATCATGCTTTGAATAAGCCTTCCTGCACAGATCAATGAAGGTCGTATTGAACTCATTTTGATCTAGACGATCTGCGAGTTCATCCACCAGCGGAAGTAAGGTTTTCGGAGAAAAACGACCCACGGCACCTTTGCCTGGACGATCCCATACATACTGTTGGTTGTACAGTTGAATGCTCCGAATTTCATCAAAATCGTGATCTTCACTTGCCATCCAAAACACCGGGATTACCCGGTAACCAGGGTGATTCTTTTGTATTTCCCGGGCAGCATTGATGCAACTGATGATCTTGTAGATTACAAACAAAGGCCCCAGAAAGATGTGTATTTGTTGCCCGGTTGTAACCGTAATGGAATTGGAATCCAGAAGTGCCTGAATGTTTTGATGAACGGCAGAATTGTCGTTTGCTGATTCATCCAGACTGGCGTACTGCTTTTGGAGTGCTTCCACCAGAATTTTTCGATTTTCCGGGGAGTAATCTGAATGTTGAGTCAAAGATTGAATGCGTTCCCGGTTTACCTTTCCGAAATCAATTGAAGGGTCCAGATTCCCGGTTAAAAAAGCACTCACCACGTCATTGTGGAAGGCCTTATCCATCACATTTACCTCTTGAAGAAAGGGCAGCTCACTTGCCATCGATGCGTTTTGCATGCAAGTCAAACTCTGTTGCGTCAGTGATTTCAACCTGAATAAAATCTCCGATTCGCAGGTAATTGTCGTGGTCTTGAATGATTACTTCGTTATCTACTTCAGGCGAATCAAATTCACTTCGGGCGATGAAATGTTCACCCTCCATTCGATCGATCAATACCTTCATCTGCTTTCCGATCTTCTTTTGATTCAGTTCCAGACTGATTTCCTCCTGAATGGCCATTAATTCGGCTGCCCGCTCTTCCTTCAATTCATCGGGCACATCGTCGGTTAGCGTATAGGCATGGGTGCCGTCTTCGTGCGAATAGGTGAACACCCCAAGACGCTCAAATCGATTTTCGCGAACAAAGTTGCACAGATCTTCGAAGTCTTCCTGTGTTTCGCCGGGATGACCAACCAACATGGTGGTGCGTAGGGCAATGTTCGGCACCTCTACTCGAATCTGATCGATGAGTTCCTGGGTGCGTCTTTTAGTGATTCCCCGACGCATCTTCTTGAGCATGTGATCAGAACTGTGCTGAAGCGGCATGTCCAGATACGAACAAACGGATGGATGATTCTTGATGACTGGCAATACATCCATTGGAAATTTAGAAGGATAGGCATAGTGCAGTCTTACCCAGTCAATGCCTTTCACATCGCCCAACTGTGTCATCAGCTCGGCTAGTTTACGATCATTGTAAATATCCAATCCATAATAGGTGGTGTCCTGTGCAATCAGCATCAATTCCCGAACACCTTTGGCTGCCAAATGTTCCGCCTCCCGCACCAATTGTTCTATGGGTTTGGAAACATGATTACCCCGCATCAAGGGAATGGCGCAAAATGAACACGGACGGTTACATCCTTCCGATATTTTCAAATAGGCATAATGGAACGGAGTGGTGGTGATGCGTTCACCCAGTAGGTTACGTTTGTAATCGGCTCCGAGCCGATCAAGAAGTGCAGGTAATTCCATCGTGCCGAAAAAATCGTCCACTTCGGGCATTTCGGCTTTTAGTTCATCCTTGTATCGATGCGAAAGACAGCCGGTAACAAACAGTTTTTCGATGTTTCCTGCTTCCTTCTCATCAATGTAATGCAAAATGGTATCGATGGACTCTTGTTTGGCGTTATCAATGAAGCCGCAAGTGTTTACCACAATGATGTTTGCATCCGGATTACCCGATTGATGGGTTGCTTCAAACTGATTGGCTTGAAGTTGAGTGAGCAGAACTTCGGAGTCTACCGTATTTTTAGAGCACCCCAGGGTGACAATATCAATGATGTTGGTTTTGTGACTTCGAGCGCGCATCTCAGGTATTGAACAACGAATCCACGAATTCGGTTGGTTCGAAGATCTGCAAATCTTCTATTCCTTCACCAACACCGATGTATTTTACCGGAATACCGAACTGATCGGAAATCCCCAACACTACGCCGCCACGTGCGGTTCCATCTAATTTAGTCAAGGCCAGAGCGGTCACATCGGTTGCGGCTGTAAATTGCTTTGCTTGTTCAAAGGCATTTTGTCCGGTACTGGCATCCAACACTAACAATACTTCATGCGGTGCATCCGGAATCACCTTACTCATAACCCGTTTGATCTTCGAAAGCTCGTTCATGAGATTGACTTTATTGTGCAACCGACCTGCCGTATCAACCAGGATCAGATCGGCTTGATTCTCAACCCCATATTGAACGGTGTCAAAAGCTACAGAAGCCGGATCGGCATTCATTCCCTTAGAGACAATGGGAACATCAACACGCTTGCTCCAAATGGTGAGTTGATCCACGGCAGCGGCTCGGAAGGTATCGGCAGCGCCCAGAACAACCTTTTTCCCCGCCTTTTTATAGAGGTTGGCCAATTTACCAATGGTGGTTGTTTTCCCCACTCCGTTTACGCCTACAACCATGATCACATACGGTTTGGCCTGTGCAAACTGGTTGGCCGATTCTTTCTCTGAAAGGAGTTTGCTGATCTCTTCCTTGAGCATGGCATTTAGCTCCTGACTGCCCAGATATTTGTCGGACGATACGCGGGCCTGAATCCGATCGATAATTTTGATGGTGGTGTCAACCCCCACATCCGATGTGATCAGAATTTCTTCCAATTCATCGAGGAAATCATCATCAACCGTGCTTCGACCTACAAGAGCCCGGGAGATTTTGCCAACCAGTGACGACTTGGTTTTCTCCAGTCCTTTGTCCAGTCGAGCCTTTTCATCAGCGGATTTTTCCTTTTTGAAGAAGTCAAATAAACCCATAGGTATAGAAACAAAAAAGCCTCCCAATTTAACACAGGAGGCTTATGAATTGTGTTGTAAAAACGTTCTTATTTGAAATATTCCTTTACTGAATCAGTAGGGATGATTTCTTCCTTAAACGTGTACGCACCTGTCTTAGGTGAACGTACCGCTTTGATTACCTTGGCCCAATCGCGGCCGGTTCCGGTTTTCAGTGTTGCAACTACCTTCTTTGCCATGATCGATTATTTAATCTCTTTGTGTACAGTTACTTTTTTCATGATTGGGTTGAACTTTTTCAATTCCAATCGCTCGGTGGTATTCTTCTTATTCTTGGTAGTGATGTACCGTGAAGTACCGGGCATACCAGAAGCTTTGTGCTCAGTGCACTCGAGAATAACTTGAATTCTATTTCCTTTCTTGGCCATGATTATCTAATCTGCGTATTCTTAAATGGTGCCGTTTTTTTCAAATTCACGAAGGCAGGCAGAAATACCTTTCTTGTTGATGGTTCGCAAAGCCGACGTTGAAACCTTCAACGTAATCCATCGGTCTTCCTCCGGAATATAGAAACGCTTGGTGTGAAGATTCGGGTAGAATCGTCGCTTGGTCTTGATATTCGAGTGGGAAACGTGGTTGCCTTTCATGGCTTTCTTTCCCGTAAGATCACATACTCTAGACATCGGTCCGTTTTTAAGGAGTGCAAAGTTGAACTTTTTCTTGTGAATTCACAAAGGGTTTGCTCAAAAATTCGTAAAGAATATCTATTTGAACCAGAAGGCTATGGGGGAGAGTCTCACCTCACCATAAGCAGAGGTTCCAGTTACCATGTCAATGATCAGAACACTGCCCTTGGTCAAGGTAAGAAAACTGGCCGGAAGGTTTGTTTTTGTAAATGAATTACCATTGAATTTTTGGGCGTAAGGCATGCCATCAGCCGGCACAAAAACCACTTGAAAACTGGTAACCTCCACCGGTCCTAGTTTTGTAGTGCTGTCATAGTGAACCAGGAAAGAATCGGTTTGATCAAACTGATGGACGCTGATGGTGTCTGTCCCCAATTGATTCAGATAGGTCTGGGCCTTCATCGGCGCAGCCAAAGCCAGCAGAAAAGATAAAAACAGAAGTCGTTGAAGGGTATACATACTCCTACAACGACCCAATTGACTTAATGGTGTTACGCATTACACATCGATTCGAGCGTAACGGGCATTGGCCTCAATAAACTCGCGTCGAGGTGGAACTTCATCACCCATGAGCATGGAGAAAATACGATCGGCTTCTGCGGCAGATTCCAGAGTTACCTGCTTCAGGGTACGTCGCTCAGGATCCATAGTTGTTTCCCAAAGTTGCTCCGCATTCATCTCGCCAAGACCCTTATAGCGCTGAACATTAACGGATTCCGGCTTCTCGCCTCCCAGGCGTTTTACTTCCCGATCACGCTCATTATCGCTCCATACATAGGCAGCTTCCTTACCTTTCTTCACCTGATACAACGGTGGCGTGGCGATGTAGACATAGCCATTGTCTATGAGCTTCTTCATATATCGGAAGAACAAGGTGAGAATCAAGGTTCGAATGTGTGATCCATCCACGTCGGCATCCGTCATGATGATAATCTTGTGATATCGAAGCTTGACAATATTCAGTTCCTTATCGTCTTCCTCAGTCCCCATAGTTACCCCCAAGGCGGTAAACATGTTCTTGATCTCTTCGTTCTCGTATATTTTGTGCTCCAGTGCCTTTTCCACGTTCAGGATCTTACCGCGAAGCGGTAGGATGGCCTGAAAACTTCGATCCCGACCTTGTTTCGCTGTTCCTCCGGCCGAATCACCCTCTACCAGGTAAATCTCACACACGGCTGGGTCACGCTCGGAGCAATCTGAAAGTTTTCCGGGAAGTCCGGCTCCGGACATCACGCCTTTACGTTGGACCATTTCACGGGCCTTTCGTGCAGCGTGTCGTGCCTGAGCAGCAACCACCACCTTATTAATGATGGTTCGTGCCATGTTGGGGTTTTCCTCCAGGTAGTTGAAGAGCATTTCGCCAACCGCCTGATCAACAGCACCACTTACTTCACTGTTACCTAACTTCGTTTTGGTCTGCCCTTCGAATTGGGGTTCCGCTACTTTAACCGAGATCACCCCTGTGAGTCCTTCTCGAAAATCTTCCCCACTAATTTCAAACTTCAGTTTGGCAAAGTAGCCTTCCTTTTCGGCGTACGATTTAAGTGTTCGGGTAAGTGCTCTACGAAATCCGGCAACGTGGGTACCACCTTCAATGGTGTTAATGTTGTTCACATAGCTGTGAAGATTCTCAGTGTAGCTGCTGTTGTATTGAAAGGCGATTTCTACCGGAACACCAGCTTTTTCTCCTTCGGCATAGATTGGTTCCGGGATAAGTGATTCCCGGGTGCCGTCCAGGAACTTCACGAATTCCTTGAGTCCACCTTCCGAGAAAAACTCGTTGTGAAGTGGTTTACCATCGTCATCCAGCGTTCGAAGATCGGTGAGGGTGAGTCGTATTCCGTGGTTCAAAAACGACAATTCCCGCAACCGGGATGCAAGGGTATCGTAGTTGTAGACGGTAGATTGAAAAATAGACCCGTCCGGCCAGAAGTGAACCGTTGTTCCTCGTTTATCGGTATCACCAATCACTTCTACCCCGGTTTGAGGTTTCCCGATGGCGTATTCCTGTTGATGGATTTTCCCATCCAGACATACGGTTGCCACTAATTTCGTGGAAAGTGCGTTCACACAACTAACACCTACTCCGTGAAGTCCTCCAGAAACCTTGTAGGAATCCTTATCGAACTTACCCCCGGCATGTAGCACCGTCATAACCACTTCGAGGGCGGACTTCTTCTCCTTTGCGTGCATCGCAACCGGAATACCCCGACCATTATCTTCAACCGAAATGCTGTTGTCTTCGTGAATGGTGACGTGAATGGTATCGCAATGACCAGCAAGTGCTTCGTCAATACTATTGTCAACCACCTCATAAACAAGGTGGTGTAAGCCTTTGGTTCCCACATCACCGATGTACATGGCGGGGCGCTTTCGCACGGCTTCCAACCCTTCAAGAACCTGTATATTATCTGCTCCGTAATCCGTGTTTTGTGACATATTCTTACCCTTAATCGGCTAACTGTTTAAAGGGTAAAAATACGGTGAAATGGCCCCTTATGACGGGTGAAATTTGGCCATCTTATCCACAATAAATGAACGATTTATGAGGATTTTCAACCGGTTTGATACGGTTAATAACTGCGTTCTCCAAATAAGTCGGTTTCCAGCAATCTGACGGTTTCATCATGCGGCAAGTCAAGACCCATGACAGCCATCATTTTGGCCAGCGCAGCTTCATGAGTCATATCGGCACCGGAAACCACACCAAGTGTGGCAAACGGACTGCTGGCACCATATCGCCCAATGTTTACACCACCTTCCTGACACTGGGTTACGAAAACAATGATGGTCCCATTCTCACGTGCCTTTTCCAATACACCGATAAATTCCGGTGAACAGGGGGCGTTCCCGGAGCCATAGGTTCGAAGCAACAAACCTTCCACCTCCTGATCCAACACCAAGCGAGCCAGCTGTTCCGGTCTCAAACCCGGAAAGAGGCCTATTTCAACCACGCGGGTATTGAGCTTTCGCAAACAGGAAAAGGATTTTTCCGGCATTGGAAGCACGTAACGCTTCCGGATATTGATCTCCTGTTCCAATTCGGCCAGGGCTGGATAATTGGGTGATACAAATCCTTCAAAATCATTGGTACTGGCCTTGGTACTTCGATTTCCGCGTAACACCCTGTCGTTAAAGCAAATGCAGACTTCCGGAATGATCTCCAGACCAAAGGCTTTGGCGGCGGCAATATGAATGGCATTACTCAGATTGGTAATGGCATCGGATCTCGAATGGGAAATGGGTAACTGTGAACCGGTTAGTACCAGAGGTTTGGCCAGATTCTGCAATATAAAACTCAAGCCGCTGGCCGTATAGGCCATGGTATCTGTTCCGTGAATAATAATAAACCCATCGAATTGGTCGTACCGCTTTTCGATTTCAGCGGCCATCATCAACCAGTGATCAGAACTGAATTGCGAGGAGTCCATCACCTGTTCAAAGCTGTGGTATTCAAATTCGATGTGCCGGCCCTGGGTGAAATAACCGTCGGGCGTAATGGCGGGCATGAAGTATTGCAGTTCTTCCCACGACTTAGGTACTAGCGGACTGTTGGGAACTTCCGGATCAGCGTGACCCATCCCGATGGTTCCACCCGTATACAGTATAAAAACCCGTGCTTCAGGCATTGGAATCCCCTTGGGCAGCCAATAAGTAAAGAACGGCCATCCGGATGGCTACGCCATTCTCTACCTGGTTTAATATGATGGAGTGCTCGGAATCAGCCACATCAGAAGTGATTTCGACACCTCGGTTAATCGGACCTGGGTGCATGATGACAATTTCCTTGTTCAGATTTTCAAGCCGATCCAACGTGAGACCATATTGCATGGAATACTCCCTTAGTGATGGGAAATATTTGATTTCCTGACGTTCCAACTGAATGCGCAACATGTTGGCTACATCGCACCATTCCAAAGCCCGATTCAGGTCGTATTCCACTTCCACACCCAAGGCACCAATGTGCTTGGGAATGAGGGTAGGGGGGCCACACACCTTAACGTGGGCTCCCAATTTTTTAAGGCAGTAAATATTGGAAAGTGCAACTCTGCTGTGCAGGATATCGCCAACAATGACAATTTTCTTGTTGGTGAGATCACCAAATTTTTCGCGCATGGAATACGCATCCAGAAGAGCTTGTGTGGGATGCTCGTGCGTCCCATCACCCGCGTTCACTATTTGGGCATCAATGTGGCGGGAGAGAAAGGTGCAGGCACCGGGTGCCGGGTGACGCATCACAATCATATCCACCTTCATGGATAGGATATTCTTGACCGTATCAATCAGTGTTTCACCTTTGGATACCGATGAGGATGAACTGGAGAAGTTAACCACATCGGCCGACAAACGCTTTTCAGCCAACTCAAAAGATACTCGGGTCCTGGTGGAGTTTTCAAAGAAGAGGTTGGCAATGGTGATGTCTCTCAGGGAGGGAACTTTCTTGATGGGACGGTTGATAATGGATTTAAAATTATCTGCCGTTTCGAAAATGAGGTGAATGTCTTCAGGGGTGAGGTCCCGAATCCCGAGAAGATGATTCGACGAGAGACTTGTCATTCGTTATTTTCTGTGATGATCCAGACTTTATTTTCTTTCTCTAAGTCCACCATAACCTTGTCGTTGGCACGGGTATCTACCTCGGTTCCGACGTAATCCGGTTGAATGGGAAGTTCGCGGTTAAACCGGCGGTCAATTAGGGTTAACAATTCTGTTTGGTTGGGCCGGCCAAAATCTGCCAGAGCATTCAGGGCTGAACGTACAGACCGGCCGGTGTACAATACGTCGTCAATCAGGATCACGTTTTTACGCTCAACTATAAAATCCAATTTGATGGAATTGGGAATGAGTGGTTTGTGTGATCTGCGAAAATCGTCCCGATAGAAGGTGCTGTCCAATTCTCCGAAAAGTATGTTGGATAGTCCTAATCTTTTGACCAGGCGTTCATGCAGCAAACGGGCAAGCGAGATACCTCTGGGTTGCAACCCGATCAAGGCCGAATTACTGAAGTCGCCATGATTCTCAATAAGTTCTAGCATCAGTCGGTTCAGGACGATGTCCAGTTGCTCAGAATCCAGTATGAGTCGTTGTTTGCTCACGCTTCAGACAATTTCAGGATGTGATCAAATTCTTCCGGTTTCACTTTTGAAACGCTTAATCGGCTGATGCGGATCAATTCCAGTGTTTCCAACAGGGAATCTTTTTTCATCTCTGCCAGGGTGACTGCTCTTTTGAGCGGGCGCACAACCTGGACATCAACCGCCACCCAGCGGTCATCGTCAGTGGTTGGATCCTGGTAGGCTGTTTTGACCACCTTAGCCAGCCCCACTATTTCCTTTCCTTCGTTGCTGTGATAGAACAAGCAGAGATCGCCTACTTCCATTGCCCTCAAATTGAGCCGGGCCGCGTAGTTCCGAACACCATCCCAAAAGGTCTGTCCATCCTTCTCGAACTGCTGCCAGCTATACTTGTGCGGTTCTGATTTTATGAGCCAGTAATTCATTGATTTTTCGATCGGCAAAAAAAAACCCTGACGTTTCACCGTCAGGGTTCAAAGATGTGATTTTTTCGTGTATTGAACTCGTGAGAGTTACGTACATCAGGCTTGAAGTTCTTTGAGTTGCTCCATCCATCCGTTCTTACTCACGATGTCGGCTTTACCAATGGCTTCTTCAAGCGCGGCAATGCCGTCTGCGTCCAGTGCACCGATCTGTGCGTAGGTGGTGAAACCGGCTTCGATTAATTTCTTCTCGAGGGCTGGTCCTACACCATTCAACTTTTTCAGATCGTCCGATCCGTCGGTTGCAGGAGTCACTTCCTTGGCAGCCGGAGCTTCCTTAGTAGCCTTTGCTTCGGCTTCTTTTTTGGCGAGTTTCTCTTCTGCAGACTTACGGCTGGCGGCTTCCATCTTAGCTTTCAAGGCAGCAAGTTGGTCGAGTTCTCCAAGTGTGGATACCTCGTTGCCGCGGTTGAGTTGATCAACCATCTTGCTGGCTTTTTTAGCGGATTTGGCTTTAGCAGTTTTCTCGGAATCAACCCGAGCGCGTTCCTGCTCTTTCCAGATATCGGTGTGCGAAACGATGATTCGTTTTTGATCCTTGTTGAATTCAATGATTCGGAAGGTCAACGCTTCATCAACCTTAGGAGTTGATTTGTCTTCCTTCTTCAAGTGTTTGGTTGGTGCAAAACCTTCCACACCATACGGCAACGTTACGGTTGCTCCTTTATCATTGATTTCAATGATGGTTCCTTCGTGTTCAGAACCTTCAGTGAAGATGCTTTCGAAGGTATCCCAAGGATTCTCATCAAGCTGTTTGTGGCCTAGGCTCAATCGACGGTTTTCCTGATCGATTTCCAAAACCACTACTTCCAGTTCTTCACCTTTCTTGGTGAATTCAGCCGGATGCTTGATTTTCTTGCTCCAGCTCAGATCGCTAACGTGTACCAGTCCGTCAACTCCCTCTTCCAATTCCACGAACAAACCGTAGTTGGTGAGGTTGCGAACGATACCCTTGTGCTTGCTGTCAACCGGATATTTTGCAGCGATGTTTTCCCATGGGTCAGGAGTCAATTGCTTAATGCCCAAGGACATTTTATGCTCTTCTTTCTCCAGGGTAAGAATAACTGCTTCTACTTCGTCTCCAACCTTCATGAAGTCCTGAGGATTGCGCAGGTGTTGTGACCAGCTCATCTCAGAAACGTGAATGAGGCCTTCGATTCCATTTTCAATTTCAACGAATGCACCGTAATCGGCAACGGTAACCACTTTACCTTTAACGTGGGCTCCAACCTGAAGATCTTCAGGAAGGTTTTCCCATGGATGTGAGGTAAGTTGTTTGAGACCGAGGGAGATTCGTTTCTTGTCGTCGTCAAAGTCAAGAACAACAACGTTGATTTTCTGATCGAGTTGAAGTACTTCTTCCGGGTGGTTGATACGTCCCCAAGACACATCGGTAATGTGCAGCAGGCCGTCCAAGCCTCCGAGGTCGATGAACACACCAAACGATGTCATGTTCTTCACAACCCCTTCGAGTACCTGACCTTTTTCGAGTTTAGAAAGGATCTCACCTTTTTGTGCCTCGATGTCGTCTTCAATCAATGCTTTGTGAGAGATCACGACGTTCTTAAACGCTTCGTTGATCTTCACTACCTTGAATTCCATTTTTTGACCTACATACTGATCGTAGTCACGGATCGGTTTAACGTCAATTTGGGAACCAGGAAGGAAGGCATCCAGTCCAAGAAGATCTACTACAAGACCACCTTTGGTTCGGGACTTGATCAAACCGGTTAGGATTTCACCCTTCTCATGAGCGAGAAGAATTTTGTCCCATGCTGTTTCGGCTTGAGCCTTTTTACGTGAAAGAACGAGCTGACCGAGTTCATCCTCCGTTTCCACCACATAAACTTCAACTTCATCACCCGCTTTCAATTCGGGCATGTCTTTGAATTCTGTGCGGCTTACCATTCCGTCTGATTTGAACCCAACGTCAATCACGACGTCTTTCTTGTTCATGGACACAACGGTTCCTTTGATGATGCTGTTTTCTTCGATGCTGGAGAAGGTACCTTTATAAAGGCTCTCCAGTTCAGTTCGTCCGGCATCGTCATACTGACTAAATCCTTCTTTGTCCATACTCCAGTCAAATGCTGACTCGTCGTGAACGGGATCGGGAACGTTGCGGTAATCTTTTCGTTCCACAACTTCATCGTCTTCATCGTCGTCCTCAGAATCGTCAGATACCTTGGTAGCAGTTGCTTTTACAGCTTCCGCAACGGGTTCTGATTTCTCAGGTGTTTCGACCTTGGCGTCTTCAGATGTTTCTGTGGTTGATGGTTGGTTGGTTGCATCGGTAGATACATCCTTGGTTTCTACCGTGTTTTCAGAGAGTTCAGAGCTCTCCAGATTGTTGTTTTGTTCTGTCAAATCAATTTGTCCTCCTTTCGAAGCGGCGGCAAAAGTACCATTAATAAAGAAAAAAACAAATGATGGATGGCCATTTTGGAAAGGGTGCGTTCAAGTCAAGTCATTCTATCTATTTTGACAATTGAATGAAGATGATTGGAATGCCCGAAAAACGGGACTTCTTCACCCCGCCGATCAAAATATGACACTTCCGGCCAAAATATTCGGAGAGCTCAAGCAACGAATTTTCTATTTTTACCATCAAATCAGTAAATCAGAGGACATGAAAACGATTAAAACACTCTCTCTCCTAGTTGGCGGGATCTTCTTTTCTTCAGTTGTATCAGCTCAGTCGGTTACCGGACTGAAGTGGAATACATCCGTTCAATCACAGGTTCAACTTGTGAAGTTAAATCCTACCAACGGTGATGTTTTAAGTCCCGTTAAATCTATCCAACTCCAGAGTGGAACCAACTATATTCCTGGTACCATGCATCACGATGGTTCCAATGACCTGTTGTTCTTCATGACTGGAGCTCAAAACAACTTTCAAGGTTTCGTGACCAGCAAGCTTGTTCTTACCAGAGCATCCAGCGGAGAAGTTCTCAGAACCATGGATGTGACCGGATCGATGGCTCCATTTATTATCTCCGAGCGCAACGAACTCGGCTTCATCGGCACTGAACGTGAAAGCCACGGTTATGGAAATAACGACGACGTGATTTCTCTGAAGGTATTTGATTTGAATAAAGGCAAGGCTCGTGTGTCGGTAAAATTGCCTAACCTTTCATTTGCATCGGTTAATGCTCCATTTGTAGGTGATGCACCGCAAATGAATGGAACTAAATCAGCCGGTAAGCATTTGGCACTTAGCTCTACTTGTTACATCTCAGATTCGAAAGAAATTGTGTTCTCAGCTACGGATGTAATGGGCGTACAACGCTTGTTCAGAATTGATGTTGAATCAGGTGAACTCATCAACGCCCTTTCCCTGGATGTTGAGGTGTTGGATATGGCGTTTGATGCTGAAAGCAAAAAACTTCATGCACTTTACATTATTAAAGAAGTATCAGGCAAAACCTACCTCGAAGTAGGAACTCTCAATATCAACAGCCGAATGATCACAGATGCTACTCGTATCCGCGAAATTGCCACTTCTGAATACCCGGTTATGGATGGTACGATCAAGGTTGGAGAATCCAGTGTTTATGTTTCCAAGCAAAACATGTCTGGCAAGCAGGAAATATACACGGTAGATCATGCTGATCACAGCTTGATTCAATCGGTTGCTCAACCAACCAGTATTGAGAAAGTGGATTTCGAATTTCCATATATGCCAACGGATGCCGGATCTACCAATCTATCTAATTTGATTAGTGTCTATCCAAATCCAACTACGGATCAGGTGACGCTTGCTTCCAATGCACGTGCCCTGGTTACTAACGTGGTGATTCGAAATAATCTTGGTCAAACGGTTCAGGTAATTGACATCAATTCCGGACTTACTGAGAATACCTTGAATATCTCCTATTTGGCTCCGGGTATGTATACCCTGGAAATCTCAACAGACAAGTCTACGCCTGTAGTTGAGAAGCTGGTAGTTCATTAATAAGGTACACAGGATATCGTCTTTATGATGCGAACGATCAGTTTGTCGGCTCTGTGTTGCATTTTCCTGACCGGCATCCTTGCATCATGTACGCCTGATGATCCCCCACCGATAGTTATTGGAGGAGATGGACCTGTTCAGGACACTACATTAATTAGTGTTACCGAACTTCCTTCATTGCGCATTCCAGAGGATAATCCTCTCACCGTTGCCGGAGTAGATCTTGGTCGCCACTTGTTTTATGATAAAATCATGAGTGGTGATCAAAGCATGGCTTGTGCCACCTGTCATCATCAAGAGAAAGCTTTTAGTGATGGGTTACGGGTGAGTGCCGGAATTCATGGTGATTCAGGAACACGCAATGCGATGGTGATCTTCAATTTGATGTGGACCGATAGCCTATTTTGGGACAGTAGGGCCGGTACTCTTCGTCAGCTTGCCACCATGC
The DNA here is from genome assembly GCA_020635355.1 of Flavobacteriales bacterium. GTDB lineage: Bacteria > Bacteroidota > Bacteroidia > NS11-12g > UBA9320 > WGNA01. The sequence continues at coordinate 436,788 of JACJZW010000002.1, forward strand.
CCATTGAAAATCCGGTTGAGATGGATGCCCGTGTTCCGGATGTGTTGCAACGACTCAATGCCAGCGCCATGTACCGGAAGAAATTCTATGATGCCTTTCAAACAGACACCATCCTGGAAGTTCACCTGTCGAAAGCACTGGAGCAATTCCTCCTGACCATTACATCCGATAATTCGAAGTTTGATAAGTTCAACCGCGGAGAACTTCAGCTAACACCATCTGAAGCACGAGGATTTGAGATTTTAAAGGTGAAGGGTTGTTTTAATTGTCATTCAACCTCGTTGATGCACGATAACATTTCGCATAATACCGGACTGGACAAGTTTCCACAGGATCAGGGATTGGGTGATTTTACACATAATTCCAAGGACGATTTCAAATTCAAGACGCCCTCGTTGCGAAATATCATGGTAACCTCTCCCTATATGCATGACGGACGATTCAGAACCATCGAGGAAGTCATTCATTTCTATGAGTCTGATGTTCAGTTTACATCCCGGAACATTACCGCTGATTTAATGCAGATTGCTCCGCGGAATAAACTTACAACCCAGGACATGACCGATGTGAAAGCATTTCTGAATGCCCTGACCGATGAAAACCTGTTAACGAATAAGAAATTCTCCGATCCTTTCTAGGTGAGAAGATATCGGACATAAAAAAAGCCTCGTCATGTGACGAGGCTTTTTTGTGCTTGGCTTTTTATGATTACATCATACCACCCATGCCACCCATGTCTGGCATCGCATGACCGCCTTTTTCTTCTTCAGGCTCATCTGCAATCAAACAATCGGTTGTGAGCAACATGCTGCCAACAGATGCTGCGTTTTCCAACGCAACCCGACTAACCTTGGTAGGGTCAATCACACCCGCGGTAATCAAGTTTTCATATTTCTCTGTTCGAGCGTTGTAGCCGAAGTCGTCTTTCCCTTCTTTAACTCGCTGAATCACTACGGATCCTTCGCCACCTGCGTTGTGTACAATCTGACGAAGTGGTTCTTCCAGGGCACGACGGATAATTTGAATACCGGTGCTCTCGTCATCGTTATCGCCTTTCAAATCGGCAATAGATTCGATGGCGCGAACGTAGGCAACTCCACCTCCAGCAACGATGCCTTCTTCAACGGCTGCACGGGTTGCGTGCAAGGCATCATCAACGCGATCTTTTTTCTCCTTCATCTCAACTTCAGAAGCTGCACCAATATATAGTACGGCAACTCCACCGCTTAACTTGGCCAGTCGTTCCTGAAGTTTTTCCTTATCGTAATCCGAAGTTGAATTGTCTATTTCAGCCTTGATCTGATTGATTCGTCCAACGATGTCATTCTTCTCACCTGCTCCGTTTACGATGGTGGTGTTTTCCTTATTGATGGTCACTTTCTCACATGTTCCGAGTGAATCAAGTGTAGCATCTTCCAGTTTGCGACCTTGCTCCTCAGAAATAACAGTACCGCCTGTAAGAATGGCGATATCCTGAAGCATGGCTTTTCTGCGATCACCGAATCCTGGGGCTTTAACCGCAGCCACTTTCAATGATCCTCGAATTTTGTTTACCACTAAGGTTGCCAAGGCTTCTCCTTCTATATCTTCAGCAATGATGACAAGTGGCTTACCGGTTTGAGCCGTTTGCTCCAGAACAGGTAGCAACTCTTTCATGTTGCTTACTTTTTTGTCGTAGATCAGAATGAATGGGTTATCCAAATCAGCTTCCATTTTCTCCGTGTTTGTAACGAAGTATGGGCTAAGGTAACCTCGGTCGAATTGCATTCCTTCAACCGTTTTAACCTCGGTTTCAGTTCCCTTTGCTTCTTCAACGGTGATCACACCATCGCGACCAACTTTTTCCATGGCGTTAGCAATCAACTGACCAATCACTTCGTCGTTGTTTGCAGAGATGGTAGCCACTTGCTCAATCTTTTTAAAATCGTCACCAACGGTGTTGCTTTGAGCGCGTAGATTATCAACCACTTTGGAAACGGCTTTGTCGATGCCGCGTTTCAGATCCATCGGGTTGGCACCGGCTGCCACATTTTTCAAACCGGCATTCACAATGGCTTGAGCCAGAACAGTTGCCGTGGTGGTACCATCACCAGCCTGATCAGCTGTTTTAGACGCTACTTCTTTAACCATCTGGGCACCCATATTTTCAATAGGGTTCTTCAGTTCGATTTCTTTGGCCACCGTAACACCATCCTTGGTTACGTTTGGAGAACCGAATTTTTTATCAATTACCACGTTCCGACCTTTTGGTCCGAGGGTAACCTTCACCGCATTTGCGAGCGCATCAACTCCACGTCGGAGGCCGTCGCGTGCATCTACGTTAAAATGAATTTGCTTAGGCATAATCTTATTTCGTTTGTAGGGTTTTGATTAAGTTAATTAAACAATAGCCAGAATGTCGGATTCACGCATCATGAGGTAATCCTTACCTTCAACCTGAATTTCAGTCCCGGAATATTTTCCATAGAGAACCACGTCACCGTTTTTAACCGTAGTTGGTTCATCTTTTTTACCCGGTCCAACAGCCACCACAGTGCCCTTCTGAGGTTTTTCTTTGGCCGTATCCGGGATATAAATACCGCCTGCAGTTTTTTCTTCAGCCGGAGCAGGTTCAATGAGAACTCTGTCTGCCAATGGTTTAATGTTCATATCTGTAATTTGTTTTTTCCATCGTCTGTCACGATGTGTGCCAAACGAAGTATGCCGACAATTTTGCACCTCCTGCCAACCGGATGAATTGGACTCACAGGTCAGTTTGTCAGTTTACGATCTGACATGACATTTCCACAGTGGATACTTGCAAGCCTACGCCCCAATTATCGTACGTTTGTATTCGTGAGGTTTCGGGTTCTTTTCGCATGTGTGATCTTCTTTTGGATCCCTGTCTTTTGTCAGGTCTCAAAGGGTTATCAAAAGGTGATATTGTCAGGTGATGATTCCCTTCACGCTGTTTATTATCAGTTCCAACCTGCGCACCAAAGTAGTCCGGAATTCGATGCTCGATTTCTACTTCAATTGTTGAATCTATCCGATTCCTACTCTTTTGTGGAGCGCCGACGTGACACGGATCAATTACAACAAACCCATATTCGATATCAGCTTCATTTTCAAGGAAGCCCAATTTTAGGTAGCGAAGTCATTGTCCATAGGAATCCCTCGGGTTTGATTGCGCTGAATGGGCATGTATATCAGGTGGAGGCAGATCAGCCCGAACTATCGCCCCAAACCGCCATAGCGAAAGCATTGGAAGCTGTTCATGCCGATACCTATACCTGGCAAGACGCCGGACAAGAAGCGATGCTCAAGCAATGGACTGGGGATTCTTTGGCCACGTATTACCCTCAACCCAAATTGGTATATGCACCCCGGGATTTGGTTTTTTCTAAACCTTTTACACTGTGTTATGTGATGGATGTGTATGCCGATCAACCATCATCAGCGAAGCGCATTTACATGCATGGGTCAACCGGTGAAATATGGGGAGAGGAAGAACGGATTCACATCATTGATGCCGAAGGAGTAGCGCAAACGAGATACAGCGGACAACAACGCATTATGGTCGACAGCTTGTCGCCCACAAGTTTCCGACTTCGGGAAGGCACACGGGGTGGAGGAATAGAAACGTACAATCTTAAGACGGCAACCACCTATGGTGGGGCTTCTGATTTTACGGATTCCGATAATGTTTGGAATACCCAAAATCCCGATCAGGATGAAGTGGCCACGGATGCCCATTGGGGGGCCGAGTGGACCTACGATTATTATTGGAACAAGTTTGCCCGCAATAGCTATGACGGGAATGGTGCTAAGATCCGCAGCTATGTGCACTACGGTAAAAAGTACAACAACGCTTTCTGGAACGGATATGTGATGACCTATGGGGATGGAGATAGTTCGGTATTTACACCATTAACCTCCATTGATGTGTGCGGACATGAAATCTCCCATGCTGTAACCACCAATTCAGCGGCCTTGATTTACAAGAATGAGAGTGGCGCACTAAACGAATCGTTTAGTGACATTTTCGGGAATTCCATCGAGTTTTATGCCAAGCCTGCATCGGCTTCCTGGAAAATTGGAGAGGATATTACGCCCAATGGTTCGGGAATCCGGCACATGCACAATCCAAAGGCAAAGAATCACCCCGACACCTATAAAGGATCTAAATGGAGAACGGGGACAGCCGATAACGGCGGAGTTCACAGTAATTCCGGGGTTCAAAATTTTTGGTATTACCTACTTTGTGAAGGAGGTAGTGGAACAAATGACAACGGTGATTCCTACAACGTGGACAGCATCGGGTTGTTCAAAGCTGAAAAGGTGGCATACCGCAACCTGACGGTTTACCTCACGGCTTCATCAACCTATGACGATGCTCGATTTTATGCCATTCGATCAGCGGAAGACTTATTTGGCTCGTGTTCTCCTGAAGTTATTGCGGTTACCAATGCCTGGTATGCAGTTGGAGTGGGGAATGCGTACGACAGTAGCTTAGTGGTGGCTGATTTTATTGCGGATACGGCTTGGTGCCATCCCAATCAGCCCGTTCCTTTTATAAACCGATCTCAAAATGCTTCGGCCTATTTGTGGTCTTTTGGAGATGGAGATACCAGCACCCAGGTACATCCCGCTCATACCTACGCATCTTATGGAACCTTTTCAGTTCAGCTTATTGCCAAAGGTTGTTTTAGTAATACGTTTGATACACTCAGTAGATCCAATTACATCCTCATTGATTCTTCTAGAGACATCTGTAATTCGGTATTAATGACGGCAGGAGCGTGGGATACGGTGGAACGGTGTACCGGATTTATTTACGACGATGGGGGCGATGATCTGTATCAGACCCAAATCAGAGATACTCTTACGATAGTAGGTGCCCCGTGCGATAGCATGGAGTTGTTCTTTTCAACCTTTGATTTTGAGAACAAGTTTGATTCCTTGTACATCTATGACGGCCCTAATCCATCAAGTCCGCTTATTGGAGGGTATACCGGGAATCAGTTGGCAAATGGGGGGAGAATTGTTGGCTATAGCGGTTATCTGACCTTGCGTCAATTTGCTGATCCTTTCCTCACCGGAGATGGTTTTAAAGCAGAACTGCATGTATATCGAAAGCCTTTGACGGGACTTGCAATGCCGGACACTACCGTGTGTTATGAGCAACTCATAGCCCTGCAACCTCAGGTATTCGGTGGGGCTCGAAAAGACTACAATTATTTTTGGAATACTATTCCGGGTGATTCGGCTTTATGGGTGCAATTGACTCAGGACAGCGTTGTAACCTTAATTGTTGAAGAATACTGTACAAAGGAACTGCTGTATGACACCGTTCAGTTGTACGTACGTGATCCGTTATCCATTGCGCAGTTATCGGATACAACCCTGTGTTTTAGGCAGGATGAAACCTTTCATAGTGGGGTTTCCGGAGGTGATACCTTGAATCGGGTGGTTCGCTGGATACCATTGAATGTGACAGGAGATTCCCTATTATTTAATTCCGATACTACGGTTCATTTGAAAGCCACGGTGTCGGACGGATGCTCTCCTAATAATGATTCAACTGAGTTTTGGGTTACGGTACGACCGGCTCTCATGATAAGCACTTCACCGGATACAGTGGTGTGTTATCGATCTCAGGTCAATCTTTCCGCATCGGGTAGTGGGGGACTGGCACCGTTGAATTATATCTGGAGTCATGGGTTAGGTGCAGGGTCGAATAAAGTTGATTTTCCGAAAGACGATGATGTGTATCGGGTCATCCTTTTTGATAATTGTTCCGGAACCAATGATACCGGTTTTATTGCGGTTAAGGTGTTGGATTCCATGCGCATTCAACGTGGTGCAGATACCACGGTTTGTCATCGGGAAGGACATGAACTTTGGGTAGAAGTTAACGGTGGAGATTCTACCGGCTACGTGTATACCTGGACCCCTGATTTAGGGAATAAACCCGATCCTCAGATATTTCCGGAGAGCACCCAAACCTACCATGTGTCGGTGTCCGATGGATGTAGTAACCAGGCTGTTTCGGACAGCATCCATATCGATGTGAAAGCACCGCTATCGGTTCAAATTAATGGGCCGGATACGGCTTGTTTTGGAGAATTGGTGTTTTATACTTCGGTGTCTGGTGGGGGTGTCCCAGCTCAATATGCGTATCGATGGAGTCATGCCATGGGTAATTTGTCATCGGCCAATACCAACGCAAAAGTGGATACTACCATTTCACTGGTATTAGAGGATGGATGTTCGGCTCCGGACACCAGTTACTTTAAATTGATCGTACGGGATCCACTAACAATTAGCAGCATTGCGGATACAACGATCTGCAGCGGTGATTCCATTCATCTATGGTCGGTTGGACAGGGAGGGGTCCCTCAACAATACAACTACTTCTGGGACAAAGGTGCCGGCATTGGAAACAAGGTTACGGTTGCCCCTAAGTTCACTACCCTATATCGCGTGGTGTTGAACGATAATTGTTCCTCCTTCATTGAAGATTCTGTTCTCGTAAATGTAAATGCGACTCCCAAGGTGAATTACTCTCTGGATCCCAATCCACAATGCGCTGGTGTGCCGGTTTCGTTCCGTAATCTCACTCCCAACGGCAATCTGCACGCCAATTTCTGGTGGTTTGGGGATGGTGATACCTCTACAGAATTTGAACCAACTCATCGTTATCAAGACGATGGAAGCTACCGCGTAAGGCTCATCGTTACCAGTGCCAATGGATGTAGTGATTCTACCGAGGGTACTGATTTAATTGATATCGTTCCTGCGCCAAAAGCCTTCTTTGTACAAACACCTGAAGTGGCCACTATCGCAGATCGCTTTTTCAACTTTAACAATCAAAGTCAGCATGCCTCCCACTACCAATGGTCATTTGGGGATGGTTCATCGGATACCGTTTTCAGTCCGTTTTATACGTACGCCGATACAGGGCACTATGAGGTTGTTCTGGTTGCCCGAAATTCAATGGGATGCTCGGATGAGTATCGTCAGATTGTGCGAGTAAAGGATATTTATCTGAGTCATATTCCCAACGCCTTCACCCCGGATGGCGACGGCATGAACGATCGCTTTTTGCCCTTTATCAAAGGTTTATTGGATTACCGAATGGAAATCTACGATGGGTGGGGTGGGAACATCTTCGTATCGGAAGATGCTCGTTTTGGATGGGATGGGAAGGATAAGGCAGGCAACGATATTCCATCAGGTCATTACCTGTACATCATTACGGGAAGATCGGTAGATGGTGACCTCGTTAGTGAATCGGGTCTGGTGCAGGTGCTTCGATAGCACCCATTCAATTAGTTTTCAGGAGTAACCGGAACAGAACCGCCATCAGCAGGAGTTTCCTCTCCGCCAGCAGGGGCATCGGGTAGTGATTCTGCAGGACGGAAACCCATATCGTCCAATTCGCCGGCATCAATTTGCTCCTGGATCACACTCTTATTCTCGTCTGCCGTGCTCGTTGTGAAGAAATTGCTGGCTAGAACCAGAACCAACAACAAACCGGCCAATGTCCAGGTTGATTTCTCAACGAAGTCATTGGTGCGCTTAACACCCATGATTTGATTACCAGCTGAAAAGTTCGCGGCAATTCCTCCTCCTTTTGGATTCTGAATCAACACGATAAAGGTCAACAACACACAAACCAGAATGATGAGAATTAAAACAAGATACATAAGGCGTTATACGTTTGAGAAGACTTAAAGGCCGTGTTCCGATCTCAGGTCTTCCATAAGGGCTGCAAAATACGAGAACTTTTGTGGATTTTGCAACTGAAGCTTTTGGTACACGTCAAGGGCTTTTTGGGGAGAGCCTTGTTTGATATAAAGTCGTGCAAGTGACTCACTTACAATGGATTCATCATCGTTACGTTCACTAAGATCGGTCTGAAGTTCTTCGTTGGAAGTGGTGCGAATCTTACGGATTGATGGCCGATTTTTAATGAAGTTGTCCAGCAATCGTTGTGCGTCCTCACTGATGGGTAATCGTCGAGGAGTTGGTTCGTTCGGTTCGTCCTCCTCCGAAACAGATTCCAACCAGTCTAAAAAGTTATGACGTTCCTTTGGTGCAGGTGGTTCATCAACCGGTGCTGAGTCGTCGTCTTCACGGATCAAATGGGCCAGTGCCTTTTCCGGATCATATCCACCCACATTGATGGGCGATTCTATCTGACTTTGAAGTTCGATCAGTGGATCATAGACCGGCGTTTCGTGCTCTTCTTGTTCCGGCTCAGTTGAAGGGAGTTCGGTATCGGTTTCCTCGTCCGTAATTTCGGTTGGAACGGAAGCACTTTCGGTCTCGGGTATATCGATTTCCTGAGATAACAAATCGTCCTCCTCTTCTGAATTGGGCACCTCTAAATCCTCACTTTGTGGTGCAGTTTCTTCATAGGTTTCCGGCAGCGTTTCCTCCGTCGCTGAAGGAGTGAGTTCGGCTGATTCATCCGGCAACGACTCTTCTACAGCTGGTTCATCAACCAGAACAGGTTCAGCGAGAGCTTCAATGGATGATTCATCGTTTGAGAAGGTGATGTGGTTATGAATCACATCATACAATACCTCCCGATTTCCGGCATATATGGCCGCTTTTTTTAGTGCTTGTTTAAACCCGTAGGTGTTTTGATTGCTCAGACATTTCGCCCTCAGGGTATACGCTGATGAAAACCACGGATACTTCTCGGTAAGCTCATTGAGCATACCCAATTCACCGGAGCCAATTTTATCCAGATTTTGAAGGTGCGATATGACCTGACGTCCGGTCATCTACCAATTGAGTGTGGCTTTGTTAAAGATTTCCTGAACAATGTTGTCACTGATGCTTTGAATCAGGTCAGATTCAACATCCGTCAAGCTTTTGTTGGCATCAAAATCTTCAAATTGGGTAAACGTCTGATCAAATTCCAATTTGGGTGACTTCGGGCATTTCATTTTGGCTTTCACGGAAATCTGAAGTCGGTTCACAGCCGCACTGGAATTATCCTGAGCCCCAACAATGTTTACGGAATAACCTGTTACCTCCGCAGTGATGTCAAAGTCACCTGAAGCATCAATGAGTTGAAGGTTGGTTTGTGTCAGAAATTTTTGTCGAAGTTTATCGGTAAGGGTGGGGCTTAATTCCGGAGCAACCAGTGACGCATGGTTTTCGATGTATCCTACGCTCACGGTTTGCACATCGGCAGGGATGGAAACACCGTTAAACGAGTACAGCCCGCACTGAGTGAGTGTCAGGATGATCAAACCAGCTACAATCCATTTACTCCAACTCATACTGCTTGATTTTGCGATAAAGCGTTCGTTCCGAAATGCCTAAATCCCGGGCTGCCTTTTTTCGTTTGCCGTTGTTTTTTAGCAATGCTTTACGAATAAGTTCTTCTTCCTTTTTTTCCAGGGACAGGTTCTCTTCCAGGTTAACAGAATCTTCCGGTTCAATCACATAGTGATGCTCCTCTTCCTCTGCTTCGTGATCATCACGTCCCGGTTGGGAAATTACAATTTCAGTTGGAGCATCATCACCCGATTCCGATAGAACTCGTCGGATTAACGATTCATTTCCTTCCAGAATCTCATCCTTCGAACTGCTGTTTTTGAGCAATTCCATTACGATTTTTTTCAGGTCAGACATGTCGTTTTTCATGTCGAACAGCACCTTATAAAAGATATCGCGTTCAGAGAAATCGCCATGCCCTCCTTCGGGTCTCATGGATGATGCAAGAGCCGGCAAATTGGTTTGATGTTCCGGGAGGTAATTGCGCAAAACCATCGCCGAAATTTCATTATTCTGTTCCAACACGGCGAGCTGTTCAACGACATTTTTTAACTGACGGATATTGCCCGGCCAGTTGTACTTGATCATCAGCTCTTCGGCTTCCGGAGTGAGCTCCAATTCCGGGGAATGATACTTCTCGGCCAGATCAAAGGCAAATCGTTTGAAAAGGAGAAGTATGTCGCCCGGTCGCTCGCGCAACGGAGGAACCTTGATGGGAAGGGTTGATAACCGGTAGTAAAGGTCTTCCCGAAACTTACCTGACTGGGTTTCCTTAAACAGATCTTTATTCGTGGCTGTGATGATTCGGACGTCTGTTTTTTGAACCTTGGACGACCCAACCTTGATGAATTCACCATTTTCGAGCAAACGGAGCAATCTGGACTGGGTTTCCAACGGCAGTTCGCCTACTTCGTCCAAAAAGATGGTTCCGCCATTTACGGTTTCAAAGTAACCTTTCCGGTTATCGATGGCACCGGTGAACGCACCTTTTTCGTGCCCAAACAATTCGGAATTTATGGTTCCCTCCGGAATGGCACCACAGTTAATGGCGATAAACGGACCGTGCTTTCGATTGCTGAGTGAATGAATAATCTTGGAAAACGACTCTTTTCCCACACCACTTTCACCTTGAATGTATACCGTGATATCCGTAGGTGCAACCTTAACGGCTGTTTCCAGGGCATAATTCAACCTTGGTGAATTTCCGGTAATTCCAAATCGCTGCTTGATCTGCTGTAAGTTCATACTAGTTACTTAACGATTCAGTAGTGGTTTTGGGTTGCAATTCTTCATTGTAACCAATGGCTTTACCAATCAAACTGGTGGTGGTGGTACGTTCAATTCGCACATCCACATAATCACCTCGCCGGTAATGTTCTTTGGGGAAGATCACCACAATATGCTGATCGCATTTTCCCATCCAATCATCATCGGATCGTTTTGATTCATTTTCAACCAATACCGTCACAACAGATCCTTCCCGATCCTTATTTTTCTTTCGTGAAATCTCGTTTTGTAAGTCGATGATTTCAGTAAGTCTCCGTTTCTTAACTTCCAGTGGGACATCATCCGCAAACTTTCTGGCGGCCAACGTTCCCGGACGTTCGGAGTAATAGTACATGTAGGAGAAATCGAATTCAGACCATGCCATTAACGACAATGTATCCTGATGTTCGTCTTCGGTTTCGGTACAGAAACCGGCAATGATATCGCATGAAATGCCGCAGTTCGGAATGATTTTACGAATGCGTTTCACTTTGTTCATATACCATTCCCGATCGTAGGTCCGGTTCATCTTTTCAAGAATCCTTGAGTTGCCGGATTGTGCCGGAAGATGGATGTAGTTGCAAATATTGGTATGATCACGCATCGCGTAAAGAACGTCGTCCGTAATATCCTTGGGGTGCGAGGTAGAGAATCGAACCCGAAGGGAAGGACTTACCGCTGCCACCATGCGCAACAAATCGGAAAAATTTACCGAATCAGCTTTTTCTTCATCGGTTAATTTGTTGAAGTCTTTTTTAGGTCCCCCGCCGTACCACAAGTAGCTATCTACATTTTGACCCAATAAGGTCACTTCTTTGTATCCTGCTTCAAATAATTCACGGGCTTCCCGAACAATTGTTTCCGGTTCCCTGCTGCGCTCCCTTCCCCGGGTAAAGGGTACCACGCAGAAGCTGCACATGTTATCACAACCGCGCATGATAGATATATAGGCTGTTACCCCGTTGCTGTTTAAGCGGGTTGGGGTGATCTCGGCATAGGTCTCTTCGAGTGAAAGCAGGACGTTAATGGCCTTATTACCATCCTCAACTTCCCCAACTAATTGAGGTAAATCGCGATAGGCATCGGGCCCGGCAACTACATCAACCAATTTCTCTTCTTCCATGAGTTTATCCCGCAGACGTTCAGCCATACAGCCCAGTACGCCTACCACCAATTCATTATTCCGCTCTTTTCTGCCTCGGAGTTGTTTCAATCGGTGACGAATTTTCTGTTCGGCATTATCCCGGATTGAGCAGGTATTGATAAAGATCACATCGGCATTTTCCTCAGATGTAATGGCATTGTATCCATGCTCAGCCATGATGGATGCCACCACTTCGCTATCTGAGAAATTCATGGCGCAGCCATAACTTTCGATGTAAAGATTCTTTTTTGACATGTTCATGTGGTCCGGTAAATCGGGGATGCGAAGATACAATCTGTGCGTGACAAATTGACAGGTTCAGTCTGCTTTTGAAGTGCACTTGTCGACACAGCCATTCAGATGGATCAAACGTCTGTTAGAAATGACTCCACACTGGTGAAATACTCGAATTAATAAATGATTTCATTCGCTATACTTGCTGCACATTATTAAAAAGTTAAATGAAACGATTAACCCAAATTTTTATGTTCGTTGCCTTGGGGTCGCTTATGACCTTTCAGGCATGTAAGGACGATACCACCGACCCAAATGGTGGTAACACAGGAACCACGAAAACGTGTACCCTTACGTCAACTACCTCCAGTGATGGAGATAACTATGACTTTACATACACGGATGGTAAAGTAACCAAGGTTGTGAACACCTATGGAAATGAAACAGATACCTATGTGTTGACTTACTCCGGTGATCAGCTCACTCAAATCACCAACGGCACCGAAGTTCTGAAATTGATGTACACTTCAGGAAAATTGAGCCGAGTTGAGATTTCGGATGACGGAGACTTGTATATGGCGTATGTTGTGACCATGTCCGGTACCAAAATTTCTCAATTGGAGGTTTACGGTATTGATGCCGGTACTGAAACTCTGTGGGAGCGATATACCTACACCTACACCGGAAACAACTGCACCAAACTATTGGATGCGTTTGATACCGATGATGACGGAACCCTGGATTATGAAGTAACCTACAACATGACTTCATTTGACTCCAAAAAGAACCCATACTACAACACACCTATGTGGTTGACAGAATTGGATAATCCTACCAATTTCTGCGAGAACAACGTGTTGTTGGGTAACATTGTGGCTGATATGGAGAGCGTATCTTTTTCAGCTACCTATTCCTACAATGATCAGAATCTTCCTACTCAAGCTGTTCAGAGTCTGGGCGGATTTGGAAGCACCACGGTTAACTTGCAGTACGACTGTAAATAATCCGATAAACACTTTTTTGAAAGCCTCGACCATTGCGTCGGGGCTTTTTTTTAGCCGTAATTGGGGAGTCCGTTCGAGGTTAATTCTATAGTATCAACGAAAGGTTATGAATCACCTTATTTTGGTATCGGCTGGAAAAAATAACCAAGTGCAACGCAAAGAAACTAACCGATGACTGGGATTTGATCATAAATCAGTAGGGATGGATCAGCCCCTTCCCCAGCGAAACTTAACGATTTTGGACAACATCGGCCGAAGCGTTCAGTAAATTCTTCCTGATACATTACCCAACGCATCCTCTTTAGCGTTGCGGCATTTTTAAGTTACTTCGCGGTGATGACCATCTCCCTTACAACATCGGTTAAAACACCGGCGAATGCACGAATTGGACAGGCAACTCCGCTGCTTTTTCTGGGATCCTGTTTTGCCGAGCGAATTGGGGATCACTTTTATCGGGCTGGTTTCCAGACCGTGGTAAATCCCTGGGGTGTGATTTACAATCCGGCTTCGTTGTTAAAGAATCTTCGCTCAGCTGGTGATCACTCACAGGACGAGAATTTCAGGCTCATTCAACATCAGGAAGTTTGGCATTCCATGGATCATCACAGTTATCTCTCTTCATTGAGCCGTGAAGAAACATGGAGTAATATCCATCGATCAAATCAGCTGGTTCAATCTCTTATGCCACAGAAACCAGTGGTAGTGATTACCCTGGGAACTTCGATGGTTTATGAGATGAATGGCGAAATCGTTGCCAATTGCCACAAACTACCCGGATCCTCCTTTTATAAACGGAGATTGAGCGTAGCCGAGGTGGTTTCCAACTTAAAGGAAATACAATCCATCCTAACAGGTTGTAAGGTGATTTTTACGGTGAGTCCGGTTCGTCACATTCGCGATGGTCTTCATGAAAATCAACTGAATAAAGCCGTCCTGTTGCTGGCTGTTGATCAGATCGTCCAATCCGGTGAGGATGCCCTCTATTTCCCGGCCTATGAAATCATGATGGATGAACTCCGTGATTATCGATATTATGATTCGGATTTGATTCATCCGTCGGAAACGGCCACAGCCATCATTTTTAATCGATTTCTTGAATCGATGTGCAGCTCCGAAGCCAGAGATCGAATGACTCAATGGAACCAATTGGAGCGATCACTCAATCATCGCCCCTTCAATCCTGAAAGCCAACAACACAAGTCGTTTCGAGATAAATTGAATTCCGATTTGATGGAGTATTTTGCGCGCTTTGATGTCCCGGAATACCGCAGGCAACAGATTCAACTTCAATACCATGTCAGAACCTAAAAAGGTTGTCCTTGTAACGGGCAGCAATGGCTTGCTCGGTCAAAAACTTACCGATTTGTATCGAACCCTTCCGGAGGTATCTCTCATTGCCACCGGACGCGGACAGGATCGTTACGCGCATCCATCCGGATATAGCTACGAATCGATGGATATCACCAATCCGTCTGAGGTGTATGACGTGGTGCACAAGTATCAACCCGATACCATCATTCATACGGCTGCCATGACCAATGTGGATGCTTGTGAACTGGATCCAACTGATTGCCGAAAACTGAACGTGGAAGCTGTTTCAACCCTAGTGGATGCAGCGAATGCCGTGAATGCTCATCTGATTCATGTGTCGACCGATTTTATTTTCGACGGACAAAACGGTCCGTACTCAGAGGACGACGAGCCCAACCCATTAAGTATATATGGTCAGTCCAAACTCGATGCGGAACATCTGGTGATGGAGCGGGCCAGAAACTGGGCCATTGCCCGAACCATACTGGTCTATGGAATTGTTTCGGACATGAGTAGGTCCAACATCGTGTTGTGGGCCCGAGAGTCATTGCTGAATCAGAAGCCTATAAATGTGGTGGATGATCAGTTCCGAATGCCCACATTGGCGGAAGACCTGGCCATGGGTTGCCGCTTAATTGAGCAAAAGGAAGCCAATGGAGTCTACCATATTTCGGGTAGTGATTTCATGAATATCTATGAGCTTGTGCAGCGAGTGGGCGATCATTTTGGTCTCTCAACCAACGAGGTTACACGCATCAAATCCGATGTTCTGAATCAGCCGGCCAAAAGACCTCCTGTTACGGGTTTTGATTTGACCAAAAGCAGACGGGAATTGGGCTATGAACCGCATAGTTTTGATGAAGGCATTGAGTTGGTGTATCAACAGAGCCTGAACCGAAACCAATAATACATGAAGACGCTCCTATCCATCTTGAC
The DNA here is from genome assembly GCA_020635355.1 of Flavobacteriales bacterium. Lineage (GTDB taxonomy): Bacteria > Bacteroidota > Bacteroidia > NS11-12g > UBA9320 > WGNA01. The sequence goes on from JACJZW010000002.1 coordinate 451,962, forward strand.
CTTTTTTCTGTGCTTCACATCGGCGGATGCCCAGTACAATCGCCCTTACCGAATCACCCGAAATGCGGCGAATAAGTCCTATCTGATTAGCAACCGTGGGAGTGGAAGCATCCTTCAATTGGATTCCAATTACTCCACGTCTACCGTGATCACCGGATTAACCGATCCGAAAGATTTGGCACTTGGAACGTTTAATAGCCAAACCGGCTTGCTGATCATCGATAACAACAAAATTGTTGTATATGAAACAGGCGGGTACAATAAGCTAATCACCTTCAACATTAACCCGGCTTCCAAAATTGAAGACATTGAGTTTGATCTGTACAATCCGGGCTATTTTTATCTCAGCGATGTGGATGCCGGCAGAATTCTAAAAGGTAAGGTTGGGCCACCTCCGTTCTATACACCCAGTTATCAGGTATTGGCTAGCGGCCTGCACAGACCTAAAGGATTGTTATTTGACAGCAAAGGCCGACTCCTGGTGGTAACCGACTCCCTCAACGGTCAAATTATTCAAATCGATACGTCAAACGGCAACCAAACCGTGCTGATGAATACCGGGATTGATAGTCTGAATCATTTGAGTGAAGATGCCCAGGGGAACTTCTATTTCACCAATTGGGACGATAGTTATTTGTATCGGGTTGATGGTGGATTTAACAACCTCACCAAGCTCATATCATTCAACAAACCGGCTGGTACGTTTGTCAATTCAGCCGACGATTTGTTGCTTGTGGTCTGTTTTCTCTGCAACAAACTGGAGTTTCAGCGTTTACACTACTTTGAAGCCACCAATGAACTTGAAGGATGCGGCGGAGATTCGGTTACGGTTTATCTGAGTCCGTTTGCCGATGGAATAGGTTCCTACCAATCAGGAAACGCCTATCTGGTTGAATTCTCCGATGGCAATGGCTCCTTTGCCAATGCTCAAACTACCGGCAGAGTGGAATCCACTTCCAGACCGGATTCGATTCGATGCCAGATTCCAACCGGCTATTCCGGAACTACCATGGTTTATAGGCTGAGGTCAACTCATCCATCCATTGTGAGTCCCAGTAAAAAAGTCACGTTGTACAAAACCCCGGATGTATCCATTCATTTGGATGATACGGTTCATGTTTGCAAAGGCAGCGCAGTCACACTGGCCAAAGGAGACTCCAGTAATGTTCAGTACACCTGGTCACCTAATAACAACTTGACCAATTCCAACGGATTGTTCGCGTCCTTTATGGCAACAGATTCCGGTTGGTTTCAGTTCCAGCTCAAAGCAACGAATGCCCAATTCGGTTGCTCGGATAGCGGATTTACCGTGGTTGAAGTGTCGCCTAACATCAAATTGAATAACTGGAAACGACGTAAAGATGTGTGTAAAGGTGATTTAACGATGTTGGGAACATCGGCCACTTCCTTCCAGTTTAGCTGGTCTCCCGGATCTGAATTCACTGATTCAACTCAACCGGTTGTTACCTTTTTTGCCGAGAAGGATCAATGGTATCATGTGGCCATCGTGGACACGTCCAGTGGATGTACCGGTGCCGATTCCGTTTTTGTCGCTGTTCACGCCTATCCCAGGTTGGAATTGTTGGACACCCTTTTTCAGTCGTGTGCAGGGGATTCCATATCGGTTGGATTGGCCAATGAACCGGATCGTCAGGTGTTGAAGATCGTACCGTCGTCGGGTTTGAATTCCGATACGATAAATCAACCGGTGTTCCATTCCAATACACCCGGAACCTATGCCTATACCATTCGAGTTACCAGCGATGCGGGGTGTATCTCAGATACGCAGTTCAGGGTAGTCAACCATCCGTACCCTAAAATTAACTCGTTCACAGGGGAGCTGGATGATGCGGTGTTGTGGTACCGGTTTAATTTGAACCAGTCCAGTGATGTCAACGTTTTTGTAGCCTACGATAATAATCCATACATATCTGTACATCAATGGGCGGGAGTAACCGAAATGGATACATTTATTGGAGGAGGAGGAGGAACCAAACACATCTATTTTACCGCCGCGGCAGAATACGGGTGTAGCGCCACTTCTGATACACTTCACCTTAGCTTTGTATCAGCCCGGTCAATTCAGTCGGAAGTTCCAATCAGAATACTACCCAATCCATCCAACGGATTATTTAAATTATCTGGAGTTATTCCCAATACAGAGATTCAGTTGGTGGCCATGGATGGAAGTTCTATAAGTCGCATTACGCTAAGCACCGATTTAAGGATTGATCTGCGTCATATCACTCCGGGTACCTATATTTTGCTCGTTCACCACGCTACAGGAATTGATGCCACGCGATTGGTTATCCTTCCTAATTCAAACTAATTCTTGCATAACGCGTTGAATAATGCATACTACCTCATTGGCTCAATGGCACAATGGTTCTACCTCATACTTGACGTCCTTACCATCCTCTTTCCGCTTTTGTGGACGTGGGATAAGCGCATTGGGTATAGGCGTTGGCTTCGTCCCTTATTCGCAGGAATACTGGTTGCGAATATGATCTATTGGCCCTGGGATGTGTGGTTTACCGCTGATGGTGTTTGGGGCTTTAATGATGATTTTCACCTTCCGTTCACCTTATTTCACCTCCCGCTGGAAGAGTGGCTATGGTTCATCGTGACGCCGTATGCCTGTTTTTTCATCCTGGCATCGGTGCATTACTTCAAACATCGTTTACCTGTGTTCCCACATCGATGGATACACATCGGACTAGGAGTTCTAATAGGGATGATCGCAATTTGGGCGGATGGCATCTACACGCAAATGGCATTTGGGGTAGCTTCTGTTTCTATGCTCATTAGTGCTTTTCGACACGTAAACTGGTCGTGGTTTTGGCTGATGTACGCCATTACGTTGATTCCATTTTTTATCTTCAATACTGCCTTAACAGGTGCGTTTACCGCGGAACCCGTAGTTTGGTATAACAATGCGGAAAATTTGGGTATTCGAATGGGAACCATTCCATTGGAAGATTCCATCTACCTTTTGGCGTACCTGCAGATCATCTTCCTTTTTGTCGGGAATTTGGTTACAGAAACACCAGATAAAAGGTCGACAGGATCAATAACAGTTTAAAGGTTCGATGCGCCCATCTCACCCGGTTGGATTGTGTGTGTTGAATCAATAGAACGGCGGCAATGAGGTGCAGGGTAATCATCAAGCCAGCGTAGAGATTGTCGAAGGACCGACTTGAATAGGTGGTAAAAACTAAGGTCAGCAAGATGGTTACGAGGCTCAGTGCCAAATGCAGCCAGTATGCAGATCGTTTACCCAGAAAAACAACCATGGTATCATTGCCGGCTACTCGGTCTCCTTCAAAATTTCGAAAATCTTTCACCATTTCCCGATTGAAAATAATGGTCATCAAAATAGCTGCGTAAACAATGAGTACCTTATTCACCACATTGTAATGAAGCCCGATCGCAAATACCGCGGCCACACCCAGAAGTGACGCAGATAACTCCCGAATGAGTGGGATTTTTTGAAGTTTGTGGGAATAAAACCACAATCCAAAAACAAAGGCCGTGAAAAAGATGAGGATGTTCAGTGAGCCAAATGCCGAAACCATCAACCCAATCAGATTGAGGGCAAAATAGACATATAAGCAGAATGTCTTGCTAATCACCCGATTGAACAACGTCTTGTGGGGTTTGTTGACAAGGTCCTTTTCGAGGTCATAAAAGCTATTGATGATGAATCCGGCTGAAATGATACATACCGATGAAAGTACAATCAAATGAACTTTTGTGTCAAACAGTACCGTTTGCCATACTGCCAGGTGGTTACAAACAAAGAAGGCAACGAGGTATTGTGCCATGGCCACAAACAACACAATGGGCCAACGAATGATGGAAAGGAATGCCAGAAATTTGACCAGACGAACTCGGTTTGCCCGACTCAGAACAGGCACAATCAGAATGTGTGAACGATTTCGAGCGGATAATCTTTCAACCGCTTACGTGCTTCATCGATGTTCTGAGTGAACCCGAGGAAGTAACCACCTCCACCACTACCGCATAATTTCAGATAATACGCGTTAGACTCAATCCCTTCTTTCCAAAGCTTGTGAAATACCACAGGTATCATCGGTTTGAAGTTGTGAAGCAACAAATTGGATAGTTGCTTGATATTGCTGAACAGCGGGTTGAGATCACGCTTCAGGAATGCCTGAATGCAGGCATCATTGTACTTTTTAAATTCGGTTTTCAGCATGTTGCGAAAACCTTCGTGCTTCATCTTTTCCATGAAGATGTTCACCATAGGTTCCGTTTTACCGGGAATACCGCTATTGATTAAGAAGATCGCTCCTTTTCCGGTGGTGTTTTCAGGCAATCCTACCGTTCCCATTTCGTCCTTGGACTTGATCAGCACCGGAAGATTGAGGTAGCAAATCAACGGGTCAAGGCCAGAGCTTTTACCATGGAAGTAGGACTCCATCTGACCAAAGATAAGTTTGAGTTTGGCGATGGACGCCCCATCGGGCTTCTCCGTTACCGCAATCCGGTTTAAGGCGTAACGTTTGTAAACGGCAGCCACCAATGCACCGGAACTACCTACACCAAATCCTTGAGGAATGCTGCTGTTAAAGTGCATGCCTTTTTGAAGATCTGCCAACAATTCATCTGAATTCAGGTCAAACAACAAGCTACCTTTTGCCTGAAGTTCAATAAGGTATTGAGCAAAAGCGTGAAGATGTTGATTGGATGACTGACTGTTTTCGTCGGCGGGGTTTTCAAAGGTCAATGCGCCGTTATAGGAGCTATACGGGATAGATAATCCCATGGAATCCTGGATGATTCCATACTCTCCGAAGAGGAGGATTTTGGCGTAGAAAAGCGAATCTTTAAGCATGAATCCGTTTCGGACCACGTCCTATTCTGTCGCGAATATAGCGGCCGTTTTCGCAATAGTCAACAAGTTTGCTGGTGATTAGTTCGTTTGCGTAGTGGGCATCTTTCTCCGGATATAACATATGAACGTTGGCTCCGGCATCCAGGGTAAAGCAGATGTGATGTCCTTTTTCGATTCGATCGGCCCGGATGGCATCGATAATCGCCACTGTTTCCGGCTTCATCAAAATAAAAGATGGGGTTGACGTCATCATCAATGCGTGCAGCATCAGCGCCTCACGCTCCACCAGATCCACAAAATCATCCAAATCGCCAGAATGAAGAATGGCCTTCATGCGGGACATGTTTTTTTCAGCCTCTTCAAATCGCTGTGTCGCAAAGGCGTGTCCGTTCAACAAGGAATGTCCAACAGTACTGGAAACCGACTTGGATCCTTCATGCACAATGAGGATATCATCGTGAAAGGAATTGAACACCTCATCATATCCTGTAAATGGAATGGCGTATTCATCGGAGCTTCCTGTGAAGTTGGCATGTTTACCCCATTCAGCCAAACCGCCGTAAACCGATCGGCAGGCACTACCACTGCCTATGCGTGCCAGGTTACTGGCAAGCTCCGGACTAAACGATTCTTCGTTGAGATCAGCCAGCAGATCCACCACACAGAGCGCGAGGGCGCTCATCCCGCTGGCGGAACTGGCAATACCGCTACTATGCGGAAAGGTATTGCTCGTGTCAATGGAATAGTTGAAGTTTTTAAGTGCCGGAAACAACTCAGAGATATGCTTGAAAAACTGCTCAATTTTTGGCAGAAAACTGGGTTGTTCTTTCCCATTAACGCGAATGGAAAGGTGCAGATCACCGGGTGTTGCGGCTAAACGGGTGGTGGTATGGCAGGCGTCCAGGGTAAAGCTGATGCTGGCGTTGGACGGGAGCTGAAATCCTTTCTTACCCCAGTATTTGACCAGGGCAATATTGGATGGACTTTGCCATTGGGTTATAAATGGTTCTGATGCCTTCAAATCGCCACAAATTTAGTGGGGTTGAGGAGAGTAAATCATATCGGAATAGGGAATCACGATTGAATAACCCTTGTTTTTAAAATAGTCCTGTGCTGATTCCCGGCCTGTTGCCAGAATAAAATCGCCTCCCCAGGCACCCAAGGATTTGATGGCTCCATCGAAATCATGGAATATCCGTTCCTTGATGGTAGGACGTTGAAGCTGATGGGACAGTAGTGCTTCATGTTCCTGAACAAGTGCAGTGAATGATCTCAGATTTTCTGTTCGGCTCATCGAATGGGTGATCTTCGAAATAGCCTCGATTAGTTGACCATCCCAAACATGGGGCATTGTCTGAATCTCAGATTCACTGTTTTGCTTTTGTCCCAGATAAACGAAAAACAGGTCATTGGAAAATGTTGGATGGAAATTTATCGCTGATACATTGGGTGCATCAGCTTCGATTCGATAAAGGATAGGCGACTTTTCCAGGCCAACAGCCACATCGTAACCACTCCCTGAAAAGGCGGATTTTAACAATGGATAGAAGGGTACATCAGCCCAGGAACTTAGGGCCGCCACCAAGGACGAACTGCTGCCCAATCCCCAGGATCGGTCAAAATCAAGTCGGCTTTCGATCCGGTAACTACCACGAAGTTCCGGACGGAACTGAAAACAGTAATTCAACAGCAGCTGAAGTCTCCTTGATATTCCGGAATCCGTAGTCTGAAGGACATCGAGATCATCCGGATCCATTTGGCATGAGAACCAGGTGTTTCCGTTGTGATCTTTTGAATCCCATTGAATGTGCGCTCCTTCGGAGGTGAACTCAAATGTTTGTCCCAATCGGGTAGGGATGGCCAATGCACTGGCACCATGTAAAACGGCATATTCCCCTGACAGCATTAGTTTGCCTGGAATAAATACGCGGTATGTGGATGGTACGTTCAGGTGGATTCTTTACTCTTCTATAACCAGAAACCAGTGAAGCAGTTCACTACCCAACGTATGTCGAAAGGCGCTTTTGGTGATTTTTACTCCACCATTTGATCGATCAATGGCCACAGAACCGGTGTAGGTGAAGCCAGCTTTTGCCGACCCTGGGGTTACATTCACCAAAATCGCGGCATCCGATTGCCATGGGAGGTAGGTGATCAGGTATTCATAGAAATCATCTTCTGTATTCACAGCTCTTCCGATGTGATATACCCGCAATCGCATTCCAATCTGGAAATTGAAATCTTCCGGCACTTCATTCAACGGTAGGAGTGGACCATTCATGAGCCAAAGGTCGGTGAATGAAATTGATTTTGACCAGATGTTTGGCTGATGGAAATTCTGAAGGCATGATTAATTTCGTCGGCCATGGAACACATTGGAATAGGAACACGGGTTAAGCACTCGGAATACGGACAAGGCATTATCTGCAAAATTGGTTTGGAATACCTCTCCATTAGCTTCTTCGAGGGCGGACTACGGGAAATAGATCGCAAAGACGAACTGGAAGTAGTGGAAGTTATTGAGGCCGAAAATAACATGGTAAGCATGGATGAAGTGGAGGATGTTCTGGATCGATTGCTTCAGAAATACACGGACGTTACGGAGCGCGTTGAAATTGCAGATCGGTGGCGGGATGGTTTACTGGTGCTGGAACCTAAGGATGAAAATCTTCAGGTAAAGGAAATTCCAATCAACACCTTCTTTCACAAAATTGTGATGGTACGGGACCGACTGCGGGTGCTGGAACAAAACATCAATGCGCACAAAACGCTAACAGACGATGAAAAGGTTAATCTTCAACAATACGTCACGCGGATATATGGATCGTTAACCACCTTCAACGTCCTCTTTAAACACAAGGAAGATCAGTTTGTAGGGGAGAAGACCAAATAAACTTAACGGATACGTTCCACCAGTTCAACGATTCTGGGATCGGCGCGAGAATAGCGGATGATTATCCATCCTTCGTCCAGGTTGTAAATGTGCTTTTCACCCAGGGTTTGACGTTTTACGATGAGTTCGTCACTTCCAATGGGTTCAAATGAGTACATGACCAAATCATCATAGGTAACTTCCACAATGGTAGCTGTAGCTAATGATGCGTAGTGCTCCAGGTGGTAGGATTTACGATAGGACGACAAGCTGTACACTAATAGCGGTCCGGTGATCAGGATGAGAAAAAAGATGCCGAAACTCCATTTTTCATAGGCGCGCTGGTTGCGTTTTAACAAAACGGCAATCCGCATTTTGCGATAAATCCCAGCCAGAATTAAGACTGCGGAGGTAACAAACAACGCGAAGCCGGCAACCATTAATGGAAGCTCATTCGAGTTGAGGTCAATGAAATAATTCTTGAAAATCAGAGTAAGTGCCATCATCACTCCAACGCTGCCCAACACAATTCGATTGGTGTACGAGAATCGAGCATTGTTCCGGTCAAACTCATTCATTTCCCGTTTGGCGGCATCGTGAGCCCATCTTTTACGTCGTTCCTCGCTGATGCGATCATCCTGCATCTTGCGCATCTTGCGGGTATAGGCACCTTCACTTTCCCAGAGCAGGGCATTCTTGAGTTGGGTGTCATGCGTTTCCCGGGCTTGCGGATCGATGAGGGTTTGATACGCCTTTGAAACAACTACGAAGATTTCCTGAGCATCAGATGAGCTGTTTACATCCGGATGATAGCGCTTCGCCATGACGCGATACGCACGCTGAATTTCCTTTGAATGAGCGAAGTTGGGGACTTCCAGAATTTTATAGCAGTTGATCAAAAATGTGGAGTGATTTTTGAGTTGATTTGCTCGAGGATTGTCAAAAATAATACGCTAACCCATAACGTTAACCACCAAATGGTATTGTTATCCAACCATCTGTTTAAGGTCGTCAAGGTGCAACTGATTGTAGTGCTTGCCTGTTGTTTGGTTGGATCGTTTGGAGCCCAGATTGGTCAGGCACAAACCCTCACACCATCAACCTACAACCACGGTAAGGTTAAATTGTGGAACAATCCCAAGGCTGTATTCACCTTTACGAATACCACTTCCCAGCGGATGCTTTTTCTTCCAATTCAGTACCAGCGTGATTTGTACATTCATCTGCCGGAAGGCTATATAGAACCGGGTCAATCCGTGGATATCGAAGTACTGTACTACACCGAAGAGGAAGGGCCTTTTTCTATTACTCAAGAGTTGTATGTTAGCGGCTCCAATGATCCCATTTATCTTCGACTCAAGGGTAAGATTCAATCGTTTCACCCCGATGCCAAGACGGCTTGCCCTCGGGTAAATCCGGATAAAAATGAAAATCAGCGTACAGTGGTAACCACGGTGACAGTGTATGACAAATCAACCGGTAAGGTGATTAATGGTGTTGACATCTTGATTTCCGGGGCTCAGTCTGATTACTTCATTGAGCATACCAAGAAGTATCAGGTCCCCTTAAAGAATGTGGCCATTGGATTATATGAGGTGGAGATTTCCAAGCCGGGCTACAAATCACTGACCCATGTTCAGTACATCAACCCCAACGTGGGACATCTTGTATTTGAACTGGAACCCAATCCATTGGAAGATCCGTCGGTTCCTGATGCCTCCGATAAGGAGGGTGATGATGTGGTGATCGAAATTGATAAGGTTCAGAAAAATGATGCCGATGCCATCGAGCGCATCCGAAAGATGATGGATGAGCGGTTTAAGGATCGCAAGATCATTGAGCGGGATGTGATCGTTGTAAAAGACAATCAAGATACCACGCCGAAGGAAACACCAATCGCTTCGTCCGACACCGTTGTTAAGCCGGCTGTCCCTGAAAAAGACTTTGATGAAGGAGGATTACTCAACTCAAAGAAATACGCCTCTAATAATGTGGTTTTCCTGATTGATGTTTCCGGTTCCATGAAGATTGATGATAAACTGGAATCGATGAAAACCTCCATGAAGAGTCTGGTGTCGGTGCTCCGCCCGCAAGATATGGTCACGATTATCATCTATTCCAGAACCGCGCGAATTAAACTTCAATCTACCCCTGGTGATCGCAAAGATTCCATCAACTATGTAATTGATGAATTACGTGCAAACGGAAGTTCCTATGGCGCTGAAGGGTTAACCATGGCTTATGAATTTGCCGTTCAAAACTTCATCACTGGAGGTAATAATCAGGTGATACTAGCAACGGATGGCCTGTTCAATTCTCCGGAAGTAACTGAAGATGATTTGTATGCCATGGCTCGGTTGCATGCGAATTACGGAGTAAATACCTCGGTTGTTGGGTTTGGAAAGAAGGAAGAACCCAGACTGTTCATGCAGAAACTTGCTACTTCCGGTTCAGGAAGTTTCATACAGATCGCGGATCAATCGGCAGCTGAGTCGGCATTGATTACAGAGATCATGAAAAATGCCCGTAAAAGTTAGTTTGTAAAATCTGCCCCATTTTAGGTTGAGGCTCAAGGATGGAGACATTTGGAAAGAATACTTTTGCCGCCATCTACAATTAAATTCAACCTAATGAAGAAGATCTTTACTGTTTTATTGACGCTGGCTTTCGTCTCCATTTCAATTATTTCTGTAACGTCCACATCCGGTCCCGGAGGTGGTTACACAAATGCCCCGGGGGAGGGAAACTGTACCAGTTGTCACAGTGGATCTCTCAACTCAGGTGGTGCACTTTCCAACTTATTGTTGGATGGTAACTTTACCGGCAATGGATACATTCCGGATTCCAGCTATACCATTACCATTTCCATGACTCAATCCGGCAGATCCAAATTTGGATTTAATGTTACGGCATTGGCAGCGAGCAACAATAGCCCGGCCGGAGATGTGACCATTACAAATTCATCCAGAACTCAGAAAAGAACAGCATCTGTAAGTGGACAAACCCGTCAGTATGTTGAGCACACATCAGGAGGCACATCAGCCACCAAGACTAATGGCATTGATTGGGAATATAAATGGACGGCACCTTCCAGCAACGTGGGTGACATTAAATTTTATGTAACCTGTAATGCTACCAATAGTAATGGTGGAACGTCCGGTGATTACATCTACGCAAAGACTTTCAATATTGCTCCGTCAACCTTGCTTCCAACTGTTGAGGCTGTTGCAAGCGATACCATCGTTTGTGCAGGGACACCTGTTGATTTCAGCACAAAGAAAACAGGTAATCCTACTACGTATTCCTGGCTGTTCCCCAATGGAAGTCCTAGTATTTCATCCGATAGTACGCCTCAGGTTTCATACAATTTTCAGGGAAATCAAAAGGCGATGGTTCGAGTGAAGAACAACAAAGGATGGTCTGGCTATGATACCATCAACATTCAGGTACTTCAGTCGCCAACTGCCTTTATTCAAGGCGCCGCAACCCGCAATGTTTGCAAAGGAGGGTCCATTGAACTCGTTGCTAACTTCAACCCAACCTGGACCTATAAATGGAGCAACGGAGCCACTGGGAATAAGGCCACCATCACCACGCCTGGAACCTATTTTGTGACCGTTAAAAGTTCTACCTGTGAGAAGGTCAGCAACTCCATAACCGTATCCTATTTTAATGATACAAAGGCAACCCTTACGTCAAACCAAACAGGTGATTCGGTTTGTCAGAATGATGTGGTAAGATTGACGGCAACCTCAGGCTACGACAGCTTTTTTTGGTATCGGAATGATCAATTAATCGCTGGATCAGATACCAATTTACTCGATGTAAATGTTGACTCCAATTGGCATTATTCAGTACGGGTGAAGGATAACAATGGTTGTATTGGCTCCAATAGTGATTCCATCCAATTTACACACGTGCCTCGTGTTCCGGCACCAACGGTACAATGTTCAGATCGAACCCCGTTTAGTCTTGAATACGATTGGACAGGTCTTCAATCACACAATGGAGCTCAAGTGAGCATCAACGGTGGTGCAACCTGGATCACGCCTTCCTCAGGAAAAACCGGAAATAGTCATTCAATGACCGGACTGATTCCGGAGAAAGATTATGAGCTTTGGGTGAGAGGGGTAACGAAATCGCCATGTTTCTATACCGAAGTTGCCAAACAAGTTTGCCGAACCGGGGCTTGCAGCCCACTCAAGGCCGTTGTTGTTGCTGATTCACAAATTTGTGATGGAGAGGAACTACGTGTTGAGGTAAATGGTTTGGCCAATGAGCGTTTCTCCTTGTCTTTTGAAGGAGGCAGCGCCTTTACCGATACCGTTTTTACATTTTCTCCGCTGGTTGAAAAATCGTATCTGATTGAAGTGACCGATTCGAATGCGCTAGGTTGCCCAGCTAAGGAACTGACCTTCCCTGTTCACATTGATAAAATTGGTTTGTTGAACTTTCAAACCCAAAAACCATCGAATTATTTCTGCCAGGATGATACCATCGAATTTCGGGCTAGTCCAGGAAATGATGTGTATTCATTCTATGTGAATAATACATTGAGAACCAGTTCATCCGATAGCTTCTATTACGAAGATCAATTCAAGGATGGTGATTCAGCCTTTGTGGCGGTTGAAAAAGGTGTTTGTATGGATACATCAGAAGTAATCTATCTCAATCTTGTGCCAACACCCAATGCCAAGTTTAGTTACGACAGCTCTGGATCGTTGTACACATTTACACCTGAAATTACAGCACACAGCAGCTATTTATGGGATTTTGGGGATGGATTCACAAGCGTGTTAACCTCACCTGATCATAGCTATAAAACCAGTTCCAATCAAACGGTGGTGGTTAAACTGGAGGTAGAAGACAACAGTGGCTGTTTGGCTGAGGCGGAGCAAACACTCAATCTACCAGATTTCAGTTCGATCCATTCATTGGGTCAGGGGCTGATGAAGGTGTATCCGTCGCCGGTTCAGGATGTGTTAACCATTGAATTGAGCAACATTCACACTGGGATGAACATCCTCATTTCGGATCTGAATGGATCAACGGTATTGACCGCAAAGAGTGATCAATTAATTACGCAATTGGATCTTTCATCGGTGGCATCCGGAATCTATCTCCTCACCATTGAGGCTGAGGGACACGCCGTGACCCAGCGATTGATGGTGCGCTAATCAGCCTGACGGGCAGCCTCTTCCATCATTTGATGCGCTTCCTCATGACCAAGGTATCGGTCAATGATACCGTGTATGAGGTAAAGTAGGGGTGTTAGAACGATGGCCACAATGAATTTGTACAGGTAGCCAACCAGACCAATGGCCAACACCTGTTTGAGCGGCCATCCTTGCCCAATTTTAAAGGCAATGATCAACACCACAAAGGTGTCGATGAACTGAGAAACTAACGTTGAACCGGTGGCCCGAAGCCATAACATTCGGGCACCGGTTATTTTTCGAATCCAATGAAAGGCCGTTACATCGGCAATCTGTCCAATTAGAAAGGCCACAAGCGATCCGGCGATAATCCACATTCCCTGACCAAAGATTTGCTGAAAGGCCACGTCCATATCCGGTATACCCACATGGGTTCGGGTAGTGATCCAAAAATCGGCGGGCCGCAATCCAATGGCGCCATAGATCATGATGAACGAATAACTGATGAGTATGGCTGTAAGGAAGGATAAGAACCGAACGCCCTTCTTTCCATAGTATTCATTGATGATATCGGTAAGTATGAAAACAACCGGCCACAGGAGAACTCCTGCCGTCATGTTCATACTCAGGTTAAAACCGAAGATCGTCCAATTCAGTAGCGGTAAACCCAAGGTGTGTTCAACCGAAAAGATTTTGCCACCGATGAATTCAGCCAGCAGAGCATTGGACAAAAAGATGGCTCCTAAAATCACGAATAGACGCTGTTTTTTACTCATCATGATTCAAACATAGGATTTAGGCAATTACCATTTTGGTCTGAGTGGTATGTATTTGTCCGATATCACGTACATCCAAACTATTCAGGGCATAAGACAATAGACCTCATTGGGTAGACGGATTCTAAGTTTGTTCGTTATGAAGCACATGGTATTGATGTGGGTTACGCTGATGTTCTCCCAATTGGGAATGAGCCAATCAGCTTACACCTGGGTGGAAAAGGGGAACCAGAAAATGGCCGAGGGGAATACCCTGGGTGCCATAAAAGATTATACTACAGCGATTGAAATGGAACCTTTTCTGGCGGAGGCGTATTATGGGAGGGGAAGTGTTTACGCAGAACTTCAGACGTATGACATGGCTTTGAATGACTTGAATAGAGCCATTCAGCTGGATAGCAATATGGCCCAGGCTTATTTTAATCGCGGTGTGATTAATGAAGCACGTGGTTATCATTTACTGGCCCTTCAGGATTTTAATCACTATGTGATTCGTAGGCCCAAAGATCCGCAAGGGTATTTGGCTCGTGCGGAGTTGAATTTTATCATGGAAAAGCAGGACAATGCCTTGGCAGATTATCAAATCGTCTCCAATCTGGAACCAGCTAATGCGAATGGTTATCTGGCTCGCGCCGAGGTGAAGTTGATGCTAAAGGATTCGTCTGGAGCCTTATTGGATGCCAATCGGACCATTGAAATGGAACCAGGTCATTCTGATGCCTACTTTTTTAGAGCCACCTTGTTGGGACAACTTGGAAGAAGACTCGAGGCGATTGAGGATTATAACATCTATTTGTTGGCCAATAATAGGGATGTATATGCCTATGTGGGAAGAGGTAATTTATATGCGGCTGAAGGGATGATTGAGCTGGCCATTGACGATTTCAGCAGAGCAATTCAAATCCGCCCCAATATGCCAACGGTCTTGTTTGAACGGGGATATTACCTCCTTCAACTTAAAAAATATGAAGAGGCGTTATCGGATTTTAAGCAATGCATTCAATTGCGATATGATGATCAGGAATTGGCCTATTACAATAAGGGAATTGCGGAATTCTATCTCGGTCGAAAATCATTAGCATGTGCAAGTTGGGCCATGGCAGGGGAACTGGCGAACGACTTCCGCTTTGAGCATTGCGATGTTCAGATGGGGAATAAAAGTGAGTAGGTGGTCGGTTTGATCAATAACGTTGAGAGGCAGAATTTAGGTGAGTTGTTTGCTGCGTTCAATTCGATGACGTGAGTAGCCTTGGATGTTCACTTCACTCAGTACTGTCAAGTGGGTGGTAGTTAGAAAATAGCGATTCACAGTTCGTTGGTTACGGTTAGCAGATGATTCCAAATAATGGTGATTTATAAGTGGCGAAAAACTGCCGGGCTAAAGCCACCCCTCCCCATTCGAAAGATCGGAAAATCCCTGAAAATCCTCCGTAAGATCTAGAAATCTAAGCGTTTGTTTTTCCCAACGATGGGCTATTTGCAGTTGTCCGCACTTTTTAACATAGAAGCACAGAATCTGCGTTTGAATTATGGTCATAACACCTCATCGAGTTGCCATGACATCTTATGCGTCTACTAAGTTAAAGTTGTGGTCTTTAAGAATTCAATCTGACCAAATCCATTGCGTTGATCTTTAAAATGATCACATTCCTAAGAAAAGATCCCGAAACGGCCTAAACCCCATTTTTGAAGTCGGTACTGGATACTTACGCGAAGCACGCCCAGCCCGTATTTAACACTGCGCTGGAAATTGATGGAAGAGGCCTCTTCAAAATACTTGGTAGGGCAGGTTACCTCACCAATCTCGTAGCCGGCATAAAAGATCTGAGCGGTCATCTCATTATCAAATACAAAATCATCTGAGTTTGCTTCAATATCGATCTTGTTGAATATTTCCGCGCTGAAGGCACGGTAACCGGTATGGTATTCTGAGAGCTTTTGGTTGATCAGAATATTCTGAGTGAGCGTCAATAACCGGTTAGCAATGTATTTATACATGGGCATTCCGCCATTTAATGCCCCCTTTCCCAAAATCCTTGATCCGTAGACCACCGGATACACCCCATGTGCAATAATGCTGGACATGGCTCTTATGAGTTTGGGTGTATATTGATAGTCGGGGTGAAGCATGATTACGATGTCGGCACCCAGCTCCAATGCCTTTTGGTAACATGACTTTTGATTCCCCCCGTATCCACGGTTCCGGGCATGCTGCACAATGTGTTTGATGCCTAATTTTTGGGCTTGCTCCACTGTATTGTCCGGGCTGGCGTCATCCACCAATACCACCTCATCAACTATATCAAAGGGGATTTCCCGATAGGTAATCTCGAGCGTTTTTGCTGCATTGTAGGCGGGCAGCACCACCACTATTTTTTTGCCTTCGAGCATCAGGAATACATCAGGAAGTACATACCGGCACCAACGAGGTAACCAATAGCAGCCAACCCACTAATTTTTTTAAGATACCAGAAGAAATCAATTCGCTCTAATCCCATAGCAGCCACGCCTGCAGCCGATCCAATGATCAGCGTGCTTCCACCAACACCGGCGCAATACGCGAGGAATAACCAGAAATTGCCACTTGCTGCGAAGTCCAGTAACTCAGGACTGCTGGCGGCCATCACCATCTTTTCATGGTACATGCCCTGTGCAGCGGCAACTAACGGCACGTTGTCCACGATGGAAGATAGGAAACCGATGACCACGTTAATGGCATAAATATTCCCAATACTCTGATCCAGAAAAACAGCCAATTTATTTAAGTGGCCAATTTCCTGAAGGGCAGCTACTGCGGTTAATATGCCAAGGAAGAACAGCACACTGGCAACATCTATTTTTTGCAATACCCCAATAACAGAAAGATCGTGTTTGTCTTCACGGTTTTTGGTGCGATGAATAATCTCGGTGGTGGTCCATAGAATACCCAAACTGAGCATCATTCCCATGAATGGTGGAAGGTGGGTAGCCGTTTTAAAAATTGGTACGAACAATAATCCACCTATTCCCATCGCAAAAATCAAATTGCGCTCAAAGTTGGTGGTGGGATTAATGTAGTGTTCAATGCCTTCTGACTTCATGGGGCGCTCCAACTCCTGACCCTTCATGGTAAAACTCAAAATGGCTAAAGGTGCGGCCATCGCCATAAAGCTTGGCAAGAACAGTTTAAGTACCATGTGAGGAACGTCCGGTAATTGTCCTTTGATCCAAAGCATGGTGGTTGTTACGTCGCCAATAGGTGACCAGGCACCTCCGGCGTTGGCGGCCACCACAATCATCCCCGCGAAAAACCATCGCATGTTTTTATCCTGAATCAATTTTCGAATCAGCGAAATCATGACAATGGTGGTTGTGAGGTTATCCAAAACAGCCGACAAGAAGAAGGTCAACAATGAGATAATCCACAGCAGCTTGACCGCCGACTTTGTATTGATTCGATCGGTGATCACGGCAAAACCCTCATGGGCATCAACCAGCTCCACAATGGTCATGGCACCCATCAGGAAGAAGAGGATGCTGGCAATGTCATACAAGTGATGGATCAAACCACCGCTGTATCCCACTCCCTCGATACCATGTTCAATGATGTGCTGAAGGTCATGTCCAAGTGAATGATCCAGCGAAAAGACATAAATCGCCCAACAAAGCATCCCGGTAATCAAGGCCGAAGCAGCTTTGTCAATTTTGATGGTGTGCTCTGTGGCAATGGCAACATAACCCAGCACAAAAACCACGATTATTAGAAGAGACATGATTGAATTTTGCGGCAAAAATAACTTAAAAGGTCAGACTCCCGAAGGGCGGAAAATCATTTGAATAGACGTATTGATCCGGGGAAGATTTCAGTTGGGCAAATACGGTGTTTTTGCCGTTCGTGATGGCCACATTCGGAACGCTTAACACATGATTGTAGGCAGCGAGTTGATCAAACACTTTTTGGGTAAGGGGAACGTCCGGTGCCTTACATTCAATCAGAAGTTGAGGTTGAGCACCGTCATAGATCAATATGTCAAACCGCTTGGCCAGATTCTGATAGCGAATTTGTTTTTCAACCGCAATAGTGGCTGCCGGATAGCCCAGTTCCCGGGTCAATCTGTAGAGCGTGAATTGGCGGACTTCCTCTTCCGGTGTTACGTAGATATACCGCTTGCGAAAAGGGTCAAAAATCTGAAGCCGGTTTTTATCAACACGCGTTCTTATTCCGATTTTTTCCCAGTTAAATTGCACCGGACAATGATACGCATTCCCTCCAGAATGAAGTTCCAAGCATGACGGCCAAAACCTTTAAATCACTTCTGAATGATATCCGAAAGCGCTCTTTCGAACCCATTTATTTTTTGGAAGGGGAGGAGCCTTATTTCATTGATCGGATTGCCGACGAATTGGAGAAAACCGTTCTCACCGAAAGTGAAAAGTCATTTAACCTCCAGATTCTTTACGGAAGGGATATAAAATTAATTGATGTGGTTTCCTCGGCTCGCCGTTTTCCTATGATGGCGGAGTATCAGTTGATTATCGTACGAGAAGCACAACACATTCGCAAATTTGATGAGTTACTGCCGTATCTGGAAAATCCGGTTCCTTCCACTGTGCTGGTGTTTTTATACAAAGGGAAGAAAATCAACAAGTCTGCCAAGGTGGGACGGGAACTCAAAAAATACGGTTTGCTCACCACCAAGGTTTTGTATGATCGGGAGATATCGTCCTGGATGAACTCCCACATCAGTACTCTCGGCCTAACCGTGGAGCCACAGGCGTTGCAGTTATTGGTTCAAAATGCGGGTACCAATCTCCATCAGATTGCCGGTGAACTGGATAAGATCAAGGCCAATATGGAGGGGCGAACTGAAATAACCTTGGATGATGTGTCCCGTCATACGGGACTGGACAAGGAATACAACATATTTGAACTGACCCGGTCATTGGGAGAAAAGAATCGGACCAAAACGTTGCGGATTGTAAAGCACTTCGCGGCCAATCCAAAGGATAATCCCTTTGTCCTGGTCCTGTCCAATATCTATAATTACTTTAGAAAGGTGCACCTTGTTCACTTCAGTAAAACCGTGAATCAGGGAGAGTTAGCATCCGTTCTGGGCTTGAATCCCTATTTTGTGCCGGAGTATCTCAATGCGGCAAGACGCTATTCGGCCATGGAAATGACCCAGGTTTTCAAGGTTATTCACGAGTTTGATTTGCGCTCAAAAGGCATGGGTGGCGGGCATTCAGATGAAAACGAACTTTTGACAGAATTGGTTGTCAGAATCATGAAGTAATTTTTAGATTTGTCAACCGCAAGCCGGGGCGGTTATTAATCCGGCATTACGTATTGATAAAGAATTAGATAACAAAATGAAGAAAGCGTTACTGTTTGTGTCAGCGGGATTGGTCTCATTCGCTGCCAGTGCCCAAAACAATCAGGTCAGCCCGAATACTGTTTCGAGTAAAATGACCTATGAGCAAACTAAGGCTGTTGAGAATTCAGCGCCCAATTCACTATATGTTCCGGCTCCTGCAGAAAAGGAATCACTCGGGAAATTCCGGGGGGATGTATTTGACTTTGTTCAAATCGGTAATACCTATTATGATTTGCAAACCAATGCTTCCGTTGGACGACGAGCCATTTTGCATGACGATGGAACCATCACCATGGCCTGGACCATCAGCGCCGCTCCAAGTACAACTTGGCCGGATCGAGGAACAGGTATCAACTATTACGACGGAACAAGCTGGGCGGCCATGCCTACCCAACGAACCGAAGGAAACACCATTGATGGACGACGAACAGGTTGGCCGTCAATTGGGGTACTGGCCAACGGTAATGTGTATACCATTGGACACGATTTTGAAGATGGCGGTTTAATTATGACCACCAACACCGGTAAAGGTAAAACCGACTGGACTCTTCAAGCCAAGAAATTGAGCTACACAGGTGGAGAACCTATTTGGAATCGCACCGCCAACAACGGAGATATTCTTCACGTGTTGACCAACTTCTCCGGTCAGTCTGATGTGCCGGATGTCTTCATTGAAGGCATCGAAAATCCAACAACGTACTCCCGATCCTTGGACGGTGGAAAAACATGGACAGATGAGCACATTTTGCTACCTGGCTATGATTCAACCCGCTACTTGCGTGGAGGTGGAGATAATTATGCAATCGACGTTCGAGATTCTGTTGTAGCCATTGTAATCGGAGGGATGACCCGCGATTTGTCTGTTTGGAAATCAACCGACAATGGAGATAGCTGGACTAAGATTGTGGTTGACACCTTCCCATATGGGGCCTTTGAGTGGGGAAGTAAACTCATTCCTCAGGATGATAACGTAACCACCAATGATGGTGCAATGGATGTTCTGATCGATAATAACAATGACGTTCACGTTGTATTTGGACGTTTGGGTGTTTATGATGATGATACTACTGACGAGTCCATGTTTATCCCTCAGTACTATAATCTCTATCACTGGAGCGAAAGCTTTACGGAATTGAAGGCTTGCGGAACACCAATCGACATGGATGGGTCCGGAACCGGTGGAGGAACATTGTACGATTTTGCTCAGGAAACCACCAACAGCATGGGATCCGATGGTAACCCAGCCAATGGTTTGAGTTATGCAGCCCGCTACGGAAGTACCAGTATCTCTACCCACCCTTCACTGTCGTGTGATGATCAAAACCGAATCTTTGTAACCTGGGATTGTCCGGTTGAATTGTTCTTCCATGACTACGGTGCCAACTTCCGCGATGTACACATCTCTTACTCGCAAGACAATGGTGAGACGTGGGCACAAACTCAAAACGCAACCCAGCTTCGTGACAAGGAGGCCGTATTTGCCTGCCTTACCAAGCGCACAAATGATTATGTTCATTTCATCTTCCAGGAAGATATCCATCCAGGAACGAACCTGCAGAACAACGGTACTGGCGGACTTCATCCAAACGTTGAAAACAAAATCCAGTATGCTGCGATTCCAGTTCAGGACATTCTTGATGGCAACCTTGGACAACATACCTTGGGAGAAGCGCCAATTGAAAAGGATGCCAAAGTGTTTGTGGTAAGCCAAAACTACCCAAACCCATTCTCAGGTACCACCAATGTGATTATTTATATGCGTAAAGCAGCCGACTTGTCCTACACCGTAATGGATGCCACCGGCAAAATCGTTGCTCAGAATGACCTCGGTTATCTGAACGCAGGAAACCACGAGATTCAAATTGATGGAAGCAACTTCTCCAACGGTATGTATTTCTATACGTTGAAAACAGCCGACAGCGAGGTGACCCGCAAAATGAACGTGGTCAAATAAGATCTTTTTTAGACACCTTTTGGAAGGGGTTTTGGGTCACCAAAACCCCTTTCTGTTTTTAGTTGTCTGATGTGAATTATCACATTACTTTTGCAGCCCTGAAAGCAGATTGCGGGTGTGGTGAAATTGGTAGACACGCTAGACTTAGGATCTAGTGCTTAACCGCGTGGGGGTTCGAGTCCCTTCACCCGCACTTCTTTAATTACTGATCATCACACAAATCATCTTACTCCGAAGTGAACGTAACATTTGAAGAAAAGGATGCGTTGAACGCGCTATTGACCATTGAATTCCAGCCGGAAGATTATCAACCGAGATTGGATTCTGAATTGAAAAAGTATCGGAAAAATGCCCGTATTCCAGGATTTCGTCCAGGAACTGCTCCGATGGGAATGGTTAAGAAAATGGTGGGCAAAGCCCTTCTTGTTGAGGAAATTAACCGAATGGCCAGCGAGTCATTGAACAATTACATCCGGGAGAACAACCTGGATATTTTGGGTCAACCTATTTCCTCGAATGACCACGAATCGGTGATGAACTTTGATCAACCCGATACCTTCACCTTTCATTTCGATCTGGGTATCGCCCCAAAATTCGATTTGAATATTTCCGATAAGGATAGCCTTACCCGCTATGCCATTTCGATTGACGATAAGACCGTTGATGAAGAAATTGACAACAATTGTCGTCGATATGGTAAGATGAATGAAATCGAGATGACTGAAACCGATCAGGATTCAATTAAAGGTTTGCTAACCGAATTGGACGACAAAGGAGAACCATTTGAAGGTGGTGTGGAAGGAAAGGAAAGTACGGTTCTACTCGAAATGGTGAAGGATGAGAAGTTGCGCAAGTCGCTTATGGGTCTCAAAGTTGGAGATACGAAGGATGTTGACATATT
This sequence comes from Flavobacteriales bacterium, assembly GCA_020635355.1. GTDB lineage: Bacteria > Bacteroidota > Bacteroidia > NS11-12g > UBA9320 > WGNA01. The sequence goes on from JACJZW010000002.1 coordinate 473,833, forward strand.
TGCGTTCTTCAACGACAATCGCAAGGTGTTGGGTTCAACGCTTGGTTTGCCGGAAGAGGGATTGAATGACTTGAATAAAACCTTCCGTTTGGAAGTGACAGAACTGAAACGGTTCACTCCAGCTGAAGTAAATCAGGAACTCTTTGATACCTTGTTCGGTAAAGATGCCGTTTCCTCTGAAGAGGAATTCCGTTCCAAGATTCGGGAAAACCTTGAGTCCTACTATGCCTCAGAAGCCGAAAATCAATTGGATCACATGATCTCGCACTTGATTCTTGAAAAACACAATTTGGTTTTACCGGACGAATTTCTAAAGCGTTGGTTGATGCAATCCTATGAGGATACCTACAATGCCGAGAATGTAGATGAATTGTATGAGCAGGAAAGCAATCAATTGCGCAATCAATTGATTACTGAAAAGGTGATCGAACAATTCAAGCTGGAAGTAACCGAAGAGGAAATCAATCAAGTTTCCATTGGTTACACCGCTCAAATGTTGCGTCAGTATGGCATGGGTAATCCGGATTTGGAAACCATCCGCTATTTCGAGCAAAAGAATAAGGAAGATCAGAATTACATGCGTCGTATCCGCGATATAGCGGTTAACCGCAAGGTTACGGATCAGGTTAAGTCAATGATTACCATTGTGGAACAGGATATCAACATTGAAGATTTCTACAAAATGATTGAGTCCCACAACCACGAACATAATCACGGATAAATGGTTAATTTTGGGTAAAGACCAATCATGGATTTCGGAAAAGAATTTAAAGAATACGCTACCAAACACATGGGGATTAACAGTACCCATGTAGATCATTATATCGAAAGTAGTGTCCGCCCAATGCGCGGACCAGTGGGGTTGACGCCCAATATTATTGAGGAACGTCAACTGAACATCGCCTCGATGGATATCTTCTCCCGATTGATGATGGACCGCATCATCTTTTTGGGCGTACCCATTGACGATCAGGTGGCCAATATCATCATGGGGCAGCTTTTGTTCCTTGATTCCACCAATCCCGGACGCGATATTCATATTTATATCAACAGCCCCGGAGGTTCGGTGTATGCTGGTTTGGGCATCTACGATACCATGCAATTTATCAGCTCAGACGTAGCAACCATTTGTACCGGTATTGCCGCCAGTATGGCTGCCGTATTGCTCTGCGCCGGTACCGCAGGAAAACGTACCGCTCTTAAACACTCCAGAACCATGATTCACCAACCATTGGGAGGTGCTCAAGGTCAGGCAAGTGATATGGAAATCACGGTGAATGAGATCAAAAAACTCAAAAAGGAGTTGTATGACATCATTGCCGGTCACACCGGACAAACGTTCAAGAAAATTGAATCGGATGGAGATCGGGATTATTGGATGACAGCGGAAGAAGCCAAAGCATATGGCATGGTGGACGACATCCTGATCAAGAATAAAACCAAGTAGTGAATAAAGCGGATATATCCTGTTCCTTTTGTGGCCGGAAAAACAGCGAGGTGAACTTGCTGGTTTCTGGAATCGATGCACACATCTGTGATGAGTGTATTGAACAGGGATATCTTATTGTTCACGAAGAACAAAATCATCAGAAATCGCGTCGTGAAGCTGGTGCAGGGCAAATTGATCTGCTCACACCAAAGGAAATAAAGGCGTTTCTCGACGATTATGTCATCGGTCAGGATGATGCGAAACGCGTGCTTTCCGTAGCCGTTTACAATCATTACAAGCGGTTAAATAACCTCTCACAACGCAGGCCACATACCGAGGGATCGGATGAGGTGGAATTGGATAAGTCCAATATTCTGATGGTAGGCGAAACTGGTACAGGTAAAACCCTTATGGCTAAAACTTTAGCCAGGATTTTAAAGGTGCCATTTTGTATTGCCGATGCCACGGTTCTTACTGAAGCCGGGTATGTGGGGGAAGATGTGGAAAGCATCGTGACCCGTTTGCTGCAAGCCGCCAATTATGATGTAGCATCTGCAGAGCGCGGAATTGTGTATATCGACGAGATTGATAAAATCTCAAGAAAGAGCGACAATCCCAGCATTACACGCGATGTAAGTGGGGAAGGGGTGCAACAAGGTTTGCTGAAACTGCTGGAAGGCAGCATGGTGAATGTACCACCACAAGGCGGTAGAAAACACCCGGATCAGAAATACATTCAGGTTAATACCGCCAATATCCTCTTTATCTGCGGAGGAGCCTTTGAAGGCATCAACCGGATTATTGAACGACGCATCACGTCATCGGCCATCGGGTTTAAGTCGGAGAATGAACAACGCCTTCATGCCGATAAAGACTTGCTGCTTCAGCATATTTCTCCGTTCGATTTAAGAAACTTCGGATTAATTCCTGAAATCATTGGGCGGTTGCCGGTGCTTACCCATTTGGATGCCTTAGACCGTGATGCCTTGCGTCAAATCCTGACGTCTCCAAAGAATGCCCTGATCAAACAGTACGAAAAGTTATTTGATCTGGAAGGAAAGCGGCTCAAACTCAGTGATGATGTGATAGACTACATTGTAGACAAGGCCATGGAATTTAAGCTGGGTGCACGCGGACTTCGATCCATGTGTGAGGCACTCTTCCTGGATTACATGTATGAAACACCATCCGATGATTCCATCAAGGTGATTGAGGTTAAACTTCCCGATGCACGGAAAAAACTGGATAAATTTCAGCTGAAAGCAGCCTGATACCCGTAATTCTCCTTTTTTTGCTTCATGCTCCGCAAAAACGACCGACGTGTCATGAACGGGTGGGCCTTTTATGATTGGGCCAACTC
>JACJZW010000020.1 GCA_020635355.1 Flavobacteriales bacterium
CGGGATTCGGGATTCGGGATTCGGGATTCGGTTAAATGTTAACACGCTAAGTTACTTAAACGCTTAAAATTCCTGCTGATCGTATCAGATCGTATTGGCTTACGTATTATTGATTTATGAAGCCAATTGACCTGCAAATGGCAACGTTCACTTTAGCGGTGGATGTAGCAAAATTCTGTGATCAATTTGATGATCACTCTACAATGCGCCCTTATCTCAATCAACTTAGACGTTGTTCCAGTTCAGTCGCAGCAAACTATCGGGCGGCTTGTAGATCAAAATCCAAAAAGGACTTTGTGTACAAACTTCAAGTAGTGGAAGAGGAGTGCGACGAGACGATTTTTTTTCTTGAATTGATTCAGGAACTTTCATCAAAAGAAAGTTCGACTTTGCGGATAAGAGCCAGCCAAATCCTGGCAATAATTATAACCTCTATTCGAACAACAAGAGCTCGATATCTTCAAAAGACTTAGGTCAATAGCTTGATTAATCCGGGACATCCCGCATCCCGAATCCCGCATCTCAAAGTCCTTGATTCCGATGAATCTGTCCGGCAGCAGGTTGGGCTTTGGGCATGATGATGAGGTCATTGATGTTTACGTGATCCGGGCGGGAGAGAACCCATGAAATGGCATCGGCGATATCGGCAGCAACCAGGTTCTCGAATCCGTTATAAACGCTTTTGGCTTTCTCCACATCGCCGTGCAGGCGTACAATCGAAAACTCCGTTTCAACGGCACCGGGATTAATAGCGGATACCTTGATGTTGCTCTCAGCCAGCTCGCGTCGCATAGCTTGATTGAGGGCATCAACCATGTGTTTGGTTCCGCAATACACATTGCCTTTGGGATACACTTCCTTACCGGCAATGGAGCCGATGTTCACAATATGGCCGCTGCCACGTGCAATCATGCGCGGAATGACCTGTCGGCTCACATACAACAATCCCTTCACGTTGGTATCGATCATCTTATCCCAGTCCTCGATATCACCATCCTGGATCTGATCCAGACCGCTGGCAAGGCCGGCATTATTTACCAAAACGTCCAAGGGTTGATTGGCATCCAATGAATCAATGGCGGTGGTAACTTCAGCGTGACTGCGCACATCAAAATGGAGCGTTTGAACATCAACCCCATAGGTTGAGGTGAGCTCATTCTTCACATTTTCCAATCGGTCTTTGCGTCGTCCGGTGATGATGAGATTATATCCTTCGGAGGCGAGACGGAGGGCAGTGGCTTCTCCAATTCCGGCGGTTGCTCCGGTAATTAGTGCGGTTCGATTCATTTGGTTGATGTCGTAGTGCGTTTATCGGGTCAAAATAACCCATAAAATTCGGAACTTTGAACCATGTCGTTTGAGATACATGTTGAAGAGGATTACAACCTCGTGGAATTATCCGGTGAGTCGGATGTGATGGAAATGGATGAAATCAATGCCGCCTTGTCGGATGGTTTATTGGAGACCCCCTATGTGATTATTCAGCAATTAGGTGAATCCAACATCGAAGAAGAATTCATTTCCCGGTTGGTGGATCTACGGGATGCGGTGATGGCTGCGAACGGTTTGCTGCTCCTGGTTGGATTTTCCCGACCCGATTGTGATGTGTTGGATGAAAACGACATCACCACCATTCCGTCGTTTGACGAAGCGGTGGATTATATCTTTATGGATCGGCTGGAGAAGGAAATGGATGCCGAGGACGGTTTGAATTGAGGGGAAGCATTACCATATTGGGTACCAGTTCAGCGGCACCAACCAAAGATCGTTTTCACTCCGGGCAGTATTTTACCTTTCTACGGGATGTGGTGTTGATTGATTGTGGGGAGGGAACTCAGTACCGGTTGCTTCAATACGGGTTGAACTACCAGAAGATCAATCACATTTTTATCTCTCATTTGCATGGCGATCACTATTTAGGGTTGCCCGGACTGATCAATACCATGGCGCTGAACTCCCGGTCCAAGCCATTGACGGTATATGGTCCAAGTGGTCTGAGTACCATTCTGGATGCTCACTTTAGCAGTGGCAAGTCCCATCTGAGTTTTGACTTGACGGTTAAGGAATTGCAGGCTGGTGAACGAATTGAATTGAAATCCATGACCTGTGAGGTGGTTCAACTCGAACATCGCATACCGTGTTACGGATTCCGTTTCGTCCAAAACCAATCCGATCGAAAACTCAACATTACCCGATGTGAGGAGCTGAACATTCCCATAAGTGCGTATTCCAGGTTAAAAGAGGGGGCCGACTACTCCGATGAACATCGACAAATTGGCAACGCAGAACTCACGTTTCCCTCAGGCAAGCCGTTTAGCTACGGCTACATGACCGATACGCGTTACTTGCCTGAATTATCCGAAGTCTTTGCTGAAACGGATGTTCTCTACCACGAAGCCACTTACTTGAGTACTTTAATAGACAGGGCAGAAGCTACGTTTCACTCAACAGCTCAACAGGCCGGAAAGTTTGCACGATTATCGGCTGTTAATCAGTTGATTATCGGGCATTTCTCCTCCAGATATGACGATCTCAAACCGTTGCTGGAAGAGGCAAGAAGTGAATTTCCCAACACAGAATTGGCGGTTGAGGCCAAAACATTCGAAATCAGCTGATTTTCCACACCCGCCTGAGCTTACCTGAAATACGGGAGGTTGGTGTCCCGTTTAATTTTGTGCGTACTGGGCAACATGGCTAAAAGCACGAAAAGCAAAACAACGAGTAAGAAGAATTCCTCCGCAATAGGATCGTCCTGGAAGGAGCACCTGATGTTAAAGGATCAGCGAACGCGGAAGATTGTAGGCGGACTCATCTGCCTTTTTTCAGTGTTTATGCTCTTGAGTTTTGTGAGCTTTTTATTCACGTGGAAGAGCGACGAGAGTGCCATCATGAATGGAGCGGAGTACTTCGAAAAGTATCCGGAGGCGTTCAAAAACTGGATGCGGCAATTGGGTGCGAAGTTGTCGTTTGAACTGATGCATCGAGGTTTTGGTTTGTCGGCTTTTTCCCTTCCCTTTCTCACCGCTGTTATTGGATTGAGGATTTATTCGAACTCCAAATCGTTTAACATCTATGTGGCGCTGAAGTATACCTTGTTCATCGTCATCTTCTTTTCACTGCTTTTTGCCCTCGTCTTTCACAACTCCTATCCGGTTTTAGCCGGACTTTTTGGCATACAGTTGTTTAATTGGCTCGAATCACTCACAGGAGTGATTGGTGTGGTGCTGTTCCTCTTGTTTTTTCTCGCCAGCATCCTCATCTGGAATTTCAACATCGACCTGTTTCAACTCATCGGCGTAGCAGGAAAAAAGGCCATGAATGTGCGCCTTAAGCGGGGTGGTAAATCCGGAAGTGCGGAAGATGATGAGGACGATATCGACCTAAATATTCCTACCGAAACACTGTTCGAAAAGGATAAAATTAACGTTCCAGAGAAGGAGGAAAATGTAGTTCGGGACCTTCCGGTAACACCGGCTGAACCAGTTAAGAAGCCGGAGCCGGTTGCGGAAAAATCCAACGACCTTGATCTGGAAATCAACCGTACGGTGGAGGAGGAAATCGTGGAAGAGCCGGTAGTAAAGCCCATCGAGCATCAGGGATTGGATACGGAATATGATCCAAGGCTGGATCTGTCGTCATTCAAGTTTCCGGAAATACAATTCCTGAATGAATATGCCGATTCCAAAACCGAGGTAAGCGAAGATGATCTCAAACGAAGCAAAGATCTCATTGTTGAAACGCTGAAGAATTACAAGATCGAGGTGTCGCAAATTAAAGCCACCATTGGTCCTACGGTAACCCTGTTTGAGATTGTTCCGGCACCAGGTATCAAGATTTCGAAAATCAAGAATTTGGAGGACGATATCGCCCTCAGTTTGGCGGCGTTGGGTATTCGGATTATTGCGCCCATACCGGGTAAAGGAACCATTGGTATCGAGGTGCCCAACAAGACACCGGAAATCGTGTCCATGCGATCTAACATTCTCAGCAAGAAATATCAGCAAAGCAAGTTCGACTTGCCGGTGTGTTTGGGTAAAACCATTTCCAATGAAGTGTACGTAGCCGATCTTGCCAAGATGCCTCACTTGCTGATGGCAGGCGCAACCGGACAAGGAAAATCGGTAGGACTAAATGCCCTGCTGGTCTCATTGTTGTATAAAAAACATCCGGCAGAACTGAAGTTGGTGCTGGTAGACCCCAAGAAGGTAGAACTAACACTGTACAACCGAATTGAGCGCCATTACCTCGCTAAAATTCCCGGTGATGCTGATGCCATTATTACCGACAACAAGCAGGTGATCCGAACACTAACCAGTTTGTGCGTGGAAATGGATAATCGGTATGCCTTGTTACAGGACGCCCTGGTACGTAACATCAAGGAATACAATGCGAAGTTCCTCAAGCGAAAGCTCAATCCCAATGAGGGCCATCGGTTTTTGCCGTACATCGTGGTGGTGATTGATGAGGTAGCCGATTTGATCATGACAGCCGGAAAAGAAGTGGAACATCCCATTGCCCGATTGGCGCAATTGGCTCGTGCCATCGGAATACACCTTGTCCTGGCTACTCAGCGTCCATCGGTTAATATTATCACAGGAACTATTAAGGCCAATTTCCCGGCACGTGTAGCTTTCAGGGTAAGTTCTAAAATAGACTCCCGAACCATTTTGGACGGTAATGGAGCAGATCAACTCATCGGAAAGGGTGATATGTTGTATTCCACCGGAAGCGACATCATCCGGCTTCAATGTCCGTTTGTGGATACGCCGGAAGTGGAAACCATCACCTCGTTTGTGGGAGAGCAACGCGGCTATCCATCGGCCTATCTCCTGCCCGAAGTGCAGGAAGATTCAAGTGGAAGTTCAACGGAGGAGTTGGATGCCGATGAGCGTGATGCCCTCTTCGAGGATGCCGCTCGAATAGTGGTTCAGCATCAACAGGGAAGTACGTCGTTGCTTCAACGCCGACTCAAGATCGGGTACAACCGCGCGGGGCGTTTGATTGATCAACTGGAACGCGCTAATATTGTGGGTCCGTTCGAGGGCAGTAAGGCCCGACAAGTACTGATGGCAGATGAATATGCTTTGGAACAGTATTTGAACGATCTGGACTAATTCAGAAAACATGAAAAAACTCGTTGCCGTATCCCTGGCCTTTTTACTCGCCGGAGCATCAGCTATCACTGCACAGGATCAAACTGCTACAAAGATTCTGAGCAACGTCAGCAAGACGTATAAGTCCTACAAGACCATCAAAGCCGGATTTTACATCGACATTAAAAATCCGCAAACCAAGTCCAGCATCAAGCAATCAGGAACCTTGTATCTCAAGGGAAAGAAGTTCCGGATCAACATGACCGACCAGGAAATCTACTGCGATGGAAAAACCATGTGGACGTATTTCAAGGAGGAAAATGAAGTGCAAATTTCCAAGTACGATCCCAACAACCACGAAATCAATCCATCTGAAATCTTTACGGTATACGAGAACGGATTTGATTACAAATACACCGGAGAAACCCTGAAGGGTGCTAAGAAGTTGCAGCATATTGAACTAACGCCGCAGAACAAAACCAAACCGTATTTCAAGGTTAAACTGAGCATTGATAAAACGGCTCACAAAATTGATGAAATGCTGGTGTTGAACAAGAATGGTGTTCAATCAACCTACGGTATCAGCAGCTTTTCGGGTAACATTAATATCAACGACACCTACTTTAAGTTTGATGAAAAAACCAAACCGGGTGTCGTGGTGATTGACCTGACCAAGTAAAGATATCATGCGCGCGCGAACACTTTTATTTCTCGCCGTGCTGGCAACCTTGATGGGTTGCTCGTCCAAACGTATTACCTCCAAATCATCCATTTATTATGAGCGGACGGCGTGCTATGGAACCTGTCCGATTTATGATATGACCATCCGGGGTAATGGATTGGTAACCTTGAACGGAAATCGGTTTACCGAAAAGATTGGTCAATGGAAATTACAGCTTACCAAAGAAGAAACCCGGACACTTTTTAACGCTGTGCAAGACATCCGTTGGGATACGTTGAAGCCCAAGTACGATAGTGGAGTCTCTGATTTTCCCAGTACCATTTTGTCGATCAATCACCGGAAAATGGCGGACACAGTTGTGATAACCGGTGTTCATATACCATCGCTTGACTCATCGTTTGCTCATCTCAATCAATTGGTGAAAGGCCATTCCGATCGTTGGAAACAGGTTGGTACAGCTGCTGATCCGGTTTATCACTGATCATGATACGTCTTATTCAGGAAATGATAGATGACCTGCTGTGGCCGGCAGTTTTTATCCTGTTCTTTTGGTTGACCTTTTTTGCCAATGAAGCCTACGGCTGGGATTTGCAGCAATTTGGTATTGCACCTCGTTCCATGGTAGGATTGCGAGGCATTCTCTTTAGTCCGTTCCTACATGGGAATTTTGGACATCTATTTTCCAACACAATTCCATTTCTAGTTTCCGGAACCTTCGTTTTTCACTTCTTCAAACTGACATCATGGCGCATTTTAGGTTTGATTTGGTTGATATCCGGATTCGGGACCTGGCTGGTGGGTGATTTTTACAGCATTCACATTGGCGCAAGCGGATTGGTGTACGGTTTGGTTGCCTTCCTGCTTACCAGCGGCATCATTCGCAAGAACCGCAATTTGGCTGCCGTGGCGTTGATACTCATTTTCCTTTACGGTAGTATGGTTTGGGGTTTGTTCCCGCAGATCCGATGGACGGGTGAAAACATCTCCTGGGAGGGCCATTTATTTGGTGCGTTGGGAGGAGCTGTTCTGGCCTGGTTCTACCGACACGATGGTCCGGAAGATGAGCCGGAAGTGGACGAGAATGACCTGGAAGAAATGCCTGAATGGTGGATTCGAATGCAGGAAGAAGAACGGATTCAACGTGAACTCGAAGAACTTCAAAAGCAGCAGCAGACTCCCAGGATTGTCTTTCGGTATAAAAAACGCGACGAAGAGTAATTTTATTCGTCATTCTGTTCCACGACCGTTTTGATCCTTCGATCATTGGTCATGATTTTAACCAAACTCGCTCAAGCCACTTGCCCTAATCGACAAAAATCGGTTGCTCTAATTCTGGCAGTTACGCTCAATTTCCTTTGTTCATCCTGGGGTTTTCAGGCGCATCGTGAGATCAATCAGATTGCTGTTTACGGTTTGCCACCGGAATTGTTTGGCTTTTACCGTGATCATCTGGACTATCTAGCAGAGCATGCTGTTTCGGCTGATATGCGTCGTTACATCGACACAGCGGAAGGTGCCCGGCACTATTTGGATGTGGATTTTTACGAAGGTTCCTTTCCACTGGATACGGTTCGATGTTCATGGGACTCCATTCAGGCTCGCTACGGGAGTGACGTGGTGCAAAAACACGGAGTCCTGCCGTGGAACCTGATCCGTAATTACCAATTATTGAAATGGGCATTCAGGCAACACGATGCCGATGCCGTGCTCCGGTTGAGCGCAGATATCGGTCATTATGTGGGTGATTTACACGTCCCGCTTCACACCACGGCCAACTACAACGGTCAGCTTACCAACCAGCACGGAATCCACGGATTATGGGAAACCCGGTTGGTGGAACTCCAGGCATTTGGTTACGATCTTTTGGTGGATACCGCATCGTTCATTCCAAATGTTCCGGAATTCATCTGGCACCGACTCGAAGAAAGTGCCCGGATGGTGGATAGCGTTTTGCGGCTGGAGCAGCGTATAACGGACGAAGTGGGAGAGGAGAACAAGTTTCAGTTCGATACACGGAAATCTGCGGTGAGTAGGCAATATAGTCGGTTGTTTTGCGAGCACTACCATCGGGCCCTGAATCACATGGTGGAACGCAGAATGCGATCGGCCATTCATGCCGTGCGATGTTTGTGGATGTCGGCTTGGGTAGAGGCTGGTCAGCCCGATATGCGTCAGTTTGAATTCCACTCTGCTGCACCGGTCCGATTCTCCGTGGATAGCTTATTTCGGTTCAGTCGCATGTTGGGCCGACCAGAACACTGATTCCGGGTTAATAAAAGGTTAACTAAAGCCAGATTTTCAACATCTTTGCGATCGGTAAGAATTGGGGATGGAAGAGAACGAACACGAACAGGAGAATCAGGACACACGTGGCGGACGAGAGATTTCATTGGATGAATTTTTTGAGCTGCTCACCGAGTACACCGATGTCCCACCACCGTTTTATGAAACTGAGTCAGGAGAACCGTATCAGACGTGTTCCAAATGTGGATGTTCCCTGGACGGAGAAGTAGAGTACTTTGTAGAGAAGCACTTTGCCGGTAATAGGGCTGGGGAGGTGCCTGACAAACCCTATTTCGAATATGCCTTGTGCAAATCATGTATTTTGGGGTTAGGTATTGAAATTTCGGAGGAATCCAGAACAAAAATTCGATTGCTGATTGAGGAAGTCGTGAACACCGATCTGTTTGAGAAAACTTTTTCGATGTTCCCCGGACAAGAAGACGTGGATACACAAACCACCACCTGCTTTTTGACCTGTGAACCAATTGATGTCTCGAGAGAGTATACCCTTTACGGGCATTTTAAAGGGGATAAAATGGTGCTGAGTTCAGAGAGTCCAAGGGTGATTGGCGCGAAGGGTTTGGAGATGTTTCAACAGGTTTTATCCAAGAGCACCAAGGATGAGATGAACAAGATTTTTGACATTATCGACTTTCCTCCCGAGCTGATGGAAGAGCTCAAATTTGGCGGACCATTACTGGTTTAAATCGGTTGTTCAAATCAAAAAAAAGATTCAACTTTGCGCCCAGCATGGGGGATTAGCTCAGTTGGCTAGAGCGCTTGCATGGCATGCAAGAGGCCACCGGTTCGAATCCGGTATTCTCCACACGATAAACCACGCCCAGGCGTGGTTTTTTTATGCCTGAAGATTTGTTGCAGTTATCTTCCAAATAATTTGAGGTTGTAATTTTGATTCCCGGAGAGTTGCGCCTGTCGCGGATCTTACAACATTAGTGAGCGAGCGAACCTATGGGTCTTGGAGACGAAATCGTTTAAACCATATCTAGCTTTTCCCTTAAAATAAATATTCGACTTGGTCATTAAAAATATTGAACTGTTTCAGACCAAGCTATTTGGACAACATCGAAAGGATTTCTTTGTTAACGTGAGCAGTGTTCATATCCTTCCGTAGTATATTTCCGTGGAAACTTTGGCATTTCAGGGGAAAGTATGGTGCCAAATATTGCTTTCGATATTTATTTAATTCCTTTCGATGCATTAATTGAATCTACCTGGTTCGCATAATACCGCGCGATATCTTCATTGCCCGAACGTATCTCAATTTCAGATAGGAGTGCAAATACATCTGGATCATTGGGAGATTCCTTTTTGATGTTTAAAGCTAT
>JACJZW010000021.1 GCA_020635355.1 Flavobacteriales bacterium
GAATGGCAAAAGACCTACGTTAGTTTGGCGGAAGACATTAACACCACCGGCTTGGAGAATGCCAAGTTCAAGCTCTTTTTTGCCGCCAAAAGTACCGGTGTTAGTAAAAAGCGTATTTACTTCGACAACATTAAGCTTGTCCATTTTTGAACCGGTCAAAGTACACAGCACTTTACATCCTATTTGATCTGATCGCTGCCCTGCTGGCATGGGGTTGTTTCTTTTTGTACCGCACTCACATTCAAGAAGGTAAGCCCTATGAACAGGCACTTTCTGACCCAAACCTAATCAAAGGGTTAATCATCATTCCGCTTACGTGGGTGTTCGCCTATCTGTTGTATGGTCAGTATCGGGACGTTCTGCGCAAATCGCGATTGAAAGAACTGGGGCAGATTCTATTTGTGAGCTTCTTTGGAACGTTGGCTATATTTTTTGTGCTGATTTTGGACGATGAAGTGCGCGATTACCATCGCTATTACCATTCCTTCATGGTTTTATTTCTGACCCATTTTGGATTGACCGAATTTTTTCGATTCACCCTTACCACTCGAATAGGTTCTCGCATCAAACAACGGAAAATTGGCTTCAACACCGTGTTGATCGGATCGGATGAAAAAGCCCTGGAGTTGTATCAGGAACTGGAGAATGCACGCCATAGCGAGGGGTATGCATTCGTGGGATACGTTCGTGTGAACGGTGATCCGGGGATATTGAAATCCCTACCGTGTTTGGGAACCTATTCCGAGCTTCCGGAAATCATTGCCAACCATCAGGTAGAAGAGGCCTTATTGGCACTTGAAACCACGGACCATGGTAAGATTAATAAAATCATTGATCGACTCAATGGAACCGGTGTGACCATTAAAATCACCCCGGACATGTACGACATCCTCTCCGGAAGCGTGCGCATCAACAATATTTTAGGTGCACTCCTGATCCAGATCAGTCCTTACGATATGCCTGATTGGCAACGCAGTGTTAAGCGATTGATGGATATATCGGTTTCAGCGTTGGCACTCATTTTGGGTATGCCGCTCTACCTACTCATTGCCCTGGCTGTTCGGATGGATAGTGATGGACCAATCTTCTTCAGGCAAGAGCGTGTTGGATTGGTTGGTCAGCCATTTTGGATCTATAAATTCCGATCCATGTATACGGATTCGGAAGCCAGAGGACCTCAACTATCCAGTAAAGAAGATCCTAGAATCACCAAGGTCGGACGATTTCTGAGAAAATCCAGACTGGATGAATTACCGCAATTCTGGAATGTAATGAAAGGCGATATGAGCTTGGTTGGGCCACGACCAGAGCGTCAATTCTTCATTGACCAGTTGATGGAACGGGCGCCCTATTACAAGCGACTACATCGTGTAAAACCGGGTATCACCAGTTGGGGACAGGTTAAATTTGGCTACGCCGAAAACATCGATGAAATGATCCAGCGCATGAAATACGACATTCTGTACATTGAAAACATGTCGATTATTCTGGATCTAAAAATCCTGATTTACACCGTCCTGATTGTGTTCCAGGGACGAGGAAAATGATTTCTGAGTTCGGAGGACGGATTACGAAGGACGGAAAACGGTCAACGTTATACAAACCGCTAACTGCTAACCGTTTACCCTGACCGAGTGAAGCGAGCGTCACGGGCTAACCGTTTACCATGACTGAGCGAAGCGAACGTCATGGGCTAACCGTTTACCCTGACCGAGCGAAGCGAGCGTCACGGGCTACATTCTACCCGCGATCAGGCATTTCTCCCGAATCCGAAAAACAAAAAGGGTCACCGCGTTTCGGCAGGAGACCCAACTAACTTTCTTTAATGTAGTACTTACTTTCCTACCACGTCAATGAGTTCAATCTCAAAGACGAGGACAGAATATGGTGGAATGCTTGGTCGGCCGGCAGCTCCGTAAGCCAAATCGTATGGAATGTACAATTCCCACTTGGATCCTTCCGGCATCAGCTTTAATGCTTCCGTCCATCCCTTGATCACACCATTCACATTGAACGTAGCCGGTGTTCCGCGTTCAACCGAACTGTCGAATACCTTACCGTCAATGAATGTTCCGGTGTAATGAGTCGTGACATTATCGCCATCTGCCGGTTTAGGTCCGGTTCCGGCTTTAATGACCTTGTATTGAAGGCCACTTGGTAGTTCAACAACTCCTGGTTTCTTAGCGTTGTTAGCTAAAAAAGTGCTTCCAACCTTAATCAGATTTTCGGATTTCTTATCCCGCAATTCCTGAACATAGGAATCAATGAGTTGTTGGGCCGCGGCCAATTCAGGCTGAGTTACCTGATGTCCCATGGCTTTCTTAAGTCCGTCCATGAAGGCATCAACGTTGATGGAATCAATATCAGCGGCCATAAGGTTCTTTCCTATGGAAACGCCCAAGGCATTGGAAACCGAGTCGATTTTGGTATCCAGTTTTGTGTTTTGTGCCATGGCAACAGTGGTAAGGAGGGTAAAAAGAATTAAAAGATTGAATTGTTTCATGATCGACTTTTTAGAAGGAACGTTAACCTTATCGTTTCGTTGCCCATTGATTCTTGTAACCGATGAGCGGTAAACGATTACGGATGAACAACTTCCATCAGTTCCACTTCAAAAATAAGGGTTGACCCAGGAGGGATTCGTTGTGAACCCTGGTTACCATACGCCAGATCCGATGGAATAAACAGTTTTGCCTTTCCTCCTTCTTTCATCATTGGAAGACCTTCCAACCATCCTGGAATCATGTTGGCCAGTTTAAATCGAGCCGGTTCTCCATCAAACGTACCGTCAAAAGGTTTGCCATCAATGGTGGTACCGGTGTACTTCACAACAATCGTGTCTTGTAAGCCTGGAGATGCTCCATTTCCGGCTTGAAGTTCCAGGTACTGCAGTCCGCTTGGCAACACTTGAACGGCTTCGTTCTTTTTATTTTCTTCCAGGAACTTAGACCCGGCTTCCAGATTGGGTTTGCTTTGACTCTTTTCATCATAGGCCATCAACATTTCGCTGATCTGATAAAAGGTAAACAACGTTCCGGAATCGCCCTTTTCATTGAGGTCTCGAATAGCTGCAGCTACCATTTCAGGGTTCAATGCTGCCCACTCAGATCGCTTAACCTGCATGGCCATGTACTGACCGTAAGCATACGAAATACTATCGATCTCATTCGTAAGGGAAACGGAATCCGAAGAGCCGGATTTGTCGTTGCACGCCATCAAACCAAAGGCAGCGGCAACTAGGATTAAAAGTGTGTTCTTCATTGTATTCATTGTGGTTTTCAGGAAACCTGAGAATGCGCTGCATACATTTTTGCCTTGCGCTCGCGAACTTCTTCGTCCTGTAAATAGCTATCAAAATCAGTCTTCTTGTCAATCACACCGGCAGGTGTTAACTCAATAATTCGATCGGCAATAGACTGTATAAACGTGTGATCGTGTGAGGTAAACAACACCGATCCTTTATAGGTTTTCAATCCTTCGTTGAAGGCTTGAATGGACTCAAGATCCAGGTGATTGGTTGGCTCATCAAGGATCAACAAGTTCGGCTGAGCCAACATCAATCTGGAAATCATACAACGCACTTTTTCCCCTCCACTCAAGACATTGGATTTCTTAAATACCTCTTCACCTGAGAAGAGCATCTTGCCCAAAAAACCTCGAATAAAGGTTTCGTCCTTCTCTGCAGAATACTGACGTAACCAATCTACTAGATTGAGGTCGGCATTGAAATATTTATCGTTCTCATTCGGCAAATAGGCCTTTTGAATGGTAACGCCCCATTCAGAAGAACCGCTGTCTGCCTTGATTTCGTTATTCAGTATCTGATAGAACTTGGTAATGGCGAGTGAATTTCTCGACAACACGGCAATCTTCTCCCCTTTGTATACATTAAAGGTGACGTCATTAAAGAATCCGTCCAGAGACAAATCTTTTATATTCAGAATCTGATCACCTGCTTCGCGTTCTTGTTCGAAAATGATGGCCGGATAACGCCTGCTGGAAGGTTGAATTTCCTCCACATTCAGCTTATCCAACATCTTCTTACGGGAGGTCGCTTGCTTGGATTTCTTTACGTTGGCACTAAAGCGCTCAATGAAGGCTTGCAGCTCTTTTTTGCGCTCCTCTGCCTTTTTATTGGCTTGCTGTTGCTGCCGAAGAGCAAGCTGACTGGACTCATACCAAAAGGTATAGCTACCGCCGTAAACTCTAATCTTTTTAAAGTCGATATCCGCTGTGTGCGTACAAACAGCATCCAGGAAGTGACGATCGTGCGACACCACGATCACAATGTTTTTGGATTCGGCGAGGAAGTTTTCCAACCAGCCAACCGTTTCCACATCCAGGTCATTCGTTGGCTCATCGAGAAGTAGAATATCCGGGTTACCAAACAAGGCCTGGGCGAGCAAAACCCGCACTTTTTTGGTGTTGGTAAGCTGACTCATCAAACAATGATGTTCATCCTCCGTTACACCCAGCGCACTCAACAACTCGGCTGCCTCACTTTCTGCAGTCCAGCCACCCATCTCACCAAATTTCTCCTCAAGCTCAGATGCCCGAATACCGTCCTCATCGTTAAAATCCGGCTTGGCATAAATGGCATCCTTTTCCTGCATCACGGCATACATTTCCTTATGGCCCATGATAACCGTCTCAATGACCGGAAAATCATCAAATTCAAAGTGATCCTGTTTCAACACTGCCATCCGCATTCCAGGTGTTATGGAAACCGATCCCGTGGTTGGTTCGATCTCACCGGATAAGATTTTCAGGAAGGTAGATTTACCGGCCCCATTCGCTCCGATAATACCATAGCAGTTACCCTCTGTGAACTTGACGTTCACCTCGTCGAACAACACGCGTTTACCGAACCGAAGTGAAATATTGGAGGCTGTTAACATCGCTTTGAAAAAATGAGGTGCAAAGGTAGGATTAATGGGATGAAATGTGACGTGCTGAGCGATTAAATCTGAACCGGTATTCTGAGGTGTTTCCACATTCACCACATAGGCTGTTTGCGCGATGTCTGACCCACAGGCTGCGGGATGCGCCCGCCTCATTTTGTGAATCCCCAACTTTGAAACTGAACATGTCAGTTTTGAATGCCTAATTACCTGGCCTTCGCCACTTTTCGCGCTAAGGTTGGCAGCTACTTTAAACCGAAAAGGATGATACCAACTACCCCAAAAAGAACCGATCGTTGTAGAAATTTACCAAACGGTTGAGGTAAATTCGATAGAAAGGGTTAGGGATACAGGCACCCC
>JACJZW010000022.1 GCA_020635355.1 Flavobacteriales bacterium
GGCATACAATCTGGTGATTACGTCCGCCATCTTTCCCATCTTCTATGAGTTGAACGCCGTTCACCGATCCCAGCTCGTTGATGGTAAAATGAAAGGATTTGTCACCTTCTTTGGACGGGAGTTCGTGAACACAGAATTATATTCCTATGTACTGGCGGCTTCGTTCTTGGTGGTGTCACTCTTGATTCCAATCCTAAGCGGAATTGCAGATTCATCAGGATCCAAAAAGGGATTCATGAAATTTTTCTGTTATCTCGGATCGGCTGCGTGTGTATCGCTCTACTTTTTTGATGCGGATAAATTGGAACTGAGTATGATATCTCCGTTCATCGCCAGTATTGGATTTTGGGGGAGCTTTGTCTTTTATAATTCGTACTTGCCTGAGATTGCCACACCAGACCGGCAGGATCGACTAAGTGCCAAGGGATATGCCTTGGGATACATCGGAAGTGTGATCCTACTCACGGCCATTATTGTAGCAATGAAAACCATCGATGCACCTGCCGGACAGATTCCGCGTCTCGGCTTTTTGGCCGTGGGACTTTGGTGGGCAGGCTTTGCTCAAATAACCTATAGCCGCATCCCAAGTAATGTATATGACCGGAAAGTAAAGGCCGGTGAGCGCTATCTTTTTAAAGGATATCGGGCGCTCCAAAATGTTTGGAAGGAGCTGGTTCATCAGAAAAATCTTTCTCGGTTTTTGGTGGCCTTTTTTGTGTTCAATATGGGGGTGCAAACCATCATGCAGTTGGCACCATTGTTTGCAGCCAGTGAGATCGACTGGCCATTGGGGCCCGATGGAAAGAAAGACAGCAGCGGTTTAATCATCAGTATCCTGCTGATTCAATTGGTGGCTGTAGTTGGAGCCATTGTGATGTCGAGACTGGCGGCCAGAATTGGTAACTTCTGGGTGATTCGAACCACCCTGGTGATTTGGTTAGGTGTCTGTTTAATCGCCTTCTTCATTCATACACCAACCGAATTCTATGCCTTGGCTGCGTTGGTGGGGTTTGTAATGGGTGGCATTCAGTCCATGAGCAGATCCACCTATTCCAAGATGTTGCCGGAAACCACCGAGCATGCATCTTATTTTAGCTTTTACGATGTATTGGAAAAGGTGGGCTTGATCATTGGCCCGTTCTTATATGGTTATGTCACCGGATTATTCAACGGAAACATGCGCCCATCGGTGCTGGTTTTGGCCAGTATTTTTGTGGTAGGTTTTGGGCTGATGTTCGCAGTTCGGTCTGAACCAAAATCAGAGGTGGCAAACTGATGCAGTATTTTTATCATCAGGATGGTGGTGAGAAGACAGTTTTCTTGCCGGATGAAGAAACCCGTCACTTGACCAAGGTTTTGCGCAAGCGAACCGGTGATGAGGTTATTGTGCTGAACGGTCGGGGACGATGTGACCGATACACGCTGATTTCTCTGGATCGTAAAGCAAAGTTGGAATGGACTTCATGTATGGAAGAAAGCGCCGAACCGCCGGTACGAATAGAGTTGATGGTTGGCCCA
>JACJZW010000003.1 GCA_020635355.1 Flavobacteriales bacterium
GGAATTCAGATTGTGTAATTCCTCAATGATGTTTTGATCAATATTTTGCTTTTCGCTTTTATTACGATTGGTCTGACGTCTTGCAATTTCTTGGTATAACTTGTCTGTATCAGGGATGGCTTTTTCATTGATCAATGCCAATTCAAAAATTTAAAACTGGCTGTGTTAAAGCTATTCTTCTCTATCAACTTGATCCCATGGTGCGAGCTGGAAAGTGATAGATTTAATGCCGAACATCCCAGTGCTAAATATGCGCCCCACTTATTTATATCAGTATATGGACTATATCTAGATTCTTCCAAGAAGAGAAAAATTTGCTCATCCTTGTACTCCCACTTCCATGGTTGTGCATTCCCACCAGATGGAGCCAGAATGGCGTCTGAAACCAGTTTTCGAACGAGCTCTGGAGTGACTTCTCCTGTTATGGACGGCTTATAGATGTGTACAGGTGGCTGGGAAATGATGGGTTCCGCGACGCTGTGCTTTTCAAGCGTTAGTTTTTGCTTGGATTCATCTGAAATCAAGGTCTCAACGTCGAGGGAATATCGACCAGATGACGTGTGAGTGCCAAGCAAAATACGACGCGCCACATCGGTGGTCATGCCGCTTCCATAGGTTACTGCAGACGACAATTGCGGCCAGCTGCGTATGGATTCTCCAACTTCAATCAAGCTCCCCTTAAGCCTGGTAGACATCTGTGTTTCATCGATGATGTTGTACAGATACGGTATTTTTTCATCGGTGGTTAAGTCTCTGAGGACATTCAGATCCTCCACTTGGATTAATCCGTGAAAAATTTCCCGATCGGGTTCTAAATCAAATCGTTCAATATCCAGCAATCCCATGTCGCTGGTATCCATCATAACAGGGATCCCGAGTTCCTTACACTTGATTCGAATGTTGAATTTCTCATAGAATCCGTCGCACTCCTCAATACAGAGATCTAGTTTAGTTGGATGGTTTAGGAAGTCTTCAATGTTGGCGTCTGTTATTCCATCATGATAACAAACAACTTTGATGAAGGGGTCGATTTCAGCAATGGTACGCGCTGCAATCACGGTCTTCAGCATGCCTATTTTATCAATCCCAGCCTTTATTCGGTTGAGATTGGTGAGCTCAAGGGTGTCAAAATCAGCTATTCTCAATTCACCACAAATTCGCTCTGACGCAATTGTCACTGCAATGGCCTGACCAACGGAAAGGCCAACAACTCCGATGGATCTTTTTTGAAGGGAGTCGTGTTCTTCATGGGTGATTTTATATCGATTTCGAATGGTTCGGAGCTGGATAAACTCTTCTTCCGGGAGGGTGTGAACCAGATTTTTGGACCAAGGATAATAAACCCAAACACCATAATACATCCGGTCACCGGAACCTACCAGCCCCTTTATCTTCTCTTGAACAAATTCTGTCGTGAGTTCATCTTTCGGATGCAACATCTTGACGTACTCCATCAGCTGTCCATCGAGCTGATCAATGACATTGGAATCGGGGCGAATTGAATTGAAATAAAGAAGATCGGTTTCCTTATTCAGATCAAGAATCCGCGGGGTATACTCTAAATCTTTATCCATTTTTTGTCCGTGTACAAGGCACTCTGTACACCGAGCCAATACCGAACAAAAGTAGAATTGTTGCTACACGGTCAGATAAAAAGATGATCACATGCGAAGCCATATATGAACACTTTCGGAAAATTGACGTCCAAGGCCCTCATTTACAGGGCCTTCGCTGGCGGGATTTAGGACTTTTGATCGTCGTGTTTGATCACCTTGGTGGCCGAAGCAATAATGCCAGCAATGTCCGATAAATCTGAAGGTATGATCATCGAATTGTTGGTCTGAGCAAGCTTGCCAAATTCTGTGAGGTATTGTTCGGCAATACGTAGATTAACCGCGTCAACTCCGTTCTCTGAACCAATTGATTGCGCAATTGCCTTGATACCATTAGCCGTAGCCACAGCCACAGCTTCAATTTCAGAAGCCCGACCTTCTGCCTCATTAATCCTGCGCTGACGTTCTCCTTCTGAGTGCTTTATTTTTTCTTGCTTTTCACCTTCAGCACGGTTGATCTGGGCTTGTTTCTCACCCTCAGATTCGGCAATTATGGCACGTTTTTCTCGTTCCGCCCGCATCTGCTTTTCCATGGCATCCTTGATACTTTGGGGTGGCGTGATGTTTTTAACCTCGTAACGGGCAACCTTTACTCCCCAGGGGTCGCTCGCTTTATCCACCGCATCAACAATACTCACGTTTATCGCATCCCGTTCTTCAAAGGTGGTGTCCAACTCCAGCTTACCAATAACAGATCGCATGGTGGTTTGGGCAATTTGAATGGAGGCGAACTTATAATGATCGATGCCATAACTGGCCTTTACGGGATCAATTACCTGAAGGTAAAGTATACCATCCACTTCCACCGCAATATTATCCTTCGTAATACACGTTTGAGAATCTACATCAATGGCTTGTTCCTTTAAGGAGTGCTTGTACGCAATCCGATCAATGAAGGGCACGATAATGTGAAAACCGGCATTAAGCGTTGACGAATATTTACCCAGGCGTTCTACCAAATAGGCCTGTCGCTGAGGTACAATTCGAATGGTACGAATCAAAAGGATGAAGAAAAAGAGGGCTGCGCCCAAGAGGATGTAGGTTTGAATATTCATGAATTAGGTATTAGTCTTTTTGGTTACAAATAATTTGATACTCTCCTTGGAAGTGATTTCTACCACATCACCCACACTGAGTAGTTCCGTTGATTGAATGGTCCAGACAGTACCCCGGAATTCAATCTGGCCCGATACACCGTCTTCATTTACCCGTGAAACCCGCGCGGATTTGCCAATAAATTCGCCATTAAGTGATTCATCTTTCTCCTCAGTGTCGCTGAAGAAGCGCTGTTTGAGCACACTTCGAAAAATCAGTAAACTCAGTATAGACGTAAAAAGAAAGACCACCACCTGAAGGGTAATGGAGATGTCGGCCAGGTAACAAATTCCTGATGTAATCAGCGCACCTAAACCGAAAAATAGGATCACCAGACCTGGGACAAATAATTCGGAGAGTGCCAAGAGAATTCCTAACATCAACCAGAAGGCTGCCGGATTTTGTAAGAGGGTTATTTCCATAGCGAGGGTAAGATACGACGAATTGCTTTGAACTCGTCTGTATATCTATTACGGAATTAATCCCGGAGAAGTTACAACCTCTCTTTTGCTCAACGAAAGGACCGGTCCACGTTATAATTTAACTATTCGGCGCACAAGAATAGAGCGTCCGGATGTATCCGAAATGTGAATGAAGTAGGTGCCAGATGGAAGGTTAGACAACGATGCCGAGAATTGGCTGGATGATTCCCATTCCTGACGCACCCTTCCATGCTGATCAACCAGATGAACTAGAAACTCTTTTTGCCTTAGATCATCAGAGATGTTAATGCGAAGCAAATCGGTTGTGGGGTTTGGTCCGATGTTCACATTCAAGCCTTCTTCAGGGTCCAGACATATGATGGAAGACCACGTGAACGTTCCATCAAAATCGACCTGTTTCAATCGATAACACAGGATATGAGGGAGCGAGAGAACCGCATCTCGATCGGTGTATTGATAATGATTAAGGTTGTTGGACGTGCCCATGCCTCGTACATGCCCAATTGTTCTGAATTCTCCATTTGGATTGGCTCGCTGGATTTCAAATACATCATTGTTAATTTCTGAGGCCGTGGTCCAAAAGAGCTTGGTTTCTGACGCGGATCTGATGCCTTTAAAGCTGATCAAACTTACGGGTAATGGGCTGTTGCCATCACCGGCTCCACCACTTCCAGCTCCAACGCCTGAAAAACCGTTACTGTACGTCCCGGAGATACATACATCTGAGCCATTATATGCCGAATCAACCGACCAACTATCCGGGTGAACCGATTGTGCAACCGTGCTACTACCAACGGCATTGGTTGTCTTAACCTGAAGGATATCCTTTGCAAATCGGCCGGTTGCAGATTTCCAACCCGCTAACTCAGAGGAAGAATAGTACGTCGTGATTTTTACACTCGCGGAGCCATTATTTGTGGTTGGTGTAATCTTGAGGGTCTTGGAGAAGATTTGCCGACTAGCCACTGTATTGGTGTCGAAATTCTGAGCCGATGTCCCCGCTGCATCAATTTGCACCACGGTTTCCCCAAAATCATGGCTACTCAGATTCCAAATGGAGGCCATTATTTTCCCATTACTCGAATACAGGTGGGCAGAATCATATGGCCCGAGATCAAATGATCTGCTCGAAACCTCGGTCTCTATACCAGCAGAGGTTAGGCTGTCGTTAACAGGGCCGCTAATTGCAAAATCATCGACCAGAAAACCGTCACGGGAGTAGCCGTTGGAAAAGGCATTGGATACCTTAAATCGAATTCGAAAACACACATTTTGATTTCCGGATAGAAAGCTAACATCATGCGAACTCGTACTTTTTGAATAGGTCCCAGTCCATCCTGTAAGATCACCAAATACCTGATAACTTAATTGACCCGCACTGTTTGGTCCGCGATTGTACCAACCGGTTCCACCTGAATTATCGCTCCCGAGTAATGTCCACGTTTTCCCTCGATTGGTAGAGTACTCAACCCGTGCCGCAAACGGACCGTTCGAAAACTGGTATTCCATGCTTTTAAGGAAGCTTAATGTATAGGTTCCGGAGGCGGTGAAGTTAAAGTTAGGGGATAATAACTCGCAGTCCATATCGGTGTCTGTCATGTCATCATCCAAATCAGTGACCCATGCATAAGAACCGTTGTAGTCGCTGCCATCAAATGAATTGGAAGGGGCTCCTCGTTCCCACAATTGTCGTCCGCCGGAAATGATTCGTCCGCCAAAATGCCACGGATTGGATTCCATATCGCCCCCATCCGATGTGGTATATGGCGTACCTTGATTGGGAATCACCTGAATGAAATCTGAATTGGTCAGGGTATCGGAATTATTGATGACTAATGTGACGGAATAATATCCTCCTTCACCAAAGGCGAATGAAGGATTTTGCTCGGTAGACTCATATATTCCATCGTTGTTAAAATCCCATTTCCATGAGGTCGCTCCATAGGAATCATCGAAAAAATCCACCACATCACCTTCATAGATAATGGTTCTATCGGAACCAAAAAGTGCTTCTATTCTGTTGGAGAAGAATGTGGTTGTATAAACACCGCGTCCATGGGTTACAGCCATTACCATGGAATCTGACGGGCGATACACAAGCATATCGGTTCGTACGTTTGACATGCCGCTGTTACTCGCTTCCCAGGACGTACTACCTCCATTCAAATTTGTGGTACTCCAAACACCTGTTTCAGTTGCTAAGAGGGCACTATCACTTCCCCAAGGACTAAACAACGCCCATCTTACCGGCATGTCCGGCAAGTCGCCTTCCACTGAGCTCCAGGAGGTTCCCTGATTGGTTGTTTCGTAAACACTGGTTGCGCCATAGTTGGAATAGGTCACCAACAGGTGGTCAGCATCTCTGGGGTCTTCAGCAATACAACTCACGGTTACCGAGGTGGGAAGTCCGGTTGAAATATTTGCATCGGAAAAACTTCCATTGGCATTTGAAACCTTAACCACCCGACCATCTTCGGTTCCAACATACACCGAGGTTGGATCATGACTAGAAACGGTTACTGCAGATACCTGGTATCCATTTAAATTCGATAGCGTGAGGTTGGATGAGCTAAGTGAACCACCAACATTCGACCATCGGTAGAGCTGATTGGCATTGCTTCCGGAGTAGAGGATGTTATTGTCGTCATCATAATCAGAGGCATTAATGAAGTTGCCAACACTTGATGAATAGGAGGTATACGTCACAAATCCATCCGTTGATATCCGTATGTTGTTGTTCGTATAGGCTGTTAATTGAATGCTCGGTTGATCCTGATCAATGTGGCAGAAGGCACCGTCACCTCCCGTTACCTCATCTGTATAATTCACTCCGCTGTACATAAAGCGTTGCGAACCATTGTCCTGAGCACCGGTTAGAAAATAATGTGATCCGGCATCCGGATGCATGGCCCCGGCATAAAACTGAGTAACGTTAAAATCGTCATTCGTCATTTTCCAAACAGGGGGTGATGCAGAAACATCTTCCGTTAAATAGATTCCACCATCATTACCATTAATCAATGTGTCTGAATCACCCGGTTTATACACCAGGACATGGTGATCGGAATGCACCTCTGAATAGCCTCCGCAACCAACCCATGACGATAGCTGAGTCCAACTGCTTCCCGAATTGGTTGTTCTAAACATATTGATTCCACCAACTACCAGTGTGCTGGCATCATTTGGATCCACAACACCTATCAGGTTATACCATGCCTGATCTCGGGTGAAATCTGTTGAAGATGATGAACATTGATCCTGCCATGAAATGGTGGTGCATGTAGACCATGAGGCGCCAGCATTCGTGCTCTTCATTATTTTTTTGATGCCGTATGAAGAACCTTGAACAAGGGCATAAATGTAATTGCTGTCCGATGGTGCACAAACTAGTTCAATGCGTTGCTCGGAGGCGGAATCAGCGTCGTAAATCAAACTCCAGGTTTTAGCGGAATCGATTGATTTGTAAATCCCATCTGTGCTGAAGATTCCCATAGCCGCGTACCAGGTTTTGCCATCTGCAGAAAGTTCAACATCGGCACACCTGTCGTATTCCGTTCCCCCGGAAGCAGTATATCGCTCCAGCACATTCGTGAAGGATGAACCACCGTCTGTGGAGCGAAACACACCGCCGTAGTTAATGTACCGACTTCGTGTTCCGGCAACCAGATTACCATCCTGGTCCACAATCAGTTTGGTGACATTGTCGAAATGCCAGCTGTTTGTTGCACTGAGCTGAGACCAGGATTCTCCGCCATCAGTACTCTTCCATATTCCATTTCCTCTTACGGCATCAACGTTAAAATAGCCTTCGCCGGTCCCAAAATAGAGGATATCCGGGTCAGAAGGATCCTGAGCCAATGCACAGATAGAAAGGTTGTCAAACAAATCATTAACCGGAGTCCACTCGACCTGAGCAGCAAATAGATCCGTTGTTTTCCATAGACCACCGGAAACCGATGCCGCGAATGCTGTTTTGCCTGATGCATCATTGGCGTCAAACAAAAGTGCACGCAAGCGACCGCCAACATTTTTTGGCCCACGTTCATTCCATGTAATACCACTAATGGCCGCCTTATAATGTCGTTTATTCGCTTGTTGTTCTCGAATCACATTCAGTGCAT
Organism: Flavobacteriales bacterium; assembly: GCA_020635355.1. Taxonomy (GTDB): domain Bacteria; phylum Bacteroidota; class Bacteroidia; order NS11-12g; family UBA9320; genus WGNA01. Next base: position 7,273 of record JACJZW010000003.1, read on the forward strand.
CCAGCAAACGTTCACGTGGTACTTCACCGGTAAGTGGATCTCGTGTCCGATCAAATTCTTGTTGCATGGCGAGGTCCATGCGATCATACAAATCCATTTCCAGTTGATTCACTTCATCCGCCAGTATACCGGTCTCTGAGGAGTTCCATGATCGACTAATTACCGTGAAGATTGATAGGAAAATAACGGCAACTGCCGCTATGCGGTGAAGGTGTGCATGCGATCTTTTCACAAAAAATAGAATAGCTTACTAAGACTACTCAAATATCGCGATGTCAACTAAAAATTACTGCACCATTAGGCGGGAGAAAATAGTTTGATCCCCTAGGATGGCGTTGAGGTGATAAATTCCGGGAAGAGGGTTGGACAGTTGAATGAAGACTTCTCCATTAAGATCCATCCTCGAATAGGGTATCTCTTGTCCGAGTTGATTAGTCACACTTAACTCGATGTTACGATCTCCACCTTTCAAATGAAAGGAGCCTGAGTTGGGATTGGGATAAAGGGTGTACCCCAACTGATTCAATGATTGAACCCCAACCAGATCCTTGATAGCGATGGTGTCTGAAACGGTCCCGCAGAAGTTAGTTACCCGGACCCAATAGGTTCCAAAATTGTGAATATTGACCGAAGGCTGTGTTGAACCGGTACTCCATTGATAGGATGCGTCCTGGTTGAAGGCATTCAACACAATGGTAAACGGTCGTCTCAATAAGGTGTCATTTCCTATGTTCACAACAGGAGTAGTGATAATTTTAGCGAACGTGTTTATCGTTTGCTCCGGACAGGCCTTGGGGTGAATCACCACGGTGTAAGGACCCGATTCAGTTATGATCAGTGAATCAGCGGTACTTTTATCGGACCATTGGAAAGTGGCTCCGTCATGTTCAACACGCAACGTATCCATGACCTGGTCACAATAGGACGTGGTGTCTGGCCAGCTTATGTTTGGCGTATGGTCAAAAAATAAATAGATGGAGTCAGTATACTCCATGCACGTGTTTTTAGCAACTAATTGGTAATGACCTGTTTTTGTTGCATAGATGCCAGAGGAGTTCTCAAGGGTGTTCCAATCGTAAAGTACTCCGGTTATTGGCTGATTGTCGCCAATAAAAAGACTATCCAGGTCACAGGCATATTGATCAGCCCCAAGATCAAGATTAAAGAGTGAATCACTCTGAACGTTGAAGCTATCCCGATTTGATCCACAGAAATTCCGGATCTCGCCCCAATACTGGTTAGTTGCCCCAATGGTTAGAGAATTTACGGAATCACCTGTGCTCCATGTATAACTGGTTCGGGAATAGCCCGGATTATTCATGTCCGTCAAGGTAAATAAAGCGGGACTTAAATGGCAAATCACGGTGTCATTCAAGGGTTTTAGGGATGGTGTTTGAATCGCTATCAACTCAGTGGAATCTTCATGTGTACAGCCATCTCTGGTCACCATATCAATGTGGAGATACTCCGATCCATCGGATAGCTGTATGGTGATGGAATTGCTATCTGAGCTGGCTTGATCAAATCGCCATTTGGTGGATGAAATTCGTTCTGCACCGATGAACGAAATCGAGTAGGTTTTAGCTATTGAAGCACAAATTTCTTCAACGGATTGCGATAGTAACTCAACCTTTCCGGACGTGAAAAGGGTGTCGTATTGATAGGTTTTGCACGCATCATTATCGGAGGATTGCTCAATCACAAAGGTGCCCTGCTTGAAAAAAACCAAGGTATCATCCAAAAATGTTGAATGGGTCCCTCCGGATCGCATAAATCGATGATTTGACGTGTCGCTTATGGCATTTCCGGTGCTATCTAAAATGCGATAGGTCACTTTTGAAGTAGGCTCAACTAACTGTGTTCCATCCAGAGCGAATGTGCCGCAATCCACCTGATTTCGGCTGAAAACTGATTTGGGCTTTTGACGTACATAGAGATTAACTCGTCTCATGTAGGTGCCCGGGTAAGGACAATTATTATCTCTGGCGATGACCGTAAATCGATAAGGAGCGGATCGAGCCATACCTGAATCCGGTCGCCAGGAGAACGTTCCCGACTGAAAAAGAGACGTGTCGCTATGGGTTGAAAAGTCATAACCCGGGATGCTGGAGAACACAGAAATCTTTACGGTGTCCGGATCTGGCTTTGGTGTTGGTGGGGGTGGGGTATACACCTGATCACTTGAATAAATATCCAGTTCAAACGAATCGCCCTCACACACGCTATAGGATGCATTTAAATCCAATTGTGGGAGGTTGTTGTCTTTGCAAGACGTTAAATCCATTTCGGTTTCACGCATGGTAACCGCCACTTTTTGATAGGTTCCAGCTGTGTCTTTTCGCCATTCGGTGATCTCAATTACCAGCAGCGAGATTTCTGCACAATTAGTTGGAGTAAAGACCGTAAAACCATCAGTTGGGTCAATGTAAAATCCACGGGGTGGGAACACATTTGGATTTGGTGTTGCTGAGCCCGTTGGATTGTAAACCGTCACGGGATTTGTTGCACTGTAACCGGCACTCCAACTTGCCGAACCCGAATACGAAGTTTTGGGAGAAATAAGTGCGTAACTGAGTGAATCCCCATCGGGGTCAATGGCACCATTGTCCAAATAATACGGGTTGTTGCAGCAGTAATAAAATCGCGGTGATTCCCTGAAAACCGGGGAAGAATTGGATGGATACTTTATCGGATCTATCGTGGCAATGATTACGGCATTGGCATTCGCCGGTCCGGTGGAGATGTTCGTAGGGCGGGATGACAAACCCAGTTCAAAATATAAGTCCGAGCAGCCCAGTAGATTACTGTATGGGGTAGATCGAAAATCAATTCGGGTGGTGTACGTGTGTTCTTCCCATCCTTGTCCGGTAAACGAGGTGTTCTTCGGATAACATCCGGGTGTAGCGGTTGCACATAATCTGGTTACCTCACGTATACTGAATAGGGTGAGTGAAATATCGGCACTTCCACCTGATGCACATTTAAGTTTGGTTGCCCCACTGGGATTAGACGAAGCTGTTCCCTTACAATTCCGATAGAAGGTGATGTAGACGTCGAAAACCGAGTCCTGAACCATATCATATCGAACATGGCCCCCGGAGTTGTGACCGGCGCGGGTTATGCCCGGAATCAAAGAAAATAAACAACAGAGCAGGAAGTAGATTTTTTTCATACAGTGGTTCGCTTTTGATTCAACCGGATCGTTAGAGAATCAGACGAACATACTGGAAAGAATTTAAGATCATCCTGTAAAATGATCCAACCCTATCAGACAGATCTGTCCAAATTATTCCTTCATTCTGCTTACAACCCTGTTGTACTGTTTAGATCAGTTACCTTACTAAAACGTTGCTTCCAATTTTTATATCAGGTAGCCTATTTGCTTCGGAATGGTAGTGCTCGCCCAATGCTGATTCCCAGTTTTTGATACCACTCTTGTGTGGACTTGCTGGGGATGCCGTTTCCCGGGACATAACGTACATGGCGATATTCCGCATAGCGCATATCGGAAGAGCGCAAATTGAATTGCACATCAATGTACCACCGTTCGGTTTTGTCCATCCACATAAACGCCGTATACAGCCCCACGGTTTCAAACATGGAACTGTAACGTCTGCTGTACAGGGCTGATTCAAAGTACCTGCCTGGAATGGTATAGGTGCTGATCTGATTCACCTGACCAATGGAATATTCCAATCCGAAGCGCAATCGATTGCGACGATTACCCGTTTGACTTCGGAGGAGAAAGCAGCCTCCAAGTGCTGCGGAAAAAGCGTATCCGTTACCTTTAATGTGGTGATTGGAATGGTACTGAAAATTGGCAGCGTGAAACGCATTGGTCAATTTGAATTCAATGGCATGTATGGGATAAAGCGCCAACTGCTGATTGAGTTCATAGCTCCCCCGAAATGGGCCAGATAATTCTGTTCCGATTCCCAGAAAGGCTCGGTTACTTGTCTTTGGTAATCGACTCTTCTGACACCAGGCATTCGAAGGCGCACAGCATAAAAGGATGAGGATGTTACTTATAACCCAGTACAAAGACCGGTGGTGTTGGTAGGTTTCCATTTTTACATGTTTTTAGTTCTTGTTCGGTAAATTCAGGCATTGCCCAGTGATTGTAACAGTACATACCCTCACCAGTTCCCACCTCAAAAAGGGGAATTTCTGACTTGGAGAAATTGGCGAAATCGTACTGTAGAAGGGCTTGCTCATCACACTCTGTTACGCTAAACGCATACTCCATTCTCAGAATGGATGTATCGCCATTTATTACAATGCGATAACTCATCAAATTCATCGACATATCTACAGGTATGGCATTGGTGGTGTTGGGGCGAGCTGTGAAACGAAGTTCTTCATGGTGATTAATCAGGATCACTTCAGCTTCATGATTGGTTCGGTTGGTCAGCTCGAAATAGGGCTCCTGAACGTAGCCACAAGGACAGGGATCGTCGCACGATGGGTTGATGACAAGCAGTGCGCCTGTCATCAACATCAATAAATATTTCATATCCGGAAATCAGCTACGTGCGTTAAACCCAAATGAAATCCCGAATCGGGTGTTGTTGCGGCTTGGAATCACAAAGGCATTGACCGGTATATTCAATTTTCCAGAGCGGATTGACATACCTGCGGCAAGGACAATGTAGGATTTGAGCCGTACCTCACCTCGATTGTCAAACTGAAATCGCGTTTCTGTTGTGGATGATTTCGGGATACCCTGTGACCAGATTTCCCAAGTTCCCTGTGGAGTTTTGTAATATTCCGCTTCTTTCACAAATGCAGCCGTTGGCCCCACAGCGAACTCAAGGCCGTTCACATTGTTTCGCAGCCCATTCATAACGGTAAAACTGGGAATAAATAGCTGTTGATCCAGTCCCAAGATCTGAGGAATGAACTCAAATAATGCTTGATATTTTCCTTCATTCAAGTATTGATGCTCGAATTGATAGCCAAATTGAAATAGGGCGGGATAGCCACCATAGCCACCATCATTGGGATCGGCTTTGAGGATTTTGGCTCCTTCTCCTGTGAAAAAGGAGTAGCCCATACGCGGACCAGAAAGATTGAGGGTGGTGTAGTGCGGATTATTGACCGCACTCTCATAGCTTGATTTTGACGTAAGACTTCGTTCGAATGTTTTGTCATTCGGGATGCCCATCATGTCGTTCAACGCGAGTGTGAGCATGGGGCCAATCTTGTCCTTGATCACAAGAAACTCCTTGGAAATTTCCCGCTCAATGTCTTCGCTGAGAACATCGATCATCCTCACCCGGATGAAGAGGGATTCACCCAATTTGTCGATAGAACCGGAGACAACCTTGTCTACTTTCAGTGTCTTACCCGCTCTTACCAGACAGGATACACTGTAGCATTCGCTATCGTCGATGTTCGCTTGTTTGAGTCCTTCCCGGATTTCATAGCGATCCATCATCTGAAATGAATCGTACTTGGTGAGCTGAATCCGAAGAAGTTCAGTGAGGTTCTGAGTTTTCAGTTCAGGTACCTGAACGTCAACTGCGATAACAGCCAACTTTGGCCGCTGGGCCGAAGTCAAAAAGCTTAAAAAAAGGCATAGTGATGTTAAGATGAAAAATTTTTTCATAGCATGGTTTGGTTTGGTAAGGCAAATATAGGAAAATGTTGAAATGCAGCGCTACGGCTGACAATTCATGCTAAAGTTGATCAACGAGTTGTTGATCTGCTGCATTCGGTTTGATCACCCAACGTTCAGCATACTTCGTCCAGAATTTTTTGTACATACGCAATGTTTCCGGGTCTTTAACATCTGAAAAAGCATTCGCCCAACGGGGCCAAAGGTGGGCGATGAAAACGTCGTCTACATAAGTGCCATCTGCTTTTTTCGGATAATTTGAACCCATTTCATAACCGTTTGTCTGAAAGGTTTGGATACACATATTAATGGCATCGTGATCAAAATCAGCCATCCCTTCCTTCAACTTAAGTTCATACACCACCCCACGGAATTGATAGTCGGTTTGATGGAATATTCGAGTGAACTGATCTGGTTTGGTAACGGCAATGGGTCTAAAGTTGGTGATGCAAATGTCCAGCAGCGCAATGTCACCCACGGTTAAAAAAGCACTCCCCGGTGTAGTGATGGATCCGTTACCACCTTTTAACTCAAGGCTCACTTTATTGAATTTTAAGTCCTTTAGGACACCATCTGTTGCCTTGTTCGTGATGATTTGCAGAAAGTCTTTCTGATTAATCGTTAAACCGCTATCGGGTAATAGCGCATATTCCATTGATTGATAAAATCGGTTGGCGATGCTGAACGCCACGGCCCGACCATTAAAGCTCAGATTCAATCCTTTGATGTATTCCGGTATGTTGAGCAAGGTCTGGTTTACCACAGTGACATCGGAACGATAACCTTCAGTCCACTGCAAGTACCATAACGGATACGTGTCGTTATCACCCACTGATATCAGAATGGCATTGGACGGACAATTCAGTAGGTAGTTCCGTGCATTGGTCAGAATTTCTTCCGGATAGATATTCGGGATGAGTTGTTTGCGGGCCGCCACTTCATCATGGTACATCCACAAGTCCAGCATGGCCTGCACTACTTCGTTGGCATATTTGGTTTGAATTTTACCCACGATGTCATAAAAGTTAGGATTGCGTTGAGCGATGGTTTTAAACGCATCTCTGGCCTTTTGATTGAAATTCATGTAACGCGTAAGGGCATCACCGTCCAATCTGAAGTTCGCAGGTTTCTCTGGTTGGTCTTTTACTGCATCAGGATTACGATATGTAATGGCCCCGGTAATGGCACTGTACGCACGTCCCAGGCTGTACAGGTCATCGTCGTTTAGCTTTTTACTATTCTTTTCCAGTTCCGAAATGATGTCTTCCGCCCAACCATTGTATCCGAAAAAGGTATGAATGCGGAACTGGCGAATGTGATCCGGAGTGAGGTGATGCGGCTTGTCCTGGTGGCTGGCAAAGGTTCCGATTTCCCGTTTTTTATCCTTCTTATTGACAAAATAGGTGAGTTCCTGAAACTTACCGGACCATACCACTTCATCTGCCACAGTTGTTTTGCCTGTGAAATCCGTAACATAAACATGCCATCCATCTTTTTTTCGCGCAAACTTTACCAGGCGTTCTGCCGTCAATTCAGCAGGGGCGTTATACGTGTTGAAGAAGGTATTCACCATATCTTCGAACGATGGATAATTGCCTACAGCCTTTTCCAATGCAGCCATGGAGTTGAATGAACAAAGGATAAAGGTGAGGAGAAAAAGGATGCGTGAAAACTTCATGCGGCGAAATTATCAAATCAAAGAGGATAATACCGTTTTATAGGATGTTGCTTTTTTTGCGGTGATCATGAAAAAATATGTATGGGTAATTGCGCTGTTGCTGGTGGTGATCTCTGGTTGTTCCTTGTTTCGCGATCAGGTTTATATGCCAAAACCTCCGTTGATGACGTACGTACCTGCGGAAAACGGACAATCCGACTTCTGGATGTCTTACTACGAAATTACGAACTGGCAATACCGGGACTATTTGAGCGATTTACTTTGGATGGGGGATACACCGGCCTATCATCGGGCCTATCCTGATACCAGTCTTATCAACCAACAACTCTGGATTGGACGGCGATACGATTATTTCCAGCATCCCATGTTTGACAATTTTCCGGTGGTTGGATTAACCACGGCTCAAATGGAGAATTACGCCGTTTGGTTGGGCGATTGGTATCGGGATAAGTACAAAGGAGCCTGGGAGATGGAGATCCGATTACCAACAGAATACGAATGGAGAACGGCTGCACAAGCAGCAAATAAGTTGGAAGAACCTTACGTGCATGGGAAGCATTATGCCAATTCAAAGGGCTGTTATCTGATGTGGTTTTATACACCTGAGGATCGCATGCTGCTGGGCACAGATAGTCAGCGCACCGATGGCTACTACCTTCCGGACACCTTATCCTACTCGTTTGAAAATGAGTGGTACAAGGCATCGGTTCATACGAAGAATTTTACGAAGGAAAAGGAGCGAACCTTCCGAAAGGGAATGCCGTATGCTGGGATGCCCGTTCACGTCTATTCCTTCTTCCCGAATGATTATGCTTTTTATCAGCTTACCGGCAATGTGGCCGAGCGGGTGTTGAATGCCGATGGGTCGGAGAATACCATGGGTGGAAGTTTCAGAACGTCAGCTGCGTACTGTAAGGTGGCCGATGAACTGCCCTATCCGTATGATGCCACGGTACCTCAGATTGATGTGGGTTTCCGATTGGTGTGTAGGTATGAAAAGGTCCAAACAAAGGAAGCGGTGAAACGGAAAAAGCAGAATTGGAAACGGAAGAGGGGTGATTAGGGATGAGGAATGGGGAATGGGGAATGTGTTTTTTTTAACGCAGAGACACAAAGATTTTACTGACACGACTCAGCTTTAGATCTTAGCTATTAGATCTTAGTTTTCTAGATCTTAGTTTTTCGACTCTTTCAGAATTTTCTGCTCAATACCCGTAGTTGAATACCCTTCAAGAAAGGGAATCAGTTCAACGTGTCCGCCAGCTTTCATCACTTCGGTTGCGCCAACAACCGTATCAATGGTATAATCACCACCTTTAACCAGTACATCGGGTTTTACGGTTTGAATGAGGTTGAGTGGTGTATCTTCTTCAAAGATTACGACGGCGGAAACAAAGGTGAGGGCAGCCAGGATCTCGGCGCGGCTGGCTTCGTCCTGCAGCGGACGATGTTCGCCTTTTAGTCGGCTCACAGAGGCATCGGCATTTACGCCAATGATCAGTACATCGCCCAAGTCAGCGGCTTTACTGAGATAATCAACATGTCCGCGATGAAGGAGATCAAAACAGCCGTTCGTAAATACCACTTTGTCCCCGGCCTGGTGCCGGTCTTCGGCCCAGCGGGCCAAATCATTCCGGGAAAGAATCTTCGATTGAATATGTTCGAGATGGCTCATGCCGTGGTGGATTTCCGTTTTTCGAGGCCACCCAAATATACGCAGAGGCCTCCAACGGTGGCAATCATAACCATTTGTGTGGTGTGCGCCAAGGTGGCATAAATCAGGCCGTCGGCCAACGCAATTCCGAATAGAGCCAGGCCTGCGGGAACAAAGTGATGGTAGCTGCCAAATCCACCTGGTGCAGGAACCACTACAGCAACCGTTGCCATCACCAGAGTGGTTAGTGCCGCGTCAATGCCAAGGTGTGAGGTGCTGTCCAGTGCAAAAAAGATCAGGTACGACATAAAGAAATACATGATCCAGATTCCCAACGTGTAGCCAATGAACAGAAATGGTTTTTCCATTTGAAAGATACTCTTGGCGCCATCCAGAATGCCGTTGATCAGGTCAAAGATCTTGCGTAGCCAGGCGGGCTGATTTTCGGACTTAACCATTCGGCGAAACACCAGATATCCGATAAGACCTGCGACGCCGATGGCGGCCAGAATGCCTAATTTGACCAATTTGGATGTGCTGGAATCGTCCGCAAAAATGCCGTTGATGAGGTCGCCAATTTGATCCAGTTGAATAAAGATCACCGTCACGGTGATTAATCCCGTAATAATGAGGTCAAATACCCGCTCGGTGAACACCGTTCCAACCAATTTGTCGACCGGAACACCATCCGTTTTGTTATACATGGCGCATCGGGCTACTTCGCCAACGCGTGGGGTCACGATGTTCACCAAATAACTGGTCATCACGGAATAAAAACCGGTTCGGACCCGAACGTTATAACCCATGGGGTCGATCAATAATTTCCAGCGCAAAGCTCTCAGGTAGTGGCTGAAAACGCCCACAAAAAAGCTGAGACCCACCCAAAAGTAGTTGGCGTTTTGGAGCGCTTGCAGCAGATCATCCAGTTTGATTTTTGTGAAAGCCCAATAGAGGAGGCCAATCGACAAAAGAGGGAACAGGAAGTATTTCGGAGATATGCGTTTTCCGTTTTCCACCGATTAGCGGGTCAGGTGATTATTGGAATCCGGGAAGATGATGAAGGGTTTGAATGTCTTGGCTTCTTCAAAATCCATATGGGCAAAACTGATGACAATCAAAATATCACCGTATTGAGCTTTGCGGGCTGCAGCGCCGTTTAAACAAACCATGCCGCTTCCACGCTCTCCGCGGATCACGTAGGTTTCCAACCGTTCACCGTTGTTGTTGTTCACCACAAGAACTTTCTCGCCCTCAATGAGGTTGGCTGCGTCCATCAGATCTTCGTCAATGGTAATGCTGCCCACGTACCGAAGTTCGGTTTGGGTGACCTTAACGTTGTGAATCTTGGACTTTAATACCTCGATCATCATAGTGGCGGCAAATTTAGGCTTCCATTCCGGGATTATTGTACTAACTCATTTGGACCGAAATGGTTCGTTTGTGGCATACAGCATTAGGCGGCTGGATTCTAGCTGTTCGCCTTGTTTGGTTTCATTTTGATACGCACAAGTTGGGATTGATTATCCATCCTCTTTTAAATCCGCCATGACGCCAGGGATTTGCAACGGCTAGTCTTTGTATGAATTTAACGCAGAGGCGCAGAGGTTTGCGCAGAGCCCCAAGACGTTATCTTGAATAAAAAAACCCGTGTGGGTGACACGGGTTTCGAAGTTGATTGAAGGTGTTTTGAGTAAACGCTCCGCTTTCTATCAAGATTTGGGCAGCAGAACGGAGTCAATTACCTGAATGATTCCATTGGATTGATCTACATCGTAAACCGAAATGTTTGCGCTGTTTCCATTGGCATCCCAAACCGTGATGTTGTGTTTGCCATTCATCGTGAAGTACAAATCCTGACCCTGAACGGTCTTAAGCATGAGTTTTCCATCGGACTTTTTGATTCCCTTTTTCAGCGCCTTGTAATCGTAATCCCCGGCAACTACGTGATACGTCAGTACCGAAACCAATTGTCCTTTGTTTTCTTTCTTCAGGAGGTTGTCAACTGTTCCCGATGGGAGATTTTCAAACGCATCATTTGTTGGAGCAAAGACCGTAAACGGACCGTCTCCTTTCAACGTCTCAACCAATCCGGCTGCTTGAACAGCGGCCACCAGAGTAGTGTGATCACCGGAATTGAGGGCGTTCTGAATGATGTTCTTTTCCGGGTACATCTTCTGACCTCCAACAACGGTTACATCCTGAGCAGCGGCCATTGATGTGGTTAGGGATAGTGTAAATAGTGCAATGATTGTTTTAATTGTTGTGTTCATAATCTTGTGCTTTGTATCTGCACTTACGAACCGTTCGCTGAATCGGATTTGAAAAAATTAAAGTTTATTGAAAATGGGATAGAGGACGGATGGCAATTCATCCTTCCATCGCATGATAAACTATACTGCTAAGACACTGTCCTCGCCAGGGATTTGCAATGGAATATCGTTCTCAATGAATTTAACGCAGAGGCGCAGAGGTTTGCGCGGAGACACCCCAACCTTAGATCTCAGTTTTAACCACAACCTTCAAAGCAAGGTTCCCTTTGGGAACTTCATAGTCGGCAAAGATGACGAGCGAATGCTCGTCTTACCATCAATGGGAGTCACGAGCGGATGCTCGCGACGATTATCAAAAAGTGCCATGAATGTAAATAGATGGAGGTATAGACGGATTCAAAACTTACCTCTTAGCACTTAGATCTTAGCTATTCGATCTTAGCTATCAGTTATTCGATCTTCTTAACCCCTGCTTCAATGCGAATTTTCAAATGGTTCTCGACTGGTGGAATGGGGCAGGAGTATTTGTAATTGTACGCACAATACGGATTGTACGCCTTGTTGAAGTCGATGGTGGGATTGGATTTCAACGCCTTTTTGGACAGATCGAGATACCGACCTCCACCGTACGTTTCAACGCCGTTGGTGAGGTCTTTGAACGGACAAAAAAGATGATCTGGGTAGGCTTCGCGTATGCGGGGATCCATGCTTTGATATACGGTGAGTTGCCGGATCGTGTCATTCAACTCAAATCGCACCACACCATATACCTTATAAATCGGTAAGCGGTCTGTAGAGGTTTGCATTTTGAATGTTCGGCCACATCGAACCCGTTTAAATTTCGCCGGAATGTTGAAGCTGTCGTGAGGAACGAAGTAATCCAGTCCGGTGAACTGTTGCCGGGTTTCCGGTGTCAGGATGGAAGTAGAAGAATCCGCGAAGCGCTGATCAATGCTGTCGCGGTAGGCTGAGATCATCTCAGCATACGATTGTCCCATGGCTGACAGGGACAAGGTGGAAATCAACAGGAATAGGATTCTCCGAATCATTGATCATCGGAAATTACGTCTTTTGGTTGATCAATCAGGAGGTCTGTAACCGTATCCGGGAGTTCGTTTTCCTGTTGATCGCGTTTTTCCAGAAAGTAAGTCAGCTGCGGACGTTTATCGGCATGCCAGGTGAGGTTGGGCAATTTTTCCTTTTCCCGTGGGAATTGATCAACCGGATGAAACCCACCCTCGGGCTTCTCATAAAATTCAATTTCCTGAACCTCATTGCTGTCGACGATGATCAACATATTGCTGCAAATGATGTAGTTCACACCTGTGTAGCTGGTGTCGTTTTCCTTAGCGTAATAAACCGATTCACCATTGCCATACACGTATATCTTGTGCAAGGCATTATCCCGAAAATAGGATGTCATATCCCTGCCGCTGATCTGATTGTATTTGCCGGGAACCTCTTCGGAAGCGATAAATGCGTCGTGTTTGGATTCCAACGAATGCATCTCCCCATTTTTACGGATAATGATTAAGGTGTCTCCGGTTATCTGATTGTTCTCCGTCCATAGAATGGGCAATCCAAATAGGTGAATGGTGCTGTCGGTAAAGGAATAAACCAGTGAATCCGAAATGCCTTGCATATCGGTTTTGTGAATTTTGGTGTTGTGATAGGCCGATAGCTTTCGCACCTCGTTGGTGTCCAGCTCATCAATGAGCGTATCGGCTTTCAGAAAGAGACTGTCGTCATCGATGTATTTTATGGCCAGGGGTTCACCGGTGACGAGGGTACGTTTTATCCGCCGTTGGTATTTCCCGTAATGTCCGCGAATCTTGATCTGCTCGATGGTATCAATCAAGGTAATGTTGTTGAACGCTTCTCCAATTTCCGTATTCCGGTTGTACGTCATGGAATCAGCAATCAACCGATTTTCCTTCCCCTCAATCCAAACGCCCTTGCTGAATTGGGAGATGTTGTTTCGGGTATCGTACCAGCCGTAGCGGCAAAAAATGGTGTTCTCCTCGCTGTAGATGTAGGTGGGCCCGTGGAATGTGGCAATCTTGGAGTAGGTGTTGTATTGAAGCGTGTCACTCTTCATGGTATACTCCGGATTGATAAGTACCACGCTGTCTTTGAAGAAGAACTCCTTGCTCCGGCTGTAGTACCGACCAACTCTGCTGCGAAGTTTATCCTCTCCATTGTTGATTTTCCCGCCACTGGTGTAGTACGCGGTTTTGGAATTCATGTCGTACTGAAGCAAATTGGTTTTGAGTTCCATTTGCTGATCCTTCAAACGAACATTCCCTTTCACATAGGCCTGTTTGGTATCCCCATCGTATTCCAGATAATCCCCCCACATATTCAGTGTGTCGCGCTGGCGGATGTAGATGTGACCATAGGCGTTGATTTTATTCTGCCGGCGAAAGAAGTAGGCCGAGTCGCAATCCATGTACACGTTGTCCTGTTTAAATCGGACATGTCCGATGACCCGTTCAGCATCGATGAATTCTTCATCGTATTCCGTCACATCAGCTTGCAGCAACTCGATGGTTTTGCCCTGTCCGAAAACGGCCAACGTACTTCCGGAAAGCAGGAGGATCAGTGTGATACGGAAGATGGAGGTTTTTTTACCTGAGAGCGGATGCATAGCTTTGAAAGCGGTGGCAAAAATAATGCAAGAACGGCTGGAGGCCTTTGTAGAAAACGAGATCGGGCTGGAAAAATCCGACCGATGTTTACTTGCTGTGAGCGGCGGAGCCGATAGTATGGTGATGCTGCACCTTTTTAAGTTGATGAATCAACCCTTTGAAGTAGCTCATGTGAATTATGGGTTGCGGGCAGATGAGAGCGACGGCGATGAGGCATTTGTTCGGGAGATCTGCAAGACGATGGGCGTGAGGCTCCATGTAAAGCGATGCGAACCGAACGAGTTGATGGGCAAATCGGGCATTCAGGAAACCGCCCGAATCATCCGATATGCGTGGTTTGAGGAGATACTTGACGAACAGAAACTCGATTTCATAGCCACCGCCCACAATCAAACCGATCAGGTTGAAACGGTACTGCTCCATCAGTTGCGTGGAACCGGAATCAAGGGATATGGTGGCATGTTGGTCAAGCGAGACCGTATCATCCGCCCGATGTTGGCGTTCACTTCAGAAGATATTCGCAGCTATGCCCTTCAATCCGACATAGCCTATCGGGAGGATTCCAGCAATCAAAAGGACGCCTATACCCGCAATCGGATTCGCCACGATGTGCTGCCGGTCTTGAAAGCGATACAACCTGACCTGGAAGATCGATTCATGGAGAATAGTTGGTTTGCGAAGCAGTGGTGGGACACAGCACAACACGCCATTCAGCAAATGGTGAAGGAGGAAGAGAAAGGTCACTGGACAATTCCAATTTCTGCCTTGAAAGGTTTTCCACACCCCCATGTGGCATTGTATTCCATTTTGAACAGTTGTGGATTTTCGGCCGATCAATGTTTGGAGATCATGCGCCACCCTTCAACTGGAAACCAATTCGAAAGTGCGTCACATGTGGTGGAGGTACGGAACGATAACCTGACGGTATTTCCCCACGCAATTGAACCAGTAAACCCCGTTTCCATTCATTCTGCCGGAACGTGGACTGTTGGACGATGGGCCTTCAACGTGGAGGAGAGTGATGTGGTGGCTGAGGTAGAAACGCCCGACAAATGGGTGGTTGCGTTTGACGGAGATGAAGTAACCTTTCCCCTGCTGATCAGGGTGTGGCACGAAGGTGATCGGATTAAGCCCTTTGGAATGAACGGATCCAAGCTGGTGAGCGATGTGTACAATGAGCATTCAGTGTTGATCCGGGACCGGCAATTGAGACCTATGGTGCTACAGGGTGACACCATTATTTGGTTGCCGGGTTTACGAAGATCAATCCACGCACCGGTACGATCAACCACTCAAAAAATCATTCAAATTACGTGCACAACCGATGAGTGATACCTATTTCGAAACCCGGAAACCAAAGGCCATGATTCTCTTTTTTGGAGTACTAACCTTGATTTGCCTTGCCGGGGTGGTGGCACTATTATATGCCTGGAAACTGGAAGGGGATGAGGGATATGCCTATGGAGCCGTGTTTGCCGGGTTGTTGACCGTTTTATGCGTTGTGGTCCTCTACCGGTTGGAAGTTTACCGTATCTATCCGGACCGCATTCAAGTCAAACTGTGGTGGGGAAAGCCGTTACACGAGTGGAAATTTAATGAGTTAACAGGATGGTCAGAGCAAATTGGACGAAGTCAGTATGGTACCTTTTTTCGGTTGCGATTGTATGGGGAAGCAAAGACACTAAAGATTGAATCGGGACTCACCCCGGATTATCAGCAGATTAAGGCATTTATTCAGAAGATCTTGCCTGAAAACACCATGATTGAGGTGCGCCGAATGATCAAGTTGAAGCGAGTCATGCTAGTGGTCCTATTCGTGTTAATCAATGTGACCTTGTTCGGGACGATCTACTTTGTTCAACATCAAGAAGATGTTCTGAGCGCAACAGATTTAGTGGAGGTCAAGGGTATTCTTGAATGGGGTCCAAAGCACGTGCAGGATAGCGACAATCCTCAATTGCGTTTTGGTATCACCAAATATCCTTCACTCACCTGTATGATAAGCGGATTTTCCTATGACGTGTGCGATGTCCAGTCCTTTATAAATGGAATTGGCAAAGGCGATAGCTTATTTATGTGGGTAGAACGGGATGATTATGACGTGAGAATAACCGGACAGCAACGACCGGGATTGCTGGATGTAGCCCGCATGGAAATCCTGAATGTTCAAACCATTGCAGACGAATCCATTACGTATATTGAACTGGTTGAACTTCAGCACGCCTTGGCAGAGAATAACCGATGGGGCCTTATACTTTGTGCCGTTTTCGATGCACTTTTTCTGTTCTTGTTTGGATACCAACTATTCGAGATTAGGAAGCTGAAACGCCAACTTGCTGAAAGCAGACAGAATAACTAAGATCTAAAATCCAATAGCTAAAGTTCTGCGACTCTGCGAAATCTCCGCGCCCCTGCGTTAAAAACCGTGTCTCCAATGCAACTGTCGCGAGCATTTGCTCGTGACTCTTTTAGATGGTAAGACGAGCATTCGCTTGTCATTCATGTCAATCTAACTACCTCTCCTTTTCAGACATGAAGATAGCCACGCTGCGCTGCTCCATCGCCGAAGCTTTAGCGCAGGCACTGCTCCACCGCCGAAGCTTTAGCGCAGGCGCTCGCTATGACGTCATCCATTAGTGAAATCCTTTGCGAATTCTTGGCGAACATGGCGCCATTGCGGTTCAAAACCAATATCGATTAATGATTAACGTGGATGGTAGGGTAAGATCTAAAATCTAAGGGCTAAGGTTCTGCGACTCTGTGAAATCTCCGAGTCTCTGTGTTAAAAAAAAACTGTGAACTTCCCGAAGGGAACTGTGCCTGAAAGGCCGTGTTTGAACGAATATCCATTAACGCGGATGGTAGGGTGAGATCTAAATTCTAAGGGCTAGGTGTTGAACAACAATAAAACACGTTGCTAGTGTGGGTCCGGGACTTGAAAGATGTCCAGGATACGATGTTAATCTATGTGTTGCCCTTCGTATATTTGGCCATGCTCGGTTTTATACTTTGGTACTTCATGGGTAAGGCATACTACGATCTTGCCATAGAACACGAAAAAACAAATGCCTGGATGTACGCCGTTCTGGCTGTCCTGATTTACTATTCCGGAGCCTTTGCCTTTGGCTTGGGTTTGGGTGTAGTGTTTCTGTATACCGGTGGAGACATTGATGAAATGAGTGATCTGGCATTAAGTCTGGCCGGACTCCCCTTTGGTCTGCTCGCCGTTTGGGGCATATACCGATTGCTCAAAGCCCGATGGAGCCAGGTAGTTCCTTCCGATGTGGAATTACTGGATGAGGAGATTTGAATTGGGGGATGAACACCTCCGCTGAAGCTACGTTGTTTGAAAGGAATGGGGGATCGGGAATGAGGAGGTTTGACGAAATCTAAGGGCTAAGGTTCTGATACTCTGCGAAATCTCCGTGCCTCTGCGTTAAAAAAAACGTGTCTCCAAGCAACTGTCGCGAGCATTTGCTCGTGACTCTTATACATGGTAAGACGAGCATTCGCTCGTCATTCATGTCAATCCAACTTGGTTTCCGTTTCAGAGATGAAGATAGCCACGCTGCGCTGCTCCACCGCCGAAGCTTTAGCGCAGGCGCTCGCTATGACGTCATCCATTAATGAAATCCATTGCGAATTCTTGGCGACCTTGGCGCCATTGCGGTTCAAAACGAATATCGATTGACGAATAACGCGGACGGAAGAGTAAGATCTAAAATCTAAGAGCCAAGTGAACGACTACCAACAGGTTGTTTCCGGTCATCAAGCATCAAGCATCCAACATCAATCATCAAAACACTCCATTTCGCTTTTTCAAAACCAACATGCGGATAATCAACCATCACCCACGAACACAAAAGGAGGACAAATCCCCAGTCGCGAATAACCAACCTTTGAGTATGGAAAAGAATCGATTACTCATTGCGCTGCTGGTTATTTCTCTTGGAAGTTCTGCTCAGGCTGTTCCGGATTCCATGGATGTGTGGATATGCGCTCCGCGCTCACAGGCTGAATACGCCGACTTCGTTTCCAACCGGGCGGAATACGAAGAAGATCTGTTCAGTATTGAACATGAGATATCTGCCAGACTGGTAAACGTTAAAGGGTACCGTGATCTTCGATTCGCATCGGCATTGTTGTCGGCGCAAAGCGTTGCACCATCCAGCAGCATCACCTATTTCCGGGTGATGGACGATACACTGTATTTGGAATTTGATCTGCATCGTCTCCAAGACCAGAAATCCAAACAGTTGATTGAACTTATCGAACCACTGGTATCCTGTGCCGTGTACAGCTTTCCCGATATCACCGAAGTGGTCTTCACCAAACATGCCTCCGACGCACAACTCACCGATCAGGATCGCTGCCTGGAAACCACCGATTACGTTAAAGAGCAGCAGATGTATCATCCGTTCATTCAAACCCACATCGTGGTATTGGATACATCGTACAACTATGGTGAAATGCAATCTGCCATGTTCCAGGCGTCCGATGCATTTACACTGGAAATCGACACCGGAGGTCGGTCGTATGACCCCGTTCAGGATCTGATTTGTTTGCCCATGGAAGCCGATGATCCATACGGCGGAGAATACTACCCACGACGATTTGAATCTGAATTCCTCAGCATCGAATACCTGGATTACTATGTGGATGGACCAGAGAAAAAAATGATGCTGGTGGCTCGGATGACCTATCTCCAGCGAGAAGCATCTGCCTCACTTTCAACGGTGCAAAAAGACTTTCCAAATGCCTTTGTGCTGACCACCGATTTGTATCAGGGATGTATGCATTAGGCACATTTCTGGAACGAAAAACGAAAAGCGAATAAGGAATAACGATGTACTGGTAAGGTCTAAAAGCTAAGATCTAAGGTTCTGGGACTCTGCGAAATCTCCGCGTCTCTGCGTTAAAAAACCATGTTACCAATGCATCTGTCGCGAGCATTTGCTCGTGACTCTAATAAATGGTAAGACGAGCATTCGCTCGTCATTCATGACAATCCAACTTGGTTTCCGTTTCTGACATGAAGATAGCCACGCTGCGCTGCTCCACCGCTGAAGCTTTAGCGCAGGCGCTCGCTATGACATCATCCATTAATGAAATCCATTGCGAATTTTTGGCGAACATGGCGCCATTGCGGTTCAAAACGAATATCGATTGACGAAGAACGAATAACGCGATTGATAGGGTAAGGTCTAAAAGCTAAGATCTAAGGTTCTGCGACTCTGCAAAATCTCCACGTCTCTGCATTAAAAAAATCAAATAGGACTAGAAGCTAAAGGCTACAAGCTAATAGCTTTAAAAACATGAAATCACCCAATCACCGCTCCACCACCAGCTTCATCGTCTTCTGAAACCCGTTTTGCGTTACAATGATGTAGTACATACCACCGGCCAGATGGGACACATCCAGTTCAATGAGTTCGTCTGCCTCCTTGAGCTTAATTAACTGCGAAAGCAACAAATCTCCTTTCTGAGACAGCATAGTGATGTTTACTGCCCCGGTAAATCCATTCAGAGCAAGTGAGGTTTTATGGGTGGTTGGATTGGGAAATAAAATCACCTCCGACTTCTTCAGCCGTACGCCACAACCCGGCTTAGCTTCCGGATCAATTTCAGGAATGATGCTGTCGGCTTGAATGTGAACCGGATACCAAACATGTGGATCTGAGGCAAACTTGGGCGACAAGCATGACTCAATATCCTCCAGCGATGCCAGCAAGTCCTGAATGGCCTGGGAGTCGGCTTCTGGATTAATTTCCTTCAAGTCAGGTATGCTGGAACCCACCACCACCGTTGACCGATCTTCATGTTTCATCCCCACTTTCCACTTCTTCCCGGAAGAGGATTCAACATAATTTTTCCCATAATTCATGGTAGCGTAAACCATCATTCCACCACCCACATCGAGGTTTTGCAAATTGGTCCAACACTTTTCAATTCCCATATCCATCTGATGACTCACCACACTATCGCCGGCCCAAATACTGGTAAATTCAAAGGCGGGGTAATCTCTTCCGGATACCACCCGATCAGTCCCGAAGGTTAGGTCATTGGTAAAATACCCACCCACATACGCATATCCTTTGTTGTCAACCGCCAAGGCATTGCTCACGATGTAGCTGTTATAGCCCGGAGAGGCTTTATATGAGGTGAAATCCGTAGTGCCGTTGGGTTTGAATCGATAGAGAAACAGACTGGTGCCGGACTTGTATTCATATTCACTGGCTATGGAAATGCCTACCTTTTCAGATAAAATGCACTCCCAATCATATTCGCCGGTGACCCAAATACGGTTTTGGTCGTCAATTTTTAAATCCTTGATGTCCTGTCCGGCTCTGCCGTAGATCAAACGTGACCACAGATAATTCATTTCCGTGGAATACTTGGCTACATAGCTGTCGTTGCCATCGTAATAGGGCATATTCCCAACAGTATCGGTTTCAGAAAAGGCCGCATATTTTTTAAAGTAGCCGAAGGCGATGAGGTTGTCCTCGGAATCGAAACGGATACCCGGGGTTCGGGAAACTGTGCGCCACAGCATCGGATCCAGAAATTCATACCGATTGCCATCCGGACTGAACTTTACCAGATGTTGGTCTTCTTCCTTGTCCTTTGGATAGGGAGCCAGTTCAGTGGTTCCGTCTTTGAGGCTGCCCCGATGGGAAAAGGACAGGTACACTTCGTTATGTGAATTCACGGCTACACCTCCAACAGAACACCAGGCGGATTGAAACTGACGGGCAAATACCCGCTTTCCGGCTGGGGTATATCGGGCTACATATACATATTGATTTCGATGCAGCTGATACGGTTGCTTTGGTTTATTCAATCCAATTCGAAGGGTGTCACCGGGGCTGGGATAGGTCGATTGGCCATCGGCAAAGCCGGCAAAAACCACATCTCCATTTGGAGCGATGGTCATTTCCTGAAACCGACTGTCAAATTCAGACGGCATGGCTCTGACCCATTCGATGGTGCCGGTTTTGTTGATCTTCACCAAGGCCCGGGCAACATGGTGCCCGGTGGGAAGTTTGGCATTGAGTTGAGGAATGACCAGATTGTAGCCGGAGTAGTTGAAGCCAACATAGGTGTTGCCTTTATTATCTACAGCCAGCACGCCTTTATCCGATGCCGTTCTCCCCGGAAAGTCAATAACCCACTGAACTTCAGTAAGCGGTGACTTCTCCGGTTCTACGGCAAAGATTCCAGTAGACATGAGCATAAACAGCAGCACACTCAGAACTCGGGTTGTTTGATTCATGGTGTAAACGTAGTCATTTTTTGAGTGGTTGGCGGAACACCGGGTGTTGGAGACGAAGAACGAATGGGGAAAAACGTTTAACGAAGATCTAAAATCTAAGAGCTAAGTACATTCTCTTCAGAAACTCCGCGACTCTGTGTTAAAAAAACCATGTCACCAATGCAACTGTCGCGAGCATTTGCTCGTGACTCTTTTAAATGGTGGGACGAGCATTCGCTCTTCCTTCATGTCAATTCAACTTGGTTTCCGCTTCAGACATGAAGATAGCCACGCTGCACTGTTTCATCGCCGCAGCCGTTGTGGAGGTGATGCTCCATCGCCGAAGCTTTAGCGCAGGCACTGCTCCACCGCCGAAGCTTTAGCGCAGGCGCTCGCTATGACGTCATTCATTAGTGAAATTCTTTGCGAATCCCTTGCGACCATTGCGTCGTTGGGGTTTAGAATAATGATCGATGAAAGTTGATACGATCTCCAATAGAAGAAGTCAGTCAGTCCATCCCAATTCAATATCTTTGAATGATGCTCAAGACGTTGATTCTGGATGATGATCTGTTGGCCAGAAAAGCCTTGACCCGATTAGTTGAAAAACGGGCTGATCTGGAATTAGTCGCCGTTTGTGAGTCAGGAGATGAGGCACTTCGTGTGCTGGAGGATAAGGATGTTGATGTGGTACTGCTGGATGTGGAGATGCCGGGGATGACCGGATTCGAGTTCCTGGATCGGTTATCCATTCAGCCTTGTGTGATTCTGATCACCAGTAAAGAGGATTATGCCTTTAATGCCTTCAACTACCAGGTATTCACCTACCTGAAAAAACCAGTGACGATACCCAATTTCAATCAGGCTGTTGACCGATTGATTGAGCGACGTAACTCCATGTTCAAGCAATCGGTAAAGCAAACGGATGCCGTTGATCACGTATATCTCAAGGTTGATAACCGGTTGGTGCGGGTGAAGTTTGACGAAATTCTCTTCGTTGAAAATGTGGGTGATTACGTCAAAGTGGTTTGCAGGGAGGAACGATTGGTTGTCCATGTGACCATGAAATCCCTGATGGATAAACTTCCTGCGGATGAATTCATGCGGGTACATCGCTCCTATATTGTGAATCTGCATCACATACGGGACATCGAGCAAAACGCCTTGTTAATTGGCGAAGTGATGATTCCTGTAAGTAGGTCATCCAAGCCGGAATTGATGCAGAAATTAAACGTGCTTTAGGCGGCGTACTGAGGATACAACGCGTGATTCATGCGCTCAATTTCACGATCGATCAGTGGTAACTGGCGCTTGACCAAATCGCACAACAATTCCAGTTCATCCAGGACGGCCAAATTTCCATTCATGGCTTGTTGCTCTGCCTGACGAAAATGTTGGGTCAACTCAGGTAGTCCCACCATCTGGAAGGTAGGTTTCAGGCGATGGAGAACTCGATACAATTTGGGAAGATCCGCCTCGTTTCTGAGCGATTTCAAGTAGATCATCTCACCTTCTATGTTCTGCCGGAAGGTTAGAAAAATATCCAGGGCATAGTCCAAATCGTCTCCGTAGGAATCCCATAAAATAGCCTGATCCAGTTCATCCGAGAATTGGAAGGGTTGGGAAACCGGATCTGTTTCTTCCGATCCTGAATTCATCCCATCCCGATCGCCCAGATAATACCCAATCATAGCATAGAATTCTTTGGGCGTGAATGGCTTGGGAAGATAATCGTCGATACCGGCTTCATCCAACAGTTCACGATATCCGTTAAGGGTCATAGCTGAGAGTGCCACGATAGGTGTAGTGGTATTTATGCCAGACTTGCGAATGGCGGTTGATGCCTGAAGTCCATCTACATCGGGCATTTGAATGTCCATCAGTATCAAATCAAATGATTCCGTTTGGCACTGATCAATAGCCTCTTGGCCGTTGGACACAATGCGGTAGGCCATGCCCACTTTTTTGAAGAGCATGTCGATGTAACGCTGATTGAGCTCATTGTCTTCGGCTACCAACACCTTTCGTTGCTGAACGTTGGTGGCCACGCTCCAATTGGTAATGTCCCGTGTGGTTGGATTGATGTGTCTGTCTGTAATGCCCAATTCAATGGTAAAACTAAATTCACTTCCCTTACCCGGTTCGCTGAGAACCTTGATTTCGGATCCCAGGATGTTGAGAATTTTGTGTGTGATGGCAAGCCCCAAACCGGTTCCACCATGACGTTTGGTGGATGTTCGGGTGACCTGATGGAATTTGTCAAAAATAAACGGCAGTTGTTCAGCCGGAATGCCCACGCCTGTATCCCGAACGGTTATGGAAACGAGGTGTTTGTTCGGGAGGGTTTCTACGTTGGCTTCAATGTCCAGGTTTCCGTGGTCGGTGAATTTTTCGGCATTTCCAACCAGGTTCATTAGGATCTGATTCAGGAGCATGGAGTCACCCTTCACGTAGGTAAGGGGTTCTCCGGTTATGTGTAGTCCCACCTGAATGTCCTTTTCCCGGGACTTGATAGCAAAGGTGCTACGAATTTTTTCGAGCAATTCAGTTAGATCAAATTCATCCGTTTGAACCGAGACCGAACCGGCGTCGAGTTTGGATACATCCAAAATGTCGTTGATGAGGCTTAGCAGTAACTGGGAGGAATGGGAGATGATTCCGGTAATATTTTGTTGCTCCTCTGAAAGTTCACCGGAAAGCAGCATTTGAGTCATGCCAATAATGGAGTTCAAAGGTGTGCGCATTTCATGACTCATGTTTGCCAGGAACTCATGCTCGGCGCGCTGCGCCTTCTCTGCCTGAACGCGGGCAACCCGTAAATCGTTTTCCAGTTCTTTACGTTCCGTGATATCGTAGTGAATGCCTGCGGTTCCGCTGATGTCTCCATTTTCGTCATAGAATGGTGCTCCTGAAATTAGCACCCAGGCTTCCGAACCATCCTTTCTGCGAAGCTTAATTTCATAGGATCCGGCGTTCCCTCTTTGACGCTGATCGTGTTGAAGTTTCATGACCGGCTCAAACTCAGGAACCAGCAAGAGGTCTTTGGCATTTTGGCCGATAAGTTCTTCCCGCGTATAGCCCGTCATGGTACAAAAACGGTCATGGGCTTCGGAGATGAAACCGTGATTATCGACTTCTAAAATCCCCAGTTCCATGTTTTCGATCATGGACCGATAGCGCATTTCGCTGGATAGTAGCTGGGCACTGCGAAGTTCCACCAATGTTTCAAGTTCCTCGTTGAATTTGGTCAGGCGTGCATTAACCTCGAATAGTTCCAAAGACTTTTGTTCCAGGATGGATTCCGCCTGCTTTCGGGCAAGACGTTCCCGTTCAATTTTGCGTTTGAGTACGTCCAGTTCGTTCATAGCAAGTCGATGTGAAAGAATACGGATTCATTTCCGGTGTCATGCATCCGGGTGATGGTGCCATTTTCGTTATAGTGCTGAAGGGTGGATTCAATCAAACCACAAGCCAGATCGGCCAGGTTTCTGGCAGATGTGTAGGTCATGATCATGTGGTTCTTCTCCTCGTTTACAGACGTCTGAAAATGGGGTAATTCGGCGTCCGGATAAAGCTTTCTGACCTGAACGTGAATGTGATCTTCTATCGAGGAAAGAAATTCAAAGGAGGTTTGGCAACGTTGGAAGTAGGCCGGATATAATCGTAAAAAACTACCGAAGAGGTGCCTGCCAAATGCGCGTAACAATGTTGGCAAATCCATGTGGGTGATCTGCGATAAAGAATGAACCAGAGCACCCAATTCAGCAAATTCATACGTTCCAACAGCGGTGTATACACCATTGGAATGTGTGCCTGATTCCATGATCATTCGTTCGGCGATTTCATCACCAAACGTGCTCTCGGTCATTTCAATTAATTCGGTAAAGATGATTCCTTTCATGTTCCTGGTTGTTGTGAAAAAGGCGCATCCATCCCGGATGCGCCGTAACTACTGCGAAATAAAACTCACGTGTTAAAAGGCACGTAAAACCTTCATCATAGATAGTAGAATAGTACAAATAGTAAAATATCGTAGTCGATGCTGGCAGGTAGTATCTACCGCTCGAAAAGTTCATTGTATGTCGTGGGACGATCATGCGACTTGATCATTGTCTCATTTGACGACACAAAGGTGTCATTGTTACACTAAGTGATGGGCGTAAATCGATGAATGGTAAAAAATGGGGTGTGTTTGGTTATTAATTTGAGATTTTCGGAAGTGAGTATATCGTGTGCGACAGAACTCCCTTTGCGAGTCCTTGGCAACCATGGCGGTTTATATCGAGTATCGATGAACGAATAACGCGGATGGTAAGGTAAGATCTAAAAGCTAAGAGGTAAGTGTTTTCTCTGCGAAATCTCTGCGACTCTGCGTTAAAAAAACCGTGCCTGTAAGGTGGTGGTAGAGTGAATGTCGATGAACGAATAACGCGGATGGTAGGATCTAAAAGCTAAGAGGTAAGTGTTTTCTCTGCGAAATCTCCGCGACTCAGCGTTAAAAAACCGTGTCACCAATGCAACTGTCGCGAGCATTTGCTCGTGACTCTTTTAAATGGTAGGACGAGCATTCGCTCGTCATTCATGCCAATCCAACTTTGTTTCCATTTTGGACAAGAAGATAGCCACGCTGCGCTGCTCCACCGCCGAAGCTTTAGCGCAGGCGCTCGCTATGACGTCATTCATTAGTGAATTCCTTTGCGATTTCTTGGCGACCATTGCGCCATTGCGGTTAATATCGAGTATCAATTAATGAATGAGGAGGATCGTTGGGTAAAATCTAGATCTATGTTCATTAGCTCCATATCCAATAAACGTCCAACTATACAATCTCCTCAAACCATGCCGTAAAGTGACGGAGGAATTTGGGCTCTTTGATGATGCGATAGCCCTTGCTGGATTGTTTTTGTTCCACCAATTCGGCGAATACCTCCGCAACATATTCCATGTGACTTTGAGTGTAGACCCGTCGTGGAATGGCTAAGCGAACCAGATCCATGGGAGCAGGAATAAACGCGCCGTGTTCGTCATACTTTCCGAACATGACGGACCCCACCTCAACAGCCCGGATACCTCCCACCCGGTAGAGGTCACACACAAGTGCCTGACCCGGATACTCATGAACCGGAATGTGATCGTAAAACGTTCGCGCATCCACATACACAGCGTGTCCACCGGTTGGCTGCATGATGGGTACACCCAACTCCGTGAGTTTTCGGCCCAGATATTCCGTGCTCTTAATTCGATATTCGAGGTAATCGTGTCGGAATACCTCCTCCAGCCCAATGGCAATGGCTTCCATGTCGCGCCCGGACAATCCGCCGTACGTGGTAAACCCCTCCGTAATGATCAACAGATTCTTGCATTCCTCGGCCAGATCGGGATCCTTTAGTGCCAGAAATCCGCCCATATTCACCAGGGCATCTTTTTTAGAGCTCATGACGGCTCCATCGGCCAATCGCATCATTTCCCGGGCAATATCGTAACAGGAAACATCGGCGAAGCCTTCTTCACGCTGACGAATAAACCAGGCGTTTTCTGCGATTCGGCACATATCCAATAAAAATGGAATGTTGTATTTGGCGCAAACCGCGGCCACTTCCCGGGCATTTTGCATGCTCACAGGTTGTCCGCCACCGGAGTTATTGGTGACGGTTAGAATCACGGCAGATACCTGTTGGGCATCCACGTCGAGAATGTGTTTTTCCAAGGCCGCCACATCCAAATTGCCTTTGAACGGATGAATGAGTTGGGGGTTCTTTCCTTCTTCTATGGGCAAGTCGATGGCCGTGGCGCCACTAAATTCAATGTTAGCTCGTGTGGTATCAAAGTGGGTATTGGAGAAAAAATACTTGCCCGCTCCGCCAAGTAGGGTGTAGATGATTCGCTCAGCCGCACGCCCTTGATGAGTGGGTAAGATGTATTCCATGCCCGATAAATCTTTGACGGCTTTTTCCATCTTCAACCACGACTGAGATCCGGCATAGGACTCATCGCCCTCCATCATCCCCGCCCATTGACGGGCACTCATAGCCGATGTTCCGCTATCGGTCAACAGGTCAATGATCACCTGATCAGACGACAATTGAAATGGGTTGTAATGGGCAGCTTTGAGGTAGTCAATACGCTCGGCTTCGGTATGCATGGTAATGGGTTCTACCATTTTGATCCGAAACGGTTCGATGATGGTTTTAATGGCCATGAAGTCAATTTTGCCGCAAAACACGCCACTCCAGAAGGTGAAAAACATGACCGATGTCAGATTCACGGGTCAAATGAAACAGTGGAAATCGAAGAAGGAATAACGAATGCCTGGGAAAGAGCTAAGAGGTAAGGGGTAAGGACTGATATAGTGGGATTGGCAAATGTCTGCAGGAATCCGATGGGTGGTGATGTACACTTCCGTTCAGTAAGTTATACGCCCATGTTGAATACTCCGTTTACTTTAGGGGATAAATCCAAGGTGATGTGT
The DNA here is from genome assembly GCA_020635355.1 of Flavobacteriales bacterium. Taxonomy (GTDB): domain Bacteria; phylum Bacteroidota; class Bacteroidia; order NS11-12g; family UBA9320; genus WGNA01. Next base: position 34,861 of record JACJZW010000003.1, read on the forward strand.
ATTTCATGATTGTAAAAAAACATCACTAGGTGAAATCAAGACAAACCAACAGGCGTAGTGCAAATGAAACCATCCCAACATATATACGAATCAATTAATTCTATCTGATATCGCTGATAAATATCCGATTGTACGTAGGAATGAAACGTCAACAAGAAATAGATGAGATGAAGCACAGGAACAGGTTGTTTGCCATCATCGTAACTCGTGTGTTGCAGGTGATGACATCTACAGCACGTTGTTCGACAGCGCTACAATCGGACAGTACGTGCATTACGGAGTATTTTTACCTCAGGTGCCTGGCAAGTGCATATAGTTCTGGGTATGGTTTGCGAACCGCGTCATCTTATTTTAGCTGGCGCACAAATGAACACCTCACGGTCGAGGTAAAATCGAAATGGGTATTTGGCCTAAGTCTGGTAGGTTATTCGGTCACTAACACAGCTATTAATACAAGTATGATTCTCTATAATGTTGAAGTTGGCTATCGAATTGGATTGAGTTGCTAGAAAACATCGGTGTGAATACGTTTCGTTGGCTATTAGTAATCGGGATGCTGACAAGCATATATAATGCGGAAAGTAAAGCCCAGGATTCTACCTTTAATCGACATTATATTCAATCTACATTTGGAATAAACTCCTATCAAAGTAGCTTGATCGCGAATCCTATTGATCAAAATAACACACTAAGTTTTGGATATAGGTTTGGTTACAAGAATATCCAGAACGTCAGATTGGGACTTAATCTGGCATCCCATTTGGATCGGAACAATATATCACTTGTAGAAGTGGGTTTAGAGTTCGCGGATGACCATAAAAGTCGGAGACTGGGTGTATTCCCACAACTTTATTGTGGTCGTCTACATGGTGCAATAGACTCAAGACAACTAAGCACAAATTTTGCCAAGTTCGGAATCGTTGTGATAACAAAAATCAGTAGAGAGAATCTTCATTTATTTGCCCAGTTTGACCTGGTAAAATATCTACCTTCAAATTTCTTGACATTTGGTTCGCATGCCGGTATTGGATTGCGATATGGTTTTCTTGAATGAATCTTTTTGCTTGTATATTACCTTGGTTTTAGAATAAAATGATGGCAACCATAATGTCGATGCTAAGATTGGTGATGAAATAATTCTATATGGTAACTGGAACATTGGTTTCAAACATTGTTTGGATATCGTTGAAGGCCGGGTGATGAACTATTTAAACGTTACTCTTGGGGCTTTAGGTGGCGGTTGTGGATTATCAGGGTTTGACTCTCCCAATACAAGGTCTCCCAATGGTTTTAACTATGGCCCTTCGTTTATCGCTCACTCAAAATTTAAATCAAACCATGGTTTTGACGCAGATCTCTCCCTTGATACCACAAATTATGAAACAACACCTACCCAATAGGGCAATTGCATTTATCATTGTTTTCTGTGCTTGTATATCTTTCAATGAGTGTGCGGCATCAGAGTCAAAGGATAGCTTGTTTGGAGTTCTAAACATGCACATTGGATTCATTGGTGTCGCACATCATCCTAGGGCAGATTTTAGAGCGAAATCTACAAGTAATATTTGGAAAACCAGTGTTCATATATTGTTTGAGGCCAAGACAAACCTTCTATTTGGTCTAAGCTTGACAGATCATATGCTAATAAATAGGAACAGGGACTCTACCATCTTACGGGATAATTGGAACATAATTAACTATTCCAGCTTTCAGTTTGAATGCGGGTTTCATCACCATCCTAATGATTTAGCATTCATGCATTTATATTCCTTTCTTGGAATAGCAAATCTAAGGAGACTAGTTACAATCAATACCGCGCGCTTTTCGAATTCAACCAATACGGTTTCCATAAATATTGCGACACTTTTACAGCCAAAGAACGGGGCTTGGCCTTCTCTGAAGATATTGGCCGCTCTTTATCCTTTTAAAAATACGATGGATCACATTCCAAACAGAATGATTTTCTTAAACGCGGCCATAGGATATCGAATAGGATTAAAAACTAATCAATTAAACCGATAAGGCTACAAAAGCCACTAAATAGTGTCAATGAATTAGTAAGCCAAACATGAAGACGGGACTTTTATTTATGTCATTGTTAGTGCTGGGTATAGTTGGGTATGCCCAAAATCCGGTTCAACAGGGTTTGATGGAAAAAGGGAAATGTTTGATTGAAGCACTCACTAAAAAGGAAATTCTGGTCGACAGCTTAACGAGTGAACTGATCATCCATTTGAGTTCTGATTCAACCTCGCTATACCTAACTTATCCTGAGTTTCAGTTAATACCACTGGATTCGGTTGGAGATTTTAAATTACACGTAAACCGATTGTTTTTAAGAGAGACTAATGCAAACAAGAACCTTTTTAGATTTGAATATCATAAGTTTAGCATTGCGTATCAAGGTCAAATTAGGATAACGTACAGCGGTACTGCTTGTAAAGCAACAGTGACGACAATATTTAGATCAATAGAATAAGATCGCAAGTTGTTTTAACGTTAACACACGGCTCAACCATCACCGTCAGTTAGGTCAACCCGAAGATTGCTTCGCTGCGCTTTTTCATCGCCGCAGCGGTTGTGGAGGTGATGCAACACCGTCGTGGCTTTAGTGTAGCGCTCGCAATGACGTAGATGTCCATAAGGATGATTGAAAGGATATCGAAAAAAATCAATGTTTATATCCTTTTTTCATGGAGACGACACTCCCACCAACGTATTATGGTCAATTACATGTTTCTAGATAAGGTATACTCAAATCCCTCATTTATGCCCTTGAGTATGAAAAATTCAACATTATTCTTTCGTGTATGGCGTGATAAGTAGATGGTATCTGAGAAGCTCTTTATTTCTGGCCTGGATAGGTACCATAAATGTAAAGTGTCGCTTCTCAAATTCCACTGACATGTATCCATGGAATTCGAATTATGAATGTAAACCAAACCATTTGCTTGAAAATGCAGAATTGGACAGTAATAAAAATTAACCGTCACAGAATCTGAACGAAATGAACAGTGGCTCCATTCATTTTGGCAAAGCACTTCTCTCAAGTCTTCTGACCTAACATTTGGCATTTGAAACGATAGTGTTACGAAACATGTGAATAGTAGTGCCTTCATTTGTGTTGTGTTATTGCTGTAGGTTCAGGATTATCTGATTTTTCCATCTTTTCAATCCCATTTCAATCTGCTTCTCATTTTCAACGGTGTTCACTGTCTTTGACGCTAAGGTTTTGCTAAATTTAGTCGTTTTCATTTTAACTTAGCTGATGGTCCGAACTTCAAGGTGAATTAACCATTTCAGAAAAGAATACGCTGCTTCGCTTTCAATCACAGTTCATACATGTACATCAAAATATGAAAATACTCATTATATCAATTGTGGCAATTAGCTGTTGCACACCTTTATCAGCGGACACAACTTCATTGAATTTTTTTGAAAGTTCATATTTTACTGGAACGCTTAAAAAATGCAAAGGATATAAAATAAAAAAGAGAGACATGATCTGTTTTACTGCAAGTCAATCATACTTCGATACAAGTCGATTCATGTCAATGAATCCCGTTATCCCTACATTTAGCATGATTTTATTGCAGGATAGTATTCAAGGTATGTGTGTGAACAGATCAACTTGTTTTTATTCTCAATCCGGTACTTATATTAAACTATCCTTTGTCAAGAAAGGTAAACAACTTTCTGACTTCAACATCGGAAGGCTTGTTGAATTTGTGTTTAAAAGGGAAAATGGTTACCTGGTATTATTGTCTGCTAGTTGTTCGATCGTAAACTGACGCATTCATGGTATCCCCAACGCTACTCTCCTGTAAAATATAAGAACCACCAAAATCATCTCACACAACCGTCATCGCGAAAACACCGGTATACAATACCCCTGCAAAACCGTGTAAGGGTCTAGGTCACACGTTCGGATTGATGATCATATTAAGGTGTTGTAGATGGCAAGGTGATGGTTTGGGATATTGAACGCATTCCTCCCATTCTCAAATTAGTTGTCTTATTCATTCACTGCAGTCCAAATCGGTTTGATCAGCAGTGTTGCCTACCAATAGGTTAAAGATTGAATCCTGGAGGCCCAAGTCGCCGTTGTGGAGATATATGGCAATAGACCCACCGCCATATCTTAGTCCGCATACTTGAGAGCCATTTTTAACACAAAGTTTTATCTCACCATATTCAATATCCTCAGGGTGTTGGCATAGGACATATAGCTTGGAGTCCAAAGCAACTGCCGAGTCGCAAAAAATGAAGCGAGATTCTTTGTTGAGCGCGGGTTCTAAGCCAGTAATTGATGCTTTAATATGATTATCAGCATTGCTTAATCTGAAAAGCATTTTAGTTTCATTTTTTCCCCCATTTAAATGAATGCTCTGACTAAAATTGAAATAACTTGGGTTGCTGTAAAGTTGGATTCTAATGGGCACCCTGGCTGTTTCGGTTCGATCCTGATCAACCAAAACATACGTTCCAGTTGATGGGTTAACACAACTTCCAACAAAAACGATAACAATCAACCAGTAAAATTTCATATACATGTTGCAACCCAGGCATTTTTTCTAGGAGCTAAACCTAACTTCGAAAGTTCAACCGATAAGGCTACAAATATGTATCTCATGGATTAAATGGCTCAATCTTCTTCCATTTATACCATAATCGGTTTTTGTGCCCTTTTTCATTTATATAAATATTATTTTAAATGTTAGGATAGGTGGGAATATATGTACTAAAAGAGTTACAAGCACCACTCACATTGTGTTAGCTTGTTCTAATACACATAAAGCGCACGTGTTCTGAGTTTAACGTCAAGAGTAGGATCTAAATAGTAATAAAGGTAGTTATTACCCCCGGTGCTAATTTTTACCTCAACCAGCGCTTCGTTTACGATGTCGTTGAAGTAGCAATCAAAGTGTACCACTTTCCAATTTTTATCGCACTCCATAAAATCAGGGTCATTCAGGATTAGGATTCCCAGGGTATCTTGAATTCGCTGACGTAACTGTTTGTCTTGGATGTTAATCGTGTCGCACGATCTTAAAACTCTTGGCCCGCTACATTGGAAGCATATGGTGGCCACCAGAATGAGTAGCAACGGTGAAGACGCGCGATACGGCTTGTTCCCAACGTTCATTGTCCGAATCTATTGAATTAGAATTGCTTTACCCAAAAGGTGTCAATCCCTATTCATCTATTCAACTATTCCACTTCCCCCATCCCCCATCCCTTTCAAACACCATAGCTTCAGCGGAGGTGTTCATCCCCCAATCGCCGTAGCTTAAGCGAAGGCGATCAAATAATCAAAACCAACCCGCATTTAATCGAAGCCATACCATCCCTGACACATCCTGCTTAACTTCGTTACCCTATGACACAGCCAAACTTTTTTGAGCGGGCCAATAACTGGATCCGCAGCTCAGTCACCATTCGGTTAATCACCATTGGTATTCTCATTCTGTTGATGCTCATCCCAATCTTCATGATTCAGGATTTGATCCGCGAGCGAGAACGCAATCAGGAGAGTGCTACGTATGAGGTGAGCCGCATGTGGGGCGAATCCCAAACCCTGCATGGGTTGGTGCTCACGGTTCCCTACCTCACCACGGAAAAGGTGTATGACAATACCGAACGATCCACCTTTCACTACGAGAAACGTACGGAGTATGCTCACTTCCTGCCGGATAAACTCCAAATCAACGGTCAGGTTAAATCACAGATCCGATATCGGGGCATCTATGAGGTGGTGTTGTACAACTCAGAACTGCAAGTGGATGGAGTGATCAAACGTCCGGATTTTACCGATTGGAACATCCCCAAAGAATCCATCCTGTGGGAAGATGCCTTTGTGAGTATCGGGCTCAGCGATCTTCGGAGTATCCAGGAGGGTGTTACGGTGAACTGGAACGGTAAGCCTCATTCGTTTAATCCGGGAATGCCCACCAATGACGTGTTTTATTCCGGCATAAGTTGCCGGGTTCCGGTATCAACAGACCAGGATAAGTACACCTTTAATGTGTCGCTGAATTTCAACGGCAGTTCAAATCTGAGTTTTATCCCGCTGGGAAAGACAACCGACATTACGGTGCGGTCGGATTGGCCCAACCCGAGTTTTGTGGGATCCTTTCTGCCCGATGAACGGCAGATATCCGACAGCGGCTTTACAGCCAATTGGAAGGTCCTTCACCTCAATCGGTCCTATCCACAGCAATTTACCGGGCATCGAAGCGATATCTCCGAATCGCACTTTGGTGTTGATTTAATTGTAACCTTGGATGAGTATCAAAAGAGTATGCGGGCAGCCAAGTATGCGGTGATGTTTATTACCCTCACCTTCCTCGTATTTTTCTTCGTCCAGGTGTTAAATGGAGTGCGCATTCACCCCATCCAATACATTATGGTGGGATTGGCACTTTGCATCTTTTATACGCTGTTGATTGCACTTTCGGAGCACATCCCATTTGCATGGAGCTACCTCATGGCAGCCGTAGCGGTGGTGGGGCTGATCACGATTTACGCCCGAAGTGTATTCAAAAAGGGGAAGCTCACCCTGGTCATTTTGGGGATTTTGGTGCTGCTGTATGGATTTATCTTTTCGATTATTCAGATGGAAGATTACGCCCTGCTGATGGGAAGTATTGGGCTGTTTATCTCACTGGCAACCGCCATGTATTTGTCCCGAAAGGTGAATTGGTATCAATTGCGTTCCAGAGGTGAGAGCGATACCGCATGAGCTTGATCCCTGACAATGCTCATCAACTCACTCAACTGATCGCAGTGAGTATAATGGGTTTTTTAGCCTACCACGGCACCTTCATCTGGAAGACACGAAATGTCCTGATCACCATTGCCCTGATTGTGGCAGTCCTCGTGATCTTGAATTCAGGTTTACCCAATGTCAGTCCATTACCCCTGACCGGTTGCCTGGTGCTTTGGGTGGTGTGGTATTCGGTGCACTTTTTTAAAAAGCCTTCACGCAACTTGTCGGATAAGCTCAAGTTCTCCTTCATTCTGTACGGTGCATTGGTTCTTGGGGGATCCGGACTTTTTGTTCGATTCGGTATGGTGTTGTTTTTACTTTGGTCGGATTGGATTATAATGGCACTATTGAGTATGGCGTTATTAACGTGGGTAGGGGAGAACCGCAAACCGGTGATGACCTCAGAAATTCTGGATGATTTGGAAGATGTTGAACATGAAGACGACGAAGATTGATGGACTTTCCCGTACATGAACTATACTCCGGTATATTCCGGATTGGTGGATTGATCAACGCCATTTGCTTCATTATTCTGTTGTACAACGGCACCTTGATGGCAACGCGGCATTGGTTCTACATTCAAGTGTGTGGCTTGTTCATTATTGGCTCGGTAATCATGAAGATTATGCACCTTCAGGGTGCCGATATCGTCCTGATCCTCCCCAATCCATTTATCATATTGATTTACATCGATCACTTCCGGAAGAAGCCTGAAAAACGACCACTTGATGTGGTGAAGCTGCTGTGGGTGCTGATTTCCTTTTTCATTACCCCGCTTATTTTGCTACGTATCATTCCTTCCTGGCCCTCTATGGTGAGCTATGCGCTCATGGCGGTAGCCATGGTTTTGTGGTTGATGGATCGATTTAAGGTAGAACCGGGAGAGGAGGTATTGGACGATGAGTAATTCGCAAATCGAAATAAAATCGTATTACGATAAGCTGGCGGCAACCTATGACGAAGATCGGTTTGCGAACAGCTATGGTTGGTTTATCAATCAGCAGGAACGATCCATACTCACCCAGTGGCTGCGTGATATACACCCCGATGAAGGCCTCGATCTGGCCTGTGGAACCGGACGATTTTTAGATTTTTCCCATACCGGAGCCGACATCAGTCCAGAGATGATTGCCGTATCTGCCGATAAATTTCCACAGCATACGCTGGTGGTAGCCAATGCCACGGAATTGCCGTTTGCCGACCAGTCCTTCTCGCATGTTACCTGTTTTCATCTGCTGATGCATTTGGATAAACCCACCGCCCAGTTGCTTGTGCGGGAGGTTTATCGGGTCCTTAAACCGGGAGGAACGTTCATCGTAGATGTTCCGTCCGGACCTCGACGAAAATTAACCGGTTACCAGGCAAGTGGATGGCACGCCGGCACCAACTGGTTTGCATCGGATCTGAAATCGGTTTTTGAACCGGACTTTGATCAGGTCGCCCTGCGCGGTATATCGATGATGCCGCTGCATCGGTTGTCGGCATCCATGCGCCAAAAGTTGGTGCATCTTGATGCATGGTTGGGGAACACGCCGCTGAAGACCTATGCCTCGTACTGGATGATGAAATACACCAAGCGATGAGTATTAAAGCGTTATTTCCCAAATCACTCAAGCGAAGCGTTCGGCTTGCTCAAAGACGATGGAAGGATCGTTCAGAGGGCTTGCATCGGCAGTTTGCCAATACCTATACACCTATAAACAATTATCCATTTTCCATCGCACTTCAGCAACCCATCATGCCGGGTGAAACGCTGGAAAGTAAGTTGAACAATTTGCGGGTTGGTGCGTCCAGGGTGAACGGATTGATGATTCAACCTGGTGAACTTTTTTCATTTTGGAATCGGGTTGGGCCACCTACGAAGGGGAATGGCTTTGAGGTGGGACGCAATGTGGTGGGCGGTGTGTTGTCGCTTGAAGTAGGAGGGGGCTTGTGCCAGTTGTCCAGCCTACTCTATCACTTGGCGATGCTCAGTGGAATGCAGGTTGAAGAGCGCTATCCCCACTCCATCGATATTTACGAAGAACATGAACGATTCACACCACTGGGTGCCGATGCCACGGTGGTATATGGATACAAGGATTTGCGTTTTCGCAATACGCTGGATCATCCTGTGGTACTCACCATTGACGTGGAGGACGATGCCATTTCAGCATCCCTGAATGCTTCCAATTCCTTGCGAACTGGCTTCGTTCAATTCAGCCGTAGTGATGAGCCGCACCAAAGAACGGTGGTGACCTATGTTGACGGCAAAGAGGAGGCGAGATCGGTTTATGGGATTTTGGAATAACGGAGGGAACTAATAGCTAATAACTAAAATCTAATAACGAATGTCTAATGGTGTTCCTTGTCCCTTTGGGATGCAGATACAAAGTAGGTCTTACAACGCTCCAGATAAGAGTTATAGGTTTGGGTTTAATGGCAAAGAAGGTGATATTGAGGTGAGTGGGGCTGGTAATCATTACGATTACGGATTCAGAGTGTACAATCCTAGAATAGGGAAATTTTTAAGTGTGGATCCTCTTTTTCAAACCTATCCATGGTTTACACCTTATCAATTCTCAAGTAATACGCCGATATGGGCAATTGATCTAGATGGACTGGAAGCTTGGTTGGGCACCAATTTGTGGAACAAGGATACTAGAAATTTATTTGTTTCATATGTTACCGATTTGAAATTCCCGCAAAACAAAAAAAGAACATGTGAGGATTTTGTGATTGAATTGATTTTTGATTTTGCAGAGGCGAATTCTTTAAAACTAAAAATAGTCGATTATTCTAAGGAGGTTCAACCTCCTCAAAGTTATAAGGGTAAAGGTAAGGCGTTCAGAGCGTTCTTTAGTGACTCTAAAAAATATAGCGACGCAAACTCCTTTAAATATGATGCCATGAACACTTTCTATGCTGAAAACTTCAGAAATAGTGGTTTATTCTATCAAGTTGGTGAGACTAAGTTGAAACAAGATCGATTAAATATTCAAACGGGTGATGTTCTATTCTCAATGAGAAACGGGGAAGCGGCACATCACGTTCAACTTGTTGTTGAAAGAGGTGTGGTTACTCAGGAAATGGTAGATAAGTGGAAAGCAGAAGGTAAAACTCATTTGAGTGATAACTTAGCCGTGGGAGATCATTTCGCAACTATCATACAAGGCAATTTTAGTCGGAATGAATCTCCTTACATACCAAACGAGGGTGATCCAGAATCAATTTGGTATGTCGGTTCAGAGCCCCAGAAGGCATACTACAATCTTTCAACCGATTCTTATACTCGGGACTACGGTGATTACTCAACAACTGGTAATTGGGGAGAAAGGGAGGATCAAACGATCAATATTATTGACTCAGAGAGACAAGCAGATTTGACCGGACAAAACCAAATAGATCATAAAGTTAATGACTCGAATTAAATTATTTCATAGCCCACATTTATATCAATTTGTTTCCAGATTGATAACGCTGCTTATTTTGGCACTTTACTTAGTTAGGTTCTACATAATTAATCCTAAACTCAAACCAATTCCGTATGATCACTTTAGTAAAATGGAAAGTTATGTTTTACTCATATGCCTACTCATAACCGGTATTGTTTTATGGACTTATCTGAAGAAGAGGAGGTATGTGGATCTTACAATTTTATTAATAACCTTTCTTGCAGTGATTTTATTTAAACCTGCCATGAGGATCGACTTTTGGTTGAAGAAAAACCAATTAGAATTCGCAGTAACTACAATGGACTGCCACCTCAATGAACATCATGTGTCAACTAGCTTTGAAGAACAGAAGTGTGATGACATATACATAGTAAGGGGTGTAAACTATCAATACTACCTGATTCGTTATTTAGATCTATACCCTGGAGAACAAGGTATTCACAAGGGATATAATTATATTTTCTTCCGAGATGGTGTCCACGACGCATTTTATTTAGAACAGTTTGAAGGAAAATCCAAGATACAAATGGGAGATAAATGGGTGGTAATAGCCGACCTATGATACAATTCTCAGTTTCGGATGATGGAGGAATAGTTAACCTTTTCAAGGTTACCGGAATTAGGACCACCCAGGATTAATAATTCTCAGGATGGCCTTAGTTTATTCTGAAGGTCGATTGGGAGAAATTGGATTAAATTCCTACTTTTAAAATCAACATTTATTCATTTCATGAGCTTCCAACATCACCCTTCATTCGGGATGCAGATACAAAGTAGATCTTATACCGCGCCAGATAAGGGATATCGGTTTGGGTTTAATGGTATGTATCGTGAGTCCATTAGCGAATATCAAACCGAATGTAGGCAATACAATAGTTTGACAGGAAGATGGTTGAGCGTGGACAAAGTGCGAAAACCATGGGAAAGTAGATATGTCTCAATGTTGAACAATCCTATCATTTTTAATGATCCGCTAGGTTTAGACCCTCCAGAAAAGAGAAATATTGGCTATGCTTTTAAGCGTTTCTTCAGATGGATTGCTGGAGATGCATATAAGCATGAGGCAAATCAAGCCGCTTGGAAATTACAAGATGAAGGATATACTGCGGACATTGAATTCCACAAGAACGAAAATGGAAGGGAGTATGCCAAAGTTACAGGCTATAAAGTTCTAGGAAGAGATAAAGTTGATTATGATGAAAATGGAAATATTTTGGAGGTCCAGAAGAAATCAATTGAACTTGCAAAACGCATACTTGTGTTTGATCACGCGAGATGGGTACAACGAAGTTCTGTTGAGGTAAAGGTTGGATTCAATGCTGGAGGGCATCTTAATTTATTGGGATCTAAGTTTGCATATGAGGGAGATGCCGGTTCATACGTCTTAGCATCAAGTCAAACCGTGAGACAATACGACGGATCAGGTCATACCAGCCAAGGCGGATTGTTGTACGATTTAAAGCAAGGGCAGCCAATAGCTCCATTAGAAATGAAGAGAGGTTTTGAAGTTGGAGCCTACCTGGGTTACTCAAGCTATCGAACATTTGAATGGGACCCTACCGACCCTAATTCAAGTGCGATGAGTCAGGATAATATTAGTAATGAGGGTAGTCTATTCTTGCTTAACTATGGTGCCAATTCTGAAGTTGATGAACTGGATAATCCGAAATCATTTATAGGCTTAAATTTAGGAATCGGTGGAGGATTTATTGTAAATGGTAGCATTAATGGATTTTGGGGAATTGAATATTATGACTAAGAACGCAACGTTTTTCAAAGAGGTAACTTCACCTAATTGTGATTTGAGCAATGTAGTTACAAAAGTCTCTGTAGTTCAAAACAATATAAATTTGTTGCATGTGCTCCCAACGTTCCTTTTGAGGATTCTTGGAGCTATATCACCTGAACACGTAAGGAAGCATTACATTGGCTATAGAACTAGAGATAGAATACATATCTATGCACGGCGAAAATTTGGCTTTGTTCTCCCCCTTTTGGGCACGATTACGACGAACTATAAAAATGATATTACCAGCAAGTCAGTCCTGAGAATTCAAGGTAAAACTAGTCTAATTGGTAAATCGATACAATTCATTTCTTTGGCTGCAACGGTTGTGATTTTAATAGGGATGCTATTCTTTCAGACAGGACGAATTTGGAACGCAATCTGGCTGTCTACTTTATGTATTTTCATTATTCTTACTCGATACTCTAAAAGATTAATAAAATCCGAATTTGACTCGTTTGTGAATGAGATTCAAAAGGTAATTGAATCTGAAAATGCTGTTTGATGTGTGAACAATGAAATGTGGAACAGCAAAACATAGGAACCATCAAAACCATCTCAAACCTTAAAAAACACGAAAACACCAGTAAACATTGGCCTTCCAAAACTGTGTAAAGGTATAAAATCACGTTCGGATTAACGAACGCATTGATTGTCAATTGATTACAAAGTGGTGGTTTTAGATGACGAAAGTTTAAAGGATGGTCGGTAAATTTGATAGGATTTCAATGCAGAACTCTTTCAAACAGAGCTGAAAAGAGTGTTGAAAATGGGTGTTTCTGACTTGAAATCGAACTTAGTCCCCTTCTCTAACACTCTTTATTGCAGGGATTGGATTGATTGAGCGCTATTCGTTCTTTGACATGGTTTTTAACACTATCCGGTTTAATTGTAGCCTTATCGGTTTTTGTAGTCTTATCGGTTGGAGGAGGGTGTGAAGTGTAGAAATCACGTTGTTTACAGAAATTTTGTTTATCTAGAGTTGTGTTTTCTACTTCACTTAATTCCCTTTATATGGTGTTATTAGATCAATGTTTACATCATATAGCTGTTCTGGAATGTTCATGTATTTACTAAGAATTGCACAACCACATTGACTCCTAATAAAGTAACCACTCACACGGTATAACGATAACTCGCGTTTGTAACCCCTTCTTTTTAACAATACTTTAGATGCAACAAGTGAATCCCTCAGGAATGCGTCATTTTGCCTAAATAAGGAATCGAACATAAATGGCATACCACAAACTTTAGACTCTAAATAATTTAGTTGTAAAAGAGTTTCAAATTCTGCAACGCAGAATGACGCCTTCCCTTCCAATGTTTCAAGGCTAATATTATTATTGAATACTAATGAATCACTCGGGATAAAGAGCGTTCTTTTATACATCCTAATTTTAGATGTAGTGTAAGGGTCCCTTACACTTGACTTGTAGATCTCACTCATTTCCAAAACATAACCATTCAAGTGAACTGTATCCAAAACTACAATGGTGTCTCTGGCACTGGAAACTTCATCAATAATCGATGCATTACCAATACTTGAACTTGCCATTGTGTATGGGATACTTAGTAGAAGAAAGATAACACTAAAGTTTTGCATTAAAATCCATTTTCTAGTTCGACAATATCTTGTGTAGGTGAGATCTGAGTTGATTGTTCAGTTGGCTCATTGGGGGTAATTATAATTTTGCCCTTCAAGGTTAAATCACTTGAATTTTTAAAGGTGATATCTGATTTGGGGGGGCGTTTGTCAAAACCAACCAGAGGACTATCACTAACTCCATCACCTTCATGAGTATCTTCGTCTTTTGCTCCCTTCACATCAATTGAACAATTCCCGCCACTTTGCTGGCTATTCAAGTTTGCGCCGTGCAATATTGCCTTAAGAACTCGCTTAGTCACCTTTCCATTTCCAGGTTTGTTTGAGTTGTGATTCGCTCCTAAAGAATGAAAAAATTCATGTTTTGCCGTATTTATAACACTACCATTTTTATGATGAGTCTCCCGCAATTGGATGTCATCTCCACCATGATTGGTAACTCCGTTACTTTCTGGCTCATTATTCCTTTTCCTCAAATCGTCATAAACCGTATTACTGAGGATATCAACATGATTTCCGGCATCATCATTTGCAGATCCTGATCGACGTGCGTCAGGTTCCATTTGAACGTCCAACTCGAACTCAATCTTGTAGAGATCTCCATCGTTTGTTTTAAAGGAATATGTTCCATTCTCCGATGCAAGTTGACTAACCGCTTTAGTAGTTCTATCTGAGGCGGCCTTAGTGTCTACGTAGTATGTGGCTTTTATAGTGATTGTTTTATTGGTCTTATCAATTATAATTTCATAATCCTTACCGTCAACATCAATACTTATTATTGGCCGATTTCCAGCAAACCCATATGTTGAGAATCCAGGATATTTTATGGCTTTTGGATCCACTGAAAGCCATTTGCACAATCGAGAATCAAATACCCTGCTACCAAAATTTAAACAATGACCATAACCCATGATCTGATGATCATATTCCTGTCCATTAAACCCATACCTGTAGCTCTTATCTGGAGCGGTATAGGATCTACTTTGTATCTGCATCCCGAATGGAAGCAGATGCAATCGATGAAGATCAAGGGTTGACGGCACGTTGAGCGGTTCGCGCAATGGGCAAAATAGACCACTTTAGGTTAAAAAGCACCAAATAAGTGATTTGGTGGAGCAACGGCTACCTTGATTTTATTCTATTACGTTGACTAAATTATTTGTCTTTTCCCCCTTCCCTTTCAAACACCGTTGCTTCAGCGGAGGTGTTCATCCCCCTTTCCTCATTCCGCGTCCCCATCCCCATTTTTTCCCTAATATTGACGATGGCCTTTTCCCAACCATTTGCCCATAACGTCATGGACATCCTACTTCGAATAGACGGGGTGACCTCCAAAAAGATGTTTGGTGGATTGGGCATCATGCTCAACGGCAAAATGTTCGCCCTCATCAAAGATTCTGAGCTGTATTTTAAAACGGATGATCGGAATCGGAAGCGGTTTACCGATGCCGGCATGACTGCCTTTTTAGCGTCTGAAAAGAAGAAGGGTATGCCCTACTTTGAGGTGCCTCCTTATGTGGTGTCTGACACTGAAGCCCTCCTGGATTGGGTTCAGTCCTCACTTGAAATTGCATCCGAAAAATGAGTGCCTGGGAACTGGCGATGAACCGCATCCGGTACACCTTGTATGTACCCATTTATGATCCGGTTGGTAATCTCTTCACCCAAAGTAGAATGGAGAGCATCAATGCCCTGGACATTCAGCCGGGTGAGCGGGTGTTGTTGCTGGGGGCTGGAACCGGGTTGGACCTGCCTTTGCTTCCGGCACACGCTGAGGTAACGGCCATTGATCTTACACCGGCGATGATTTCTACCGTTAAACGGCGGGCTAAAAAACTCAAACGGACGGTTGAAACGCATGTGATGAATGCCCAGGAAATGACGTTTGATAAGGAAGTCTTTGATCACGTCGTACTCCATTTCGTTATTGCCGTTGTGCCGGATCCGTTGGCCTGTATTCGCGAAGTAGAGCGGGTCCTGAAACCCGGTGGACGTGTGGCCGTATTGGATAAGTTCTTACCTAAAGGAGGGAAGGTGTCGTTTCTTAGAAGAATACTCAACCCCATTTCTTATGTATTGGCTACCGATCTCAACCGGGATATTGATCACATCACCTCGGTGACCCAATTGGAAATCGTGTCGGATGTTAAAGCCAACTTCCGAGGAATATTTCGAAAGATTCAACTGAGGAAACCGGAATAGGCTGAACGACTTATTTTTGGTTGCACATTACCAAACCACTATGACCCGGGACGAACGACTGGTATTTTGTAAATCATGCACCCACAAGGGCTTTGACCCGGAAGTTGGGATTGTATGCGGACTAACCCAAAAAGAGCCGGATTTCGATCCAAGATGTCCGAGTTATCAGCCCATTGAAGCGGAAGAAAAGCCCACATCAACCGCCAACAAGCGCTTTTGGAAACGAGTAGCCATCTGGACGCTGATACTAGTGACCGCGGGAGCGTTGGGTACAGTTGGATTTATCAAATGGCGGGAACATCAGCGCTTGGTGGAATTGGAGAAACTCTACAATCAATTCACCGAAGATGAGTACATCATGTACGCGGAGATGTTGGAAGGTATGCTCAAGAGGGGTGATCAGAAAGGCATCAATGCCCAGGTGGATCAGGATTACCTTCGGGACCTGATTCTGAGCGGAATCTATACGGATTACACGGTGGAAGAGATGTTGGAAAATGATATCTATCGTCCCGGAAAATACATCCTGAGTTCGGCTCGGTGCGTGGGTGCCCAGATTGATTTTATTCGCTATTACCGAAAGGGCGTTGTACCCCATCTGATCTATCGAACGTATTGCGAAAACAGCCTGAATTATTTCGATTTCACCTTGGGAATTTCAGGAGGTAAATTGATGATCCAGGATATGTTCAGCTATGCCTCCGGGCAGAGTTTTACGGAGGATATTGAGATCCTGATCAACGAAGTAGGAGGCATTGCCAAGGATGAGCAGGTGATCAAGTGGTCCAGGCCCTATCGAAAAATGGTGAGTCGGTATCAGCGGATTTCCATTGCCCTGTCCCGAGGTGATTATCTGAAGGCAAAGATCCTGTTATCCGGAATTCCGGAACAGTTCCATAAATACCCCAGTTACCAAAATGTCACGGTGCGAATCGCCTCGTTTGACGATACCACAGAATTTGAATCGGCGGTGGCTACCTTGGTCAAAAACTTCCCCGATATGGAAGGTGTTGCCGCTTATCATGGTGTTCATCGTTTTCGGAATAACGGGGACACGGTTCAGGGACTTAAAGCCATAAGAACCCTCCGTGATTTCGTGGGGCATGATCCTGTTTTAGATATTTACGAAGGCCACATGCGACGGGCTGCCGTGGATTTAACGGGTGCTCAACGGGCGTATCGGGAGGCCATGTTGTCGTTACCGGATTGTGCGTGGGCCAACTGGTACGATTTGGAGATGAGCATTATTCTAGGAGATGTGGAAGACGCGGCAACCAAATTCTGGTACATGCGCAAAAGGCATCTCTTCACCAACTTTACCATGAGCAGGATGTTGTATCCCTACCGCGACTTTCTGGAGTCGCCAGAGTTTTTGGAAGCCTATCACAAGGCAGGTGAGGAGATCCCGGATCCGTATTAAGTTGTAACTTGATTGAACGGGGCGAAAGAATAGGGTCGTTCGTATAAAAAACCAATCGCTGTTACATTTTACCGAACGACTGCGGTGTTTCAACTCAATTTTGGTAGGGACACAATCACCCCTTCCCCCTCGAAAGATAGCTCCCTCTAACCACAATCGCCCGAATCCTTCCATCCTTAAACGGTTACCGCCTCAACCGTAACCAAATCATCTCCAAGCGCCAAGGTAAAGAGTTGATCACCTGCCATCTGTAAAAGAAATATCAGAACTCATCCAACGGGATGGTTTTATCTGCCGGGCTCCCTTACCTTCACGAAGAATGCACCGGATTAGCCATTACATTCTGATTGTGATCTTCCTTGTTTTGCCGCTGTTTACCACGGCGCAAATACAAATTCAGGGAGATTCCATCACCTGTTTGGGCGATCTCACCAACTTCAGTTATAAGCCACCAGCCGGACAAACGGTGTCGGGTTTTAGTTGGGCCTTCGGTGATTCCTATACGTCGTCCGATCCATCGCCATCGCATCTGTACAAGGCAATCGGAACCATGACCGTGACCTTGAATGTGACGTTTAACGGTGGAGGTTCGGCCCAGGAATCTCGAATTGTTCAGGTGGTTGGATTGCCCAAAACCGACCTGCAATTCATCACCTCATCGGATTCCTGCGAATACACCAATAACATTTGTTTCAAGGACTTTTCATCTCCTGCAAAGTCTTCCCAGACCATACTCACCCGTAATATGATTTGGGGGGATGGGAAGTACGATAACCAAACATGGCAAGCCAATGCCAGCTTGTGTCACCGGTACAAAACTCCGGATACGTACTACGTCGAGATGCAGCTAAAAGACATCTACGGCTGTACGTCTTATGCCGCTCATACCGTCACGATAAAGGAAGGGGTTAAGGTTGATCTCAAGGTGGAAATTGAATATCCCAATTGCGATTCCGCCCGCATCTGTGTCTATCAAAATTCGGAATACACCACCTCTAAAGGGATCAAGTATACCTGGAACTTTAACGGTACTACAGATGCCAACGCCTATCCGGCTTCATCCAAACATTGTGAGATATTAACGGCATCAAAATACTACGATGTATCCGTGACAGCCGAAACCAGTGATGGCTGCAAGGCCAAAGACTCGTATGTGAAGTCGTTTCAGATTGCGCCATCTGCCAATCGGTCGTTCACCATGGCTAAGCGCACCTTATGCTTTGGTGAAGGGGTTAATACGTTTGAAATAAGCGCTCAGAATGACGAAATCATCCGTTGGTCCGTGAATGGGGGAGGTACCTACGTCTCGTCCAAATATGTTTATCCCTTTCGCGATGCGGCAAATAATCCAACGGTTCAGGTTGGGTGGAATAAGGTTCGCTGTCAAATTATTCGCGGACAGTGCAACATGACGTTGGAAGACAGTTTCTACGTGAATGGTCCGATAGCCGGTTACAAGCTGTACAATGTACCGCAATGTGGTCCGCAGCGAAAGGTATTCTTCGTGGAAAAATCGGAGTACGAAGACACAGCGAATATGTCGTTTCGATGGGATATCATCGATAAACAAGGCGATAACTGCACCATCAATCGAGCCCAGAATGTCAACAAATACAAAAATTGCAATACCACCATGGGCTGGTTTGGCAAGCATGTTTTCAGTGGGTATGAATCGTATCCGGGCGTGTTGTCGGTTACGGATGTGGTAACCGGATGTACCGACGATCTGGAATTTGAGATCAAGTTGGATGCCTGCGGTCAATGTAGGCCGTTGGAAACCATTGAAGTGTGTCAGGGAAGTCAATTCCTGCCCGGATCTCCGCAACCCAATGACCCCTTGAAATATTCATTGGATACCGGAAAAACGTGGTATCCGTTCCGATCCATCATGCCGGATGTCCCACCGGGTTTATATGGTCTTGGGCTGATCTATGAGTTTGAACAGGACGATTGGGCGGAGGACTTTGGAGACGATTCCATTAAAATTCACGACACGCAAATCACGTTTGTGGATACCCTGTTTCTACCCGATGCCGTAAAGGTGATCCGATCCCTGGTGGATTCCATCACCATAGGTTTTGAAGCCGGTTGCGATCCGGTGGTAGGCTATGTGGAACTGCAAACCGGGAAGTTTAAGCCGGGTGATCGACTCAATGTTAACTGGGGCGATGGGCACATCGATCGAATCGTGTTTACCTCCGATTCTACACTGAAACGATTAACCCATGAATTTGACGAAGTAGGATTGAATTCCTCTGTTCTGGTGTCCATGATCAGTGCCGAAGGATGCCGAAGGGACGATGTGAAATCCTATAATTTCGGATATAAGGTTACGCTCAAAAACAATGAATCGATTTGTGTGGGGAACGATGTGTGTTTTACCGCTGGGGTGGTTTCTACGGACGGACAATCGTGGTCTCAGAATCCGGCTCTTGGATCGGTTGATTGGTTGATTGATGGCAAGCCGGTGGCGGAAGATACCATGCAATATTGCCTGACACTCCGGGATGTGGGGGAATTTGAAATTGGTTTAATTACACATGCCGCAAGTGGCTGTACCGATACCACCTACGAAGCCTTCAAAACAACCGATGTGGTGGCCCGGGTGACCAATGATTCCAAGGAAGTGTATTGCCGGGGTATTCGTCAGTTCAAGGATTCGTCGAGCATCCTTCCGCCTGTTTCCGGTTCTGGATACATTGCCGAATTTTTGTGGGATTTTGGAACTGGTGTATTCAGCGGATGGGATGAAGATCCGGTTAGAGCCTTCGATGGCGATACAAAGTGGTGCACATACGTCATGCCGTTAAATCATTTGCCGGATGTTGGGACACCACGGAATTTGATTTGATTGTGTTGCGATCGGTTCCCGATTTTGAGATTGGAGATTCCATTGGCTGCGCCGGTTTACAGTTGACCTCACCAATAAATCAACCGGTGCAACGCAGTTTATCTCAGAGCTGGGCGATGAAAAGAGATACCACCAAAGAGACCTTTACCACCGATCCGTTTAGTCATACCTATAAACAGCCCGGGGAGTATTTCATTCGCCTGATTGGCGTTGATTCCTTCTACGACCCGTTTTCAAGAATACGCCTACTGTCATACCGTTTATCCGGACTTGAGCAAAGAAGGCGTCCGCATTTTGGTCTTACCCAATTCGGTCCCCGACATTCTTGGGCCTGATACCTTGTGCGCCAATCAGCGGATTATTCACCTCTCAAACCGATACATCCTATGATATCGATCAATGGGTGATTGAGCAACACAACAGGATAGACACCCTGCCGGGAAGTTCCATCCAAACATCGTGGTCAAAAAAAGGCAGCTACGACATCAAATTGTATCCGGTTTCCATGGGGAAGATGTGGTGCCCAAATGCGCCCAACCGGCAGTTAAAACGGTGGTAGTGCCAACGGTAAAGGCAGAATTTATGATCGATCCAAACGATCATGCTCCCGTGTTTCATTTCATTAATCAGTCTCAACCACTTTCGGCTGATCACATTTGGAATTTTGGTGATCCGCAATCAGGCGACAGCAACAGCAGTAATCTTGTCCACCCGTCTCATAATTTTTGGCGAGCGACGAGGTGATTTTACCGTATGTCTATCGATTCAAACCAACCAGGGCTGCACCGATAAGTACTGTTTACCGTTGTTCAATCAATACGGCAGGGAGTTGGAAATGTTCAATGTTTTACGCCCGGAAATTCCGATGGCGAACGACGAGTTTACCATTGTTCTGGGCGGTGAGGAATTTCATAAACTCAGATTTTTAATCGATGGGGTGAACGTGTTTTCTCAGTGAGCCATGGGCGATCAGGAGATGGATTTAACCTGGAACGGGCGGGTAAATAATACCGGTCAGAGTGTCCGCCGGGGACGTATTTCTTTGTCTTGGATTACAGTTATTACGTGGAACCCGGAATTGAAAAACGGTCCAACGGCAAGTTACCTTGATTCGGTAAATGAGAATACGTATTCGGATCGGGTGGCTCGCGTTATTGGCCCAATGGATAGGTTGGCGGCCGGTCCCAAGCCCAAATCGACGTTACCTTGGTTGATTCATTGGTGGTGCACACCACCGTTTTTGGTTTGAATGGTTTGGACTCATTGCTTCGTACCGGACCCAATTGGACCACCTCACAGTATCGTTCCGGATATCACTATATCCCCGTTGAGGTGTTGCAAAGTGATAGCGTCAATCGCCTGGTGTGGGCCGAAGAATTGCCTGCAAAAAGTTCAGAGATTACCAGTTTTACCATCTTTTGGCATTCCGGGTGCATCGATGGATCGTATAACATCACCGTGACCCCGGAACAGATTTACCTTCATTCAGGGCACGACAACCCCAACCCCAATTACCTGTATTGGGCATACCCCATAAAGGCCGATGCCTTCCAGATGCTTTACCGGCAACTGGAAACCAACTCGTTACCTTGGAAGAAGTATCAGCGAGAACAGCATCTTAGCTTTTGGGACAGTGCGTGCCCGCCGGAATACACCGAAGTCCCGGATGAATGGACCGATAGTGCCTCCGCTGCCTTCAGCATCATGTGCGAAGAAAAACGACATGAAGCCGTGCGTAAGGTGATGAGTGAACTTGAACGACTTTACGGCGATAAATTTGTGATGGTGGCTGCGCTTTCCGAACCGTTCGTGCCCATTCCAGTGGGATGGAGCCTGGGAATGATCGAGATGAGCTTACCCCACAGGCTTCCAATTGATAAGGATTGATTTACCATGAAACTACTGTCATTGCTCCTCGGCTCATTACTGCTACCAACCCTCTTTACGTCTGGGTGTAGAAAAGACCCGCCTCCTTCGGTTAATGACTATGTGGTATTTGGGCATTTTTATGGATTTTGCTCAGGTGAGCAATGCATTGAATTGTACAAGTACCAGGGAGGGAAATTGTACGAAGATCAACGGGATTACTATCCAACCTCAACGCTGCCTTATGACGGGAAGTGGGTGCAATTGGAAGATACCTTAGCCGTGCTGGGAGAGGAGGTGCGCCGTTCACTTCCCGACTCCATGCTGCTGTACACTGATTCGATCTTTGGGATGCCCGATGCGGTAGATCAAGGTGGGACGTATGTGGAGTTGAATCGGGGCGGCGTTCGGTATTATTGGGTAATGGATAATTTCCAGGGCGGACTACCGGAGTACATGCAACCCTTTTCCGAATTGGTTCGGGAACGATCCAGATTTATTTCCCAGCGCTTTCATTGATGGTGGGTTGAATGGAATCGTGGTTTAATGGGTATATGAGGGAATGAATAATACCCACCGCTGGGTGATTTAATCCAACGATGATGATTATGTCGTGATTTTTGTCGAGGGACGCATGCGCCCCTTCCCCGTCGAAAGATAGGGATTCCCTGTTGGAGGAGCCGCTCAAAAGATTCCAACCGCTTCAAAAATGGACGAAGCGCGAACCAAACGTTACCCAACGTATGGTCTGGCTTTATGGTTGGCGTGTGGGTAGCGTATGCCGTGAATGGGTATTCACCTGGCCGTTGGTAATTCGGGGAAATCACAGGAAGTTGGTGCGATGAAAAATGAATAATTGGAAAGTTGAATTATCCGATTACATTTGTATTGAAGTTTCAATAAATATTGAAAGTATGAAAACGATCGTGATTGCCGGAGGTAGTGGATTCCTTGGACAAAGCTTGGGCCGATTTGCCCAGAGCAGCGGGTTTGAAGTGTACATCCTGTCCAGAACTCAACCTCAAAATTCATTTGATGGATGGATCCAATGGGATGCACAAACCATGGGACCTTGGGTTAATTCGCTTTCCCGTGCCGATGTTCTGGTCAATCTGGTAGGCAGATCAGTGGATTGCGTTAAAACCCCGGAAAACATTGATCTGATCTGGCGATCAAGAATTGAGTCCACACAACTTCTGGGAAAGGCCATGGCTCAATTGGAAAACAGGCCGTCCGTTTGGATTCAAATGTCTACCGCTCACATTTACGGTGATTCTCCAACAGCTTGGTGTGATGAATATTCCATCACCGGTTATGGATTGGCACCCGATGTTGGCCGGG
This sequence comes from Flavobacteriales bacterium, assembly GCA_020635355.1. Taxonomy (GTDB): domain Bacteria; phylum Bacteroidota; class Bacteroidia; order NS11-12g; family UBA9320; genus WGNA01. The sequence continues at coordinate 58,133 of JACJZW010000003.1, forward strand.
CATGGGAAGAGGCACATCTTACCCACCTTCCCGTTGGCATGCGCTCAGTGATTCTGCGGGCTGGTTTTGTGCTTGGAAAGGATGGAGGAGCCTATACACGTATGAAACAGGTTATCCGTTTGGGTCTTGGTGGACGCATTGGCAGCGGAAAGCAAGGAATGAGCTGGATTCATGAACTGGATATCAACCGAATGATCGTACACATGATTGAGGATCAACAGATGCAGGGTGTTTACGTGGTGTCTTCCCCCAACCCATTGGATAAAGATACCTTTATGCGGCAACTCCGAAAATCCATGCACATGCCCATTGCGTTGCCGGCTCCGGAATGGCTAACCCGTTTGGGCGCTCGATTGGTGTTTAAGACAGATCCCGAACTAGCGCTTTATGGACGTTATGTTCGATCCATTCGGTTGGAAAAGGAGGGGTTTGAGTTCACGTACGCTCACCTTGTGGATGCGGTTCATGCCCTTCGCAATGGATAACTTGTTGACTGGTTCTATGCGTCCTTAGTCGTCCGAAGTCCGTCCTATCAACCCTTTCTCTTTCTCTTTCTCCAAACACCCTGAGCACCCCACCAACTATTTGCTCTTGCTCTAGTTCTTACTCTTGCTCTTATTCCGACTTCAGCAACGCTTTAAACTCCTTCCGAATCTTTTGAATTTTGGGGGCGATCACAGCTGAACAATACGGCTGCTCGGAGTGTAAGTTGAAATAGTTCTGGTGATAATCTTCTGCCGCGTAGTAATTATTGATGGGCTCAATGGCTGTTACGATGGGATTTGACCACAACCCGCTAGTATCGGTTTTGGACTTGCTGGCTTCCGCCATCATCTTCTGTTCATCGTTATGGTAAAAAATCACAGATCGATACTGTTCACCTACATCGTTTCCCTGACGATTTAACGTAGTTGGATCGTGGGCATGCCAGAGGATGGTGAGTAACTGGTCATAGCTGATCACGCTGGAATCAAACCAAATGCGGGCCACTTCCACATGACCGGTTTTTCCCCCACATACTTCTTTATACGAAGGGTTTTTAACATGTCCTCCAGCGTATCCGGATTCAACGCGTTCAACCCCTTTCATGTCCTGAAAAACTGCTTCCACACACCAAAAACATCCGGCGCCAAAGGTGGCTACCTGTAAGTGCGTGCTGTCTGAAACCTGATCCATAGTAAGTTCTTTTTGAGAAGTCGTTTTTTGTCCGCTTGCGCACGAATGTAACAGCGTGAACGCCATCACACCAAGACCAATTTTTTGTATCAGATTATTCATGTCCGGCGTCAAATGAGTGAAACCGAATGGAGGCGGAGTTTACGCAATGACGGGTGTTTTTGGCCGTAAACCCTTCTCCAAGAAAAACATGACCCAAATGTCCCTGACAGTTTGTGCAGGTAATTTCTGTTCGTCGGCCGTCGGCATCGGTGGTGCGCTTTACCATTCCCGGAATCTCATCATCAAAGCTGGGCCAACCGCAATGGGAATCAAACTTATCGGAACTCCAATAAAGCGGGGCATTACATCGCCTGCATTGGTATACCCCATCGGCTTTGAAATCATAGTATTCACCTGTAAAGGCGCGCTCAGTTCCCTTGTTCGCAATGACGTATTCCTGGAAATCAGTCAGCGAATTGTATGGATGTAAAGCCGTTCCATCGCGCAAGTCAAACAGAAACTGAAACAGCTGTTGTTTGATGTCAGCCGGTTCAGCCATTTTAAGGATATCGTTGGATTGCCACAAATGGATAAGAGCACCTTGTGCATCTGTCAGCGCGGTAAATACCTTCACCCCGGAGGAGCTGTCACCCCTTTCGTACAACATAGGTAGGTTTCGAATGTTGGATTGTTCCGGCAGTATCCAACTGGAATCCGATTGTTTTGCCGAGCCAATAAAACGGGTATCAACCCCAAAATCCGTCAGTTCATCTGAGAGGAGAACCAAATAGTCATAGGCATTCTGATACATCGGATCATCCAAATCCGCGATGAAGGAATATAAGGTTAAACTCCCCGTTTCAGGGAAAAGCGGTTTATCCATGGGCATATCCTTCACTGGTGTAGAATGTAAATCCATGAGACGCTGATTGGATTCCATCAAGGATTGGTTGGTTTCGTTGAGTGCCATACCTCTGGAGTATTTGTAACCCGATGCCTTGTTGTTCATCTTCACGTCGTTTTGTGATTTGTAGGGCGACTGGCATGCCAGCATACCCGTCATCATTAACAATATTAAGCGGTTCATGTTCATCGTACCTTATCGGTCGGGAGTCTCTGTGAAGCATGACAATCACTTCGTCTTCCTGACATACTCCTAACATACGGATGGGAGGCTGGTTTGGATTTTAAGATGATGAAGTGACTTCGGTTGCCAACAACATCAATGGTTATCCGTAATATCGAAAGGTGAAACTGGAAACAACGCGCGAGGAGCTCCAAAAGCATTTCGATTCGGTCATTGAATCAGCCATCGATGGCATTTTGATTATTGATCAACAAGGTACTATTCTGGAATCGAATGCGGCGGTTACCAAGCTATTTGGATACGATAAGGACGAACTACTTGGTTCAAATATCACCATGCTGATGCCCCAACCACACAGGGATTTGCATGACTCCTATGTCCGGAATTATCTCGAAACCGGCATGGCTCGAATCATAGGGATAGGGCGGGAAGTGGACGGACTAAAAAAGGATGGAACTTTGTTTCCGTTCCGGTTGTCGGTTAGCGAGGTGAAGATTGAATCCGGGTCCTATTTTACCGGATTTGTACACGACCTGACTCATGAAAAGGAGGCCAATCAAAAACTTCAGGAGTACGCCCAGCAGATGGAGGAAAAGGTCCACGAACGTACGGCACAATTACAGGAAGAAATTGAAATAAAGGAACGCACGGAGCGCGCCTTGATGGAGTCTCAAAAATTGTATGAAGCCATTGCGGTTAACTTCCCGAATGGCACCATTACGGTTCTCAACGAAAAGTTGGAATTCACCTTCGTGGAAGGAACCGGGCTGAAGGATATTGGCGTACGCACCAGCGACTTGTTGGGTAAACACTACCTGGATGTGATTGATTCCGGCATCCGACCCATGGTGGAAGAAAAACTTCAACTGGTTTTTCAAGGGAAGCATTGTCATTTTGAAATTGAATTGAATCATTTGGTGTTCCGTGTCCGGGCTGTTCCACTCCCCAATGAACGGGACGAAATTGATCGGATTTTATTGGTGGAGACCAACATCACCCAACAGAAAAAGGCTGAAGAAGAGATCTTTAATTCACTTCGTAAGGAAAAGGAACTCAATGTGCTGAAATCGCGGTTTGTGAGCATGGCATCGCATGAATTTCGAACGCCACTCAGCACCATTATGAGCTCGGCATCCCTCATAGAGCGCTATCCCTTAACGGATGATCAACCAAAACGACTGAAACATACTGATCGGATCAAAGGCAATGTGCGTAATCTTACCATGATTCTCAACGACTTTCTCTCCCTTGAAAAGCTGGATGAGGATCGGTTGAGAACCAACCTGTCTACCTTTAATCTCAAGGAATTTGTAGATCAGGTCGCCGATGAGTTGAGTACACTCCGTAAGCCCGGGCAACGCATAACCGTTCTCACGTGTAATGATGAAAGCACCATCACTACAGATCAATTCATGCTTCAAAATATTTTGAATAATCTCATCAGCAATGCGGTAAAGTATTCTCCGGAAGAGGCCACGATCACCATCGAAATCAACCGGGAAGAGGCCGGCTTTAAGGTGGTGATTTCGGATACCGGAAGGGGAATTAGTCCGGATGATCTGAAGCTGTTGTTCAATCGGTTCTTTCGGGCATCCAATGCGGGCAATGAGCAGGGTACGGGCTTGGGTCTGTACATTGTGCAGCGTTATCTGGATTTATTAGGCGGATCCATTCACGTCAAAAGTGAACTGAACAAAGGCACCAGTTTTACCGTACATCTGCCCTCGGCGTGATCCAATTACAGTTGTTCAGATCAAAATCCAATAGTAAGTTGCAAACCCCAAAGGCATTTGCTGTCTGAACACAACCGTGTATGAGTAAGAAAAAAATTCTGGTGATAGAAGATAACCGGGATATCCGGGAGAATCTTGCCGAAATTCTGGAATTGGATGGATATGACGTGATTTCAGCCGAGGATGGTAAAATAGGGGCCACCCTCGCCCAACAGGAACTTCCGAATCTGATTTTATGCGACATCATGATGCCCAACCTGGATGGGTATGGCGTGCTGCATATTCTAAGCAGAAATGAAGACACCCTGCGCATTCCGTTCATCTTTTTAACCGCCAAGGCTGAAAAAGCCGACGTCCGAAAGGGTATGAGTCTGGGAGCCGATGATTACATCGTTAAACCCTTTGATGAGACCGATTTGCTCACGACGGTGGAGAATAAGTTGCGCAAATTTGAGCATCTACACACGTCAGGTAATTCGGCAACGGCTACTCATGATCTGAAGGATGCCTTCTCAAACAAGGTGGTTAAATCGTATGAAAAACGGGAATCCATTTATCGCGAAGGGGATACCTCCAATTGTGCTTACAAACTGCTGGAGGGCAAGGTGAAACTGACCCGTTTAAGCGATGATGGTAAGGAGATGGTGATTGACCTGATTAAGCCGGGTGAATACTTTGGGTATTGGTCCATTTTGCAGGATGAGTGCTACTTCGAAGGGGCTGAGGCGTTGGAATCATCTACCCTGGAGTGCATTCCAAAGTCGGAGTTTCTGCAAGTGATCAGTTCGGATACCGGCATCGCCGGAAAATTTATCAAAATGCTGAGCAATAACTTGCTGGCAAAAGAATATCGAATTGTTGAACTGGCCTATAATTCAGTGCGCAAGCGGGTAGCAAATGCTCTCATCAGTTTGGCCGATAAATACAAAGACGATACCGAGGGCCCATTCACCATGGCCGTTTCCCGCGAAACACTGGCCGGCATTGCCGGAACATCTATTGAATCATCAATCCGAATGTTATCTGAATTTAAAAGCGATGGTCTGGTGGAAGTAGACAAGGCCAACATTACCGTTCTGAACTACGAGAAACTGAAGAATGCCCCGTATTAATAGGTGATAGACGTTTGTCAACCAATCTTGTGACGGTCGTCATATAGCTGCCGATGTTAACATCCTTCTTTTGCATATTAAGATGGATGTGCTTGCACCTTTTGTGGAATTATCGGGTGAGGAGTGTGAAAACTTACTCCGCAGCAACGGCGATCTAACCATTATTGATGTTCGATCGTGGGACGAGTATGCCTCCTCCCGGATCCCTGGCGCCCGGCATATCGATATTCTAAAACCCTACGCGTTGGACATCTTTGGAAAGCTCAATCCACAAAATCCCTATTTGATCTATTGCAGTATTGGGGTGAGAAGCAAATCAACCCTTATGATGTTACAAGAGGAAGGTTTTCACAAAGTGTATCATCTTACCAATGGATTAACGGATTATTCGGGCACCCTGGATTATTCACGAATTCATCATCACGATTAATTGTCAGTTAAGGCGTTGACATCGGTCAATATCTGTTGTAATTTACCGCTTGAACTTTGACCCTGTAAAACCTACCCAATTATGAAGACAATACTTTGTCCAACGGATTTTTCTGAAAATGCCCAGGGGGCTGTACGTTACGCTGCCAAGTTGGCCTCGGTAAATGGTGCTTCCCTATTTTTACTCCATGCCCTACACGTTCCGGTTGTAGATGCGTATGCCCCGGCCTCCACCATGACAACTATGATGGATGATGCCTTTCAGGCAGCCGAAAAACGCATGAGCAATTACGCTGAGGAAGTGGCACACGATCATCAGATTCGAGTAGAATCACGTGTGGCATTTGGCTTGTTGAGCGATATGGTAGAAGAACTGGAATCCTCACAACCCGTTGACTTGGTAGTGCTCGGAACACGAGGTGCCGGAAATGCGGTGAATGAATGGCTGGGAACAACAGCTTCTCAAATTATGCAGGTCTCCAAGGCACCAACCATTGTGATTCCCGGTAATGCGGAATACCAAGGGCTTCGCCGAGTAGGGTATGCAACCGATTTTTCATCAGATTCCGATATGATGATTGAGCAATTCGCCAACATGATGAAACCATTCAATGCTGAGGTATTTGTGGTTCATGTGTCAACGAGTTCGGATTCATCCGACGAATTGGATCGCATCATTAAGCACTTTGAAAACGCCTCGGATCCCGTTACAATTAAGGGTGAAAACATCGCGGAGGAGCTCAATGCCTTTATCTGGGATAACAGCTTAAATCTGTTGGCCCTAAAACGACACAAGAGAAATTGGTTTGACAACCTGTTTCACAAAAGCATCACCAAGGAGATGATCTACCACAGCAATGTGCCTGTCCTTGTATTCAATTGATTATTAACCTACAAACAGAAAATAAAATGAAAGAGTACATCACCGAATTACACGCCAAATACAACATCTGGATCAAGGAGTTGGAATTTTATCGGGACGAATTGAAAACCTTCAATAATCGCCTGGGCGATATCGTGTCCCAAAATACCAAAACCGAAATCACCTCACAGGTTGAACACTTCCAAAATCAATTCATCCGTGAGAACGAAGTCATTGATATTCTTCAACACGACATCCGGGAAGAAGAACATAAACTGGCCGAAAACGCGATGGAAAATAATGTGGCTACGGATCACAGAAAGGTGGAAGAAGACACCGAACTCAATGACCGCATGGATACGTTTAAAAAGATCTATGGCGACCTTAAAAATGAGTTCAATAAATTCTTAACAGAAACCTACTGAGATGATCTACTCCATTCAACCCGATCAAACTGTCCTTGACCTGAAAAAACAGTTCACCGATCTTTTTCCCGGGCTGAAAATAGAGGTCTTTGCCCACGATCATGAATCCGGCGAAGGGTCACCTAAAAAGGATGCCTACAAAGGTGTGGTGACCGTTTCCGAAATCAATCCGAAACAAACGGAATGCTCGCTCATTCTGGATCCTGAAATGACGGTGGCGGAGGTGGAAGAAAAATTCCATTCAGAAGCTGGATTAAACGTTCAGGTTTTCAGAAAAATGGGCGTTATTTGGTTGGAAACGGTACAAACCGATGGCTACACGCTCACACATCAGATGGAACTGAGCGCTGAAAGCCGTCACCTATAAGCATCTGCCATGATTAACATCCTCATTCCAACCGACTTCTCACCCAATGCCCAGGTGGCTACTGATTATGCCATTGGGCAGTTTACCCATTCAAAGGTTCAGTTTACGTTGTATCATGCCGTGATTCAACCACGATCGTACAGCGGAATGCTTGTAAACATCACGGACATCATGCTCAATGATGCCCGTGATCTTTTGAATCAGGAAATCACACGGATCAAAGAGAAATTTGGAGATGGTGTTCATCTGACGTCAGCTACTCGGGTGGGTCATTTAGAGGATGTCATAAACACCGTGATTCGGAAGAACAATATTGATCTGGTGGTGATGGGTACCAAAGGGGAAAGCGATGTGGCCTCCAAGGTGCTGGGATCCAATGCCGAGCACATCATCCGTAAATCGGAGAAACCCGTTCTAACGATACCCAATTCATCTACGGTTGAACAGCTGTCTGAGATTCTCATCGCCACGGATCAGTCGGAATTGCCCAATGCTCAAGAATTACAAACCTTACTGAGCGCCCTGGTTAATCAGGTTTCGATTTCCGCTTTGACGGTACTTACGTCGGATACAGACAAGGCACCTAAAAGCATTGAATTGAGCGGACATCAATTACCGGTGCACGCGGAAAACGCACCCAAAGCCATGGAGGGGATTGAAAACTATCTCCATGCCAACAACGTGGATATGCTGGTGGTGTACCATCACCACAAAGCCCGGTTGGACTATCTGTTCAGCCGCAGCATCACTAAAAAAGTAGCAGGGAATGTGGCCATTCCGTTGCTTGTGATTCCGGGCTAATCTGCTTGGAATTTTTACTGGTTGACCAGGATATCCTAAATCAGTCCACTTCATGACATCCGTCAAGAAATAGGACTCAGAATCCGGAAATCTTTGTGCCTGTAATGAAGCCTACCACCCATACCACTAAAACAGAACGCCAGTGCGTGTATTGCGGGGTAACCGGCAATGCCGGTTTCGTGGTTCAGGACGGTCGGGACTACTGTTGCTTTGGTTGCGCCACCCTGGATCGTATTACGCATGATGGTCTGGTGATAGATGAAGAGGTTCCGGTTCATTACAAGCAATACGATCTCCCGGAGATTTTCGATTCAGCCGTTGATGCCCAAACTGAAGAGGCGTACAAGGTTCGCTTTCACACACCCGCCATTCACTGTTCATCCTGCGTTTCCTTGCTGGAAACACTGCCGGAGCTGGATCCAAGGGTTCGGTTTTGTCGGGTTAACTTCGAAGATCGAACCTGTGAAATTTCAGCCAACAAGGAACTGAAATTGTCGGAATTGGCATTCACGCTGGACCGATTGGGCTATCCTCCGCAGTTCAATCTGGAGGGCAAGGCCGATGATGCTCAGCGCAAAACAGATCGGGAATTGCTCAAGAGATTGGCCGTTACCGGTTTCTGCTTTGGGAATTCCATGCTGTTCAGCATGCCACATTATTTGGGTCTTGAGGTAGCCGGTGACACCTTCTTCACCAGCATATTCACCACGCTTAATCTGGGTCTTTCGCTCATTGTATTGCTGTACGGAGCACGGCCCTATTACACATCAGCCATCAAAGCGCTGATGATCCGTAAGTCACACATCAATATTCCCATCGCGCTAGGTGCGTCCGCTATTTGGGTTTGGAGTGTGTATGAGGTATTGTCCGGAACTGGCTTCGGGTATTTCGACTCCTTGGCTGGTTTGATTTTCTTCCTCCTGGCCGGTAAGTGGTTCCAGTCCCGAGTATATCGAAAAGTGAGCTTTGAACGATCCTTACATGATCTCCTTCCTCTCACCGTTCGCAAGATGGGCGATTCCGGGGAAGAATGGGTTCGGATTGATGCCCTTCAGGAATGCGATGTGGTTCGCATCCTCAACAATGAAGTTATCCCTGTTTCCGGCACCCTGAACCGGGGAACAGGCTACGTGGATTACAGCTTTGTAACTGGAGAATCAGTGCCCAAGCTGGTTCATCAAAATGAAATGATTTTTATCGGTGGACGGCAAATGCGCGGTTCCATCGATCTCGTCATCAGGGAAAAACCAGATATGCAAACGATCTGGTCGGCGTGGAAAACGCCAAAGAATTCGACAGCCGATGCGCATTGGACACATCAGGTGAGCAAGTACTTCACACCCGTTGTACTTGTGATTGCTTTTTTATCCGCGTTTTTCTGGATCATGTATGTTCCGGGCAAAGCGCTCTTTGTGTTCAGTTCAGTTCTCATAGTGGCGTGTCCGTGCGCGTTGGCATTGTCGGCTCCTTTCACTTACGGAAACATCATGCGCGTTCTAAGCAAGAATGGGCTATTCCTGAAGTCGTCTGACATGACCTCCAATCTTCAGAAGGTTGATCACATTGTGTTCGATAAAACCGGGACACTTACCAAGCAAAATGCCGCAGAACCGGAGGTGTTATTGGATTGGCTATCGGATTACGAGCGCAAAGCAGTGGCACGGGTAGCCTCCATGAGTTCGCATGTAGTGGGACAGTGGCTCGCCGAATCTCTTGGAGAAAAATGCGACCAGGAAGTTGATGACTTTGAAGAGTTTTCAGGAAAAGGACTTTATGCCGAGGTGAATGACCTCACCGTTCGGTTGGGATCATCTACCTGGCTGCAGCCGGAATTCCCCATCATGGGTACACACATTTGCGTAGAGGTGGATGGCATTGTTAAAGCTGTTTATCGCTTCAACAATGTGTATCGGGACGACCTGGCAGACATTCTGAATGAGTTAAATGGTCATCACGACTTATCGGTTTCATCCGGAGATAATCCAGGGGAATTGTCCAGATTGAAGTCATTGTTCAATGGCTTCAGACACATGCGTTTCAACAATCGTCCGGAGGACAAGAAAGCCTTGATGAACAGCATACAATCCAACGGTCAGCACGTGCTGATGATTGGTGATGGACTAAACGATCAAAGTGCCCTCTCGTCCAGCGATGTTGGAATTGCTGTAACAGCCAATATGAATGGGTTCTATCCCAATGCCGATGGCGTATTGATGGCTGATTCATTTGAAAAATTACCGGCGATTATGGAACTGGCTCACTATTCCCAACGGGTGTTGTGGTATAGCCTTTCCTTCTCGCTTTTATACAATCTTATCGGGATATCCTTTGCGGTCACAGGGCAATTAAATCCGTTGATTGCGGCTGTGCTCATGCCGCTTAGCTCTATAACTGTGGTAGGTTTAGTGACCGCATTGGTATCCTGGAAATCAAAAAAAATAAACCTGTTATGAAAGTGATTGCCATACTCATTGCGGCAAGTATGCTTCTGGCAGGCATATTCCTGGCCCTATTCTTTTTCGCCGTTAAGAAGGGTCAGTTTGATGATTTGGAATCTCCCGGATTCCGAATTCTCAATGAATCAGATGGAATTAAAAAAAGAAAACTGAATAACTAATACGATGCAAAAAGAACAATTTAGCTACGACAACACGATTGTCCGCAACTTTGCCATCGCCACCATGATATGGGGGATTGTTGGCATGCTGGTAGGTGTAATCATCGCCACACAATTGTTCACCCCTGAACTCAATTTCAACTTGCGTTATGTGACCTTTGGGCGGATTCGTCCCCTTCACACCAACGCGGTGATTTTTGCCTTTGTGGGCAACGCGATTTTCATGGGTGTGTACTACTCACTTCAACGCCTGCTGAAGGCCCGGATGTACAGTGATGTACTAAGCCGGATTCACTTTTGGGGTTGGCAGTTAATCATTGTTTCGGCTGCGCTCACGCTTCCTATGGGTATTACCACATCCAAGGAATATGCTGAGTTGGAGTGGCCAATCGACATTGCCATCACCTTGATCTGGGTGGTATTCGGATGGAACATGATCGGTACCATTTTCAAACGTCGTGAACGACACATGTATGTAGCCATCTGGTTTTACCTGGCGACCTTCCTCACGGTAGCCTTGCTGCATGTGGTGAACTCCTTTGAACTTCCGGTTTCCTTGTTTAAAAGCTACAGCTGGTATGCTGGTGTTCAGGATGCCTTGGTGCAGTGGTGGTATGGTCACAATGCGGTGGCATTCTTCCTCACCACACCCTTCCTGGGCCTGATGTATTACTTTATGCCGAAGATGGCTGAGCGTCCGATTTATTCGTACAAGCTGTCCATCCTTCACTTTTGGTCATTGATCTTTATCTATATATGGGCAGGTCCGCACCATTTGCTCTATTCTTCTCTTCCTGATTGGGCTCAAACCCTTGGAGTTGCTTTTTCTGTCATGCTGATTGCACCGAGCTGGGGAGGAATGCTGAATGGACTTCTCACGCTACGCGGAGCATGGGATAAGGTGCGGGACGATGCCCGCCTTAAATTTATGGTTGTGGGTATTACCGCCTATGGTATGGCAACCTTTGAAGGACCCATGTTGTCGCTCAAGAACTTCAATGCCTTGGCTCACTTTACCGATTGGATTGTTAGCCACGTTCACGTTGGCGCCTTGGGGTGGAACGGCTTCCTCACCTTTGGAATCTTGTACTACCTCATTCCAAAATTGTACAACACCAAACTGGCCTCTACTAAATTGGTGTCTACTCACTTCTGGATTGCCACCCTCGGAATTATCTTCTATGCCATTCCAATGTACATCTCGGGTGCTACACAAGGGTTGATGTGGAAGCAGTTTACCGAAGACGGTATGCTCAAGTATTCCAACTTCCTGGATACCACGTTGCAAATTCTTCCCATGCACATGTTGAGAGCGTTTGGCGGATTGCTTTATCTCACGGGTGCCATCATCATGGTTGTTAACCTGGTGCGCACCATGAAACAAGGTAAGCTTATTCGCAACGAAGAAGCCGAGGCATATCCACTTACCAAAGAAGTTCAGGAAGAAGCCGGTTCTGGTTACTGGCATCGATGGATTGAGAGAAAACCTACTCAATTCCTGGTGCTGGCCTTTATTGCGGTGTTGATTGGAGGCGCGGTAGAATTCCTGCCCACCTTCCTGGTAGAATCCAATATTAAAACCATTGAGAGTGTGACGCCGTATTCGCCGTTGGAATTGGCCGGACGAGATATTTATATCCGAGAAGGATGTAACAACTGCCACAGTCAGCTGGTTCGTCCGTTCCGATCCGAAACCGTTCGTTATGGCGATTACTCCAAAGCGGGTGAGAACGTCTATGATCACCCATTCCTATGGGGGTCAAAACGTACCGGACCGGATTTGGCCCGATCCGGATCAAACGGTCACTTCAAGAAAGGAGCCGATTGGCATTTCCAACACATGTGGGATCCTCGTTCCACCTCAACGGGATCCATAATGCCGCGTTATATGTGGCTTTATGAAGACGACATTGATGCGGCTTCCATCCCGGATAAAATCTCCGCCATGCGCACCCTTGGGGTGAATTATGATGAGGGCTTTGAGTCCAAATCTGTCGCCGCACTGGAAAAACAGGCATCGGAAATTTGGAATGGGTTGGTGAAGAACAACCCGGATGTTGCCGGAGAAATGTTAGCCGAAGGAGTAACGGTAGATCAAAACAAGGAAATCATTGCCTTGATTGCCTATCTGCACAAACTGGGGCGCGACATCAATACCGAAAATTCAACCGCTCAAGTAATTAAATAACCATGTCAGATTTACTTGGAAACGTACAAGGCGCAGATATCTTTCTGATCATCTCCCTCATCATCTTTCTCGGTGTGTTTATTGCCGCCGCGATCTACATGGTGACCATCAGCAAGAAAACCTGCGATGAGCTTTCATATTTACCACTCACTGAAAATGAAACGAATGAAAACGAATAAATCTATCCTGAAGAAGTTTTTAACGGTTGTACTCCTCTTAGGAGCAACACAGGTGATGGGGCAGGATGCCGCACAAGCCACACCCGGTTTTCAAATCACCCTGTCTACACTCATTTATGTGTTTGCATCCATCCTTCTGGTGATTGCCATCGCCATTTGGCGCATAGCAAACCATTTGAAGAAATACATCCGCAATGAGTTTGCCTCGGAAGAGGAACAATCCCGCTCCAGCTGGGAACGCATTTTCCAGCTCAAGTCACTTAAGTCTGATAAGGATACGGTGATTGATCACCCACACGATGGTATTTATGAGTTGGATAACCCGCCACCACCATGGTTTATGTGGTTGTTCTATCTCACAGTACTCTTTGCCGTGGTGTATTACGTTCGCTTCACGTTTACGGATTATGGCTACACGCAAGCCGATGAATACAACAAGGAAGTGGAGCTGGCCATGGCAGATCAGGAAAGCCGTTTGGAGAAAGAAGGAAATGCCATTGATGAAAACACCGTTACCTTACTTACCGATGAAGTAAGTCTGGCAAAAGGCAAGAGCATCTTTGATGGAAACTGTGCCATTTGTCACGGTAATTACGGTCAGGGTGCAACCGGTCCGAACTTTACCGACAATTACTTCCTGCACGGTGGATCCATCAAGGATTTATACAAAACCATTAAGTACGGAGTGGTTGAAAAGGGGATGATCTCATGGCAATCACAATTGTCTCCTCAAGCCATTCAATTGGTGGCCAGCTACGTGAAGAGTTTTCAGGGAACCACACCTCCGGTTCCTGGAAAAGACCCACAAGGGGAATTGTATGTAGAAGGTGATGATGCTTCCGGAGACGCAGCTGCTCCTTCTGATTCTACTGCGAACCAAACCGATAGCACCGCCAATGATGCGGGCGCCCAATAATGAGTCAATCCGACAATACTAAAAACTACCGCGAGCACCTTGGGAATGTTGATTCCCAAGGTGGTCGCATTTGGTTATTCCCCAAAATCATCAAGGGGAATTTATATCGTTATCGAACCTACCTGAGCTGGCTGTATCTGGCCTTTTTCTTTGCCGGGCCATTTATCAAGATCAATGGGAAACCATTGCTTTTGCTGGATGTTCTGGGACGGAGGTTCGTAATCTTTGGTCAGCCTTTCTGGCCGCAGGACTTCCATTTTTTAGTTCTGTTGGTGATCACCCTGATTGTCTTCATCGTGTTGTTTACGGTGATTTATGGCAGGGTTTTCTGTGGATGGGTTTGTCCGCAAACCATTTTTATGGAGATGGTTTTCCGAAAGATTGAAAACCTGATTGAAGGAAACAGCATCAAGCAGCGAAAGCTCAAGGAGATGCCGTGGAATCGGGAGAAGATTACCAAACGTACGCTCAAATTCCTGGCCTTCTTTGGGGTGTCGTTCATCATTGCAAACACCTTTCTAGCCTACATCATAGGTTGGGAAGAGCTGTGGTCCAAAATTACCGGTCCGTTTGGTGAGAATTACAAGACCCTCATTGGATTAACGGTTTTTACCGCTGTGTTCTACACGGTATTCGCCAAGGTCCGAGAATTGGTGTGCATCATGATTTGTCCGTACGGTCGATTGCAGGGAGTTATGTTGGATCCCAACAGTATGGTGGTAGCGTATGACGATGTTCGCGGGGAACCCAGAGGCAAAATTCGAAAGAATGAAGATCAGGCGGATAAGGGCGATTGTGTAGACTGCGGCCTGTGTGTGGATGTTTGCCCCACCGGAATCGATATCCGAAATGGTACCCAGCTGGAATGTGTGAACTGCACCGCCTGTATTGATGCTTGCGATTCGGTGATGGACAAGATTAATAAACCGCGTGGGCTGGTTCGGATAGATTCCATCAACAACATCCGCAACAAAATTGGCTTTCGGTTTACTCCCCGCATTATTGCCTATACTGCGGTGATGGTGATTTTGGTGGGCGTATTTATTGGTTTGGTGGTTACCCGTACCGATGTGGAAGCACACTTACTTCGAGCCCCGGGTAAAACCTATTACAAGGAAAGCGAGGATGTTTACAGCAATATTTACCACCTCGAAATGGTGAACAAAACCTATGATACCATACCCATTCGGTTTGAAGTAAATTATCCGGGTGTCATGGTTCACACCACCGATACATCCGGCATCCTTCCTGCCAATGAAGAACAGAAGCGCGTACTGCTGTTCAAGATGAACACCAAGGATATCAAATCCAACAAAACCACGATACCAGTTGCATTTTATGTGGACGGCAAACTGGTAAAAACAATGGAAACAACGTTTCTTGCACCCAAAACATCGGCAAAATGAATTGGGGAAGGAGCATAGCCTTGGTGATGATTTTGTTCATTGCCTTTATTGTGACCATCGTAGTTATCGTGATGCGGCAGGACGATAGTCTGGTTGAAAAGGATTACTACGAAAAGGGAATACAATATTCAACTGAAATGGATCGGATAGCCCGTTCCAAGGACGTACATACATCGTTGAGTTCATCTGAATTAACGGTTAACCTTCCGGTTCCCGGGACCATTCATCATCTCCGGTTGATGAACATGGCCCACGATAATTTTGACCGGGAGTTGGTGATATCAACATCCCAATTGGATAGCATACAAATCGTGCAGCTATCCGATCTTCAAAGTGGTCAATGGACCGTAGAAGTAGAAGGTATCATGAATGCCGACACCTTTTTGCATAAAAGCACGCAATGGATACACTGATCTGGGCGGCATTGATAATGGGAATTGGTGGGTCACTGCATTGTGCCAGCATGTGTGGTCCGTTAATTTTCTCCGTACAGTTCGGTGGTGAATCATCCAGATCGGTTTGGCAGATGTTAGCCTATCATTTGGGGCGGACTGTAGCCTATGTATTTCTGGGTTTTCTCTTTAGTTTATTCATCATCCCGGCGGAATTGTTTCGCTTTCAGCAATACGTCTCCATTTTGGCTGGTGTCCTGGTTTTACTCGTGGTATTTAAGGATAAAATACCGGGAGTACGAAACGTTTTCACCCGGATATCAACTGGCTTGTCATCCGCCATGCAACGATCCGGAAGGTTTAAGTCTGCCCTTCCTTTCATGGGCTTTTTGAACGGATTGCTACCCTGTGGTTTGAGTTATGCCGCGGCAGCTGTAAGTGTGAGCTATCATACCCTCGATAAGATTTCACTTTTCATGTTGATCTTCGGTCTTGGAACGGCTTTGGCGTTCATGGTGTTTGCTGCCATTGGACCCCGAATCGTACAACGACTTCGCATACCTATCAATCGCTATATGCGAACTGCTTTAATCGTGACGGCCTTGTTGATGGTGGTTCGAGGATCCGGTTTGGGTATTCCGTATCTCAGCCCCGCCATGGATCATCAAAGTTCAGAAGTAGAATGCTGTCACAAGCCCTGACCGTAGTCTCCGGCGAAGTTCAGATCAACTCCGGCTACATCGCGTAAATACAAATATCGGAGCCTGTTTGCCTGCCGGATATGCAGGTAATCATGCGCCAGCCAGTTGGTGAGGAAGTATCGGGCCGTAAGACCACCCAGTTTGGGATGCTGATAGGTATTCTCCCACTGCGGATTTTTAAGTGCGTTCAGCCATTCGGTTGATTTGTTTCGCTCCCGGATAAAGTCATTCAGAACCGTCATATAATCACGCTCGGCATAGTGATGACGCGTAACCCAAAGGGACGGGTCTATGGCCGGCATAGGCATCTCCGGATATTCAAGGACGTGTTCCGTTCGGGATCGAAAATCGTATACCTCTTCATCCAGTAGGTGGCACGTGATTTCCAGCAGATTCCAATGTTCCGGATAAGGTTTCCAATGAACATCCAACGGAGAATCCGGTGCAAGAATATACCGGAACACACCTTCGTTAAATTCCAGTGAATCGATGATTGATTGTACGTCCATGCAATATCGAATCTACTAACATTCCACCAAAAATGCGCGTTGGGAGGAAAAACAACTACGTTGGGAGGAACTCAGGATGAGATTGATGGCTGTGAACGGATCAAAGATGATATTGCAGGTCGACACACCATTTAAGGGCAATACCAAACTGAAAGGCGAGGAACGGAAACGATTCCTCGTTTTGTTTTTATGAAGGTTTGCCTTCCTAAAATCAGGCAGCCTTTCCCAATTGCTTCAGGAACCGCATATGCTGGGATACAGCGTTAAAGAATGTGCGCTCGGTGTAATACGGTAGATTAAACTCGTGAGCCGTTTCTTTAATAATCCGGGAAATTCGTTTGTAGTGAATGTGGCAGATGTTTGGAAAGAGATGGTGCTCAATCTGAAAATTCAATCCGCCTACATACCACGAGAAGAGTTTGCTCTGAGGGGCAAAATTTACGGTGGTCATCAACTGATGAATGGCCCACTTATTCTCCATATTGCCTTGATCATCCGGCAGTGGAAAGGTAGTTTGGGGCATTACATGCGCCGGCTGAAAAATGATCGCCAGAATGAAGCCTGCAATAAAGTGCATGGCCAGGAAGAACAGTATGATCAAATACCAAGGCTGTGAAAGAGTGAGTAGGGGCACCACAAGGATGAAGGCATAGTATCCCAATTTGATCAAAATGAGTTCTGTGAGAAGTCGGTTATAGGATTTCTTTTCCGTCTTCAACAAATCCTTACGCTTATATCGGTTCAGCTGATTGAAATCTTTTACGGTAGCCCACATGATGGTCATCAAGCCGTAGAAAAACCAGGCATACAGATGTTGGATCTTGTGGATCTTACGGTATTCGGTGTGTGGTGAAAACCGGAGGAAAGGAACAGTGTCGAGATCCTCGTCCAGGTGGTCAATATTGGTGAAGGAATGATGGAGCACATTGTGTTGGATACGCCAGTTGGACGCACTGCCGCCAATGAACCAAATCACTCGGCTAACAGCGTTGTTGATCTTCTTGTTCTTGGAGTAGGCACCGTGGTTGGCATCGTGCATAACAGACAATCCAATGCCAGCCATACCAAATCCCATCAGAATCCAGCAAAGAAAAACCACCCAGCTATTGGTGAGTATGCCGGTTACCATTAAAAAGTAGGGAACAAAATAGATCGATAACATAAAAATGGTTTTGATAACCATTTCTGTATTGGCATGAGTGTTCAGGTTATTTTCCTTGAAGTAATCATGCACCCGTTTGCGGGCGATATTGTAAAAGTCTGCCGCTGTTGGTCGTGGAAAGTTGACGCGCTTATATTGCATAGATGGCCGGATCGCTCGTTAATTTAAATCTCGGTCAGATGGATGCCGCAAAAGTAGCGATTTCCTTTTTTTCCTTTTGGTCGAAAAAATCATACGATGATGGAATATGTCTCATCGCTGATTTGTCCGTTTTAGCAGAGTGATATTTTTGCCAAATGATAAATCGCCTTGCCAAACTTACCTTAAGCCTGCTGTTGTTCGTGCTTTCCGTTGGATTCACCACAGCTCAATCCCTGGTAAAAGGGAAGGTTATTGACGAAAATGCTGCCCCACTTGGCTACGCAAGCGTATTGCTGATGCATCAAGCCGATAGTTCAGTGGTTCAGTTCACGTTGTCTGATCCCGCCGGCTTGTTTGAATTCAAAGGCATCAATCGCGGCAGTTATATCATTCAGACCTTGTACAGTGGGTATGAACTGAAAAATGTCACCATCACGGTGAATGGTTCGGATGAAGTGAATGTTTCGCCCATCCAGCTGGCTGCCTCTAGTGTTACCTTAAAGGAAGCGCTGGTAGTAGCTAAGAAAATTCCAATGGTATTCAAAGGGGACACCATTGTGTACAATCCATCAGCTTTTAATACCAAAACAAGTGCAACGGTGGAGGATCTGCTTAAAAAGCTTCCAGGTGTTCAGGTTGGAAAGGATGGGGCTGTTACCGCACAAGGAGAGAAGGTGGTTAAAGTCATGGTAAACGGTAAGGAATTCTTTGGCAATGATCCAACCAAAGCCACTCAAAATATCAATGCCGATGCCATTGAGAAGGTGGAAATCCTCGATAAAAAATCAGATGGGACCGAATTTACAGGTGTTGACGATGGCACCCGGGAAAAGGTCATCAACCTCGTCCTGAAAGAAAATGCCAATGAAGGTTATTTCGGTAAGGTAGAAGTTGGTGGCGGAACGGAAGAAACCTACCGCGCAAAGGCCGTGATCAATCGGTTCAAAAATGAAAACCAATACACCTTCATCGGGAATGCCAACAACCTAAATCAAAATGGATTTAGTTGGCGGGAATACTACAATATGCTCAACGGTGCAGGTGGGGTGAATCTGGGACAAACAACGTACTGGTATAGTGAAAATCAGTGGTTGGGGGAAAATCAGGAAGGCCGACAACAAAATGCCGTGATTGGGGCGAATGCCCACATGAAGATCGGGAAAAAGGGTGAGCTGGATGCCTCCTATTTTATGATGGATAGAAGCAACAACCTTCAAACCTCATCCATATCCGAGAATTATCTACCCGCATATACCATTTTAGGGAATTCAAGCGGGAACTCCGACAAGGCCAATGGGCAGCACAAGGGAATCGGTCACTACGAATGGAAACCCGATACCTTGAACTTCCTGTCTGTTAATGCAGAAGCAGACTACACCTTTGGCGATGGCACCGATTTTAGTTCACAGCGAAATCAAACGGTGGAAGGGACATTGTTGTCAAGTGCCCTGTCCAACACACTGGGCTGGCGCACCAATTTGAATTTGAAAGCAGGGGCCACGTACTATCGGACCTTCAAGAAAAATGAAAACTCCTTGATGTTTATGACGGCCGCTGAACACAACGAGGGCCGAGACACCACCCGTTGGGCAACCAACCTGGCCTATACCGAAATTGATCCGGAAATGTCCATGCCGTTCCAGCGAATGGATAACATTTATGGAACTGGAGATGCCATCTATAATCGAATGTCGTTCAATTACGAGATTAAAAAGTATTGGTATGCACAACTGGGGGTAGAGAATAAAATCTCGCAGGACGTATACACGCAAGTGAGAAACAACCTGGAGTCAGACGAAGTGATTGCGGATCAAAGTCCCGACATCACCACCAACACATCCATTTCAAAGGCCGATATCGGGATTTCTAAAAACCGTAAAAACCCAATGAAAGGTTGGTACATGAACTTTCAATTCAATACCTCATTGGTGGATTTGAGCAGACAGGTTGATCTGGCGAGCTACAGTGATAATGCCTACAACTCCCAAAAATTGTTTGTGTGGCCAAGCGGCTATCTGTCGTATCATAAACCCAAGAAAATGAGAATCGGATTTTGGTTCAATGGCAGCACGAATTTGCCAACCATTACCCAGGTGAATCCGGTGAAAAATGTTACCAACCCCGTTCGCATTTCAAGTGGTAATTTTAAGTTGGATCCAACCTTGGGCTACAATGCGGGTTCTCACTTTAATACGCGAAATCCCGGTAAGAACAGCTTCTGGTACGGTCACTTCAATACCGGCTTTACCCCGAATGATTTTATTCGCGCCGAAACACGCGACGATAAAAACGTAAGCAATATCACCTGGACGAATGGAGGAAAATCAACCTATTTGAACTCCAATCTGCACTACCAGTTCGAGATTAAAAAGCTGCATTTGGAATTGGGTAACAGTGTTTCATACAACTACTTCAGTTACCTCAGTGTTCTGAACAATGCGGAATACCTGAATCAGCGTCACACATTTGGGTACGAGTTCGACATTGAATTTCAACTCGATGATTTTGCCATCGACTTTCAATATGAGCCGCAATACACCATTCAGAACTCTGAGTTATTGGCCAGCAACATCTCATTCTGGCGACACAATTTTTCAAGTGAGTTGAATTGGGATATTACCGATCGGATTGAGTTCTCTGCCGACTATAACGTGTATTACTTCAACACCCAACAAGTTGGAAGTCAACAATTGGTTCCCATTGTAAACAGCAGTCTTGAGTGCCGATTGGATAGTAACCAACGGTGGATCATCGGGATCAATGCATACGACATGTTAAAAAAGGCACAGAGCATCAATAGGAATTTCTTCAATAACACATACTCGGAAATTCGTCAGAATACCTTGACGCGGTACTTTATGTTTAACGTATCCTACTCAATCAAGAAAGGTCAGAAGGAAGAAGAGCGGCATCGTCGCTGGGATTAAAGATCCCATACTGATCGTCTGGAGCGGGTCCAACGTTGACGTACGTCCATCCAGAAGGCCACGAAGAGGTACACCAAAATGGGTGACCCTAGTGTGAGGAAAGACGTGTAGATGAAGTACAGTCGGATTCGGGAATCACTAATGCCGAGTTTCTCACCTAAATAGGTGCACACACCAAAAAATCGTTTTTCAACGATGAATTTCCATGTTTCTATAGCGCGTTCCTTCATCTATTTCCCGGACGATAGAGGATAACAAATATCGGCCTATTGAACATTGATCGCAACGTTTTCGACGACAACCCTCCCGATTCAGTTCAATGGCTCCCTGCGAATGTGCTGCATTCCCAATGGTAAAACCCGCCTGCTTCATCACCTCCACAAGGGTGTTTTTTTCTGCAGGAAGTGATTCAAACCAGTTCAGCATGGCGTTACACCTGAGCTCATCTGAAGATCGCTGCGCATCGGCATATAAGGCTGGAAGTATTCCGTTCAAAATCACCGCTTCCACGAAGGCATTACCGGGCAGTTTGGATTTATAGGCCGAAGGCTTATTGAAGGTGAAATGCGTGTTCCAATAGGCCGATGCCGGAAATTGAAACATCTTTTTCCAGTATTTGGGCGTAGCAGATTCCTTGCACGATCGGGCTGGGTTGGGGAAGTGATGCAACAAGGCACTGAGCTGCGCCAATCGGATGGTGGGGAAATTGGCTGGACGCATGCGGAGGAAATTCCATATGGTATTGGGCAACACATGGAGGTCATGGGCGAGCTGAAGAAGTCTAAATTCACGTCTCAATTGAACCACATAATCATCTGTAACGGATTCATTCAATAGACCTGCGATTCCAAAAAGGTAGGCCTCCAGTTTGATGGGCTGATCGTGAATACGGGCAATCAATCGATAATCCAGTTGAGCCGCCAACATTTCAAACGTCATCTTATTGGTACGCATGCCGAAGGCCGAAATGATCTGTTGATTCAGCTGATCTTCCCAGATTTTGGATGACGTTTGATTCGTGATAAGTGCAGATGCTTTACGTTCCATTCGGGTTAGGAAGCGCTCTTGAAGTTCGGTTAATCTCAAGGCGTCATCAATCTCATCCCGAAAGGGTTCACACAACAAAGATGAATTAGCGTTGAGTTTTGAATGACGTACCCAATCGTCCCGTCCGGGTATGCGCTCATGAAGTTCCAGGCAGGGTATTCGAGTGCCGTCCGACAGGATTACCGGTTTGTTTTCTTCCAAACAAACATGAAGAATCACCGAATCGTACTGTTTGTCGGTTTGATGCCCATGGTCATACCAGTCGGAGCTTTTCAGGTGGATTTCCACAGCACCTGCCCATCGTTCCTGATCAATTCGGATGACGGCATTCAGAAAATCCGGTCCACTGTTTTCATTGTACTCTCCGGGGTGGAGAATCTGAAGGGATCGTCCGTCTGTGGTGGTTAGATCACGGCCGCTAAAGCGTTGCTTAAACCACACGTGGTGGAGGATGTATTCATACATTTCATGGTTGGTTTTCCTGGTTTCGTTAGAGATAGGTGGCCATCACCTGTTGTAATTTTTTGGCTTCGTTGGCAGCAGCCTGAGCAAATTGGAGATCGCTGGAAGCATAGATGATGCCTCTGGACGAATTCACCAACAAACCACCTCCGTTAATAAGTCCGTGTTTCGAAACATCTTCGAGACTACCACCTTGTGCGCCTACGCCCGGAACCAGAAGAAAGTGCTCGGGTACAATGGACCGGATGTGATCCAATCGTTCTGCACGGGTGGCACCCACTACAAACATCAGGTTCTCGGGTGATCCCCATTCGGATGTTTTACGTAGAACATGCTCATAGAGTGGCATACCATCAGCTTGCAAGTATTGAAAATCAGCACTTCCGGGATTGGATGTCAAGCCCAAAACAATGACAGTCTTATCCGCTCTCATAAAGGGTTGAACGCTGTCTTTTCCCATGTACGGACTAACGGTTATGCTATCGAAGTTCAATTCATCAAAAAAGGCGCGGGCATACATTTCACCGGTGTTGCCGATGTCGCCCCGCTTTGCATCTGCAATGGAGAAGCAATCGGTTGGAATCAGTTTTAACGTTTCCGCCATGATGTTCCAGCCATCGGTGCCATACTGTTCATAAAAGGCCGTATTGATCTTATAGGCAACCGCGTAAGGCGATGTAGCTTCAATGATCTGACGGTTAAATTCCAAAAGGGCATTAGGCTCATTGTTCAAATGAGACGGAATTTTATGCAGATCACTGTCTAGCCCCACACATAAATAACTGCCTTTAGCCTGAATGGCCGATCGAAGTTGCTGGATGTTCATTGGCTCAAAATTAAGGTCAATGGAGGTTGTTCAAGAACGGCATGGGGAATTTATCACCCAACGCCTGTCTTTTTTCTCCGCAAGACGATGTTAGTGGTCCTGACCTAATGCAAAAACGGCTGGTCGCTTGTGAAGGTCATCCAGATTTTTGGGTCGATCCTTTAAACGGAATCGCAAAATCTGTTGGGAGGGTAGGGAGAGGTCGATGCCAATGACCATAACTGTTTCGGCTGGGAGGACAGCTGCCAGTTCTTCCACAAATTGACGGTTCCGATAGGGCGTTTCGATGAACAATTGTGTTTCGCCCTTGCGAAGATCATCCAAACAATTACGAAGTGTTTTCCGACGAAGATCCTTGTCGTGCGAGAGGTAGCCGTGAAATCGGAATTGTTGTCCGTTTAATCCGGAAGCCATTAAGGTCATCATCACAGATGAAAGGCCGTGAAAGGGAATCACTTCAACCTGGTGTTTATGCGCCAGACGAACAATCTGATAGCCGGGATCAGCCACACACGGCAAGCCGGCATCGCTCATCAAGCCCATATTCATCCCATTTAAGCACGGTTGGAGAAACTGATTGATTTCGGCCGGGTTGGTGTGTTTATTCAGCTCATCAATTTGAAGGTCATTCATTGGTACGGGCGTCCCGATAACCTTCAAAAATGCCCGAGCGGATTTAGCGTGCTCCGCAATGAAGTGGCTGATTTGATGAATAATCTTGACGTATTCCGGAGGAACTAAGTCGGGATTATTTTCACCCAAAAAGGTTGGAATGAGATAGAGTTTACCGGTCGCCACTGGTCAATCGTCGTCGATCTTGCTTGTACAAATCTTCGGCAATTTGCAGACTCTCATACAGGTAAATGTCCTTCTTCATGGAGGCGTGCCAGTTATCAGCACGTTTTTGTTTCAACGAATCGGATTGAATGTCTACCAGGTCTTCGCTCAACGTAGCAACGGCCACATCATCATAAGGCTTGAACAACTTGGAATAGGCGTCATTCACTTCCTTACGGGCTTTTTGTTCCGCCCGGTATTTCTCTAAAACCAGGGTGTAGGTTTCTTCCTCGCTTTGGGCCTTCCAACGTCGTGCATTTTCATCGATGGCCTTGAACAAATCGTTTCCTGAAGTACGCTTTTCAGACTGACTGCGAAGCTTGCTTAGATCAAATAAATCCGGGAAGGGTTTATAGTCTGCTGGTTGAATTTTGTCAAAATTCAGAGCGTGCTTTTGTTCCCGCTCACCGGTCTTGATGTAGGTGTAATTATCCGGCCAGATGATGTCCGGAGTAACCCCGTTCAACTGAGTGGTCCCTCCATTAATGCGATAGAACTTTTGGGTGGTGAGTTTAAGGGCACCCATGTCGTCATAATTATTGTTTCGCAAGGTTTGGTTCAACTCTACAAATCGCTGCACGGTTCCTTTTCCGTGAGTGGTGTGAGAACCAACAATCACTGCCCGTCGATAGTCCTGCAGGGCAGCAGCCAGAATTTCAGATGCTGATGCGCTGAACTCATTAACCATGATGATCACCGGCTTGTCCCATTCAACGGAATTATTGTGATCACTCATGATATACGGATCACCATGTCGGGATTTGGCTTGAACAATGGGACCCTTTGGAATGAAGAGGCCTGCCATGTCAACCACATCGGGTAGTGAACCACCGCCGTTGTTTCGAAGGTCAAGGATCAGAACATCAGCCTTGTCTTTTTTGAGTTTTCTCAGTTCCTCTTTTACGTCTTTTGAACAGGTTCGGCCGTTGCGATCGTTGAAATCAGCATAGAAACTTGGGAGGTACAAATAGCCTACGTTGAGGTTGTCGGCATCGTGAATGATGGCTGATTTGGCGTATGTTTCTTCCAGAACTATGACATCGCGGACAATTGGAATCACTTTGATATGACCATCCGGTTTTTGAACGGTCAATCGCACCTCGGTTCCTTTTTTCCCGCGTATGATTTTAACAGCGTCATCAATACGCGCATTTACGATATCCACAGCTTCGTCGGTACCCTGAGCCACCTTAAGAATGAGGTCATTTGCCTGCAATTCGCCTTGCAAGGCTGAAGGTGAACCGGGTACAATGGAGACTACTTTGATGTAGCCATCCTTTTCCTGCAATTGGGCACCAATTCCTTCCAGTTTGCCGGACATCCGGATGTCGAAGTTATCCTTATCGGCAGGAGGGAAGTAATTTGTGTGTGGGTCAAATAGAGCGGTTAACGTATTCACGTATCCGGCTAAACGATCTTTCCGGTCGAGCCGATCAATACGCTGAAACCATTCGTCGTGACTTTTTAAAACTGCTTTGCGGGCATCTTCTTCCAGTTCAGCAAAGGTCTTGGTTCCGGCTTCAGAGATGTCGGCTTTTTCTTCTTCCACCACATCCATCACATTCTCCGTATCTTCTGTTCCCGGAGGCATTTCTGTTTGAGCCGATTGAGCCTGATCGTTCACATCAAGTGAGGAAGCCAGGCGTGTCATGACGTTGTATTTCAAATATTTACGCCAGCGATCTTTGAGATCTTTTTCGGATTTGGAGTAATCCATTTTTTCGCCAAACTCAACGGTTTCATCCACGGTGAAGTCAAACGGTTTGCTCAAAATCTCGCGGTAAAATCCTTGAACCATCTTGGTGCGCTCATCAATCAGCTGAAGCGATCGATTGAAGAACTCGTAAGTACCTTCCTGGGTTTCATCATCAATTTTGGTCTGATAGGCTTTCAGATCCTGAACGTCTGATTTCAACAGAAAGCGTTTGTTTGGGTCCAAGTTTTCCAGGTAATCCTCCCAAGCCATTTTGGAAAAATCGTCATTCACATCAACCGGCTGGTAGTGCATCTGACGCAAATTTTCCATGACCACTTTAATGAGTAAATCGTCTCCGGCTTCTTCCGTTTTATAATAGAACCCCAGCGTTAGCAAGCTAACGGGAACTATAACCATCAACACATTCAGGATTCTCTTCATAGGATGTTCTTTTCTGATAACCTCACTTCCATTCAACACAGATGCACAAAGAAAGTTGCTTCCGGTTTATATCTGGTGATTTCTGAACGTAAATGTAGGCGTGAATCGTCTGAAGGATGGCATTCAATCGATGGTTTCGATGTTCCAACCGATGAGTAGGTATGCTCAGCGGGTAAAGTTGTTTCTTTGTCCGAAGAATGTTATGAAAAAATTTGGGTTAGCACTGGTGGCCATTGGATTGTTATCGCAATGCACCAAAACTGAAAAATCTATGCAGGAAGAAGATGCCTCAAAGCCGTTGGCCTTTGATGTTCGATTTATCGATACCACGGTAAGTCCGTGTGACGATTTCTATCACTATGCCATTGGCAACTGGATGAAGGATAATCCGGTTCCGGGCACAGAGAGCCGATGGTCCAGTTTTAATATTCTGGCAAAGGAAAACCGGGATAAACTTGAGGGCATTATTCAGGACTTGTCCAATGAAAAAAAGAAGCATGAAAAAGGAAGTGATGGTCAGTTGATCAGTGACCTCTATCGTTCCTTCATGGATACCGTTACCCGCGAAGAGGTGGGCACAAAGGCTATTCAGCCCATGTTGAAATCGGTGATTGATGTGTCCGATATGGACGGACTGGCCTCATTGCTCGGTAACTTCAGTACGATGGGGATATCCGGACCCATGGGGATGTATGTGAGCCGGGATGCCAAAAACAGCGAGCAATACATTACGTACGTTGGTCAGTCTGGTTTGACACTTCCGGATCGCGAATACTATTTATCTCAAGAGCAGAAGTTTGTTGACATCCGCGCCAACTATGTGGCTCACATGAACAAAATGTTTGAGCTATCCGGCATGAAGGGCGATGGTGTAGGATCATTGATCCTGAATCTGGAAACCGATCTGGCGCGCATCCAGTGGGATAGAACCAAAATGCGTGAACCGGAACTCACCTATAACAAAGTAGGGCGCACCTCCTTCGTAGGTTCCTTCCGAAATCTTCGGTTAGCCACTTATATCGATCAGCTTAAGTTGGCGGCGTTTGATACCTTAATTGTACGTCAACCTGATTACTTCACCCAATTGGACGAGTTGCTGTCTTCCCGCTCACTCGAGGTCTGGAAGCAATACATGCAGTGGAAGGTCGTAGATGCCTTTGGTCCCGCATGTAATCAGTCCTTGGAAGATGAACATTTTAATTTCTTTAGTCGGCAGTTACGCGGCATTCAGGAACCCAAGCCTCGGAATGAGCGTGGCGTGCAATTGGTTGATGGTGAACTGGGAGAACCACTGGGAAAATTCTTCGTGAAGAAGTACTTCCCGGAAGAATCCAAAGCCTACATGGAGGAATTGATTGAAAACCTCCGATCGGCCTATAAAATCCGGATTAACGAACTTACCTGGATGGGTGATTCTACGAAGGAACGAGCCCTTAAAAAATTGGCGGCCTTTACGTATAAAATTGGCTATCCCGTTAAATGGAAGGATTATTCTTCCATCGATATTCAGGCCGGCACCCTGGTGCAAAACCTGGTGAATTGTAATGTCTATCATTTTCGGGATATGGCGGATAAACTCGGCAAACCGGTTGATAAGGACGAATGGTACATGACACCACAAACGGTTAATGCGTATTACAGTTCCTCGGGTAATGAAGTGGTTTTCCCTGCCGGAATTCTTCAACCACCTTTCTTCCACCCAACATTTGATGACGCCATCAACTACGGAGGAATTGGAGCGGTGATTGGCCATGAGTTTACGCATGGCTTTGACGATAAGGGAAGCAAATCAGATTGGGATGGAAACCTGAATGACTGGTGGACCAGTGATGATCGTTCGCGATTTGATGTGCTTACCGGAAGGTTAGCGGATCAATTCAGTTCCTACGAGCCATTACCGGGTATGCACATCAATGGTCAAATGACGTTGGGAGAGAACATTGCCGATCTGGGCGGACTCACCCTGGCCTATCTGGCATTGGAAAAAAAGATCGGTGGCGGAATGGTTCAACCCATTGATGGCTTCACCTGGCAACAGCGATTCTTTTTAGGTTGGGCCAATGTTTGGAAACAGAATATTACCGAAGATGAGTTGCGGAACCGACTCATCACCGATTATCACTCACCCGGAGAACATCGAGTTCTTGGACCGTTGGCCAACTTGCCTCAGTTTCAGGATGCCTTTGGATGTACTGGTAAGCCCATGGTGAAACCGGAAGCAGAAATGATCAGGATTTGGTAAGGCTTCCAAAAAAGTGAACTACTAACAGGATAACACGCTATTATTGTTCTATGAAATTCAGAAACCTGCTATGGGTTGGTGTAGCACTGACCATATTTTCATCCTGCAAGGACGATGGATCTGCCGTAGTTGTTGATGACACTACGAAGAAAACAGAAGAGAATACTGGCCCGGAGCCCATTGTGGTTCAAGAGGTTAATATGAGCTTGATTAACAAGCTAACGGCCACCTGGTGTGGGCCATGTGGCTCATGGGGTTGGACCTTGTTTCAAGAAATCATTGATGAGACACACAACGATGCAGTGATAATGGGAACGTATGGTTCCAGCACCAGCAACTATTATAATCCGGCAGCGGCAGCCTTTAAACAAGCTCAGGCACCGTCAGCTGGTTGGCCTGCCTTCTGTGCCAATGGAGAAAATAGAACAGCCTATTCCAGCAACGGAGGTATTTATACCGCCACTACCAAAACGAACGTAGTTGCCGAAGTAGCCGGTTTTAAGGCTAAAGAAGTAATCGCCGGAGCGGGTTATCGGGATACCATTATCGATGGGAAAATCCAACTGGATGTTAAAACCAAGTTCTTCAAAGATGGTGATGAGAGTTTTGATTATTACGTAGGTGCTTACGTTGTTGAAGACCAGGTGGTAGGATACCAGAATGGTCAGGGATCCAACGCATCGCACCATCATGTTTTGCGATCTGCCATGACCACCGATGTTTGGGGTGTGAAAATCGACAACGGCAAAACAACCGGAAGTGAATTTGAACATACCTTCGAATTGCCGGTTGATGCTACATGGAACACAGAGAACCTGGAGTATGCCGTGGTGATCTGGAAGAAATTGGGTGTTAAATACGTATTCGTAAACGCCTATCAGGATAAGGAGTAATAATCCACCCATTAAAGAATTGTGCGGAGGGGTGCCAAAAGGTATCCCTCCGTTTTTTTAAAATCATTTTAACCTTAAAGGTGAGGTTAAGCTAACGCAGGCAGGCTAATTTTGCGCCATGCTTCGAACCCTGTCGTTGGCAACCATCCTAACCATCTCCTTGTCCGCCCTGGGACAATCGGCCGATACCCTCCGTATCATGCACTATAATTTGCTGAATTATCGGAACATCACCGCACAATGCACGGAGTCCACCAATAAGGCGGATGATAAGGACGGTTATCTCTCTGAAATTACGGGCTACGTCAAGCCCGATGTGCTCACCGTTAATGAGATGGGAGCCAATTGGCTCAATCCAAATAAGATTCTCAAAAACGCCTTGAATACCAATGGGGTGACGCACTTTGATCAGGCCGAGTTTACAAACAATGGCTTTAGCTCGCTCACCAATATGTTGTTTTTCAATACCGAAAAGTTGTCCCTGTACCAACAAGACGCTATTGAAAAAGACCTGAGTGGAGATGATCTGGTTCGGGTTATCGATATCTATACCTTGTATTATTCCAATGATCCGGATCTTCAAAAGGGAGATACCACGTTCTTAAGTCTGGTGGTGGCTCACCTTAAAGCCGGGAGTACTTCCGCTGATAAAACCGAACGGGCCAAGATGACGGCTGCCCTGATGGACTACCTGGATAAGAACAAAAAGGCACACAGCTATATCATGTGCGGTGACTTTAACATTCAAACAGCTACCGAAGATTGCTATCAAAATTTGACGCAGCATTCCAATGCCAATGTCCGGTTTTTTGACCCGGTAGATGCTCCGGGATCCTGGAATAATAAGCAGGATTTTGCCAACCTTCATACGCAAAGCACCCATGTTTCTGATACGCGTGGAGGGTGTTTTAGCGGAGGTGGGATGGATGATCGGTTCGACTTCATCTTGTGCGGTAAGGAAGTAATGGACAATACCTATAATGTGCGGTATATTGATGGCACATACAGAGCGTTGGGGCAGGATAGTCGGCGGTTTAACGGAGACGTTCTTTCTCCGCTCAATTCCATGGTTCCGAATAAGATTGCCAATGCGTTGTACGATATGTCTGATCATCTTCCGGTCATAATGGAAGTTGCCGTGAAGAAAAATAAATCCGGAATGCAACCTCAGACGTATAGTCAGAGACCAATGGTTACATATCCGGACAACCAGCAGGTCAAGATATCAAGTTATCAATTAATGACTCGGGTAGTCATTATGAATATGAACGGGGTGGAGATTATGGAAGTCGCAAATCCCGAAGCTTCAACGGAAATAACATTTCGTTCTGATGGCTTACCCTCAGGGGTTTATTTGGTTGAAATACAGACCATAGATCATCAGCGGTTGATAACTAAAATCGTTAATGCACAGTAAAGGCCGGAATTTCGAAACGAACAAAAGCATGGGGATAGGTCGGTTTTTGCTGTTTTTTGCTGTTGCTGTTCTCGGTGTGGAATCGGTTGATGCCCAAATTTTGGGATATGCCCGCCCGAAGTATGAGGGCCGTTTAGCCTGGGGTACCACGGCGTTCTTTGGCGATGTGGGAAGTGCACCACGGGAAGGACTTGCGATACCCGGTCTGGATGGAACGGATTTATCCATGGTCCAACCGGCTTACCTGTTCGGTATAAAGCGGAATTTCAAGAAGAAGGGAGCTATTCGGCTGAACCTACTTTTTACGCGCGTAGAGGGCTCTGATTATCATGCCCGGTCTGAAAGCGTTCGTGAACGTAACCTGAGTTTTAGAACACCGGTTTCCGAGTTTTCGGCTATGTACGAATATACGGTCGTTAATTTCCTTCGAAAGAAGAGTTCTACCAACGTCTTTGAATACTACATCTTCGGCGGCGCAGGCGTAACGCATTTTGAGCCCTATGCCGAGTATATGGGAGAATGGGTCAAACTTCGACCATTGGGAACTGAAGGGCAGGGGTTGATACCTGGAACCAAGCTTTATTCGTCTTTTACACCCGTAATACCAGTTGGAGGTGGATTGAGATTTAACTACCGCCAGAATGTGATGATATTCGGTGAGCTGACGTATCGTCAAACCAGTACAGATTACATGGACGATGTGAGTAGTAATTACTATAATTACGAAGAACTCTTCAATGCCCGAGGGCATGCCTCGGCCAATCTCAGTTACCGTGGTAAATCAGAAGGATATCCAAGCGGTAATCAGCGTGGAAACCCGCATTCCAAGGATGCGTATCTTACTCTGACTATTGGCATTGTTCATCAGCTAGGAAAGGGTAGAATTGCTCCGACCTTGAACACCGAATTGCGCGAGGATCGTCAGACGTTCTAGTCACTTTGCGGAAAATCAAATCCATCTAACGAAAAATAATCCAACAGGTACCAATACCTTAAGGTACAGTTGAAGAGGAAAATCTGCATGTATTCTTGATCCTGTAAAACGATCAAAATCATGCACACGTTTCAAAAACTTCTTCTGGCTTTGGCGCTCATCGCGGGTATTTCCTGTAATCCTAGAAATACATCTATTCCGGCCTATCATCCGGACTTTGTTCATCATATCTCGGCGTATACCTCTGGGTATGTGGAACGCGATGCGATTATTAAAGTGGTGCTTACCAAGCCGGTTTCCCCTAAAGATCAAGAGAAGGTGCTAAAGAATGAGTTGTTCCGGTTCGAGCCCGAACTCGAGGGAGAAACACAATTTGAAAGCAGTACGGTAGTGACGTTCACCCCATCCAAAACACTGCCTCGAAACACCATTTATCAAGGGGTGTTTCACCTGGGAGCTGTGGCCAAGGTGGAATCCAATCTAAAGCGATTCCCATTGCGTTTTGAAACACGTCAGCAACGCATAGACCTGGAGGTGCATGCATCTGAAACGTATAGTGACAACAATCCGGTTTATCGGTATCTCACCGGCTATGTGAATCTGGCCGATGTTGAATACCGAAAGGACATGGAGAAATGCTTGACCGTGAGCATTAATCGAAAGGAGTATCCGGTACGCTGGTATGATCAACGGGGGACACGATTTTCATTCCGAATAGACAGTTTGAAGCGGCAGAAGGAAGGCGTTGATGTGGTGCTCAAAGTGAATGGCAAACCCATTGAATCCAAGGACGATTACTTCCGCATAGTTCATCTTCATGGCCTGGGCGACTTTAAACTTGCCGATGTATCCATCACCAATGAACCTGATCAGGTTATCGATCTTTTCTTCAGTGAGTCTATTTCGGTCACCCAAAGTCTTAAAGGGCTGATTCAACTGGATAGTCAGGAAGTCCAGACCATGGAGATGCAGGGAAATAAAATCACAATCTACCCCACCAATCGATTGATTGGCGTCCATACAGTTCAATTGTCGGGCGAAATCAAGAGCATTTTGGGTTACCCGTTAACTACGAGCCTGAATCGAGAAATACACTTTGATCGGCCAAAGCCCAAGTTGAAGATGATAGGAACAGGTACCATCGTTCCCAATGCACGAGGAGTGGTATTCCCATTTGAAGCCATGGCGCTCAAAGCCGTTGATGTGTACATCTATCAGATTCACGCCGACAATATTCCTCAATTCATGCAGGTGAATGAACTAGCCGAAGCCGATCAGCTTAAACGTGTTGGAACCCTCCTTTATTCCGGTAAGGTAAGCCTGAATTCAGCCAAGAAATCAGATCCAAATCAATGGGAGCGCTATACCCTTGACATTGGTAAATACATCAACCGGGAGCCCGGTGCGATCTATCGGGTGATGATTGGATTCCGGAAGTCATACACTTATTTCATCTGTGATGAGGACGACGGCGATTATGAAAGTGACAACGATGCACTGTATTACAGCTACTACAGCGGCGGTGATTACTACTTGAAAAATTACGATCCGTGTGATGCGTCGTTCTATTACTCCACAGCCATTGCTCGAAACATTCTGGCTTCGGACATTGGGTTGATGGTAAAATCCGGTACCGATGGCAAACTCCACGTGTTTGCCCAGGATTTAGTGTCGTCCGAACCACTAAACAACGTGCAAATCGACGTGCTCAACTATCAGAATCAGAAATTGAAATCATCGGTCACCAATGAACAGGGAATGACCACCCTATCATTCGGGGAAGAACCTTACCTCTTGATCGCACGAAATGGATCGCAACACGGCTATCTTAAACTGAGATCCGGCTTAAGTAAATCTACGTCGAGGTTTGACGTGGATGGCATAAGGGAAGAAAACGGTGTTCAGGGGATGATTTATGCCGAACGCGGAGTTTGGCGTCCGGGTGATAGCATCTACACCTGCTTTATCCTTCGGGATAAGAATCACACCCTTCCGGCGAACGTTCCCGTTACGGCAATTCTTACCAATCCTCGGGGTACGGAAGTGTTTAAAAAGGTACTCACCAAATCAGTTGGCGGGATGTATGATTTCCGAACGGCGACAACTGAGGAAGCCGAGACCGGTAATTACCGGATGAAAATCTCGGTGGGTGAGAGCAGTTACTTTAAAACCTTGCCGGTGGAAACCGTTCAACCTAATCGGCTCAAAATTCGACTTACTGCGGAAGACTCAGTCCTGAAGGTGAAGAATAACCGGGTGAAGATAGAAGCTTCGTGGTTGCATGGTGCTCCATCTCCGGGTTTGAATTATACGGTACAGGCCAATATTCGCGCAGTGCCCACACATTTTGAGGGGTACAATCAGTTTGTGTTTGATGATGCTACCAAGTCATTTTCCGCACAGGATCAGATTGTTGCCCGCTCAGTATTGGATCCGTTCGGTGCCGATACCATTAAACCGGGATTTGCCTTTAACCAATTGGCCCCGGGGAAGTTGAAAGTAGATTTTATCGCTAAGGTCTTTGAAAAGAGCGGGGCGTTCAGCACGGATTATGCGACCTATGATTTGAGCACGTATGGCAGCTATGCTGGAATCGGAACACCAAAAAGCATGGAAGACGATGGATCATTTATCACGGATAAGGATCACGTGTTCCCGCTGGTGCACCTCAGCGAAGATGGCAAACCGATTAGCGGAAAACTGGATGTGAAGATTTATCGCATCGAGTGGAGATGGTGGTGGGAGAGTCACCGTAATCTGGCCAATTACATCCAGTCCAATACATTGATTCCCATCGTAAATGAACAAATCAAAACCAGCAACGGTGCCGGCGAGGTGCGATTTAGTTTGGCCTATCCCAATTGGGGGCAGTTTCTCATGGTGGCGCGTGATCCGTCTTCAGGACACTCGGCCAGTAAAGTCTTTTACGTTGATTGGCCTTACTGGCGTCGTGTGAATCGGAATACATCTGACGATGCCGTGGTGTTGCGGCTGGCAACCGATAAAACCGCCTACTCTGTTGGGTCAAAGATCAATGTGAGTATCCCAAGTGGAGGAGCCGGTATGGCCTTGGTGTCTGTGGAGAACGGCAGTTCAGTCCTGAAAAAGTTCTGGGTTAAAACAACAGAGAAAGAAACCCGGGTGACCATTACGGCAACGGCGGATATGGCTCCCAATGCATACGTACATGTTTCATTTATCCAGCCTTATAATCAGACATCCAATGACTTGCCGGTACGTACCTATGGTATCGTTCCCATTCGGGTGGAAGATCCGGGGACCAAATTGAATCCGATTATTACCATGGCAGATGAAATCCGTCCGGATCGAAAGAACCGAATAACCATACGGGAGAAACATGGCAAGGATATGAATTATACGTTGGCCGTAGTGGATGAGGGTTTGTTAGACATCACACACTTCAAAACCCCTGATCCGCGATCCCAGTTCAACAAAAAGAGAGGCTTAGGTGTCCGGACCTGGGATGTTTATGACGATGTCATGGGAGCGTACAAAGGCAAGTGGGCAAATGTGCTGAGTGTAGGTGGAGATGGAGAAGGAGAAGCAGCAGAAACCAAACACCGTGTTAATCGTTTCGTTCCCGCCGTTCGTTTCCTGGGTCCGTTTCACCTGAAAGCCGGTCAAACCGCCTCTCATCAAATTGAATTAGGGGAGTACATTGGTGCCGTTCGGGTGATGGTGGTGGCCTCTAGCGGCATGGCACAGGGGAGCGCTGAGAAATCCGTTAAAGTGAAAAAGCCTATCATGTTGCTCACAACGCTGCCAAGAGTACTTACACCGGGTGAGCGAATCGCCATTCCGGTGACGGTGTTTAACACGGAGAATGTCAAGCGTAGGATAGACGTGAAGGTAAAATTAAAGGGCGCCTGGAAGCTAAATGCTGATGCCGAGAAAGAGATCGTCTTTAATGGTATTGGAGAAGAGGTAATTCCGTTTTGGGCAACTGTGGAGGAGGCCATCGGCGAAGCCACCGCCATAGTAACCATCTCAGACGGTACAGAAACCATGACGTCTACTACTCATTTGATTATCCGAACGCCTAATAATGAAATTACGGAGTCTCAGGAATACGTGCTTAAGCCGGGAGAATCCAAAACCATCAAGACCGTCATGAATGGTATTGATGGGACCAATAACCTGGTGTTGGAGGCATCCGGCTTGCCGCCCATTAACCTGGAACAGCGGGTGAGGGAGTTGATCATGTATCCACATGGATGCGTGGAGCAAACCACCAGTTCCGTGTTTGCTCAGCTGTTTCTTTCGGACTTCATACGGCTTTCATCTGAGGATAAGGCTGAGGTGTCAAGGAACGTTCAAGCCGGAGTAGATAGGCTCCGAAGGTTTCAAACGTCCAGCGGAGGTTTGGCCTATTGGCCCGGGAATTCACACGCCAGTGATTGGGGGACTAATTATGCCGGGCATTTTATAACGCTGGCAAAGGAATACGGCTTCTATGTGGATGCCACCTTTTATGCCAATTGGGTGCAATATCAGCAAGAGGCAGCCCGGAACTTTAACACGTCGTCCGGGAACGATCACCTGATACAGGCCTACCGGTTGTATACATTGGCGTTGGCCGGGTCAGCCGACATTGCCTCCATGAACCGATTGAGAGAAAATAACCTACAGCCCCAGACCAAATGGCGACTGGCGGCAGCATATTCCATGGCTGGAATGCCCGAAGTGGCGAACGCACTGGTAAAAAATATCACCTCTGCTACCGGCCCGTATAATACCCATGGTAATACGTATGGATCGGCTATGCGAGACCAGGCACTGATTTTGGAAACCATGGTTTTAATGGGACAACAGGAAGATGGTTTTCATTTAATTAAAGATATCAGCCAAAAATTGGCCTCCAGGTCATGGTTGTCAACCCAGGAAACAGCGTACAGTTTGATTGCTCTGGCCAGCTATCATAGAACCTTTAAGCAAACCAAGGAAAGTGCCTTTAACTATACGGCAAACGGCAAGAACATTCCGGTTCGCTTCTCCACGCCGTATGCCAACATGCGATTGCATCTACAAGCGACTTCCAAAACCGATGAGACCACGGTTAAAAATACCGGAAAGGGCTTGTTGTTTGTCCGCATGATTAAGACGGGTGTTCCAACTCAAATGGACACCGTGCAGGTGGCGCAAACACTTCGACTAACCGTGCAATACACCGATTACTTGGGTAAGGTGGTGGACGTGAGTCAGGTGAAACAAGGGCAGGAGCTTAAAATTTTGGTTAAGCTTACCAATGATGGGAAGCGTGGAACCGTGAAGGATATTGCCATCAGCCATCTGATTCCGGGTGGTTGGGAAATACAAAATATGCGGCATGTGTTGGGCGAACGATCTAACGGCTTCGATTACCGGGATGTTCGCGATGATCGGGTTTACACCTACGTGGGACTTTCTGCCGGTCAATCCAGGTCGTATGAAATTCCCGTAACGGCAACGTATGCAGGTAAATATTATCTACCCAATGTTCGGGCGGAGGCCATGTACGACAATACCATTACGGCGAGTGTTCCGGGTAAATGGATTGAAGTGGTGCAAAGCGGAAATCATTTGAAATAGGTTCTGTTTTCAATTTTGTTAGCATGCAACAGGTCGCCGATTCTTCGGTGACCTGTTCTGTTTTTGGGCTGGGGTTAGCCCTATCTTTGAGGCGTGTCGGGTCTGTATCTTCATATCCCTTTTTGTCGCAAAGCGTGTACGTATTGTGATTTTCATTTTTCAACATCACTGTCTCAGGAAGATGAGATGATTGAGGCCTTGTGTGAAGAGATGACGATGCGGAAGTTGGAGGTGAATTCCACCTTGGAAACGATCTATTTTGGAGGGGGAACGCCGGGAATTATCAAAGAGGAAAATGTTACCCGGCTAATGGAACATGTCCGGGAATTGTTTGAGGTGAGGTCTGATGCGGAAATTACTCTTGAGGTCAATCCGGAGGATGTGAACACGTCGAAGTTGTCGGTTTGGAAATCTATTGGGATTAACCGGTTGAGCATTGGAATACAAAGTTTTCAAGATCGGATATTACACTGGATGAATCGGGCACATACGGCTCAGGAGGCTATGGAAGCGGTTCAACTCGCCCAGAAACATGGCTTTGATGAGATAACGGTTGACCTGATTTACGGTATACCGGGTATGACTACTGCCGAGTGGACCAGTAACATAGAACAAGTCACTCAATTGAAGGTGCAACACGTGTCGGCTTATTGTCTTACCGTGGAGCCCGGGACAGCGCTTGCTCATCAAATTAGAACAGGACGTATAAACGCGGCACCGGATGATCAGTCCATCCAGGAATTATCCATCTTAACTCAATGGGTCAAATCGGCTGGTGGTCTGCGCTACGAGATATCCAATTTTGCGTTTGAAGGCCACATAGCCCGGCATAACACCAATTATTGGAAGGGGAAACCCTATTTGGGGATAGGTCCATCGGCGCATTCATTTGACGGTGATCGCACCAGACGATGGAATGTGGCCAACAATAACATCTACCTGCGTTCTGTTCGGGATGGATTAGTTGATCATGAGCGAGAGGTGCTCTCCGATGTGAATCGGTTCAATGAACACATGATGACGGGCTTACGAACCATGTGGGGCGTAAATTTTTCAGACTTCCCCGACCATTGGAGGCGTCATCTGGAAATGAATGTGAAGGATGAGCTGGCACAATTTGAACATCAAGGCTGGTTGGAGCATCAATCCGATCGTATATGGCTTACGCATGAAGGTTGGCTGCGTGCCGACGCCATTGCTGCAGAATTATTCATGGATGCGGATTGAAGTCTGTTTTAGGCGGTGAGTGATTATTAACATCAATTTTTCTGAGTGCTTGGTGTGATTTGATGGGTAATTGCTAACTTTCATCGGGGTAGGGGTGAGTGTGTCCCTAACCAAAATTCCTGAGAAAAGCCTCATCGGTTGGTGAGATTTACCCGCGTTGGGTAACGTTTTGAAATCACGTTGGAGTGGCTGGTTTTGTGGTAGTCTGATTCATACATCTTGATCAGTCCATCGCACCTTTAACCAGGCAGCAAAAAGGGTGATGATAAATTTTCCAAAAGTTTATTCGGAAGGGCAAACCTTTAAGTTTGTTTAATGTTTATTCTAAAAAGTTAAACAAAGTAACGTGCGCATCGCGGTCATAGGTAGCGGTTTTTCCGGTTTGAGTGCTTCGGCCTATTTAGCTAAATATGGCCACGATGTCACGTTATTTGAGAAGAACGATCAACTCGGCGGACGAGCAAGAACGTTTCAGGATCAAGGTTTTGTCTTTGATATGGGGCCCAGTTGGTATTGGATGCCCGATGTTTTTGAAGATTTCTTCAAGGACTTCAACTCCGCGGTCTCGGATCACTACCAACTCAAACGACTGGATCCATCATACGAGGTGTTCTATGCCGATGAGCGAGTTCCCGTGGGAGCGGGCCGACAAGCAGTCCTGGATATGGCTGAACAGCTGGATCCCGGAAGTTCCTCCCGAGTAAAAACCTTTCTGGACGAAGCGGCCTTCAAATATCAAACTGCAATGGATGGCTTTGTTCAAAAACCATCCCGATCAATCCGGGAGTACCTCTCGCTCGTATATCTCCAAAAGGCCTGGAAGATGGACATGCTAAAATCCATGCGGAAATCGGTGTTGAAGGTGACAAACCATCCCAAACTTCAGTCGATTTTGGAATTTCCTGTCCTCTTTCTGGGAGCAACTCCTTCCAACATCCCGGCCATGTATAGCATGATGAATCATGCGGATATCGATCTGGGGACCTGGTATCCGTTGGGTGGTATGCACAAAGTAGTGGAGGGATTTGAATCCGTGGCTCGTTCGCAAGGTGTTCAAATTCATACGAATGCGGAAGTAAACCGTATCATCACCCGTAATAATCAGGTTACCGGTCTTGAGGTGAATGGAGAGGTTCATGAATTTGATGCCGTGGTCTCCGGTGCAGACTATGCTCACGCTGAGTCCAAAATGCATCCGTCAGATCGACAATACAGCGAGTCTTATTGGGATAGCAGATCATTCGCGCCCAGCTGCTTGCTGTATTACATTGGGTTAAACCAAACCATTGATGGGCTCCAACATCACAACCTGTTTTTTGATGCGGACTTTGATCGGCATTCAGAGGAAATATATACGAAACATGAATGGCCAAGCGACCCGTTATTTTACGTGTGTTGTCCATCCAAAACCGATCCATCCGTTGCTTCGGTTGGAAAGGAAAATCTGTTTATTCTGATTCCGGTTTCTACTGAACTGGATGATTCTCCGGAGATACGAAAAAAATACCGGGACATGGTTTTTACCCGTTTGAAGAAACATCTGGGTGTTGATCTCGATGCCCACATTGAGGTGGAACATTCGTACGCCCGATCCAACTTCATACAGGACTATCATGCCTTTAAGGGAAATGCCTATGGCTTGGCCAACACCTTGCGTCAAACCGCCTTCCTGAAACCCAAAATGCAATCCACGAAATTGACCAATATGTTTTTCACGGGTCAGCTTACTGTACCCGGACCCGGTGTGCCTCCTGCCATTATATCAGGTAAAACGGTCGCTGATCTTATCCAAACCGAATACAAACGATGAAACAACTGTACGACACCCTTTCCTTCACGAATAGTAGGGCAGTAACCAACGCCTATTCCACTTCATTTTCCTCCGGTGTTTCGCTCCTGGCACCCAAGTTGAGAAATCCCATTCACGGCATCTATGGTTTTGTGCGTTTAGCCGATGAAATCGTTGATTCATTTCATGAATATGATCAGGAAGCCTTGTTGGACGATTTTACCCAACAAACTCAAAAGGCTATTCGGGATCGCATTAGCCTAAATCCAATCCTCAACAGCTTTCAGCATGTGGTACATGACTTTGGTGTGGAGCAGGCCCACATTGATGCGTTCCTGAAAAGTATGCGGATGGATCTCGATCGAATCCAGTACGATCGAAATTTATACGAGACGTACATCTACGGATCTGCTCAGGTAGTTGGTTTGATGTGTTTGCATGTATTCTGTGAGGGTGATCGGGAACTGTATGAACGCCTAAAAGGACATGCCATGAGTTTGGGGTCAGCGTTTCAAAAAGTAAATTTCCTCAGGGACATTCAAGCGGATGTGAATCAACTCGGTAGGTTGTATTTTCCCAATATCTCCTTTGATCGATTTACGGATGCCGATAAGCGTATCATCGAAAGGGAAATATTGGATGAGTTTGACGATGCACTTAAAGGTATCAAGCAGCTTCCCCGAAGTAGTAAATTAGGCGTGTATACGGCCTACTCCTATTACAAAGGGCTTTTGAGGAGAATCATGCGAACTCCGGCACCAATGCTGATGGAGAAACGTATTCGCGTTCCTAATCTCAATAAGATTTCGTTAATGCTCGGTTCCAGAACACGGGTAAGTTTGGGTCAGGTTTAATCATAAGTTTGAAGCAGTGATGTACGCAATTATTACACTTGGAACCATCATCGCCATGGAGTTTGTTGCCTGGTTTACCCACAAGTATGTCATGCATGGATTTCTGTGGTCCTGGCACAAGGATCACCACATTAAAACACCTGGTGCTGTCCTGGAAAAAAATGACCGCTTCTTTCTCGTGTTCGCCATTCCCAGTGCCACCTTATTCGTCATTGGTGCCACCACCTCCTTTGTGATTCCGTGGTTTATAGGGCTGGGTATCCTCATCTATGGTATCCTCTATTTTCTGGTTCACGAAATATTTATTCATCAACGCATCAAGCTATTCAAACGAACGAATCAGCGTTACCTTAAAGCCATTCGAAAAGCACACAAGGTGCATCATAAACACCTGACAAAAGAACATGGAGAATGCTTCGGAATGTTGGTGGTGCCGTTCAAATATTTTCGCGAAGCCCGTTAATTACCACGTGGTATTGATCATGCTTCTTTTTTCGGAGAGGTGAAGATTTTTAACCACGCTCAGTTGTAAAAGGGTAATCCAGCCCTGACCCACATCGGCACCTTTCGTTACCACATTCCACTCCATGCCGTTTACCACCGCGGCATTGAGTCTCCAGTCTTTTCGCACGGGAAATCCATAGCCAATTTCCATGGTTGGTTGCAGTACCTTGATCTTCGTTGTCCCGGAGGAAGGGATATCGTTCTGATCCTTCCAGTTGATGGTCATCCACCAGAAATCGGTGCGCAAACCAAGGTATACACCGTTACAGGTGTGATCAACCAGATATCGGCGATAGCCCAATGACACGCCGGGTCCCCAACCTCGTTCATCATCATTGAGTCCGCTGAAATCCTGACGCAAGGACCGGTTAACGGCCACTCGTATGTTCCAGGCGTTGTGATTGTTATGAGACCATTCAAACTGAAGTGCGGCGATGTGCCCGGCCGGGTAATAATTGTATTCCAAACCCAATCGATCAACTGATTGGGCATGAATTCCGGGTGAAAAACAACCGCCAATTAACACCAAAAAGACCGCAACGGAACGAATCATCTGAATGCAAATGAAGTGGAAAATTACTACGTCACATGAATCGTGGTTTGGTCTTTACAACCGGATGAATTCAAATTGCGGTGAACAGCGTTTCATTGCCCTATTTTTGCAGGCATGGAGTCAAACCTGCACGTATACAATACCCTGTCGAGGGAGATGGAAAAATTCGAACCCATCAATCCACCGTTCGTTGGTATGTATGTGTGTGGACCAACGGTTTACAGTGAAGTGCACATCGGAAATGTTCGAACATTTACGTCGTTTGACCTGATTTACCGTTACCTGCTCCACCTAGGCTATAAGGTGCGGTATGTACGGAACATTACGGATGTTGGACACCTGCTGGATGATTCCGAGGAGGACAAGATTTCCAAAAAAGCACGATTGGAAAATATTGAACCGATGGAAGTTGTACAGCGGTATACGGTTGACTTTCATGATACCATGAAATTGTTCAATGCCCTATCACCCAGCATCGAACCAACGGCCACCGGACATCTCATTGAGCAGATCGAATTGATCGAGGAAATAGTCAAAGGCGGTTTTGCCTATGAGTCCAATGGCTCGGTTTATTTCGATGTTCAGGCCTATAGTAAAAACGAAAATTACGGTGAGCTCTCCGGACGAAATATCGATGAACTGCTGGTGAATACTCGGGAATTGGATGGTCAGGACGATAAGCGTCATCCCGCCGACTTTGCCATTTGGAAGAAGGCAGAGCCACAACATATTATGAAGTGGCATGCACCCTGGAGTCTCGGATTTCCGGGATGGCATTTGGAATGTTCCGTGATGAGCACCAAATACCTGGGTGCCACCTTTGATATTCACGGTGGAGGAATGGATCTGAAGTTCCCACATCATGAGTGCGAGATTGCGCAGAATAAAGCTGGTTACGGACAAGATCCGGTGAAATACTGGCTGCACACCAATATGCTCACCTTCAATGGAAGGAAGATGGCCAAAAGCGAAGGTACGGGTGTTACCCCCCGTCAAATGATTACAGG
This sequence comes from Flavobacteriales bacterium, assembly GCA_020635355.1. Classification (GTDB taxonomy): domain Bacteria; phylum Bacteroidota; class Bacteroidia; order NS11-12g; family UBA9320; genus WGNA01. The sequence continues at coordinate 101,563 of JACJZW010000003.1, forward strand.
GGATCATCCCTTACTTACTCAGGCTTATAGCCCGATGACCATTCGCTTTTTTATGTTGCAGGCTCATTATCGATCCACCCTGGATTTTAACAATGAGGCACTTCAGGCTGCGGAAAAGGGATTCAAACGGTTGATGCGGGGTGTGGAAGATGTTCAACAATTGACGGCGGAGCCTACTTCTTCATTGAACATCGATCAATGGAAAGCCGATCTGTATACCGCCATGGATGATGATTTTAATTCACCCATTGCCATTGCCCAACTATTCGAAGGTGTGCGATACGTCAATCTGATCAAAGATGGTAAAGAGCATCTAAGCGCTTCTGATCTTAGTCTGTTTCAATCAACGTTTACCGGATTCATTCACGACGTATTAGGATTAAAATCTGAGGATGAAGGAGACGATGGTCAGGTTGATGGATTGATGCAGTTCATTTTGCAACTGCGAAATGAGGCGAAGGAACGAAAGGATTATTCAACGGCCGATTCCATTCGGAACACCCTTCAGGAATTGGGCTTTGTTATTAAGGATGGGAAAGATGGTACAACGTACACCAAAGCATAGCATGCGATATATAATTGGGCTCATGGCCATCACCGCCACCCTTCTTGGGTGGTCGGGTTGCAAGAATGATCCGGGCCAAGGCAATCATACCGACCCACCGAAAAATCCAGTAGAGGTTAAGCAAATCGATGTTTCCTTCAATGCCGATTCGGCTTATGCCTTTGTGGCCAAACAAGTGTCGTTTGGTCCTCGGATTCCCGGAAGTGGGGCGCATGTGGCTGCCATGCAATACTTGAAAACAAAGCTGGAATCATATTGCGATACCGTTTACATCAATCATGGTGACATTCGGAAAAAGGATGAGACCAAGGTGATTGTCAACAACATTGTGGGATCTTTCAACCCGGCATCTACCAATCGGGTGGTGCTGGCAGCACATTATGATACCCGACCAATGGCCGATGAAGATCCGGAAAACCCAACCACTCCGGCCGATGGTGCAAACGATGGTGGAAGTGGAGTTGGGGTGTTGTTGGAAATAGCCCGGCAACTTCAAGAACTCCACCCGGAGCGTGGAGTTGATTTGGTTTTGTTTGATCAGGAAGATGGGGGTGATCGTCGGGGAGATCCGGGGTCCTGGTGTCTGGGGTCACAGTTTTGGGGACAATGGGCAAAAGACAATGGATACTCTGCCAGCTGGGGCATCGTGTTGGATATGGTGGGGGCAAAAGGGGCAACCTTCGCCTATGAAGGTCAGTCCGTAGTATACAATCAATCGCTGGTATTGGACGTGTGGCGAACCGGCCAAAAACTTGGATACGGAGCCTACTTCCTCAATATTAATGGGGGTATGATAACCGATGACCACGTTTACATGAATACGTTTGCGCACATCCCAACAATAGACATCATCCACCATGATCTGGCTACGGCGAACGGCTTTCCGGATCATTGGCATCGTCACACCGATAACATGGACGCTATTGATAAATTCACCTTGGAGGCGGTTGGTCATACCGTGCTGCACGTGGTGATGAACCGCCGTTAATCACCTCTCCGTCAGGTTTCTAAAGTGTGGTAATTTCAGAATTCAACTACCGTTCTACTGGCATGACTAACAAAACTCAAATTCCGTTTTACGCTGGTGTGCTTATGATGTTGTGTGGTTTATATGCCGGATCAGGATTTGGTCAGGAGATATCACTTCCCACCAACCACATGATCAAAACCTATATGAACATTGGTTTCCCGGAGGTAACTACGCAAACCATTGCCATTGATTCGTTTCATCAACAGGTAACCCGACAGCAAAATGCGGAAGGTGGCTGGTTGAGTTTGGCCTATACACGAGAAGCTCCCTCCGGAGCGATACATGAATTTGAGTTAAGCCGATTGAGCTTCTGGAATCGCGATAATCAGGTGGTGGTGCAGGATTCATTGTTCTTACCGATGACGATTTCGGGCGCTAATGTGCGTGGTGTTTATGCGGCAGCTCGATACGAATACATGCAGGAATTGCATAAAACCGATGAAAACCGAAAAACGAAGATTTATCTGGGCGGATCAGCACAGCCGTTCTTCTATCGAAATGTGGTTCGGCCGCTGAATAGTCAGTCGTTCCCCACCACGGATATTTCAGCGGGAATAAAACTGGCGTTGATTCCAAGGGTTACACAAAATCTGACGGATAAACTCTTTCTGGATGTAAACATTCCCATTCAAATGGTCACCACCGATGTGACCCACAATCGCGTGGAGAATCCCAGCTTCACGGCATCTCAGCAAAGCATCAGCACCATCAACTTTATGATGGACATGAAGTATATGCTTCGGGCAGGCATTGGGTACCGGTTGTAATTCACTTCTTTCTGATTGATTTGGGCCGCGATGGAGCCGCCGTGGATGAAGTAGTCAGTTCGCGTTTTCAGGGGATAATTTCGACGTGTCTGGCCGTGCATTTTATCTAACTTGCACCCACCACAAAAGATCTGAAACTATGAGAGACGTTATGTTAATTGTCCACTTCATTGGCTTGGCCATGGGGTTGGGAACCAGTATCGGCTTTATGATTCTTGGCATGGCCTCGGCCAAAATGGAGAAAGCCGAAGGGCAAAAATTTATGCTCAACGCTTTTTCACTCAGCAAGATGGGGCACATCGGATTAGTGCTGTTGTTCCTGTCGGGCGGATACCTGATGACACCCTATTGGTCAACACTGGAACACAGTCCAACATTGATCGCGAAATTGGTCCTGTTTGTTGTTTTGGGCGGATTGATCGGGATGATCAGCTCCAAAGCTAAGAAGGCCAAAAAAGGCGATGCCGAAAAACACATGGCATCTATTCGTCCGTTGGGTACCGTTTCGCTTCTGGTTGCGTTAACGATTGTAACCCTCGCCGTTCTGACCTTCCATTAATCGTTAAAGCCGATAAAGCTTTCCATCTGCCAGATTTCTACGATTTGGCCGAGGGGGAGTTCGTATGGCTTGAACACCGGATTGGTGGATACTAGGAGGAGTTTCTTCTCTTCCCGGATTTTATTGTATACGACTTTGAAAACGATGCCATCGTTTAGGGTAACGATGATGCATGATTTTCCGTCCTTGATGTCTTCCCAGTTCTGAACATAGCTGGCCGTAATCCAACTGCCTTCCCGGATGGGGAGCATGCTCTCGCCTTTGATCTGAAAGCATCGGTAGGTTTTGCCTTTGGCCAGAAAGGGTAGGTTAAACCGCGGAAGGGATAGGATGAATTCAGGATCGGCGTAGCCGGTGGTATAGCCGGCCTGTGCCCGTGCGGGTACCATTTCAATGTGCTCGTTTTCGTCCTTGTCTACGGAGATCGTCAGCAACCGAAGCTTCTGCCCGGTTACGTCAATATCAAATCCCTGCTCCATTTGCGATAACTGGTATTCGCTGAGTTTGCTCAGATCGTATCGGATCAGGGCATCAATAGACAGGTTGAAATAATCTGCAATAAAGATCAGCGTCTGAAACGGCGGCTGTACGCCACGCTCATAGCTGTTGAGTTTCGATCGGCTAAGGTCGAGGTTGTTTGCCAATTCCTGCTGCGACATGTTGCGTCGTATCCGCATGAATTTCAAATTTTCCGGGAAGCGCATTCGGCTTGATGAAATAGTTGGTTCCATTTGCATACGAATGTAGAACAGGCTATATTATTACCCGAATAAAGGTAAAATAATTATCAATAGTAGCGCAAATCGTGGAAAAGTCCATTCTGCACATCGACCTCGATACGTTTTATGTATCGGTAGAACGACTGATAGACAGTCGGCTCAACGGTAAACCCATCCTCCTCGGAGGAACCAGTGACCGTGGCGTAGTGGCCTCATGCAGTTATGAGGCGCGATCCTTTGGGGTGCATTCCGGTATGCCGATGAAGATGGCCCGGCAGCTTTGTCCGGAAGGTATTGTGGTCCGTGGAGAAGCGGGTACGTATAGTAAGTACTCGTCCATGGTAACCGACATCATCCGGGAGCAGGTGCCCATTTTCGAGAAGGCCAGCATCGATGAATTCTATGCCGATCTCACCGGCATGGACAAGTTCTTTGGGTGCTATCAATTCTCCACGGAACTTCGAAAGAGCATCATCCGGGAAACAGGCCTGCCGTTGTCGTTTGGCTTGTCGGTCAACAAAACCGTTTCCAAGGTAGCTACCGGAGAGGCCAAGCCCAACAATCAACTCCGCATTGATTTCGGCGAGGAGAAAAACTTCCTCGGTCCATTGTCCATCAAGAAAATCCCGATGGTGGGAGATAAGACGTATCAGCAACTCCGGAATATGGGCGTGAAGCGGGTGCATACCATTCAGGAAATGCCGGTAGAGATGATGGAAAGTGCCTTTGGGAAGAATGGTGTAGGGCTTTGGTACAAGGCCAACGGAATTGATAACCGTCCGGTAATTCCCTATACCGATCGGAAATCCATTTCAACCGAGCGCACCTTTGATAAGGATACCATTGATGTAACCAGGTTACGTACCATTGTATCGGCCATGGCCGAGAATCTGGCGTTTCAGCTTCGTCGGGGCGAGCGGCTCACCTCCGTAGTGAGTGTGAAGTTGCGTTACTCGGATTTTAGTACGTACAGCCGGCAACTCAAAATACCCTATACCTCTGCTGATCACATTCTGGTGCCCACCATTCTCGATCTGTTTGAAAAGCTCTATAACCGACGATTGCTGGTGCGATTAGTGGGCGTCCGGTTTGGCGGACTGGTTCAGGGGAATTATCAAATCGACCTGTTTGACGATACCATTGAACGCCTCCGGCTCTATCAGGCAATGGATGTGATCCGAAACCGCTACGGCGAGCGCAGCCTGTATCGGGCATCAACCATGGGAGCCAAAACCATCGGGAGATTTACCAACCCCTTTAACGGTGAACCGCCACTGGTGCTGGCACATCGGAAGAGTTAGGGAGCCAATAACGAATATGGAATAACGAATAGCGAATAACGAATGACCGCAAGGTGTGGAGAGAAAGGAGTAAAGTTGATTTCTGAGTAACAGCCGTTTTAGTTGATGGCCTTTGGTCGCCGTAGCTTCAGCGAAGGCGACCCATCCCCCATCCCCCATCCCCCATCCCCCATCCCCAAAATGTACCTCAACAACCACACATACTACAGCCTACGATACGGTGCCTATTCCGAGAAAACCATGCTGGAGTTGGCGCAGGAGTGGGGGGTACGTACACTGGCACTTACAGATGTCAACAATACCAGTGCGTGCCTTAATTTCATGCGGCTGGCCCCGCAGTTTGGTGTCCGGCCGGTGGTGGGCATTGATTTTCGAAGGGGTGCTCATCAACTGTATGTGGCACTGGCTCGCAACAATGCGGGATTCATGGAACTCAACCGGTTCTTATCGGCACACACACAACATGACCTCGAGTTGCCGGAAACACCTCCGGCCTTTGAAAATGCCTTTGTAATCTATCCGTATCGGAGCTTACATGGGCAGCCTTATCGCATACTCCAACCCAACGAACGCATTGGGGTGAGCATAAAAGACCTGACGAGGGTGCGGTTTGACAAGCGTTATAAGCCGGATCAGATGGTCGTACTGCAATCGGCTACGTTCCGGAATAAGCGGGATTTTAATGCTCACCGACTGTTGAGAGCCATCGGCAATAACACCTTATTGAGCAAACTTTCTCCCGATCAACAAGCCGATCCCGATGATCTGTTTTTGCCGCCGGATCAGTTGCTCACCTACTTTGAAGCCTATCCGGAGATCATCCGGAATACAGAAGACTTGTTGGAGCAATGCGAGGTGCGCTTTGATTTCTCCGATCAGCGGAAACCGCAGAATCAGCAAACCTATACGGGATCAGCCCGGGACGATATGCAACTGCTGGAGCAACTGTGTAGGGAAGGCCTGCCGTACCGTTATGGAAGCACTCCGGGTGAGGCCATCCTGCAGCGATTGGATATGGAGTTGTCTGTGATTGAGAAGATGGGGTTTGTCTCCTATTTTTTGATCAATTGGGACATCATCCGCTATGCACAGCGGAATAATTATTTCTACGTAGGCCGGGGAAGTGGGGCCAACAGTATAGTCGCGTACCTGTTGCGAATCACCGATGTTGACCCCATTGACCTGGATCTCTATTTTGAGCGTTTTATTAATCTGTACCGGATAAATCCGCCCGACTTTGATATTGATTTTTCCTGGCGCGACCGGGACGATGTAACCCGATACATCTTCGAACGTTTTGATCACACCGCCCTGTTGGCAACCTATAATACCTTTAAGCAACGGGCGGTGGTGCGTGAATTGGGCAAGGTCTTCGGGCTGCCTCCACATGAAATTGACCGGATCAGTGCCGGGAAGTTTAATCCAAAGGAACTGGATAATTTAGGGAAGTTGGTACTGCAATACGGGCAGTTGATACAGGGAATGCCCAACCTGTTGAGCGTACATGCCAGCGGTATCCTGATTTCGGAGAAGCCCATTCATTACTTCACCGCTACCGATCTTCCTCCCAAGGGCTATCCCACCACTCAGTTTGATATGCTCATTGCCGAAGATGTGGGGTTGTACAAGTTCGACATCCTGGCCCAACGCGGTCTGGCCAAAATCAAGGAGGCATTGGCCGTGGTTCAGGGAAACAGACCGGAAGAGGAGTTGATAGACATTCACAATATTCCACCACTCAAAACCGATCCGGCCATCAATAAGGCCATCAGCGAGGCGCGCTGTATGGGATGCTTTTACGTGGAATCTCCAGCGATGCGGATGCTGCTCCGAAAGCTGGAAGTGGATAACTACCTGGGGTTGGTGGCGGCCAGCTCCATCATTCGGCCCGGCGTGGCGCAAAGCGGAATGATGCGGGAATACATCCTCCGGCACAAGAATCCTGAGCGCATCAAGGACGCTCATCCGGTGATGCTGGACATCATGCCCGATACCTACGGGGTGATGGTGTATCAGGAAGACGTGATCAAGGTGGCCCACCATTTTGCAGGCCTCAGCCTCGGTGAGGCGGATGTACTCCGGCGCGGAATGAGCGGTAAGTACCGGTCACGGGAAGAGTTTATGAAGGTACGGGAGAAGTACTTTGTTAATTGTTTTGAGCGGGGCTATACCCATGAACTGGCGGCAGAGGTGTGGCGGCAGATTGAAAGTTTTGCCGGTTATGCCTTTGCCAAGGGCCACTCGGCCAGTTACGCCATTGAGAGTTATCAGAGCCTGTATTTGAAGGTTCACTATCCGCTGGAATTCATGGTGGCGGTATTGAATAACGGCGGTGGCTTTTATCGTCCGGAGATCTATATCCATGAGGCCCGTATGCAAGGTGGGGTGATTCATGCACCCTGTGTGAACCGGAGTGAGAAGATGACCATTATTCGTGGGGACGCTATTTTTCTGGGGCTTCACTTCATTAAGGATCTTGAAGTTGTCACCATGAACCACCTCATTGCCTCCCGGGATCAGGAAGGAGAATTTCAGGATTTGAATGACTTCATGGATCGCGTTCCCGTGGGAATTGAGCAGATGGATAAACTCATTCGCGTGGGGGCCATGCGGTTTACGGGTGTGAATAAGCGGGAATTACTCTGGCACGCACACCTCTATTTGAACAAAACGGCGGTGAAGGTGAAGCAGCAGGGATTGTTTAAGCCCACCGTAACTAAATTCAGCATGCCGGGCTTGCCATCAACCGAGTTGGAAGACCTGTTTGATCAGATTGAATTGCTGGGCTTCCCGCTGGGTGATCCGTTCAAGATGATGGCACATTGGGACGATAGTTTACTCAATACGGCCTCTATGATGGAGCAGAACCTCGGCAGTAGAATCACCTTATTGGGCTATCTCGTGACGGCAAAGAATACAGCCACCATCCGCGGGGATCGCATGTATTTTGGGACTTTTCTGGATCGGGTGGGTCAGGTGTTTGATACCACGCACTTTCCTCCGGTAGCCAGTAGGTATCCGTTTCGTGGGGTGGGGATTTATCGGATTACGGGAAAGGTGGTGGAGGAGTTTGATTTCCTGAGTATTGAAGTGGAGCGAATGGTGAAGGAAGATTACGTTCCTGACCCACGCTACTCAGACGACGATGCCGAAACCCGACACCGTTACTCCAGTGCGAATGACACATGAAATTTGTGCTTGTAAATAAAAAGTATCTGCTATTTTTGCAGCCCTCAACGAGAAGTTGAATGTTGGTGCGGTAGCTCAGTCGGTAGAGCAATGGACTGAAAATCCATGTGTCGGCGGTTCGAACCCGCCCCACACCACAAAAAAACCCTGACGGTCTCCGCCAGGGTTTTTTGTTTGAAAGGCACTCAGGTCAGTCCAGATTTCGGGTGATTCGACGGACGAAAACACCGTCAGGAGTCCGGAGTCGCAAGAGGTAAATGCCTTGCGGGAGATCCTGAGCCGACACATCCAAAACGGCAACTGGTTCTTTGAGAATATCACGTTTCAGTACCGAACCATTGATCCCAATGAGCTCGTAGGAAAGAATCGGGTTGTTGGAAGACGTGGCAACCATCCACCAATCAGATGTTGGGTTTGGGAAGATGGTGACTTCTTCGAATGATTCATCGGAGTTCTCTTTAAGTGTTGAAGAACAGGCTGATTTAGGAAGGATGGTTACTCCTTTTTGACCGGTCATGGTTTCTCCACACACATTTTCGGCTTCCACATAGAGTGTGTAATTGCCCAACCGGGCACCACCAAAGTCCGTATGCATAGACAAACCGGGATCCGACGAATTGGTTGGGGCGTAGATGGTAGAATATGGGTTAGTGGTTCGATAGATTCCATTCACATCGCCGTAATACCAGAAGTGATCAGAGGATTCAGAAAGACTACTCGATATGTAGTGTTCATTAAACGCACAGATCTCATGGGATCCTGAAATGTTCAGTCGGGTATTGGGTATATGAACGGTGTGCTTGATGGTGAAATCCGCCGCACACTCCGGAGAGATATCGGTGTAGAGGTCAAAATAGACATCGAGAGGATTACTTTGTACGGCTTTAACAGGTACCTGGGTGGTATGCTGACCCGATAGAATTTGCAATTCGTTATCTGTTCGCCAGGTGATGCCGAAGGTTTGATTGGCGGGGAAGGAACTCAACTGAAAGTTGAAGACCTCGTCCTTGCACATCACGTCCGGCCAATTATTCTGCTCCGGGCAAAATTTGGGACATGAGGTATTGGATCGGGTTATTTCTTCCAGGATCCATTTGGCATTATCGGCTGTCACCTGAACGTGGTATTCGTTTGTTGGTGGAACGTACATATTGTCGAAATACGTTAGATCTTCACAAAGCAATTCCTGTCGGGTGAGTACAGAGTTGTAGGGAATATGTGGATCCCTCAATCCGGCTGCGCTAATGGACGGAATAAAGGTGAAATCAGACCCGGTTTGATAGGTGTTAATGGTGAAGTTACTTCTCTTTTTCTCTTGAAGGTTATTGAGAATTTTATTGGTGATCTCTGTTACCTGGGGGTATTTGGCACCTTGAACAATATCCAGGTTTCCATGCGGATTGTTGTTGTAGTGGTGGACGTTAATTTGAAATGATTTAACGTACACTTTTTCGCCATCTACCGGGAATGGGAAAGGGTAACTGGCCTTTTTGTAGTCGATTTCTATATCAGGCCATTTTGGAGAAGTAAGTGTTTTGTGCCTGTCGTATGTACCAGATTCCTCTTCAAACAGAATGCGATTGAATTCTGCTACACTCCCGGATGATTGGTAGTTCATGTCGTATTTGAAATCAAATTGGGCGAATTTTTTCCCATAGCCCTGCATGTCCAAACTTATATCCTTATCACCCGCCTGCCAGGAGACTGGGTTGGATAGTGCGCCATTTAGTACGGAGGAACGACGGGTATTTTGAGGCCAGCCATCGGAGTTTGGTAGACCGTTAGCTTCCAGATCCCTGTAGAACGCCTTAAACATGGCCTCACTGTGAAAATCCCCGCCAGTAAAGATGGCATCGAAATAGCAATGAAGCATTTGTCGTGCAGCAACAGACCGAAGTCGTGTGCCAAACATCTGTGCCACCTCCTGATTGCCAAAGAACCCGCCTTCGTAATCCACAAAAAGTTGGGTGGAAAGGGGGATGTTGGCTCCGTTGTGTGGGGAATCAAAGCTCAGCCAGAGGCGGGTGTTGTGATCCATGTTCGACACCCCGAGAGCATGTTGTTTTTCCATATAGGCCAATGCATATCGGGTAATCAATCCTCCCATGCTGGGCCCAATTACCACCAATTCCTCATCACTCCCATTATCCGCTAACATTTGGTTCACCATTTGAATGAGTTTAACGGTTAGAAAGGCGTTGCGCTGAATGTAATCTGCTCCGCCATCCCGTCCGGCTTTGTTCACAAAGCGGTCAAATGAACCATCTTCTTTATACTGCTTGATTTCGGCTCTTCCCTGTATGGCATCACTGCCTAATACCGGAAAGTTTAGGATGATAACATCATAACCTTCGTTTTGAAGATCCTCAACCAAGTTCTCCTTTTCATCCGTCTTACTTAAGTAATCCACGGTTCGTTTTATTATGTAATAGTCCCGATTGTCAAGAGGATCAAATCCATCAACAATAATGGCCGGTTTTATGATCTTGCAATCATTCCCCGGGGATTTATGATAGTATATGTGTGCATCAGCCAAGGAGGTAGTCGCCTTTTCTTCCAACATACCTTTATAGGGAATATCGGATTCAACAACGAATCGAAATCCGTCTTCACATTCAACATCCGTTTTAAACTGACGAATTTTTGTGGTCACTTCTGTCTTTGAACAAATGGTTCTTCCGTCATCCAGATGGGCCTCCAGGTCAAGATGGATGTTGCCTTCTGAGGGGAAGGATAACCAAATGGTGTCACCAGGAAAGATGCGCAGCAAATCGTTTGATCCCTCAACATTGAGTTGAACTTCCTGAATGTTCGCAACTGTATTTGAAATGAAAAGATCGGATCTCAGGAAAATGGGATATAGTTCATTGACGAATAATTGCGATTTGGATAGTGCCAATCCCGATGATAGGATGGGTTTAAACGGGTACACATTGGGCCTACACCTCAAGATGTCTTCTTCCCAATAGAGATCTTCGCTTTCGTACAATTCGGCATTTATACGTTCACCTTGGTAATCGAATCCTATAATCGCTAGTTGTTCGGTATGATTAAGAATGAGAAGTTCCTTTTTCTCATACGATAAATCGGCCAAATCAACCTGGACATTGGACTGACGAATTTCCCACCAGGCCTGTACGGTTTGATCGACATCCATCGTATCGCATGGTTCAACCTTTTCCAGATCGAGGACGGGATACACCCGGTCATATAAATAGCCGGATGAGGGTAGTGGGAAGTTTTCGCCTAAACCGGCGTCATACTGTTCGGTGAAATTCAGCGGAAACGAATTTTCCTGAGCGTTCACCGTGGTGGTTGTTAGTCCCCCAACGACTAACAATCCTAAACATAAATAAAAGTGGTTCATATTGGTTCTGTTTAATTAATTGCATGGGACAGAACCGGGTGATGTGAAGTGAAGTGAAATACTATTGTTTTAAAATGTCAAATCTGCCATCTCTTATTCTAAGGGTGTCTCCAGAGGCGATGTGTATTGCAGTGAAACTGAAAATTCCAGAAACTACCTTACGATCATTTCGCAAGTACTTTATTGAATCTTGGCTATTTTCCAGTATGTAAAAGTATTTTCCACCGATTTCTAAGTTGTTGTCTACAAAGTGTGTTTTATGAATTCCCGTTAACTCTTTGTTGAATAGCTTTAAACTAGAATCATTTGAATAGATACCTTGCAAAGCAATTCTTGTTCGGTTCTCAAAAGAGATAGCGTCAATAACGACTGTCGAATCTGAATAGAAGCTATATCTCAACGGATCATCTTCAAAAAATCCTCCCCAGGGTGTTTTTTCAGCGAGGAACAGCTCCCCATTGATCAAGCAACCAAACGTATTGTTGCCTTCGGTGGTGATTGGTGGGAGAGTGGGTTCTGGAACAGGTTCTTCTGTTTCCGTGAAACAAGATGGGAGTAGGGCAAGTAAAAAAAGTAGGGTTGAAAGTGTTTTCATAGTATGTGGATTAAATGCCCGCCAGCGTGATGTGAATCAAAAGTGCTGGTAATCTTTCCGGGTTACCTCAGATTTGAAGATTAATCAACCCAACGTCGTAGATTTCCCTCCGTTCGCTTACCAGACACTGAGAATAGGAATACGGTTGATACAATAATTCAGCATCGCCGTACCCGGTTTGTACAGCACATCTAAGCTTTTTTTGTCGCGTCTGAGTGACTCCGGGTACAGCAATCTGAATCTTCATGTTGGTTTGGTTTAAGTTTTTGGTTTCGTGTAACAGTTAGTTCGGCATTCGCCCTTCTTGTTTGGTTTGGTAGGTTCAAAGCACAACCATTTCATCGCGGTTTGGAGGGCAAATGCTGCGGGCAACACCGGAAAGAATGACACATCGTGCTGCGTTCTGCATAGCGTTTGGCAAAATTTGCCAATTACACGGGTGTGGCGTACCTTTCTCCTCGTAAGTTGCCGATCTATTCCTCAACTCACACATCATGCGCTCAAATTGGCTGGATCATTTACGCGTCTCTTTGGAGAATTCTGTCCCTCCTGGAAGTAATGTTGCCCGGGAATTAGCCGATCTCCTGGGTGTCTCGCCCGAAGGGGCCTATCGCAGACTACGCGGACAAACGGCCTTCCTCATGGAAGAACTGATTCTAATTCGGGAGACCTACGGCATTTCACTGGACGCCCTTGCCCAGGATCAACCGTCTATCCAGGTCCAAATGCACCCGCTTTTTACCAGCGAACTGGACCTCATGACGTATCTAAAAGGTTTGTTGAACGATATTCAGCATCAGATTGCTCAACCCGGAGCGCGGGTTTATTGCTTTGCGGCAGATGTACCCTTCTTCCGATTGATGGGACATCCCTACATCTGTTTATTTAAATTGTTCTACTGGCAAAAATCCATTCTGGGTAAGGAATCGTTCAAACACCGCTTGGTGGATCGATCTTCACTAGATGCCGAGGTGCTGAACTTGTGTCAATCCATTTATCGGGCATATGCCATTTCCAGTTCCATTGAAATCTGGAATGAACAAACCATTAACGGAACCCTGAAACAAATCGAGTACTATGCCGATTGCTCTTACTTCCTTAATGGAGAATCTCTGGCACACACCTATGCTGAACTTTATAGGTTGATCTCTGACGTGTCTGAACAAGCCAATCGCGGATCCAAGACGAATCATGAAGTAGAAGATGAGTCCTACTCCTTATGGAGTTGTGAACTTGTGATTGATAATAATAGCGTCCTCATTGAATCGGAAACAACCGCCCGTCTTGCTATTGGGTTTAACAGCTTTAACACCATCCAATCTTCACAAAAGCAGATGGTGGATGAATACAAGGCATGGATGAATGCCATGCTTTCCAAGTCGACTCAACTCAGTGGGCAATCCGACAAGCACCGGGTGCAATTCATTCAAAGTATGTTCAAAACCATACGTGAATCGGCTCAGAATAAACTATCCTCAACAGACTGGACAATCTTCGAACAGGAAATTCAGGAACAGCAAACGCTGTGATTATTCTACCGTAACCGACTTCGCCAGATTTCTTGGTTGATCCACATTACATCCACGCATTACGGCAATGTGATACGACAGAAGTTGCAGTGGAATGGTGGCCAACAGTGGGACCAGGGCTTCATGGGTATCCGGAATTTCAATGCAGTAATCGGCTATTTCCTTCACCTTTTGATCGCCTTCGGTTACAATGGCAATAATGATCCCTTTACGCGCCTTAACTTCCTGAATATTGCTCAATACCTTTTCGTAGTATTGACTTCGGGTAGCAATCACCACTACCGGCATATTTTCATCAATTAAGGCAATGGGGCCGTGTTTCATCTCCGCTGCCGGATATCCCTCAGCATGGATGTATGAAATCTCTTTTAGTTTGAGGGCGCCTTCTAAGGCTACCGGGAAGTTATAGCCTCTACCCAAGTAGAGGAAGTTGTTGGAATCCTTGTATTTCTCAGAGATCTCCAGTACGTCATTGGCACAACTGTCCAACACCCGCTGAACCTTTCCCGGAATGCTTTCCAACTCAGCCAACAACAAACTCAATTCATCACGCGAGATAGCTCCACGAATATTGGCTATGCCCAGAGCAAATAACGTAAGAACGGTTACCTGAGCCGTAAATGCCTTAGTGCTGGCTACTCCAATTTCGGGGCCGGCATGGGTATAGGCACCCGCATGTGTCATGCGTGGGATGGATGAACCCACCACATTACAAATACCATAAACCGTTGCGCCCTTTTCTTTCGCCATTTCCAATGCCGCCAGGGTGTCGGCCGTTTCGCCGGACTGACTGATGGCCATCACGAGATCGTCTGGTGTGATGATCGGGTTTCGGTACCGGAATTCAGACGCGTATTCCACTTCAACTGGGAGTCGGGCAAATTCTTCGATGAGGTATTCGCCCACCAAACCGGCGTGCCAGGATGTCCCGCAACCTACGATGATCACCCGTTCCAGATTCTTGATCTTGGACTCGTATTCACGCAAGCTGCGCATGGCAAAAGAGAGATCGTTGGTGGTGAACCGCCCGCGCATACTATCGTAAATGCTTTTGGGCTGTTCATAAATCTCCTTCAGCATGAAGTGCTCATATCCACCTTTTTCAATGGCATCCAACGTCATTTCCAACTTCTGGATGTAAGGTGTTTTTTCCACGTTAGCCAAGGATTTGATTTTCAAACCATCCGGACTTACATGCGCAATTTCATTGTCTTCCAAATAGATGACGTCGCGGGTATGCTCCACAATAGGCGTAGCATCACTGGCCATATAATATTCGCCTCGAGTTTCTCCAATTCCCAACACCAACGGAGAGCCTTTTCGGGCTCCAATGAGGGTGTTTGGATCGTTCTTGCTGAGGATGACGATGGCGTATGCGCCAACCACCTCATTCAGTGCTAAACGGACGGCCTCAAAGAGATCCACTTTCTCATGAACTTGAATTTCTTCGATGAGATGGGTGAGCACTTCGGTGTCTGTGTCCGACATGAAAACATGACCCCGCTTCACCAACATTTCTTTAAGGGTGGCGTAGTTCTCAATGATGCCATTGTGGATTACCGCAATGGAACCCTCCTGAGAAATATGTGGGTGGGCATTTACTTTATTGGGTTCCCCATGGGTTGCCCATCGTGTGTGGCCAATACCGCTTGTTCCGGAAACATCTTCCCCGGTCACCAGATCAACCAAATCACTGACCTTCCCCTTTTGTTTGTAGATTTTGAGATTGCCATCCATGATGGCGATACCCGCGCTGTCGTACCCGCGATACTCCAATCGTTGGAGTCCTTTTATCAGGAAGTCATAGACTTGATTTGGGCCGGTATAAGCAACGATTCCACACATAATTTACAGGGTTAGACTGAATGGTTAGGTTCTACAATTATACTTTAAAAGCGTCCTGTATGGCGCCCACGTAATCGAGTTTTTCCCACGGGAATAATTCAACCTCACAATTAATGGACGAACCATCCGGGGACGTGAACGTTTTGGTCACTGTTTCATTGGTTCTTCCCATGTGTCCGTAGGCTGCCGTCTCCAAATAAATGGGTGTTCGAAGCTTTAATCGCTCTTCAATGGCCGCTGGACGCATATCGAAAATGGTCTTCACCATCTCAGCAATCTGTCCATCGTTCATGTCTACCTTGGCGGTTCCGTAAGTGTCAACGAAGATGGCCATGGGTTCAACCACACCAATGGCGTAGGAAACCTGAACCAGAATTTCATCACAAACTCCCGCTGCTACCATGTTTTTGGCAATGTGACGGGTAGCGTATGCTGCGGATCGATCTACCTTACTAGGATCTTTACCGGAGAACGCGCCACCTCCATGAGCTCCTTTTCCGCCGTAGGTATCTACGATAATCTTCCGACCGGTGAGACCGGTGTCCCCATGTGGACCACCAATAACAAACTTTCCGGTTGGATTGATGTGGTATTTGATGTCGCTGCCAAACAAGGCTTGTATTTCAGGTTTCAACTGTGCCTTTACCCGAGGGATCAATTTGGTAATGATGTCTTCCCGAATCTTGGCTAACATCGTCTCGTCTTCATCAAAATCGTCATGCTGGGTTGATACCACAATGGCTTCAATGCGCACAGGCTTGTTATCATCGTTATATTCGATGGTCACCTGTGATTTTGAATCGGGGCGGAGGTAATTGATTTCAGTCCCCTCCCTACGCATATCTGCCAATTCCTGAAGAATTTTATGAGACAGATCAAGTGCCAACGGCATGTAATTCTCGGTTTCGTTGGTGGCGTAACCAAACATCATCCCTTGATCACCGGCGCCTTGCTCCATTTTGCTAGCCCGATCTACTCCTCGGTTAATATCGGCGCTTTGTTCGTGAATGGCAGAGAATACACCGCATGAATTACCTTCAAACATGTATTCACTTTTGGTGTAACCGATTTTGTTGATCACATCACGTGCGATCTTCTGAACATCGAGGTAGGTGGAGGATTTAACCTCTCCAGCCAAAACAACTTGACCGGTAGTTACCAATGTTTCACAAGCCACCTTGGATTGTGGGTCAAACGCAAGAAAATGATCAATCAGTGCATCTGAAATCTGATCGGCTATTTTGTCCGGATGTCCTTCCGAAACAGATTCTGAAGTGAAGAAATACGCCATGCTGAAAAAGTCAGTTTAAAATTTCCGCGAAAATAGCGTTTTTGATAAAGTTACCGAACTATGCCAGCATCCCGGAGGGTCTTTCGCTGCTCTTCCGAAAAGCTGATGGATTCATACACCTTCTGGATGGCAATGCTCAGTTCATATTGGTCATTATACCATTTAAGCACCTCCATGGCCGGTCCTGCCAATCGCTTGTTTGAACTCAAACAGGCGTCCAGAATATTCGTGATGGCCGGAGCACTCAGGAAGTTGAACTTCTGAATGGCATGCATGGCATTGATCCTGGTTCTGAATTCATATAAACCAGATGTGTACAGTGTAAGCTCGTTCATATAGGTGTAGTACTGGCTGTTACGATCCTTGAGTTGTTCCGGCACTGTTTTCCGCATTTGAATCAATTTGTACCCCAACCAACTGATCCGAACGTTCTGAGCCTGACCAATAACGCCTTCTGTCTCTTTTAAATACGTCTCGGCATTCTCCTGATCTTGTTCCATCAATTTGATCAATGCGGTTTCAATGTTGATGTAGGATTTGTCTTTCAGCGCACTGATGAAAAATTCCTTGTAATCGGCTATGTTCTTAACCTCGGTGAGTAAACTTCGTCTTACCCGTACATCTTCGTCTTTCAGACATTTCATTAGTTCCTTAGCCGATGTCGGGTCTTTAGCCAGCTGCTTCACAATTTCGCCCTTAATGCCGTAATGGGTCTCTTTTTCCAGTGATGTTAACAGGCTTTTCCGTTTCCATGTTATATCGGCGTCAGCCAGAGCCAGCAAGGCATCGTACCGGTCAATCATATGTGCAGCATTCGTGAATTGCTTGAGCAACATGTCGTTGGATTTATGCTCGGTGGTTTGCTTGATCAGCTCACTGTTGATGTCGAAAAGATAGTACTCAACGGTCTTCCCTTTTGGGAAGTCAAAATTGAAAACTTCGTTGGCTTCGTCTACCCAAACCTGACGTTCTTCTTTTGATCCATCGGAAAAATAAATACCACAATTCACCGGCATTTTAAAGGCACCAATCGTAAGATCCATAGGATGAATCTGATCCACATATAGCTGAAAAGTGCTTCCGTGTATCGCATGTCTTACATCAAAGTGCGGCTCCCCGCCGCGATACAACCATTCGTTAAAAAACCAGTCCATGGGCTGGCCAAGGACATCCTGAACAGCTTGTTCCAGATCATTGGTTTCTACATTGCCAAAGGCATGTTTCTCCAAATAGTATTTGATCACGCGTTTGTATTCCTCATCGCCCAGAACATATCGCAACATGTGCAAAACAGAACTGCCTTTCGGATAAACACGTGAGGTTCCTGCTTTCGTGTGAACAATGGGGTAGTTATCCGATTTTCCGGCTTCCAGAGCTCGTTTCACTTCACCCCGCATATTCCAACGATACTCATCATCACCATATAATTCCTTCATGAACAGCTTGGCGTAATACGTGGCAAAGCTTTCCTGAAGCCAGGTTCCACTGCCGCTTCGCGCGGTTACCAGGTCACCAAACCATTGGTGGGTGAGCTCGTGAGCATTTACGCCGATGTAATTACGGTCGTTGAAGGAGTACTCGTCAACATTAAAGAAGTCGCCAAATATGGTGGCCGATGTATTCTCCATCGCCCCATAGATGAAGTCCTGAACCATCACCTGCGAATATCCACCCCATGGGTAGGGGAAGCCGGTTTCATCTTCCAGGAACTCAATCATTTTTTCGGTGTGCATGGAGGTATAGTCCACTTTTTCCGGATGTTCCGGATAGTACCAAAACTGAACGTCGGTGCCCCGGGAGGTGGTGCTTCGTTTCACCTTGTATTTGTCGATGGCCAGCATCAACAGGTAGCCGGCATGCGGATGCCGCATCTTATAATGCCAGGTTTTGGTCCGGTCTCCGTTCTCCTTAATCTCCTGGAGGTCGCCATTGGAAAGGACATTGTACGCTTCATTGAAGGTGATGATGGTCTCGGTTATGAACTTGTCGTTCATGTTATCGTACATCGGAATCCAATGACGGTTATCAATGCCCTGCCCCTGAGTCCATATCTGTTGTCGTGTTTGATTTCGCGGATCGGCAATGGAGGTAAACTCCCAGCCAATAAAGTAGATTCCTCTTTTAGGACGGGTGTGGTAGGTGAACTGAACCTGGTACTCCGTATCCCAACTAAGTGGCGGGTTAAACTTGGTGACAACTCCATGTTCATTAGTGGTGAATTCCAATTCGGATGCAACACCATTGCGCATGATCAGTGCCTTATCAATCACAATACCCGGGGCATCCCAAAAAACAGTATCCACCCATTTTCGAATGGGGCTGAATGTATGCGTTACGGTACCCATCACCTGATGGTTGGGCGGATCAAACCGAACGTCCAGCAACATATGCTTGATATCGAGTTGGTGCTCACGTGGCGTGGCATTATCATCCGATAAATAGTGTTCAAACTGTTGGGCTTGAAGGAAGGTGGCTAGTGAAATCATGGCAGCCACCAGAAGAAGTCTCAATTTCATGTGTCGAAAATACCGTTAATGGGAGTTATGAACAAAGTCCACCTTCCCGCGTTGAACAACTAGTTGTTTAATTTGTTGAACCCTTAATAATCTGTCACCGACATTGGAGCGATACTTCACCATACAGGAGCTGTCCTCAATCTCAGGAATTAAGCCCCATACCATTCGTATGTGGGAGAAGCGATACAATTTGCTCCATCCCGAACGTACCGGAAGTAACATCCGGAAGTACAAGGATCATCAACTACGCAAGCTTATCAATGTGGCCACCTTGTTGGATCAGGGCGGCAAAATCTCTCAAATAGCCGGACTGGATACCGGAGAGATGGAGAAACGCACCAAAGCGTTGTCTGAAACCCTCTCGGCTTCAGAAGCTTCATTGCTCTATATTGAAGAGCTGGTTCGCAGTATGAAGGAGATGGATGAAAACCGATTCGAACGGGTATTCTCGAAATGTGTGTTGCGATATGGGTTGGAGGACACCTTTGTGGAGGTGATCTATCCATTTTTGAGTCGGGTCGGAATCATGTGGTGTTCGGACGAAATTTTACCGGCCCACGAGCACTTTATTACCTCACTCATCAAACAAAAACTCTTTACGGCGGCCGATGGAAGAGGGCATTCGGAAGAATTTGATTCCACCTGGTTGCTGGCAATGCCGCACGGTGAATACCATGAAATTGGTCTTTTATTGGGTCATTATCTGATTCGAAATAACGATCACCGAAGCATCTATCTCGGGCAGGACGTGCCGTATATGAATTTGAAGCCTACGGCCGAACTCAGTGGTGCCACGCATTTTCTGACGTTGATCATCAAACGGAGGGAACCCGAATGGATCACCATGTATCTCAAAGAACTGGAGCGGGATTTTCCCAATGTTGAGCTATTCGTGGCCATCAAAGAAGGAATGGTGGATGAACGTCAACATCCATCCATCAATTTTTTACATGACATCAATCAGTTGATGCGCCACATCTGATCCACCATCAATCAGTCGCATTCTTACCTCAATCATTTATGTTTGCACCGTGCCCGTTGGGTACCGGAACATTCCAAGTAAATAGATGGCAAAACGTAAAATTACAGTGGTTGGAGGCGGACTCGCTGGTTCCCTCATGGCGGTGTATTTCGCCAAACGCGGATTTGATGTAGAAGTATATGAACGCCGTCCTGATATGCGCAGGGCCGATATCGGTGCCGGCAAATCCATCAACCTGGCCCTTTCCGTTCGCGGTATTCTGGCTCTTGAGAAAGTTGGTCTGAAAGAGGCCATTCTCGAAAATGCCATCGCCATGAACGGACGAATGATGCACAGCGAGAACGGTGATTTGTCGTATCAACCTTATGGCAAGGAAGGACAATACATCAACAGTGTTTCTCGTGGCGGTTTGAACGTTCATCTGTTGGAATTGGCTGATGAAAATCCCAATGTGAAACTCTTTTTCAATCATCGATGCCTGGATGTGGATTTGGAAAAATCCATTGCCACATTCAAGGATGAAAATGGGGAAAAGGTGACCGTAGAATCCGATTACATCATTGGTGGCGACGGCGCTTTTTCGGCCGTTCGCATGCGCATGATGAAATCAGCACGATTGGATTATTCTCAGGACTACCTGGATCACGGGTATAAGGAATTGACGATTCCGCCTACAGCTGATGGTAAATTTGCGATGGAACCCAACGCCCTTCACATTTGGCCAAGAGGGTCCTACATGATGATTGCACTACCCAATCCCGACAAGACCTTTACCTGCACCTTGTTCTTCCCATACTCTGGTGAGAACAGTTTTGAAACCATCACCACTCCGGAACAGGTGATGGACTTTTTTAACACCCATTTCCCGGATGCCGTACCGATGATGCCCACCCTCATTGAAGACTTTTTCGGAAACCCTACCGGATCGCTGGTCACCGTGCGATGCTTCCCCTGGGTGGCCAATAAAGCCGTTTTGTTAGGAGATGCGTGTCATGCGGTGGTGCCGTTTTACGGTCAGGGGATGAACTGCGCCTTTGAAGACTGTGTAGTAATGGACGAATGCATCGAGAAGCACGGCGATGATTTGGATGCCGCGTTCCGTGAATACGAAATCTTGCGCAAGCCAAATGCCGATGCCATTGCCGATCTGGCGTTACAGAACTTTATTGAAATGCGTGACTTGGTGGGGGATCCGGCATTCTTGAAACAGAAGGAAGTGGAGCATGATCTCTGTGAACGCTATCCGGACTTGTTTAAATCACAATATGAATTGGTGACCTTCACCAATGAGCCCTATGCCTTCGCCCAGCAGCGCGGGGCTAGTAACACGCAGTTCGTGCAGCAACTTGTTTCTGAGGGTCTCACCAATCAATTGGGTGATCGTTCCTTTATCGAAAACCGACTCCGAAAACATCGGGGCGAGGCAACCACCTGATGGAACAGAGGAAATTCGTCTCGGATCTCCTCTTTGTTCAGTTTTCCAACATTCTGATCAAGGCTATTTGGATTCTGGTCATTGATCGGGCTGTTCAAAATCTTCTGCCTGCGGAGGATTACGGACGATACTTCAGTGTTTTTAGTTTTACCATCCTGTTCATCATTCTACTCGACCTCGGATTCAATAATCTGAATGCACGTTCGGTAGCCACTAACTCAGCATTTTACAGGGATAATTTCAGCAGCATCATGTTGTTGAAATTAATATTGGCGCTGCTCTTTTTACTGGTGCTTTCCGGGATTGGTGTGATGGTGGGTTTTTCAAGTCAGCACCTCAATTTGCTCCTCCCACTGGGCATTTTTCAGATCTTCATTTCATTCAATCAATACCTGAGATCCAATTTAGCGGGTAGTGGGAGGTATCGGTGGGATGGCCTGATTGCCGTAACGGATCGCGCTTTGGTGGTGGTGATACTGGGATCTTGGATGCTGGTAGAAAGTTGGCAGCATTTACTCACGATTCGAAATGTTGTCCTGGTTCAGGTGCTGGGGGTACTGGTAGCTTTTGCTTTCGGACTGATATTGAATCGTAAATTTTTGGGGATACCGCGTATCACCTTTCATCCGGATCGGTTAAAAGACCTGGTTAAGAAGGCACTGCCATTTGCTGTGTTAGCTGCGCTAATGGCTTTATATACCCGGGTTGATGCGGTGATGATCGACCTCATGCTGGACAGTGTGGAGACCGATCGATATGCCATGGCTTACCGACTTCTGGATGCAGGTTCCATGGTAGCCGTTCTTTTTTCAGGCATGTTGTTGCCACAGTTTTCCCGCTTGCTCAATGACCGATCCGGATTATCGGATACGGTTAAACTGAGCATCCGATTGCTCATTCTTCCGGCTGTGTTGTTCGCGGTCATTGTTGCGCTTCACCCCAATGAGCTTTTGGGAATAATGTACCCCAATAAGCTTGACATCATTGACGGGGAGACCTTCCGAATTTTAATGTTCAGCTTCGTATCCACCTGTGCGATTTATGTATTTGGGACCTTGCTTACCGCAGCTGCCGATCTTCGTTTTCTCAACCTTCTGGCAGCTGCCTGTGTGGTGTTAAACATTCTGCTGAATGGATGGCTCATTCCGCGGATGGGCATAGCCGGCGCGGCCTGGGCTACCCTCTTAACGCAATTGGCTTTTGCTTTGGGCTGTGTGCTCCGTTCGCAATTCAAGCACAAGGTGCTACAGGAAACCGGTTGGATCGGATACAGTGTTATGAAGGTTTTGGCGGTTGGAGCAATCTATTTCGTGACGAAGCAATATTTTGAAAACGTCCTCGTTCATATGGCAGTTGGTGTGGTTCTGGCCTTGCTGATTGTCGTACAGGATGGTCTGGAGCACATCGGGATGTTGAAGGGGCTCAATCGTCGTAAAACCTAAGAACCTTCACATTTAAGGCTATTTTTGCAAACTTTTTTACGTTCGTCGTTTCATGAAGACCGAAGAGAATTTTATTGACTTTACGTTCACGGATATTCTAAGCTTTTTATTCCGCTGGCGAAAACACCTGTTGATCATCACACTCGCATCCGGTATCATTGCCGGAGCAGCATCTTACCTCATCACCCCGATGTATGAAGCCGAAGTGGTGTTCTATCCTACCACCATCAATTCCATTGGAAACGCCATGTTTACTGACCTCAACAAACGGGAGGCGGATGTCTTGGCCTTTGGTGAGGAAGAGGAAGCCGAGAATGCGTTGCAGGTATTGAAATCAGATCGTGTTACGCAGCGCATCATTCAAAACTTCGACTTGATGAATCACTACGATATCGACCCAAACGGGCCTTATCCGTATACCAAGTTGAGCCGGAAGATGAAAAAGAACATCAATTTTAACCGGACGCGATACCTTTCCATTTCCATCACAGTATTGGATAAAGATCCACAAATGGCCGCCAACATTGCCAACGGCATTGGGGCTATTTACGATACGGTAAAGACAGAGATTCAGAAGCAGGTGGCCATGGATGCCTTCAAAATTGTTGAGGAAGAGTATCAGAACAAGGAAAAGGAAGTGTGGGATTTGAAGATGGGTCTTCAGGAACTCGGGAAGAAGGGTATCCTCGATATTGAGAAACAAGCTCAATCCATTTCAGAGAGTCTCTATGCCTTAAAGGCTAGTAACAATTCCAATCAAGCCAAAGTGCGGGAATTGGAAGCGGAGAAAGACACGTTGGCCAAGTATGGGTCGGAATACACCAACCTCTATGAGACCCTCATTCTGGAACTGGAGGAATTGAGTATGCTGAGAAAGCGTTACAAAAAAGCCAAGGTGGACGTAGAGAAAACCATCCCGCAAAAATTTATCCTGACCAATGCGGGTCCGCCGGAACAAAAGGCAAAGCCATTGCGTAAGCTCATCGTGGCCTTTGCCATGTTGGGTGCCTTCTTTATGGCGGCGCTGGTGCTGGTGATCCTGGAACAACGCAAGAAGTTTACCGCTGCAAAGTGATGCCGGTTCGGGCAGATCTTAAATGGTTTTATGGGTTGGGATTTGCCTTTTTGGCGCTCAACCTGATCTGCTTTGCCTTTGATTTTTACTTTTCGATTCTTCTGCCGTTTGTGCCCGTGATTCTGTATGTGATGCTGGTGCGCACAGACCTCCTCCTATACATTCTGGCATTTGCCACACCGCTTTCCATACCCTTCAAAGACATTGGCGGGGGAATTGGGCTCATTGTTCCAACAGAACCGCTTATTCTCTTTCTGTTCCTTGGTTTTGGTTTTAAGCTGATGAAGGGTCAGCAACTGAACATGAAGGTTCTGAAAAATCCGATTGTTCTGGTGGTGATGCTAAATGTTCTTTGGCTTATCATTACCTCCTTTACCAGCGTGAGACCGCTTATCAGTGCCAAATATACATTGTCGTATATCTGGTATGTCTTTGTATTTCTGATTGTGTTGGCTCATTTCTTTCAAAAGGAACGTCGCATTCGAATCTTCCTGTGGTGTTTTTCCATTGCAACTACTATTCTCGTGGCGTACACCTTGAAAAATCATGCCGCTGAAAGCTTTACCCGATTGTACGCTTACACCGCCATGCGGCCATTTCTACCGGATCATGGTATGTATGCCGCAGCCATCTCATTCGTGATACCCGTGATGATGGTTTTTGCCCTTTTTGGTTTGAAATCCAATTTCAACGGGTTTGCCGTGTCCATGGCAACGTTTGTCTTCATCTTCGTGACGTTGGGTGTAATCTTCTCCTTTACCAGAGCCTCGTGGCTAAGTTTGGTCGTAGCCATTGGGGTGTTCTTTCTACTGATGTTCAAGGTGCAGTTCCGATCCATCGTGATGATCGGGTTGGTTGGAATTGGAGCAGTCTTGCTGTTCCAAAATACCATCCTTATGGAGTTGGGTAGAAATAAGCAGGATAGTGATGACGACATTGAAGAGCACTTGCAGTCGTTTTCCAATGTGAGTACTGACCCATCCAATTTGGAGCGACTAAACCGATGGAGCTCTGCGTCAAGAATGTTTCAGGATAAACCAATAGTAGGATTTGGACCGGGTACGTACACCTTTGAGTATGGTCCATATCAGTTATCCAGTGAAATGACCATTATCTCCACCAATGCCGGTGATTTGGGGAATGTTCACAGTGAATACCTCCGGCCCTTTGCAGAATCCGGTGTTTTAGGTGGCTTACTCTTTTTAGCCCTCGTTATTATCACCTTGAGGGAAGGATTTGCGCTATTCTACGCCGCAGATTCCAATCACATCCGAATTCTGGTTTTGGGTTGTTTGCTGGGATTGATCACCTACTTTGCCCACGGCCTGTTGAACAATTACAGTGAGTTCGACAAAATTGCGGTGCCCATGTGGGGCTTCATGGCTGTTCTGGTTGCCGTAAGGGCGTTTCATCTGCCCGTAAAAACGGACTAAAAGAAAAGGCGGTCACCTCGACCGCCCCTTCAGACCCTAATTGAATGAATATGAAAAATGACTGAGTAGCTCAAGTCTGAGTGCCAACATGCACTTCACGGGATATATTCCATAAAGTGTGCCGATGTGGTCTTTTGAGCAGAAACAAAGTCAATGGCGGATGAAATCACGCTAAATGCCGATCAATGAACCGGAATACGGATATTCCTGTCGCCATTTCAGGACGATGGGCTGTCCTTTTTGCTGTTATAAGTGGTTCGATAGAACAAGATCACTTCATCCAGTTTCTCCGGATCAATATCCAGCGGGCGCGCGTCCAACTCACCGGAGGCGTTAGCGGTATCGTATTTCAGGACGGATCCTTTCACCACATCAATGAATGTAATCCCTCCCCAGGGATAGAATTCGCCTTGAATCCGGATTCCGGTATCGGAGATTTCCAAAATCACCCGATGGCGTCGGATGGCTGATCGGATAAAAATGTAGTCCAAAACAAGCATCAGCACCGCCAAGGCAATATAAATAGCCATCATGGTGGCGTCTGTTGCGTTCATAGCGAGTAAAATGGCCAAAGCCAGTACCACGGAACAGATGGCTAACCAGCGCAACATTGGGCCGGTCTTTTTTCGGATCACATAGGTCTTACTGGAATCAATATGTTCCCGGGCATGTTGAAGATGATCGTCGCGGTATTGCTGGACGCGCATGGCCAACTTACCCTCAAATTCGCGTCGCATGGATCCAGTCAAATGGGCCATATTTTCTAGAAAACCCGGCTTAAGAAACGATTCACGCGCCTGCTCCAACACCACCTTCGGCCGATCGGCGTGTTCTACCATCCAATTCTTCCAGCGTCGGATATTCCGGATGATCCATAGCGGAGTGAGGACCAGAAGGATGGCCATACCCAATAGTGCATAGTCATACCGACTGTGTCCGTACAACGGTAACCAAATCAATACGCCCATTCCAATCACCAGAACAGTTATCGGGATGATGCGAATCATCCAAAGACCACGACGATATACCTTATTGGTATTCATAATTCACCGGTTGTTGTCCACCTAGATGAGGGCATACGGCCAACGGGGCTGTTCCCTCGTAATGCACCCGATCTTTTTCATACTCAAAGCAATCCTTCAAGGTGGTGGTATAGTTACTGTCGCCCATGCTGATTTCAATATCCGTCATAGTGAATTCACAGGGATGTTCATGGCCCGTAGCCATAGCCAACTCAAGTAATTCCTTGCGAAATGCCTTAACGTAGTGGGCCACCCTGTCTGATTTCAAAGGAACGTCCAATCCACTTTGCAACCACTTATTTTGAGTGGCTACACCGGCGGGGCATCGGTTGGTGTGACAGACCTGCGCTTGAATGCAACCAATACTCATCATGGCCTCACGTGCTACATTAATAACATCGGCACCCATGGCGAAGGCTTTGGCTGCCGGGGCAGGTAAACCAAGTTTCCCGGATGCAATCCAAACGATTCGATTACAAATTCCCTTTGCCTGAAAAACCTTGTATACGGTTGAAAAGGCGTAGAAAAATGGTAGAGAAACGTGATTGGCGAAGGATGGCGGGGCAGCGCCGGTACCCCCTTCACCTCCATCAATGGTGATGAAATCCGGACCGGAACCTCGTTGAATCATTTTATCGGCCATGTATTCCCACTGCTCGGTCCGACCTATGGCTGATTTAATTCCAACTGGTAGACCGGTTCGAGTGGAGATTTCCTCAATAAAATCAAGTAGGCCGTCAATACCTGAAAAGGCCGAATGGAAGGATGGAGATATCACATCCTTACCCATCTCAACATGACGGATACGGGCAATTTCATGGGTGATTTTAGAAGCAGGGAGAACACCTCCTTTCCCCGGTTTGGCACCTTGGGAAAGTTTAACTTCAATGGCTCGAATATTAGGATGTTGTTCCACCAATTCCACCAGTTTGTTCATGGAGAACGATCCGTCAGGATTGCGAACACCAAAATAGCCGGTACCAATTTGAAAGATCAAATCGGCACCTTTATCGTGATAGGGTGATAGGCCTCCTTCTCCCGAATTGTGGTAGCAATGCGCCTTATGCGCTCCAATATTCAATGCCTCAATTGCCGCGGCTGAAAGGGATCCGAAACTCATTGCGGAGATATTCAAAACCGATTGTGGTCTGTAGGGGCGCTTGCGTTTGTTGAATTCGCCCATCACCTTGGCACAGGGTACAAAGTCCTTTTGATGCATGTTGGGGTGATCATCCGGAATTTGAAAGGGGAATACATTGGGTTTGATAAAGTGATACCCGGGAGCGTGAATATCCTGATCTGTGCCAAATCCCTGATAGTTGTTTTCCTCTTTGGCACTGGCGTAGATCCAGGAGCGTTCGGAACGATTGAAGGGTAACTCCTCTCGATTGTTGGCCACGATATATTGTCTCAATTCAGGCCCAATCTTTTCCAGTAAATACCTCAAATGACCAACAACCGGGAAGTTGTGACTGATGGTGTGTTTTCGGTTTATGACGATGTCGCGAAACGCAACAATGGTAATTACAACCAGTAACCATCCCCACCAGGGAACAGAATTAATCGTAAATCCAAGGATGAGGGAAAGAGGAAACATTCTGTGGTTCAAATTTCTTTTTTTTATTCCAACTCAAGGGCAGATTTCCAAATATTCCATGATGCCTCCGCCTGTGTCACCAACATTTCAAATCCGTTTTTCACCCGACATCCGCGATTCAGACCTTCATATAAAAAGGGGGTTACGTGAGGTTGATAAATCAAATCGATCAGGATGTGGCTGGAATTCAGATACCGATAGGGTATGGGTGGTTTACCCGGGTGAGCTGTCATTCCCAACGGAGTACAGTTCACAATAACCGGATAGGAACTCAATAATTCCTTCTTGATATCCGTGTAGGAGAATTCCATTGACATGGGTGATCTACTCACTACCTTGAAAGGGATGTGCTGTTGGTCACAAACAAACTGCACCGCTTTTGAAGCGCCCCCTGTTCCGAGTACCAACACGCCGGAGTTGCCCAATCCCAGGCTTTTGAAGGTCTGGCGTATGCCCACCACGTCCGTGTTAAAGCCGGTTCGAATGGAGTTATGAAAGAGCACGGTATTCACGGCACCAATCTGCTGCGCCTCCGGAGATAGTTCATTTAAGTAGGGTAGAATTGCCTCTTTAAAGGGATGCGTGACATTCAATCCCAAAAGGTGGGGATGGGAAACTATTAAGGATTCAAATTCTGCAATGGATGTGAGGAGATGAGCGTCGTACCGCGCATCGGAATATCCCAATCGAGTAAACTTATTGGCAAAATAGCTTGGCGAAAAAGAGCCAGAGACCGGATTGCCGATAATGCCCAACCGAATTTTCAAGCTTCTGATTTTTCGGGATTAAATCGACTTAGTAATACGATGAGGATTAACCCAACCACCATTAAAAAAGAAACCATCCCGATTTGCGGGTCAAGCCCAAGTTCCTGGTAAAAGGTGGGCGACACATTTTCCTGTATGAACGGAACGCGTTCGCCGTGTGAATTGGTCCGGAATTGCAGGGTTTGTTTCCATGGCCAGATCTTATTGAGGGAGCCAACTAAAAAACCGAGCAGCATGGAGATAGTTATCTCGTAGTAATTGGACAGCGTCCATTTCAAAAAGCGGCTAAAACTCAATAACCCAATCATGGCTCCCAGAGCTAAAAGACCAATAAAGACAACGTCAGTGTGTTCAAACGCATCAAGCATTGGGTAGTACATGCCCAGGAGAAGTAAAATGAAGGAGCCCGATATACCGGGTAGGATCATGGCGCAAATAGCCAGCGCTCCGGAGACAAATACGAACCACAAGGCGATATCGGAATCACCGGGTTGAACAACGGTTAGCCAATAACTGATGACCGTACCCAAAATCAAGGCAATCAGCGAAATCAGATTCCAGGACTTGATCATTTTATATACGATCAGGATGCTGCCAATGATCAGTCCAAAGAAGAATGCCCACAGCAAGTGAGGATAGCTGTCCAACAGGTATTTGAACACTCGGGCCAAGGTGAGAAAACTCACGGCTATACCGGCAAACAGAGGCAACAAAAAATGGCCGTTAATTTCTTTCCAGGCAGCGGCAATGCCTTCCTTTCTGAGAAGCTTTAGGGTAGAAAGATTAACCGCATTGATGGAATTGAGCAACTGATCGTAGATGCCTGTGATGAAAGCGATGGTACCACCGGATACACCTGGGACAACATCGGCAGCGCCCATGGCCAGGCCTTTTAAAAAAACGATCAGGTGACGCATCATATCCTTAAACTTTGGCGTTGTTAATCTGGAGACGACAAAGCTAGAGGTTCTGATTAAATTTGTGCTCGTGAGATTCTATAAACCCCAAAGATATCTGCTGTTATTGGTTACGTTGTTAATTGGTGTAACCATGGTGATGTCGTCCTGCGGTTCTCGCAAGTCAACGTACAAAGGCAAGAAGGGTTCTAAAAACTGTAATTGTCCGGGAGGTTTCTAGGACAGATCTATTTCTCCATGTTCATTCGTTGACGGCGACGAAGCGTGTACATCGCAATCGCCATCACAAATACCACCACCATCAGAATGGTGTTGTTTCCAAATTTTTCTTTGGTGTAGCTGATGTATCCTTCTACAGCAGCAAAGGCGGCAACAGCCAGCCATACAATTTCAACGATTCTCCTCAGCTTCATCTTCGTTTTCGTTTTCTCTCATTTTAACCTTACCGGTTGGTTTGAGAATTCGGTACTTGGTAAATGTTTCGTTTGATTCAAATCCCGCACCCCGAATGGTGTCATACTCACGGTAAATCCGTACAAACTTATTGGTGTAAATTGTTTTTTTCTCCTGATTCCAGAACAATTCTTCACTTTCCAGTCGTTCTCCCTTTTGATTGGTCACTCGAACACTGTCGGTGAGTTTGATCAGTTTCTTGGTTTCCCAACTGATGCCATAGTTGGCAGATAGCCGGCTGTCCTCTTCACCATTGGGATTATAAAATTGAGCATCCAGCCCTTTGGGCATTTCGGTGTATGGTTCGGCTTTATTGGGAAATCGGACCAACTCCGGGGTGTGAATGATGGCTTTGAGCCGGGCCGAATCGGTATACCGGATGTTGACATTATCAGCACGCTCAACTGATAAATCCTCGGTTTGTTCCCGGAATTTTTCGATTTCGGACTTATCAGCCTTCCGGCAGCTGGAAAACAAAACGGCTGTTCCCATGGAGATGGTGAACAGCCGTCTTACGAGGAGGTAGGTCCTCATCTTAGTTTTTGTAGCGTACTGTTGTTGACACGCCTAAGCAAGGAACGGTATACGCTTCGCCCTCATTCTTAGTGAACCCTTTGAAGAAGGCGTCACCTTTTTCAGGGAAGTTGGCTGAGAACTTACTAATCATCTCATTTGCCTTTTCTTCTACACTTGGGTCAACACTTTTGGCTTTGTAGGCACGGTCAACTGCTGGCCAGAATACGGAGCGTCCGTCAATTCCATCAGCCGAACAAGATGTAAGTGCCTTGGCATAACAGTTCGCAATGATCAGGTGGGCATTACCATGGTTAGGATTTGCTGCCAACGCTTTCTCTGCATAGTTTTTAGCACCCACACAATCGCCGTTATCAAAGGTGATCCGGGCTATGGTGAAGAAAACTTCTGCTTTCTCATTGGCGTTATCCATGCCGTCTACCCCTTTCAGGTAGTATTCCTTGGCACTGTTCATTTCACGTTTGCTGTGGAAGCTTCGTGCGATGGCAAGTGCGGCCTGAGAAGAAGGATTCATCTTGTATAACTTGATGGCTACTTCATTGTAGTATTCCTCCTTGGTACATTCTCCGGCTTCCAGCAGTCCGGATACTTTCAAGAGCAACTCTTCAGTTGGTTCTGAATCGGTTTTAGGCTTGAAGTATTCGATGATTTTCTCACAGGTAAGGTAAGGTTTCATCATACGAGCCATGGTGGTATCGGTACGAATCCAATCGTCCTTGGCTTTTGCGTTGTTTTTAAGATTGTAGTCTACCAATTCCTGCATACGGAAATACAGAATGTAGAGTGAATCCAGTGTGTAGCGGTCGCGTTTGTGCTCGTCAATGGCTGCATCAAGGTAGTACATAGGGATGAGATCATCCGTTTTCTTACCTTCCATCTCGATGCTCTTTTCGAACATTTCAATGGCTGCTTTGCGATCATTTGGACGAAGGTTGGCCCAATCATTTGCTTTGCGGCCTAAAACGTAACCCTCGCTACCCCAGAATTTGCTTCGGAGGTCATAGGAAAGCATCACACTATCAATCAAACCTTCTTTTCGTGCTTCATACTCCTCTTCATTCTCTTTGCGCAATTCACGCATCTTGTATTTCACGATGGTTGGACCGTAATACGTAATGTGTTTGGAATAACATGGAATGTTGCTAATCAGATATTTCCAGTATGGAAAGGCTGCAGCATAATCTTTTTGCTGAAGGTACTGATTGAACATGGAGATGTTCTTTACATCGGTTGCGCTGTCTTGTCCGAATTTTCCCTGACAGTCATTTCCCTGACCAAAAGCCGTCCCGGCAATGGCGAGCGCAGCGAGAATGAATGTCGTTTTCAGTAGTTTCATGTTCATTGTCGTTTTAAGTGGTTGTCATCCATTAATTACTGATACTTCCTTTTGGTAAACCACTTATCATTAAAATTTGTTCCTACGTACAGTCTAAAGGTGTTTTCCTGAATCAAGCCGTTATTGGTTGATCCTCTCTTTGTGTACTCGGCACCAATGTTTACCCTGGAGATCACGCTTATTTTTTTCTTTTCATCTACATACGTCGAGCGTATGATCGGTAAACCAAGGCCAATATTTATACCAACTTCCGAAACCTGCTCGGAAAATGAATTCATGTAAAGATTTCGGGTGGATGCCCCGTAATACCAGCGCACCACTTTGGCGTAGTTTCGGGTTCGTTCCCGCCTGCCGGAAATCGCCGCAAAGTCACCGTATGACTTCATCTGAAAATACCCGCCAATACTTACCCGATCCTGATCATAGAAATTTGCTTTACCACTTAAATCCGTGAAGGAAGACCATTGATCCTTACTGTATTGAAGGCCCAATGACCAGGTGGTTCCGTTGCCTATGGTGTAACCAGCGCTGAAACCTGTGGGGAGAGTCAATGACCGGGATGGATCGGTTCGTTTGATAACCGTATCGATGAAGAAATTACCGGCACTGTTATAGGTTCTTACAATCTCATCACCGGTTACGTTCAAGGTTGAACTCAGGTTGTATGAAGCCCCAATAACGTGTCGGAGATGCTTGCCAATTCGACCAGAATATTGAACACCCAATGTGTTGCTCATCCCTTGATAGAACTCG
Source organism: Flavobacteriales bacterium (assembly GCA_020635355.1). Classification (GTDB taxonomy): domain Bacteria; phylum Bacteroidota; class Bacteroidia; order NS11-12g; family UBA9320; genus WGNA01. Next base: position 134,582 of record JACJZW010000003.1, read on the forward strand.
TTACTGCGGCGTCTGAAGCTGAATAGATCAGAGGTGGACGCGTAATACTTGTCGGCACTGTGGCTGGTATTGCCGAAAATAATTCCACTTGAAATACCAGCGGAAAATCCGCCTTTAATTCGAAAGCCGAGGGCAAACCGCATCTGATTGAGCCCGCCGCTTCCTTCAAAACTGGTGAGCACATCGATACTGTCTTCAACCGAAGGTTGTTGAATGAAGTAATCAATCTTGGAATACGGACGGAGCCCAAACGCAAATCCGATCCCTCGCTTGGTAGAAATGGGTACACCCAAGGCCACATAATCCAGACTGCCCGTTGTAAACGAGTTTCGGGCTGTGGCGCTTTGCTGATCAAGGCGTTCCAGGCGGAATCCAAATTCAAGATCGGTCAGGGTTACACTGGAAAGGGAGGCCGGATTGGAAAAGGAAAAGGTCCCGTTGCTGTCCAATGCCGTGTTTAAACCTCCTTGTAGGCGTTGGTGAATAAAGGCATCATCCTCTAAAAGGCCCACGCCACTAATGCTGTATGGGTAATTCAGGCTGGTTTGCGCTTTCAACTGGGTAGAAAAACACAAGAATAGGGCAACTAAAGTTGTCTGAATGTTAAGCTTTGTCATTGAATTTCAGGATCTTGTGTAGTCCCAGCAGCACCAGATTTCGGTTCGCGAATATCTTCCTTTTAATGTGATTGACAAAATAGCGGGCTTCACCACCCGTAAGGAAGACGTGTAATCCCTGATACTGAGACTCATAGTCGGTTATTGTTTGATTGATCTCTGCGCAGAGTCCGTGCAAAACGCCGGCTTGAATGGAGGTAATGGTATCGTGGCCAACAGACAACCAGTTTTCAGTTTGTTCAACCAATGGGAGGTTGCCGGTATAATCGTGTAAGGATTTAAAGCGAATGGCTGAACCGGGACTGATCTTGCCACCCACATAGCGGTCATCAGCCGTTAACAAATCATAGGTAATGCAGGTTCCGGCATCAATAGTTAACAACGGTCCATCGTTCTGAAGGAATCGGGCACCAATCACTGCGGCGATCCGGTCACTTCCCAAGGTGTCCGGGGTGCGATAATCATTGTGGATGGGGATGGGTGTGTGATGATCGAATACCAAAACATCGGCTTTAGCCTGAAGCATTTGAATGGTGTGAGCTGATGTCTTTCTGGTGGAACAATACAGTATGCGATCAGGTGTTTCATCAATTTGATCCAACACATCCTGGGTAAGATCACTGGTTTCAATGACCCTGTTGATGCCGTTATTGATGAAAATGGCCAGCTTTACCCGTGTATTTCCCTCGTCAATGATTAGTTCCAAGTAATCTTCTTTTCGTTGTGTTCAAGTTCAAGACGATGATCTCCGTTTTGCAAAAGTAACTTGCCCGACAAGGAAACTCCGGTGATCATCCACGAAGTGGCATCCACCAAAACCTGCTCATTCAAGCGATACAACTGACTTACGTATAAGTCTCTTATTTGTTGCGGACCATTTGGTTGGCGCAGCGTCAAATAATAGCGTTCCACCCATTCACACACATCGGAGCAGATAGAACTTACCGAACCAACGAAGCCCGGTTGTTCCAACAGAATAGACGTTGCTTGTCGTTCAAAGGCGTGAAAAATGGATTGAAATACGTTGATACCGATGCCTACAATGGTGGTGGATTGAACACCATTGAGATGATTCTCAATGAGGATGCCGCAGATTTTCTTCCCATTGCACAGAATGTCGTTAGGCCATTTAACACGAAGCTCGCGCTCAGGCAGATGCCGTTGCAACACCGCCCGTACTCCCAATGCTATGCATGATGCCAGCATGGGGAAATTTGTTCCATTCAGGAAGGAAGGTTTAAGATAAATACTCATCAGCACATTTCGGCCGGCTGGACTTTCCCAAGCCTTGCCGTGCTGTCCGCGTCCGCGCATCTGTTCACCGGCCAAAACAATAGCCCCCTCCTGAAGATTCCCTTCCCGGATTTTCTCCATTAACATGTCGTTGGTTGACATAACCTTGTCATACTGCATGACGTGATGCCCAATGAATCGGGTTTGAGGACTTGGAATCTCCAATTTTTTGCGAATTTTGACGGCAAATTAACGAAATCATCTCTATGCCAAATAAGCCGGCAAGTCCCGATAAACTTGCGGAAATTGTAGTTCAGGGAATGCTTGAAAAGAAAGCCCGAAATGTAGTGGTCATTGACCTCCGCGAGTTGGGCGCTGCGGTTACCGATATAATGGTGATCAGTCATGGAGATAGCGATCGGCAGGTAGAAGCCATTGCAGAATCCGTGGTGGACGAGGTGAAAAAACAAGCCGGAGAAAATCCGTTTAGCCGAGAAGGTCAGCGGGAAGGCAATTGGGTCATTGTTGATTACATCACGGTAGTGGCTCACGTATTCAAGAAGGATATGCGCGGATTTTATGCCATCGAAGATCTCTGGGCCGATGGCAAGGTTACTGTAATAACTGAAGACTAGGCGCACATTTAAGAAGTCATTCGTTCCCTTTTGGGGCCACTTTTTATTAGTGTTTCAGGTAAACTCACACGTCACTCAACATCCATCCTTTTTTGCTTGTGGATGAAACGTCGAGACTTAATCTTAAATTAATAAATGCGGGGCAGGCGGTAAGCGGCCTCAGATTCTATATTTGCCGATGAAATGAAGAGGTTGATCATGTGTATACTCACAGGAGCACTTTCCTTGTCGGTACAAGGTCAATCGTCCTTTTCACAAAAAACCACTAACGCCAGCAATGTTCGGATGAATGTGACCAATGTGGGAACCATTGGTAATTCGTTTCGGGGCTATAGGGATGGAAGTGGAGATCAAAGCTGTGAATTTCCCGCCGGTTCCGGGATCGAACACCTGTTTGAAGGTGGTATCTGGGTAGGCGGCTTAATTGACGGTAGTTTAGTGGCCGTCTCCACCTCAGCATATGATGCCCCAAGTGGGTACTCTCCTGGTCGTGGAGGGTTTGAATTTACCGCCGAACCAGGCGATGTTTTGGTGGAGCGATCCAGCCTGTTCGATAGTCCGTTTTTTACACCGGAAGCCATCTCCCATCAGGATTATGTCGCCCGGTTTTCTGATAAGAACCTGCTGGTTCCCGGAACCAATATCCCCATCAATCAGCACACTCAACCCATGAATCTGGAAGTGGTGATGGAGAGTTACAATTGGAACTATACGTTTTCAGACTTCTTTGTAATTCTAAACTACCGGATAAAGAATGCCAGTACCAGTACCATTGATAGCGTTTATTTTGGGTTGTGGACCAATACGGTAGTCCGTAACATCAATGTAACGCCTGCCGGAAGTGGTGGGGCGGCCTTTTACAATAAAGGTGGAAACGGTTTTATGGATACGCTGTTGATGGCATACTGTTACGACAATGCCGGTGATGTGGGCTTTACCAACAGCTACATTGGTCAGAAGTTTCTGGGAGCAACGGATAAGAATGGATTTCATCATCCTTCCATCGATCCGTCGTTTAAGGCGCATTATAACGCCTGGGAATTCAACAACACGAGTAATCCGGTTTTCTTCCTGCCATCAACCGAGCAAGGTCGATACACTAAGATGACCCAGGGCTTGAATCATGAAGCCTGCTGGCGACAAAACTCATCTCAAAATGGAGCTTGTGGTGCTAAGAGCTTTACCGAGCAATTGAATGACGCTGGAAATCGATCTGATCTGGTGTCGGTTGGTCCGTTCCGGTCATTGGCTCCCGGTGAAAGTTTTGAAGTGTCCTATGCCATTGTGTTGGGTAAGAAGTTGGAAGATGGCCAACCTAATAGCGCCAACAACCTCTACCAACAAACCATCATACGGGAAAATGCCGATTGGGCTCAGGTAGCGTTTAACGGAGAGGATAAAAACTTCAATGGGAAACTGGACGATGGTGAAGATGCGGATGGGAATGGATCCATTACGCGATTTATCCTGCCAGCTCCCCCGGACATTCCGAAAACCAAGGTGGTAACCGGCGAGAACAAGATTGATATCTATTGGAGCAATAACGCCGAATCTTCTGTGGACCCCATCACGTTGGAGAAGGACTTTGAAGGTTATCGGATTTACATGACTCAATTAGGTTTTGACGTCACCAAAGTGCCTGATTTGGCAAAAGATTTAAAACGCGTTGGAGATTGGGATTTGTCGGGGAATCAGTTGTTTAACGAAACCGGATTTGAAAAAATCCGATTGGACAATCCGGTGCGATTTGAAGGAGATTCCAATACCTATTACTATCGGTTTACGATCGAAAATATCCAAAACGGCTGGCAGTATGCCCTGTCTGTCACGGCATATGACCGAGGCAATCCCAATAGTAATCTGGAGTCATTGGAATCGAGTATTTTGTCGAACAACTTCAGGGCCTTTGCGGGCAAGCCGGTGAATGCCAACCTGGAAACCAATCAACCCTTTGTATATCCCAATCCCTATTATTCAGGAGCGGCCTGGGAAGGAACCAGTAATTTTCAGGAACAGAGCCGAAAGATCTATTTTGCCAATCTACCGGAGAAGTGCATCATTCGGGTATTTACGGTTGGTGGAGATTTTATAGATGAAATACGACATGAACCGGATTACAACGGATCCGATATCCGATGGTACCAAACATTCGGAGCGGAGAACAGTGACCGGAACGTATTCAGTGGGGGAGAACATGCCTGGGACTTGCTCTCGGAACATACCCAGATCATCGCCCGGGGATTGTATCTCTTCACCGTGGAAGACTTAACAACAGGAAAATCGTACAGCGGAAAATTTGCTGTCCTAAAATAATTGAAAGAACACAATAGAATTAGTATGAAACGCACGTTTAAGTATCTGATGTTGATGATCTTCGGAATGATGTTGTCCGGAGTGGCCTTGGCCCAGCATCCGGAAATTTCCATTCGGGATCTTCAGTATGTATCTCAGGCAAAACTCAACGCCTGTAGCGATACATCCGCCTACTTTCTGGATACCGTAACCGTTGTTGGGGTGGTGGTTCAGGATGCCAATTTAATTGACGTACCATCCAGTTCCGTTCAAGGTGGTTTCCGTCCGTTTGTTCACGTAGTAGATACAGCCGATGGCGGTGCCAGCGGTAACTTTGCCGGACTTCAGGTGATGGGTGTTTATCAGGATGCGAGTGGGGCTGATTTGCCGGTTAGCGACGTCTACAACCTCTACGCAGGGATGATCATCAAGGTAACGGGTATCGTTAACCGATATCAGGGTGAAACCCAGCTCAATGTTTTGAACAATTCAGCACTCACCGTTATTGGAAATATGACGGCTCCAACACCCATTGTGGTGGATCTCGGGGATTTTAACGACAATACCCGAACCAATAAACTGCCAACAGGTGAGCAATACGAAGATTCGTATGTAGAACTCAAGGACCTGACGGTTTCAGCGGTCTACAATTTTAGTGGGAATCGGGTGAGTTTTGACGTGGTTGACAAAGACGGAAATGTGATAAACGTTTCCGATCGGTTTTTTGCACAGAAAACATCGTCTTACACCACTTCCAGAACATCGTCACCGCTCAAACAAGGCAAGTTTAAAGCTCCTGTGGTGGGGACAAAATTCGATTACATCCGGGGCATCATCATGCACTCCGAAAACGGGTGTACCGGCAACAGCTCGGGTCGGGGATATGAAATTAATCCAACTCGTGACGGTGATTACAAGATTGGTGTAACTCCACCAAATATTTCTGGAATTGTACGTACGCCTTTGGTGCCAAAGGATTCAGAAAAGGTTATGATCACGGCAAACATTGTGGATTTTGACGGATCAGTACAAAGTGCATCCCTCTTCTATACCACCAATGCGAGTGCAACCTATGATCAGTTTACCGAAGTAACCTTAACCGTTAAGTCGGGAACAACCGATACGTATGAAGCGGAGATTCCATCCGCCTCTGAGGGTACTGTGGTTCGATTCTACATCAAATCAACCGATGATATCGGACAGATCAGCTACTCGCCTTTTGCGGCGACGTCAATGTCTGATCCTGATTTCCATTTTTACACCGTTCGAAATGGTGGATTGACCATTTCCGATGTACAACGAGTGCTCTATCCTGCGCGAGATGCTTCTCCTTTTGTAAATCAGGTGGTTACCGTTACAGGTGTGGTTACCGCAAGTGCCAAGGCCTATGACCTGGAAAATATTTACATCCAGGATCCAAATGAAACCGAATGGGCTGGAATCAAGTGCCAGGGTAATTCTGAATTGATCAAGTTGTTCCGAGGCGAAGAGGTAACCGTAACCGGCACGGTTGCGGAAAGCTTCGGCCTCACCGTTTTGAATGTGACCAAAGTGGTTCGCACCGGCGAAGTGAAAAATGTGGACGTGATTGGTTTGGATCCATCCGACAGCGCGTTCTACTTCAGCAAAGCCGCTGAGAAGTACGAAGGAATGTTAGTGGGCATGACCAACCCGGGTGGGGGAAAAGTATACATATCCAATCCGCGTTTGAGCAATTTTGGTGAATATCAAATCGCCACCAGTGCCGATGCATCGTACGGCAGAGCCCGACGCGTTCAGGCCGGAATTCAAAATACCAACAACAGCAGTAGTTTGTGGGTTTCCATTGTGTCTGACACCACATTGAAAGGTACCGATGGTATCATGAATGTAGAGCCGATTTTGGCCGAGAAAGGTATGTCGTTTGACACCGTAATCGGAATCCTATACTACGGATTTAGCAACTACAGCTTGTTGCCACGTAACGATGACGATTTCCGGGGAAGCAGCGTAACCCTTCCGGAAACCATGTATCCGGAAATGGGATCCGTTCACCCTGTAGCTGGTTATCAAATTAGTGTCTACCCCAACCCGGCTGAAGATGCCTTGTTTATCCAGGTTGATCAACAAACGGAAGTTCATGTGACGCTGATGGATTTAAGCGGTCGCACCCACATCAGCCGTGATGTGTTAAACAATTCTCCGATGAACATCAGCTCATTAACAACCGGAATGTATCTGGTTCGCCTTACCGATACTCATGGCAACATGATCGGATCTGCGCGAATCCTGGTTAAGTAACCCCGAAATAGTTCGGTTGAACAAACGATTTTCCATAACCCAGTTACAGAACCGATATCTTTTGGTGATATCGGTTCTGTTGCTACTTGCCGGTTGCAAGGAAGATTCGCCCGTGGGCAATCAGCCACCCGACACGTTTATGTCGATTGAGAAAATCGACCGACAAGGAGAAAATCGTCTCAATACGAGTGTCTACCTCACGTGGTATGGAACCGATAAAGACGGTTACATCCATCATTACGAATATTCGATTAACGGTGCAGAGTGGTACGTGACCACCCAGCGTGACAGCACATTTAAGTTTTCCATTGATCCCGGTGTGGACACGGCAGATGTCGAATTTCAAGTCCGATCCATTGATGATCAAGGGTTGGTTGATCCCACCCCGGCCAAGCTCATTGTTCCGCTGAGAAATTCCCCGCCGGAAGTGGCTTTTGAGTCGTCAAGTTTCCCGGCCGATACGGCGTTTAGCGTGGTGACCTTCCGATGGAGCTATTCCGATCCGGATGGCGATGCCACCGTGGCCAAGGCTGAGCTGAAGGTGAACGAAGGAAGTTGGTTGGAACTGGATCGTGGGAAGATCATGGTAAGCCTTCGGGCTCAGGATCCCAAAGCACTGGGAACCGTGAAAGCGGATCTTTTTTATAATACCGACCGCAATGTGGCTGGTACCCTTGATGGGTTTAATAACCACGGGGCCAATATCTTCTACCTGCGCGTAACGGATCAGGCGGGAACTGTCAGCGAAGTGGATACATCCGATGTCATTTTTGTCAAACGACAGACCAGCGATCTCTTGTTGATTAGTGGTCAGCCTCAGGACATCAACAAAAAGTACCGGGAATTGGTCAGCACAACCTACGGCACCATAGATGCGGTGGACTTTGCCGTGGATCAGGGGCAGTACCAACCTCGATTCTGGAATCCTACCTTTACCTTACTCACGGAGTTGTATGATAAGCTGGTGTTCAATTGCGATCAGTCGCTCTTTACCAGTCCCATTACCGGTCAATCCGGACTCTTGCTGGAATTTGCTGCCGAGGTGCTTCAGAACTACACGGATGGTGGGGGAAAATCACTGATAACCACCAGCTTTCCCGCCGGGTTCAATCCGGATCCCATTCGGGGTGCTTTGCCGGTGGATAGTTTGTCTACCACCAGTGGACAGGCCGTAATCAACCCGGATTCGGCCGTGTACGCCCTAGACGGATCAGGCAAAAAATTGCAGCCGCTCAATTTGGTTTTGGGCGTGGATCCCTTTGTGCCCACGGTAGATGCAGAGCCCTATTATAAAGCGCAGTTATCCAAGTTCGGTGCCTGGGCTGGTCCTAACGTGGTAGGGGCGGTGCGCAAGACCAACGGACAGGTGAAACAGGTTTTCTTCAGCGTGGAGTTGTACCTCTTCCGCAAGAATCCGGCTGATCTTCAATCACTCATAGACGACATCCTTCTAAATCAATTTAACTGGTGAGACATTTCGGCTATATCGTCCTTCTGTGTTTAAGTGCATTTACAGCGTTTGGACAAAGTAAGACGGGAACGTTGACTGGTGTGGTTCGGGATGCAAAAACCAATGACCTGCTTCCAAATGCCACCGTTTATTTGGTGGGAACATACTACGGAACCATCGGTAATCCGGATGGTTCGTACCTCATAGAGAACATTAAACCCGGGGACTATACCGTAAGCGTTCAGTTTGTGGGATACGCCGAAAAACAATTTACAGGTATTCACATCTCGGCAAATCAGACAACTTGCCTGAATATGAAGCTGGAGGCTTTGGACAATACCTTCGCTCCGGTAACCGTGGTGGGTAAAAAAGGACTGGTTAAACTGGATGAAGCCGATTCAAAGGTGACGGTGAGTCAAACGGAGATTGGCGATATGAATGTGCGGGACGTTAAGGAAGTGGTGGCCTTACAGGCCGGAGTGACCAAAACAACCGATGGTCTGCAAATTCGAGGGGCTCGGGTTTATGAAACACAGTTTGTAGTGGATAATATTACCGCTCAGGATCCCTTGGCCGGAACCGGTTTTGGCGTGGAAGTGAGCAGTGGTTCCATTGGAGAGATGGAATTGTTTACCGGAGGAAGCGGAGCTGAATATGGAAATGGATCGGCTGGTGTCATTTCAACGACCATTCGCGAGGGAACCGAAAAATTTGAAGTTGCCGGTCATTGGCAAAGCGATCACCTGGGGTTTCTCAACGGAGCCAATCAATGGTTTACGGATGTAGGCGAATTCAGTTTGGCAGGCGCCATCCCTAAAACGGATAAAAAAGTTACCTATTTCAACAATTTTACCTTTCGCCTGACAGATACCTATTTTGGATCAGTAGCCAATCAGTTGCACAGCTCACTGTTTGCCAATGATTCGATTTGGGCACCACGAGAAGACAATCAGTTTACGCATACCTTTAAGTTAGCGTGGAAGGTAAAAGCAGGTACCAAACTTACCATTACCAACCAGCACAGTTTGAGTATCAATCAAAATACCCGAACCCTTCAAATTGTGGGGTTTGATGCCATTCTTACACCGGGATTTCAGTTCAACCGCAGTTTGAATCTCGACAATGCCACAACGTATACTCATCAGGCTAATCTTACCGCCATCAACCTACAACACGCGTTGAACAAGAAAACGGTTCTTCACGCTACGGTGGGACGTTTATTTACGAATATGCGGGCTGATGCGAACGGCAGACCATTCCGTACATCAACCGTAGACGCGTTATATGATGAATATTCAATCGTCACCGATCCGGTTACCGTATTCAATCCGGGGGATAATATCCAGTACGTTTTGCCCGGCCCAGGTCTGGTGAATAATGGTGGAATATCAGGAACTTGGCATGATCACTTCGTGAGTGAATACACCCTCAAGTTGCGGATTAATTACTATCCGGCCAATAAGACCAACCGATTTAGCTTTGGTTGGGAACAAAAGTTCAATCACTATCAATGGGTGGATGTGTATAAACCATGGGTTGGTGCGCCTATTGCCATCAATGATACTCTGGTTACACCGTCTATTTCCATCGGATCGAGCAACGATATCTGGTCGGTAAAGCCCAATAACGGCGGCTTCTTCGTTACGGATCGGATCTCATACAAGGGCATTATTGCCAATTTGGGTATGCGGTTTAACTACTGGGCACCCGGACGATTTGCCGATGAGGCGATTCAAAATCCGCAAGCACCTGTTATTGATCAGATCCGCGAGGATTATATGAATCATACGGTTGGCCTTTTCGGTATGCGCTATAAGATGAGGTTATTGCCCAAGGTGAATGTGAGTTTCCCGGTTACTTCCAATAACTCCATGTATTTCAATTATTCGCATTCCATGCGATTGCCGCACCCTCGGTTTGTGTATGCGGGATTGGATCCGGAATATCAGGATCGCTCGTTCTTATCCAACATCGGAAATCCGGATTTGAATCCGGAGGTGAACGTATCCTATGAAGTGGGTTATAAAACTCAGATCAATAAAGATTTTGCCGTGACCCTCGCGGCCTATAACAACAACCGATTTGACTACATCGTAAGCCGTAGCGTCATTGTGGCCGATCAAACCGGCAGGCCCGTTACCAAAGTGATGTACATTAATCAAGATTACGCTAAGGTGCAGGGAGCCGAGTTAACGATGAATTATCGGGTGGCGGAATACCTTCGGTTCTTTTGGAATGCCTCCTATCAGGTAGCACGCGGGAAGTCTAACTCAGCACGGGAATCGGCCTTGCAAATTGCCCAAACGGGTGAGGTGCCTTTGAGTACCGAACAATATTTGGCGTGGGACCGGCCATGGAATACTACCTTGGGTGTGGCATTAACCTACGATACATCGCTGAGACGATTACCCAATTGGTTCCGCGGAGTGCAGGTTTTTATGTCCAACAACTACCAGAGCGGTTACCGGTATACGCCGCAACAATTGGAAGGGTATAATGATTTGGGCCGACCTCAATACGCGCCATTAACCAATCAATACCTGCAAAATCGGGCAAAAGCCTGGTTTAATACCGATCTAAAGATCAACAAGACCTTCGTTTTGAGAGAGGGGTCGGCTAAGGGAATTACCTTAAGCTTTGAGGCTCGAAATCTATTGAATCAAAAGAACGCCCAGATCATTAACCCAATTACCGGTAAGGCCTGGGAACCTGGAGATGATGTTCCTAATGATTGGCGAGATCCGCGCTACATTGGACCGGAAGAAAGCGGAACACCTCCAAACAATCCTGCTCGATACCTGGCACCCCGACAAATTCTTTGGGGTATTCGGTTCCGATTCTAATCCTCCAGCCTAGGGGAAATCCCTATTTTCTACCATTTATTATCAGGTAAAACCCTGATTTTATTGTGGACATAAAACGCCACATTTGAAATTCTTTCAAAAAAACACGAGATGAAAACTACAATTAACTACTTAGTGATGACTATTTTAACCCTGTTTTCATTGTCGGGCACTGGCGTGTACGCGATGGGAACTGAGGTGGGAGAACAACCGGGGGCAATGAGTCCGGACATCGAAAGCGATGGTTCTCCAATTTCTCAAACACTCCTGGGTCAACTCAGGCAAGAATTTCAAACCGCTTACAAGTGGCAAACAAATTCGTCTATTGTTGACATGGAGTGGAAGGCAAACTGGAGTGATTTGGTGAACTATTTGGATACCAATTGGTTAAAAGGTGCTTCCGATACGGGAATTGCCTTGCACTACATCCTTCGGGAGGAAAATGGTACCCAGTACTTTTCCTATGCCATCACGTTTGCTACGCTCTCCACCAATGGAGTAAATGTATTGAACAACCCAAACCACAATAACGAAATGCTCGTTTTTACCACCACCGGTATTCAGACCATGAATACTTCGGAACTGAGCGCAATGAAGCAACGCTATCAGGATTCTATATCCGTTTACGATGTGTATCCCAACGGTACGTCGTATCGGGTGAGCGAATTAACCCATCCCAAATTGATCTATTACTCCGGTGATAACGTCTACAACTTTGTCATGGACAATGCGTATCAATCCACTGGTGAGTATGTGCTACACGTGTTCAATGGTGCGGTTTACAACGATAACATTACGGTGGACGGACCAGTTCCGGTTACCATTGGATTACATGTTCAAACGCCGGTATTGGTGATGGGATCCTCCTCAAATTTGTTTATTTCGAACAACTACAATCAGAGCATACCCTTTAAGGAAATGGGATTGGATTTGGGTCGATTGTGTCCTCCACACTGCAGTAAATAACGTTTGGATTACTAACCACGAATGAAGTTTCTAACAGAGATAACTGTGCCTACTTGGGTATGCCTTGCGGCATCTGTTGTTTCATTATTTCTTTTAAAGAAGTTATCTCTGTTAGACATTCTGGCAACATCCGTTCTGTGGATTAACCTGGTGGTAGACCTGTATGCCACTTATCTGGTTAGTCTGAAGCAGCATACCATATTCCTCTACAACCTTTCCATACCTCTTTTGGGTATGATTGTGTTGTATGTTTACTTCCGGTCAAGTCCAATAAAATGGCTTTCTACAGCTTATTTGATTGCATTGGCAATTGTAATGATGATCTGGTTGATCTACAGTTTGTACTCTGGAATTCGAGGTCAATTTAATTACATCCCATATATCGTTACGGCGTTTTTGATAGCCGCAGGATCATACTTATTGATGAGAAATATGGTTTTGCGCTCAAGCCTATTACCACCTGTCATATTGTTTTTTGCGTTGGCAAACTTTGCCTATTATTCGTTGGGAATGGCGGCTCAATATGCGGAGATATTGAAGGGTTATTTGACAGAACATCAGTCGTTTGTAGTAAAGGCATATATAAATGATGTGGGATACGTTCTCTCGTCGGTAATGATACTAACCGGAATTATTTGGAAACACAGGCAGTCCCCAACATACTCCCTATAATTATAGGGTCATCCGCAATTGTCTTATTGATGATTGCTGTGGTGGTGGATCTTGTAATCTTATACAGGAGGGGGAAGATTATTGCCCAAAATACCCAGGAGCTTCATCAGCAGCATGTAAATGATCTGATTCAACGTTTTGAAGTTGAACGGGTGCAATCTGTTATTGACGCTCAGATCAAAGAACGAAAATTGATCGGTAGGGATGTACACGACCGCTTAGGAGGTGTGTTGTTTGTATTGCGACTGCAGCTCCAGCAAATGCGATCCAAGATTCAGGATCTGGGGGTAGAAAACGATGTACAGTTGGAGGAGTTTGCCAACTTATTGGATGAAGGGGTAACACAGGTCAGAAACCTCTCCAACAGCCTGAAAGCAAACCCCAATCATCAATTCAATTATGCCGATGCCGTGGACGATCTGGTCAAGATCCTTCGAAAGGCTAATTCGCTGGATGTGGAGTTGGAGATTGAGTCGTTAAGGGAGTCGGAAAGAAAGCCTTACGAGGTAGAACTCTATGCGATTACCCAGGAGTTCATCCGACACACATTGAAGTTTGGAAAAGCAACCAAGGTGAAGATTCAAATCACATGCAGTGACAAGCAGTGTACGTTCATGTATAGTGATAATGGAACCGGTTATCAGCCCAATCAAAGCTATGACCTAAATGTGCAGGATTTAAACCAGCGGCTTGTTACCTTTGATTCCGTTGTAGACCTCAGGCATGTGCCGTTTGAGGGCTTTAATTGTCGCATAGAATTTGGATCATGAATCAGGTGATAACAGTTAGCATTCTGGACGATCACAAGGTGGTAACAGACGGACTTCGATCTGTTCTCAATCTTCGAAGTGACATTCAGGTCACGGATGTGAGTAATACCGTTGATAGTTTGATGGCTCAACTCGTAGATCGTCAACCGGATGTGCTCATTCTGGATTATAGCTTGAGCAGTACAGTGGTTGGGGAGACTCGAACAGGTCTCACCGTTGCCGAGGATGTTTTGTCCAAATACCCCCATGTCAAGATCCTCATGCTCTCGATGCATGAATCAGCCGATGTCATTGTTCCCTGTATTGAAATAGGTGTTCACGGGTATATGTTAAAAAGTGAGCGGGATTTCGATATTGCAGGGGCCATTCGCCAGGTCATGGAAAATGGAGCCTATTTTTCTCCGGAGATCGCCACCCAATTGGCCCTTTCCATTCAGCGATATAAGCAAGACCAGATCGATATTACGGATCGGGAACTTGAAATTCTGGAAGCACTCTTTCAGGGATGCACAGCTAAGGAAGCTGGAATCAGGTTGGGCATCAGTCCCAAAACGGTTGAGTCGCACCGTAAAAATCTCATGGAGAAGTTCCAGGCCAAGAATGTTACCCACCTCATCTACCTGGCCCTGCATCAAGGGTATCTACAAGTAGGTGAAAAGAAAACCACTTAATGCGTATTCGAAGAACTCTTTTTCGGATAAAAAAATCCTCATAAAACAGGAGGCTAAATCAGGTAAAAGCATGACAGGATCAATTTGATCGGTCTCTATATTGCCCCCGTTTTAAGTATTCCTGGGAATACTTGTTTAAACCAAACAGGTGAACCAAATGTGAATTTGGGCAATAAACCCTGACCAGTTTCCTGTCGCACCAAAGAAAAGCTTTAAAAAAAAGAGGATGATTCACATCACCCTCTTTGATACTTAACTATTTATATGAAAAGATTTTTACGCTTAACGCCGGGCCTTATGAATAGCCTGACGTCAAGGGAATTTGTAAAGCAGTGTTGAGAAGATTGCATAAGTAGTGCAGACTTGTCAGTTCAGTAGTACAAGTTTACAGTGGATAACTGTTGAATGAAAAACATAAAGAATTGAAAGTCAATCTCTAAATTAGGTGCAGTGCCGATACCTAAAAAGGTGATTGACTTCTATAAGTGCCTGTAGAATGAGTAAAGAACCTATTAAAATCGCCATTGTTGAGGACCACAATTTGGTTCGCGAAAGTTTGGCGTCACTGTTGGATCAAGTGCCGGAATTTGAGGTGATCTACCATGTACCAACCTCAGAGGAATTAATGTCCCGACTTACCTGGAAGGAACAACCGGATGTTTTTCTGGTTGATTACAATCTGAAGAAATGCTTTGGAGATCAATGCGTCCGGGCTATTCGGGAGAAACTTGGGGAAGAGGTGAAAATACTGGGATTGTCCTTTCACAAGGAAGAACCGATTATCCAGAAAATGCTGCAAGCCGGTGCCAACGGCTTTGTGTTTAAGGATTATCATTTCGACGATTTCAAGGAAGCGATCAACTCCGTTTACTCCAATGGGTATCATATCAATCAGGACGTGACCCAGATGCTCATGAAAGGAATCTCCGGGCCTCCGGCGAGTGCTGAAGAGCCACTCACGAATACAGAAATCCGAATTTTAGAGCTGATTTGTGAACAGCTAACTAATGAGGAAATAGCCGATAAACTGAACCTTTCAAGGCATACCATTCATACCTATCGGAACCGAATTCTTACTAAAACGGGGAGTTCCAATACAGCCGGATTGGTGGTGTATGCCATCAAGAATGGGATGTATCATCTTCAGTCGTAACAGCTTAGCTATTGCCCCTATTTTTCACCTGTTTTTCGGGCGTCATTGTGATTAATTTTGACGCATGACTGTTGAAGAAGTTATGTCTGAGCTGGAAAGCCTGGGCAGCGAGCAAATTCGATCCATCTTTAAAAATCATGGAGCACCCGACTTGATGTTTGGTGTTAAAGTGGGCGACATGAAAAAGATCCAAAAGAAGATAAAAAAGGATCATGATCTTTCGCTCAAACTCTTCAATACGGGTAATGCCGATGCCATGTATTTTGCCGGATTAATTGCAGATGAACATCAAATTTCCACGGATGATTTGCAGCATTGGGCCGAGCATGCATCGTGGTATATGGTCAGTGAATATACCGTTCCATGGATTGCGGCTGAAAGTCCGCATGGGTTGAAAATGGGATTAAAGTGGATCGATTCGTCCGACGAAAAAATTGCTTCAACCGGATGGTCAACCCTTTCGTCCTGGATTTCAATCCGACCAGATACCGAATTGGATCTGGATTTATTTAAGGCTTTGATGGAACGTGTTCAAGCCAACATTCATCAGGTCCCCAATCGGGTAAGGTATACCATGAATGGATTTGTTATAGCCGTTGGGGCCTACATTGAAGCACTCAATCCAATGGCTATTGAAACAGCCAAGACCATCGGAAAAGTATCGGTAAATCTTGGCGGGACGGCTTGTAAGGTCCCGTTTGCACCGGATTACATCCGTAAGGTAATGGACAAAGGATACGTTGGGAAAAAAAGAAAAATGGCCCGCTGTTAACGGTTGGGTTTCGGTATGCATAAACAGTTCATACATCGGATTCTGAAGTCCATTCTCGCCCTTGGCATGATGCTATTTGGGCACTTTGGCGCCAACGTGAGCGCTCAGACATCAACCTTTGATCGTTTTGCGATGTGCTTTGATGACGTACCGCTGCATAAGCCCATGGACGTTCATCATGTTCTACCGGTGTTATCGTATCACGACATACCTGATTCCGTCTTATTCGCCGTTGTACCTCCATCCAGAATCAACAGCCTCCCGTATGCGACTCAAAGCGGATGGGAAGGCACCATAAGATTTCGAATGTCGGACCAGGTGGATGCCTTTTTAGTGCGTAGCTACAATGCCGACCGATTCCTGTTTACAGAAAGCCACTTATTGATTCTGTTGAATCATCGGGCTCATGAGTGTGTGGATGTCATTACCCTGGACGTGGACTATCAGGAGGAAGGCATCTATGGTCAAATCAGATCCTTTCTGCACGATGTGAATACCGATGGGACAATGGAACTCATGGGAGTTAATTTCAATTTGTACAACCCTGACCAACGTTTGGTTTGGTATTGGGAGATGGTGGGCTCACAGGTCACGAAGCATACCCTGCCAATTGATTCGCTTTATACGTTTACCAAGGATTCCGGAAGCATAGATGGATTGACAATGGATGAAATGGTAGCCTGTGTTAAGCATCATTTTCAATCCAGTTCTACCATTAATGAATGGTCCATCTTGCTCGCAACGGGAACGTCGTTAACCGATATACAACACCTGAAAGATCACTATGATTCCTTGGCGATTTATTCACCACAATATGCTTATTACCTAGGTGTTTGGGATTGTTTGATGTATCAGAAGGGGGCAGAATATTACCTCATTCTCAACGAGGGCATCACCTTGACCCAGGCTAGATTATCCCTACCTGAGGTCGAAAAACGCTTTACCAAAGACGCCAAGGTCTTCAAACTTTCCAGGATTTGTTCGGATTGGAAGCCTGGTGATGGTGCGGTAGATTATCGATGCTCGGACTAGCTGTGTAGTGGGTCATTAAACGGAAACACTCTTACCTTCTTCTGCAAATCGTTTGAAGTTCTGCATGAATTGCAAACTCTGTTTTTTGAATATGCCGGTCATGGACCAGGCAAACAGTTTCATAATGCCGGAAAACCGGAATTCATTGTGTGCAATCCAAGTGGTACGACCATTCACTTCATGAAATTGATTATCGATCCGATTGAGCACTCCGTTCGTTTCGTAAGAGGCACAAAAGGAATGGGGTAAATCCCGTTGGATGATGGTCTCGATCAGTTCGATTCGCTTGTTGCCATTGATATACGTGAGTCGGGATTTGGCACCTACCTCACCGGGTTTGCCTTCGATGGGTAATAGTTCCTGAAATCCAGGCTGCCAATGCTTGAGATTGTGGGGATTATCGAACAGATTGATCACCTTCCCTTTTGGGAGGTCCAAGGTAATTTCTAGGGTGTACTGCATACTACATCAGCGATCAGACTGCCGCTCGCGCGGTTAGCTGATTCTCCAATGCATTATCGTAAATCTCTTTGAAAGATGCAACGGTACCCCAATCGGTGTCGTTGATGCACACACTGTTCCCGGATACTTCACCCAATTTTCGGTAATGGAGTTGATGGTTGTGAACCAAGGTGGTAACAGCGTCCATGTCGGCCGCATGAATCGTAATCACAACCCGGCTTTGTGCTTCACCAAACAGATAGGCATCTTGTCGTTCTTCCAGATTGGTGGCAATGTCAAATCCATTTCCACTAGCCATGGCTGATTCCAACAGGTTGATGAACAAGCCACCTTCAGAGATGTCGTGGCAACTTTTGATTTTTCCGGTTCGGATAAGCTCCTTCACCGTTTTCTGAAGTTTGTATTCTTCGTCGAGGTCAAAGTAGGGGCACGGGGAGTGGCTGATGTTATGGTATTTGGCCACGTATTGGGAACTGCCCAGATCAACGATTTCTTTGCCCAGCATGATGATTACATCCCCTTCGTCCTTGAAACCCAGGGTGGTGATGTGGCTCTGCTTCTCAACCAGTCCTACCATTCCAATGGTTGGAGTTGGATACACCGCCGTGCCATCCTCCTGATTTTGGTTATAGAAACTTACATTCCCTCCGGTTACAGGTGTGCCAAATTTTTCACACGCCAGTTTCATGCCCATTATGGCATTCTTAAACTGCCAATACACACCTTTATCATACGGATTTCCGAAGTTCAGGCAGTTGGTAATAGCCGATGGAACACCTCCGCTGCAAACGATGTTTCGAGCTGCCTCACTTACGGCAATTGCCGTTCCTTTCTCAGGATCGGCGTATACATAACGGCTGTTGCAATCAACGGTCAATGCCAGGGATCGCTCCGTTCCACGGATGTGTACAATGGCGGCGTCGCTAGGCTGGTTGGTGCTCTGGTTCACCGTACCTACCATGGAATCATATTGATGGTATACCCATTTTTTGGATGCGATATTTGGTAGGCCTGTCAGGAACAGGGCAACCTTTTTTAGGTTGTGAGGAATGGGTACCTCGTCCATGTTGAAGTCTGCAATTTTATTGGTGTAGGCAGGTGTTTCCCACTCGCGCTCATAAACAGGAGCGCCACCACCCAAAACCAGGGAATGGGCTGGGACATCGGCCGCTAATGCGCCATCTTTCCAGTATTCAATCCGACCGTTCTCGGTCACTTCGCCGATATTGGCATAAAGCAAATCCCACTTATCCAGAATGGCTTCAATATCCGCTTCCCGGCCTTTGTCAATAATCACCAACATGCGTTCCTGAGATTCACTTAGTAGAATCTCCCAGTCGGTCATGTCGTCCTGTCGCAGCGGCACCTTGTCCAGATCGATTTTCATGCCCGTTCCGCTTTTGGCACTCATCTCACAAGTTGAACAGGTAATACCAGCGGCACCCATATCCTGCATGCCCACTACAGCTCCAGACGCAATCAGTTCCATGGAGGCTTCCAGAATCAACTTTTCCCAGAACGGATCACCAACCTGAACAGCAGGAAGGTCTTCCATGCTGTCTTCCGTAATGTCTTTGGACGCAAAGGCTGCTCCGTGAATTCCATCTTTACCGGTTCGTGAACCAAAGATGTATACCGGATTTCCCACGCCCTCGGCCACGGCGCTAACCGTTTTACCCACTTCAACGATACCTACGCTCATGGCATTAACCAGAATGTTGGTTTCGTAGCAGTCATCGAAATACACCTCACCACCTACGGTTGGAATTCCAAACGAGTTGCCGTAATCGCCAATTCCTTTTACCACTCCTTTAACCAGCCACTTGGTTCGATCTGTCCCGATGTTCCCAAATCGAAGTGAATTCAACTGGGCAATGGGACGTGCGCCCATTGAAAAAATATCGCGATTGATCCCACCAACTCCGGTGGCAGCACCTTGATAAGGCTCAATGGCTGAAGGGTGATTGTGTGATTCAATCTTAAAGCAACAAGCCAATCCCTCACCGATGTCTACCAAACCGGCATTTTCCTCACCGGCTTTCGCCAGCATCATAGGACCTTCTTTAGGAAGTTTTTTAAGCCAGATGATGGAGTTCTTGTAGGAACAATGTTCACTCCACATCACCGAGTAAATACTCAGTTCAGCGAAGTTTGGTGTACGGCCAAGGATCTCAACAATCTTGTGGTACTCTTCCGGGCGAAGACCCAGTTCAACGGCGGTTTCTACGGTTGGTAAAGACATGGTGAAAAATGAGTTGCAAATGTAAATTAACCAAGGTATTGAAGCCGATAAATGTGGAATATTAGAGTCTATCGGGGATTAATTCCATGTTCAATAAAAGGTCATCGTACTCGCTGCGACCTTAACTTTGTTTCATGCAGAACTTTCTACACGACCCCAAGCTTGCCGTTTATCATGGTAAGTCCTTTGACTTGTCCGCATACAATTGTGGTTATACCGCTGATTGGACCGAAGATGATAAGGCCGTTAAAAAGCTGGAAAAGGACAAGGAAGAACTCCATGATTTGCAACGGATGATGTATGCATCAGATCGGCATGCGGTTTTGTTGATTTTTCAAGCCATGGATGCAGCTGGGAAGGATAGCACCATCCGGCACGTCTTTTCCGGTATGTTCCCTCAGGCAGGTCAGGTGTATAGTTTTAAGGCGCCGTCTCAGTTAGAACTGGATCATGACTACCTCTGGCGCACCCAGCTGTGTTTGCCCGAACGGGGTAAATTCTCGATCCATAACCGATCCTACTATGAAGAGGTTTTGGTCACTCGGGTTCATCCATCATTTATTTTAGGTCAGCGAATCCCCGGTATTGATGTGGAAGCAGATATCACGGAGGAATTTTGGCAAAAGCGTTTCAAATCCATTCGGGATCATGAAGAACATCTCGCCGAAAACGGTACGGTAATTCTTAAATTTTTCCTGAACGTGAGCAAGGATGAGCAGAAGAAACGCTTCCTGAGCAGAATTGAACGTGCTGAGAAAAACTGGAAATTTAATCTGGGCGATGTTCATGAGCGTGCCCGTTGGGAGGATTACCAGAACGCCTATGAGCAGGCCATCCGGCACACGGCATCCGCCCATGCGCCCTGGTTTGTGATACCGGCCGACAATAAATGGTTTATGCGGATGGCGGTGTGCGACATCATCGTTCAAAAACTCAAATCACTCAACCTGTCGTATCCTACGGTTGGCCAAAAGGAGCAGGAGGAAATGCGGATTGGGAAGGAGATGTTGGAAAAGGAAGCTTGATTAAGGAGTACGGATTACGGAGTACGGATTCTGTGTATGCCTAAATAACGTTGACCGTTTTCATACTTACCTTAACACCTTGTTTGGATATGATAACTCAGTGTTAGAAGGATTTCCTTTGGCTAAGGTACGAACCTTTTTTTCATATTCCACCGGTGTTAAATATCCCAACCTACTGTGTGGCTTTTCCTGGTTATACAATTGCACCGCACGGTCAACTTTTAACATGAGATCCTTTGGTGTTTTTATGCTCCAGTGGATCAGGTAGTTGTTCTTTATTACGCCATTGATTCGTTCGGCTTTACCGTTTTCCCACGCAGCTTCACACATACTATTAGCCATGGCATAGCGCTGAGTAAGTTCTAAAAATTTGTCGTCATAATATTGACCGCCCCCGTCTGAATGGAACACCAGCCCCGCAGGTATAATACCCCTTCGGGTCTTGATAGCCATTTTAAGTGCACGCAATGAAGTATGTTCAGTCTTTAATCTGGCCGAGGTATGATGCCCCACGATCCTTCTGGAGTAGTTGTCAATGATGAAGGTGATGTAGTAAAAGATACCTTCTACCTCGAAGTAGGTGATGTCACTGCTCCATACCTGATCCACAGCCGTGATGGTTCTATTGGTCAACAGATTAGCAAAACGGATCACACCCGAACTATCCGTAGTCCTTCGGTAATTACGCCTTCGCTCAACCTGGAAGCCGCACTCCCGGCAAATGGACTCGAACTTGTCTCTGCCCACAAACACCGGATTAATCTTGTAATACATGGCCCGGCTGTTCATCGTTGGATGATCCTTACGAATCTGCTTGATCAGATCTACCAAAAGAAAAATCTCCTCCTGCTGACGTTTGCTTCGTTGTAAGCACTGATGAAAGTTCTGCTTACTTGTACCCATGGTTCGATAAAGCATATTGAGACTGCAGTTCAACTCATGACGGTTTTGCCAGAAGTAGATCATGGTTCGGTCCCAAATTTTTTTTTGATATCAACCTGATAAGCCTCTTCAGCTAAATCAATCATTTTGTCTTTGAAGTCGATCATGATCTGTTTTTGACCAACCAGTCGCTCAAGCTCTGCGATCCGCTTTTGAAGGGCAAGTATTTTGGATGTATCACTCTTTGATTCCACAATTGTTCTTGTCGGTTTTGCCTTTTGTGAATATAGCTCAATCCAGCGATATACCGATTTATCAGTAACCTCGTGTGCTCTGCATACCTGGGAAATCGTCGTGCGCTTTTCCTGAATCTCCCTGACCAGTTTTCGCTTTAACTCTTCACTGAACGTCCGACGTTGTCGCTCCTCAGTGGTCATCCTAAATTGTTTACTGTATTTGCTCATTTTAGTCGATTTTCAATCTCTAAAACGGTCAATCTATTTCAGGCATCGACATTCGGGATTGCCTGCCGGTCGCCTATGCTAAAGCTTTTGCGACAGCGTAAACGTAGTGAAGGTATGATTCGGGATTCGGGATTCGGGATTCGGAATTCGGAATTCGGAATTCGGGATGAATCGCTTGAAAATAGGACAACTCCTCACGCCCTTTCATCCTTCCAACCTCACGCCCTCAAACATTCACTGAGAAACCCGCACAATCACCTGACGATCCAACGTTTCCACCAGCGAGCCTTTGCGGTAGATTTTGAAGGTGATTTTTGAGTCGACTGACGTTTGCGGTTTGCAATTGAATTTTATTTCACACTTCTGAAGTTTGGCACTTTCAAAAACAGTAACATCACTTTTGGTGGGTTTGAACTGAACATCCAGGTTCTTATTGTCGTTGATCACGACCACAGAATCCACCTCATCCAATCGGGACTCGGCGCCAATGGACCACACCGAGAAGTCACCCACGATTTGCGGACACGGACTGGTTCCCACAATGTGATCCGACGTGATGTTGCTTGGAACCACATAGCTATCGGCCGGTTCCGGTTCATCATTTTTACAGTTATACAAGAATACTGAAACGAACATCGTCAGAACCAAAAGGGCGGAGCCGGTAAGAAGTGATTTAGGTGTTTTCATTTTTGAACTGCTGGTTGGTAAAGGTAAAAATAAGTTGGATTTGATCGGCGATTCGTAATCGGGAGATGAGGATATTGGATGACAAGTGCAGCAAAATCAGGCACGGACATGCGCAATGGGTCACTTGATTCTTATGTAAATTTTTCGTAATCTAGTGGCAGGTATCCGCCCCATTCGGGCGGTCGATCCAAACTAGTAGAAGTTGATATGAAGCATCTTTCCTTACTGATCACCGCGGTGATCATCCTGACAGCATTCTCCGTTAATCGCGCTTTTTCCCAGTGTGTTATCTCCTTTCCTTACACAGAGGATTTTGAATCGTTTGACAGCTTTCAAACCACGGCCAGTTGTGACCTGACCGTTTATGGTGCAACGGCCAATAACTGGACGCAAGATCAATCCGATGGCGGAGAATGGCGTGCCGATTCAGCTGGTACGGGATCCAATTCCACCGGGCCTGGATCCACCTTAACATCGTCCGGCAATGGCGTTGGAACCGATTATGCGCCGGGCACTACTTCCGGTACGTATATGTATACCGAAGCATCTTCAGCAACCAGCTGTGAAGGAGCCTTTGTAAACCTGGTTAGTCCATGTATGGATTTCTCGGGCTCCGGAAAATATTACCGCATGTATTTCGCCTACCACATGTTTGGAGGCAGTTTTGGGAGTTTGCATGTGGATGTGCACGATGGCACTACATGGACGGATAGTGTTTGGTCGCATTCGGGTGCAGCCGGAACCAACTGGCAACTGGCCGAAGTGGATCTTTCGGCATTCAATGGTTCAGCGGTTCAGATTCGCATCCGGGCTGTGTTGGGGGCCAACTTTTACAGCGATTGTGCCATTGATGCGATCCGAATAGAAGCATACGCACAAGATTACGATGGTGCTTTGTATGATCTGTCCTACGATCATGGTGAGTACCATTATGTTCCCGTCAATCACGCACCAAACTATGATCTGGTGGCACAGAGCCGGAATAGTGGATTGAAATCCATATCGGATGTGGTGGTGAAATACACCGGGGGTTCTGGCAGTCAAACGGATAGCACCACGGTGGGATCGATGAATGCCTTTGGAAAGGATACTTCGGTATTTACGGGTTTTACACCTTCGTCTTTGGCTGATTCGGTCGTGAATTTTGAACTTACCTTAAAAGAAACCGATGGGGTAACCAGCAATAACACCGGAACGTTGCGACTTAACGTAACCGAAGGGATGTACAGCCGGGATCGCGGCAACATTTCTGGCGGCATTGGGGCCAATACCGGGACCATTCAGATCGGGAATATGTTTGAACTATTGGGAAGTGATACCCTGCAATCCGTCGATGTATTTTTGAACGGAACGGTAGCAGGTGATTCCATAAAAGTTAAGATATACGGATACAGCAGCGGAACACCCGGAACGTCTGTGTTGGCCACCTCTAAGACGGTCATTTCATCCGGAAACCGGGAATGGCGAACGGTTAAGTTTCCGTGTGAGCCCATCCTGAATGCGGGACAGTATTTCGTTGCTGTTGAACAATTAACAGCCAACAGCAACATGTCGCTTGGATACTCCTTTGATTGCTATACCCAGAGCACCGCTTTTTATGGCAATGGAGCAACCTGGACAGAAGTAGGAGCTGGTGGATTTAGTGTTTGTCTGCTCGTACGACTTAACCTGGGTTCGCCGGAATACCCCAAACCAACCATTTCAGTGAAGGATACCATTTGTGCCGGCGACATACATTTGGCAAAAGGTACAGGTGGAAGCACCTACAAGTGGGGTCCAACAGGAATCGTTAAAAACTCCATAGCTCAGAATACCAACATTGAGGCCTACTCTTCATTTACGCTTCAATTAACCGCTACCAATACCTGTGGTTATTCCGCTACTGCCGTAAAGGACATCGTGGTGGAAGGAAAGCCTTCTGCTACGGTGAGTAAGGATACCATCGTATGTAAGTCACAACCGGTAACCTTAACCGCTCAAACCAATACCGGAAACATGTATCATTGGATAAATGGTCCGCAGAATACAAGCTACACGGTTAATCCAACGGTCACCAAAACCTATGTGGTAGAGGTTGACTCGGCCAATGGATGTACCAAAAGTTACGACGTGGATGTGTTGGTGAGCATTCCCAAACCAACAACAAACAACGATACCACCATTTGTGAAGCTCAACCTGTGGTGTTAAAAGCTGGAGGCGGACAAACCTACCAATGGATGAATGGTCCTTCAGGGGCTACGTATTCCGTTAGACCAACCCAATCCGGAAAGTATGTTGTGACCGTTACCGATGCCTACGGGTGTTCGGAGAACGATACGGTGTCCATTACCGTTACGGCCGGACCGGATTTAAGTGTTTCCAATGATACGGCTATCTGCTTTGGTCAGCGGGTTATCCTGAAGGCATCCGGAGCAACGAGTTATGAATGGACGGGCGGACCCAAAACATCGGATTGGTCTACCATACCCATTTTGTCTAAATACTACTACGTCAAGGGATCCGATGCCGCGGGGTGTTACCTGATCGACAGTGTACATGTGGAAGTAGCTCAGATTCCAAAGGTGGATTTACGACCCGATACCACCATTTGCGAAGGCACCAGTTTGGAACTTAATGCCCAAACAACCGATGATGTAACCTTCATCTGGAGTACCGGAGATACAACCCAAAAAATGGTGGTGCAGCCATTGACAGCCACCAAGTATGTGGTGACGGTGTACAATTCCATCGAATGTAAGGCCAGTGATTCCATCGTGGTAAGCATTAGTCCGTTGCCGGTGATCGACTTCTCATATACGGTAAATAAACGGAGTGTGACCTTTACCAATAAATCCACCAATGCAGAAAACCACACCTGGAAGTTTGGCGATGGCGATTCATCGTCCAGCGTGAGTGCATTCCATCGATACGATGTAGATGGCGATTACAATCTCACCTATCGCGCTTCCAACACGTGCGGTACTGTTGACACCATGTTCAATATCAAGATTGAAAACCTATCCGTGGGTGCATTGGAATTGATGAATTTTGAACTCAAGCCCAATCCAGCACGGGATGAGCTTTTCCTTGCCTTTGAACATGCTGTTCGTGGAACCGTTCGAATTGAGTTAACCTCGGTAACCGGTCAGTTGTTGGGAAGTTCGTCGCATACCAAAGGGGATGAGCGATTTGAAACAACGCTGGATTTACGCGGTATGGCCGATGGGGTGTACTTGTTAAACATCCAAACGGAGGAAGGTGGAACATCCAGAAGAATTGTAATAGCTCGCTAAAAAAAATCCCGTTCAAACTGAACGGGATTTTTTTATTACACAAACTTTCAGAAATAATTGAAAATATAAAAATTGTGTTTACATTTGAAACATGGAATTGACTGAAGCACGTCAGAAATTTATTCAAGGTTGGGGGCAACTTGGAGCCAGCTGGGGAATCAATCGCACCATGGCGCAAATTCAAGCCGTGTTGTTGTTGGCAACAGACCCCATGTCAACGGATGATATCATGGCTGATCTTCAGATATCCAGAGGGAATGCGAATATGAATATTCGGGAACTTATCGCCTGGGGTATCGTATACAAAGCCTTTAAACCGGGGGATCGGAAAGAGTATTACTATTCAGAGAAATCCATGTGGGAATTGGCTAAGAAGGTTAGTAGGGAGCGTAAGAAGCGTGAACTGGAACCCCTTTTGAAGATGTTGGATGAGGTGAAATCAGTGAAGGGTAGCTCGGCGGAAGCAAAGGAATTTAAGAAGGTGGCACAGGAAACCAGAAGCATGGCATCGCGTGCCGAAAGTGTACTCGACATGGTGATGAAGTTGGAGGAAAATCGCTTTTTCAAATGGCTGTTGCCTAAGTGATTTTTTTTGAAACAAACTTTCAATAAAAATTGAAAATATCGAAATAATGAGATGATGGAACGAATCAACAAAATAGGGCAATGGATTCTTATCACGGGAACAGTAGGCTACATGATTTGGTGTCTGTTTGACATGGAATACTGGATCATGTTACCGGCTTTGCTTATTCCCATAGGTGCCGTTCAGTATGTAAGTAGTTTGCTACTTGTGATCTTTTTTAAGACACGAAGATTTCTCATACACCTGATCCTAGCAACGCTGGATCTGATCATATTTTTTATTGGCATATATGGTCCAACTCCGGACGGTGTGGCCATTGGCTGCATGTTCGTAGGGTTACTTTTAGCCCTCTATTTCATGTACCTCACATTTAACGCAGACGACTTTGAAACTGTAATCAACTGATATGAAAACTGTAAACACACACCCAGCTAGTCGGCCGGATATCCTGGAGGACATCACCCGATTTTATGACGAAGCAACCGTAGACTATGCCTACTGGAGCGAGCGAATGAACATGCATTACGGGTATCTGAAGCACTGGAAGCAGTTCTTCAAGCGGGAAGACATGTTGGAACAGCTCACCCGAGAGGTCGCCGATCGATTACAGTTAACCAACGATAATCATATTCTCGATCTGGGTTGTGGAACGGGTGCATCCGCGCGAACAATGACCGAGCTCGATTCAACGGTTCATGTGACCGGGGTAAATGTGGTAGCCTCTCATGTGGAGCAGGGTAAGGCACTGAACCGAACCCACATGGGGCGTAGTCGGATGAATCTCCTCCATGCCGATTATCACCATGTACCCCTGCCCAATGCGGTGGCCGATGGTGCCTTCGCCATGGAGAGCATGTGTCATTCCTATAATAAGAACTTGTGGTTGCAGGAAGCTCATCGATTGCTCAAACCTGGTGCTCGTTTAGTGATCACCGACTGTTTTTTGCGGAACCCACACAAACCCATGAATAAACTGAGTAAATGGGCTTACAACCGTTTTCGCATCAATTGGAGTGTACCCCATTTAGCTGAAATACGGCTATTTGAAGACATGGCGAAAGAAGTAGGTTTTCAGGAGGTTAAGGTGGAAGATGTTCGATGGCGCGTGGCACCAAGTGTCTTTCATTCTCCTTTTGTGGTGGGGAGATTTCTCTGGAATCGCCTGATTCGCAGAAAGCACAATGGCGAGCAAACGGTCAAAAACCTGAAGGCGGTGCTGTTATCCATCATCCTGGGTCTGGACAGACGAAATTTTAGCTATTACATCGTGACCTTAACACGCTAGGTTCAACGGTAGAAAGCCGTAATTTGCTCCAAAATTCCGGCATTAACTGGTGGACTAAATATCGAAAAAACAAGCTTGCAGTGGCAGGGGCAGCCTACATCGGGTTGTGCTTTCTGATAGCTGTTTTGGGATATTTGATTCTACCGGACGATTCGCATTCTTCCAACGCCATGCATCTGGAGATGCAACTCAAAACTCCCGGATATACGGCAACGGTTGTTCAACTGGATTCTGCTGAAAATCACCCAAACATCCTCAGCCGTTGGCTGAACGGTAAATCAGATCCCGGAGACCTGTTCCTATTCAGTTCATCCGGCGATTCCGCCACCGCCAATATCCTGATGGCCGAAGAACGATTTGGCTCCCACTGGCACGATCATACCAAAACCAGAACCTTTTTTCTGGGATCCGATGTCTTTGGAAGGGATGTTTTTAGTCGGTTGCTGTTGGGTACACGCATTTCTTTGTCGGTTGGGTTGATATCCGTCCTCATCTCTCTGTTCCTGGGCATTACCCTTGGAATGGTTGCCGGCTATTTCAGAGGTTGGGTGGATAATGCGGTGATGTGGTTAATTAATGTGATCTGGTCGTTGCCAACCCTCTTATTGGTCATTGCCATCACCTTTGCCCTGGGTAAGGGATTTTGGCAAATTTTTGTTGCCGTGGGCATTACGATGTGGGTGGAGTTGGCGCGCATTGTCCGGGGGCAAGTATTCTCCCTCAGGGAACGGGAATACGTTCAAGCTGCCCGAATGCTGGGATTTAGCCATGTTCGCATTCTGTTCCGGCACATCCTCCCAAACCTCACCGGCCCGATTGTGGTGATTGCTGCAGCCAATTTTGCTTCTGCCATCTTATTGGAGGCAGGTTTAAGTTTTCTCGGTCTCGGCGTTCAGCCACCCTTCCCAAGCTGGGGACAAATGCTCAACGAAAATTACTCGTACATCGCCTTTGACGCGGTTCATCTGGCGCTTGCTCCGGGCATCGCCATCATGCTCCTGGTGATGTCGTTCAACTTTGTGGGGAACGGATTGCGCGATGCGCTGGATGTTCGGATGAAATGACCCAAAATCCAAGATCGAAGGGTTTTAATTTGTTTGTCTGTAAATACCTCAATCTGCAAATTTTTAATGGCTAAGACTAACTGAGTGCTTAACCGTACCTGGTTTTAATTAGAAACTTTTCAGTTCCGCAATTCAACTGTCCCGGGCATTCGCTTGTGTCTTTTATTAACTGATAGGACGATCATTTGCTACACGCTGTTCATTGAATTCGGTGCAAGGTTGATCCCGTTCCGGATTTGCGGCTAGCCTCGCTTTTAATCGCCGAAGTTTTAACCTAGGGGATTTTCAATTGGCGAAGCGTTAGAGAAGGGGATCAACACTCAACACGATGACCACAGATCTGCCCTAACACGTGTTTCCTCAAATAACTTTAAATTTGGTCATCAACAACCACTAGAAAACGTATGCAAAAAATGTTGACCATCCTCCTCGTGCTGTTGGGAGGAATTATGGCACCATTATCGGCACAAACCTGTCAGGAGAAATTGATCCAGGCATCCAATGCTTATGATAATGGAGACATGCCCCTCACCATCAAGTTGGCAACCGACTGTACGGTACAAGGGGATGAATCCGAACGGGTGAATGCATGGCGGCTCCTCGCCATGGCCTATCTCGTGACCTCCGAACGGGAAAAGGCGTTGAACGCGGCCGAGCAGATGCTGAAGATCAATCCAAAATACCAACCGGATTTATTGAATGAACCCAAAGACTTCACCCAACTGCTGCAGGAAATTAAGGTGATCCCTGCATTCTCTCTGGGCGGTGGATTTCTATTTGGGAACAACGGAACCAATCCGGAAGCCATTCGGTTTTATGCGCCTTCTGAATACACCAAGACTTACAGCAACAAAGCCGGAATTCACTTTGGCGTCTCCATGGGGTACAACTTCAACAGTCGTCATGGGGTAAGTTTGGGCATCCTTTCCAAGACGTGGAAATACAACGTAGCCTATCAGGTCTTTGGAAATGACGTGTCGTTGGATGAGACCATCCGAACCATTGATTTGCCTTTGATGTACCAATATTCCTTTTTGAATAAGAATCGATTTTCAATGAATGTAAGTGCCGGGGGCTATGGCAACCTCCTGATGAATTCCTTCAACGACCTCCATCTAAAGAACAATGAAGGCGGCTCGGAAATCAAACACTACAGTTCAACGGTTCGTCGGAATAAATTAAACGCCGGGATTTGCGGTAGTTTGGGCGGCCGATTGCAAACCCAAAACAAGCGAGGTCAATGGCGGTTCGATGTAGCCTATTTCAAAGGGTTAACGAATATCACCAAGACCGCGAGCCGGTATGACAACCAAACCCTGATTTATGATTTTTTCTATTTGGATGACGACCTGCGATTGAACAATCTGGGAGTTTCCATTAGCTATCAGTTCAACATTAAATACACCGTAAAGCGATGAGAGTACGACAAACCTTATACCTGATGCTGATTTCGGTGTGGAGTGTTTCGGCACAAACTGCCGGTAATGCGTGCGACAATGCCTTGATTCAGGCCAACAAACTCTATGAATCGGGCCGGATTCAAGAAGCCCTGAACCTGTTGGGCCCGTGTGTCCGTCATCATGATTTATCGGCCAGTGAACAATTTGATGCTAATCGATTGCTGGCCTTGTGCTATCTGTATCAGAATAAATCGGATTCCACCGAGTACTTCGCCAAACAGATGTTAACGCTTCGCCCGGATTATCAAACCTTCCATTATTTGGATCCCCTTGAACTCACCCAGGTGCTCAATTCATTTGAAGTTTCCAATCGATTATGGGTAGGCGCATCGGTTGGTTTGAGCGTGACACAAGCCGCTGTGATAAAAAATTATTCAACGGCCGAAACGCCCTCAACCTACAGCAGTAGATCTGGTTTAAATGCGGGTATTCTGGCCGAATATGCCGTCCGTAAAACGATTTCATTGGTGTTAAACCCCAACTACAATTCCATGAGTTATGCCCGTGAAATGGCCAACGTGGCGGGACGTAAAAAAGCGTATACGGAACTGATTTCAACCTTTGAAATCCCGCTAATTGCCCGTTACAAGTATCCGATCTTAGGTGGCGAAGCGTATGTACAGGCAGGCGGACAACTAAACATCTGGGCCAGTAGCTTCGCCGATGTGCAATCCACCAGCCTGTCTGACGGAACTGTTCACCAGAGCAGTACAGAAACCACGGATTACCGGGTATCATCGGTCGCCGGTTTCCAATTCGGATTGGGGTATCAACGACAAGTTGGTCCGGGCTTAATGAGTCTGACCGTGAAACAACTTCGATTTGGTTCCAATGTAGTACTTCCGGAACGACGATATGACAACGTAGACTTCATTCTGGATGCACAATACATCGATGCTGATTTCGGTCTCACCTCTAACGGAATATCGGTGGCGTTCAAGATGCCGTTGGTGAAATCCATTCGAAAGAAATAGACCCTGGTGCAGAGTACGGTAATGTCAATGAGTTGGCGCACGATGTTCATGGCCATCGTCCTGTTGACCGTGAGTTGTAGCGGAGATCAGGAAATACCTGCCATTAGCGAGCACGATTTGTTGGTGGTTGGTGCGGAGAAGGATCTCAACCTCATTTCCGCCCTCAGTTCCAGCCACGGTGGTTTTTACATCGGCACGCAGTCAAAGGAAACTGGCCGACAAAAAATCCGGATCGATTATTACGATTCCTCTTTCAATCATCAATGGAGTACATTGTTGGGAGCGGATCTCGACAATAGACTCTTGCGCATATTTGAAGACCCGGATGGGAATCTGCTGGTATCCGGTATGTCGTATGGATTGGAGAAGGAAAACGAACCCCTTGACGTACATCGATTCTGGACTCCGGTAGTATTCCTATTAGATGATATGGGCAAGGTTCAGTGGCATAAAAATCTGGATTTTAACCTGATAGCCTTTAAAGATGTGGGAACGAATGAACGAATGGCCGACATCATTCGTGATGCCTCCGGTAACTATATTTTGGGGGGCGAAATGGTGGATCAGGCGGATTTACAGGGCATGCTTTTTAAGGTGAATTCCTCGGAACCATACAGCAGATATTATGCCTCTAACAACAATGATGGCAAGGTGGAGGCCGTATTTGAAGGTGATAACCTGTACTTTATGATGGAGTATAATCAGTACAATGGTGGAGATGCGACGTTGCAATTTAAGACCTTGTCCAAGTTGATGCCGGCAGGGGCTAATCGGTTTAAAACCGTCTATTCCGAGCCATGGCCCTGGGGGAATTCATACAGCAATGGACGAATTTCGAGCTTTAAGCAACAGCTTTCAAACGACTTTGTCTATAACTACATTTTCGCTGATCATATCACGCGATATACCTGGCACACCGCGGCATCTTATACTTCCAAAGAAGAAATCCTTCTTCCATTTGGACCGGTGGAGTCGTGCTTTCAGGTATCGAATCGCCGATTTGTTTTTAAAGATTCCCATGGCACGTTGATACAAACCAATGGTCAATTTGAGTTGGATGGAACATTGGAAACCACCTGGGATATTGACGAGTTGGTTCAACTAGAAAACGGGGAGTACGTTGGATTTACCTCTCGGGATAATTTTGTGTACGCCGTTAAATTGGGGAAGATTCAATGAGGATGAGAGGAAGATACATCAGCGTTGTCTTGGGGCTAATGCTTTTTCTGGGAGGGTGCATGGAAGATGGGGTAAACCAAGCCCGAAAGAATTTTCAACCAACCGGAGAATTTTTGATTCGCAACATCCAGATTCGCGAGAACGGGGACATCGCCTGTGTTGGGAGCAATCGTGCCGGCGATACCACTAAGGTGTACCTGTATGATCAAAATCTTAATCTGAAAAACATTCTGATACCTTCGGCCAACCGGGATTTGAAAGGTTTTTTGCACATCCAATCACTTGAAAATGATGATTGGCTGGTGGTAGGGTCGGACGCCAGGGCAGAAGATCAGGTTGTTGCCTACCGAACCAATCCGGATTTTAACATTCTGCACCGTCAAGCGTTAACAGGCAAAAACTCTGATACCAGCTGGTACGCCATGTTTGTTTACGAAATTCAGGAGTTAGATAATGGTGATTTGATGGTGGTGCATGATGATTTTCGCGTACGATCCGGTTTTAAGGTAAGTCGGTTGGGGCCGGATTTATCCGTTCGCTATCAGGCCAATCCCTGGTTTCAGTACGAAAAATCAAACACAGCAAGTCTATTCATTTCATCTCCCAAGGTAATGGAATTATCCGATGGGCGCTTTGCCGGTTGTTTCATGCGGGAAGAAATTGTCTGGGTTCAACCCAATGTTTCATATGAAGAAGCTTATACCATCCAATTTGGAATTATGGATGCTCAAGGAGAGCCCTTGCTGGAAACGCAATGGTTGTATAAAGCGTCCCATGCACAGATTGTTTCGATCTCAGAAACTGAAAATTCCTTTGTGATTGGCACGATCTATAACGATGAGCATTTGCTGCACTATCATGAGGTGGACAAGGTTACCGGAAAGTTGATGCAAACGGTTCAGCTGGACAATCACTTCCGAAACAATCGCTGGGTATTTCCGCGATATCTCAACCACTTTGGATATGGCGAAGCCAATCGGTTACCCCAAAAATTGTCGGCCCATGGCGGACATTTCTTGTATACCCCGGACGCCGAACGCGTGCAATACGTTCAGGTACAGCAAGGTTTGAAACTTACTCCTACCTTTACGTTATTCCTTCCACCAGTGGAAGAGGTGGGAACTATGAGACAGGTGTTTACCAACAGGGAAACCATGTTGGTTGGGGTTAGCTACCAGTACAACGGACTATGGTATTTTAACCTTCAGGAAGTGGATTTTAACGGAGAAATTGTACCATGATTCAATACACCACGCTATCTGATAATTGGGTTAAACCTGTTGGAATTGTACTGGTGGTTATGCTCATGATTCTGGGCTGTCATTCCACTGAACAACCCGCCATAGGGGCGTCATCCTTTCTCATTTTTGGCAACACATCCAATAATGAATTGGTGGATTTGAAGGCAACTCCGGACGGTGGTTTTGTGGTGGGAATGAATACCTACTTGCGGGGGAATCAGGATTTTCGGGTTCGGAAGTATACAGCTGATTTTAAGTTGGAATGGGAACGGGTATTTGGTGCAATTGGAAATGATTTTCTCAACCGGATACGGGTGGACGCGGATCGAATTGTAGTGAGTGGAACGTCGCTAGGATACGGGAAGGATACCCTTAAACGCGAGGAGTTTAAAGAGCTGCATTTATTCTACCGGGCGATGGATTTTTCGGGATCTACTCGTTGGGAAACAGCAACTCCGTTTTTGCAGGAAGGAGTTTATCTGGAACATCCTGAGTCGCTCATTTCGCAAAGTTCCGATCAACTCTTCCTGCTTCGGGAAAAGGACTATTCCCGATTTTCCGGTTTGGTGGTCTTGAAGGATGATGGCACTATGAACAAGGTGATGACCTCACTCCAATTGGATTTTGCCCATGTTTTTGAGACCGATGCCGGTTACGTGGTGCATTGGTGCACCGCGAATGATGCCGGTTTTTCAACGATCAGCAAGTCGTTTAAAAATAAGGAAGTAGATCAATATACCGTTGGGGTAACCGCCTCTGATTGGCCATGGAAAGGACTTTTACTGGATGAAATCGGACTGGTAGGACAAACGAAGAATACCACGGCCACCGGCGATTTGCAGGTGAATTATTTGATGCCGGATAGAGGGTATCGGTACACCTATCATCCATCTACGCAGACGATTGATTTCAGTTCCCTTACGTTGCCATTTGAGGAAATTTTGTCGGTCTCACCTCAGCCGGATGGGCATGTGATTATCGCTCAGAAAAATGGGATGATCTTTGAAACCGATGGGGAATTTCAGGTGTTACACTCGTTTCAGTCCGATGCCTCCGTATATGAAAGTACGGTGGTTCATCACTTCGTGACCAAGCTTGCCAGTGGGGAATACATCGTTGGATTTGAAAAGGATCGGATCATGCATGTGGTTCGATACGGTACGGATGGAAAGGTGATGACGAGATGAGAGGGCTAGTTTATTGTTTGATTAGCATACTGGTTCTTGGCGGATGTCAACCGGATGAGGTGAATCGTTCCAGATTTCGGCGCGATTTGAATTCGGCCTTCATTATTCGGTCCATCGAGGCGGGCGATAACGGTGAATTCTACTGCGTAGGGTTGATTCATCTTACCGACACCACGGTGGTGATGAAATACGATCAGGATCTCAACCGAATTCATTCCACGGCCATCCAATCCTTACCCCAGTTTGCCGGGCAAACAGTTTTAACCCGAAATGGAAGCGGCTGGCTGATTTCAGAGGTGTTGAAGACGGGAAACCAGAACGAGGTGTATCTGCATCAAACAGATGAGGCTTTTGCCATTTTGCACAGCCAACTTTTGTACTCCCAGCTTACACCGGTAGGAAGGCGCTCCGGAACGGTCGACGAAATCGTGGCTGCAAATGGTGCCATTACCGTGGTGTTGGACACCGGACGGATTAATTCATTGGGGAATTACGAAAACTACGGATACAAATTGATGTGTCTCAATCCCGACTTATCGATCCGATATTCGTTTCCAACCAACGGAATCGTACAAACCAAAACGCAGATCTTGCCATCGGGAGAGGTGTTTTACTGTGGTAATTCAATCACCACGCAGCCGCAATTGGTGTATGGTTTGATTGACCCAACTGGTCAGGAGCGCTACCAAAATGTGATGAAGCGCGATGTTCAGTTTGCCGGTATGATTGGTGTGGCTTCAACATCCAAAGGAATGGTGATTCAACGGGTGGCCAATTCTGATCAGCTTCTGATTTACAACCTGATTGAACCCCAATTCGGTGATCCCATCAAGGAAACCGTGATAGCCGAGAATCACTTGAATTTCGATGTTTTTGGCGGGAACCCCCTTCCAGCACAATTAACCGGTGAGAACGGATTGGCCCTTCTAAACCATGAAAAGTTGATGCTGGAATACCTGACTTTTGACGAAGACCTCAATCCGAGTTTACGATTTACAGCCAGACCACATGGCATCCCGTGGATTCAATCATTCCGACAGCTCCACACCACCCGGAATACGGTGATCATTGGACAATCCCTGGAAGATCGAGGCAATTATGACTTTGTTCTTCAGGAATTTGAAATGAATGGAGAATTAGTGGAGTAAATACCAAGATCCACCAAAACTAAGATCTAAAAACTAAGAGCTACTTGAGGGCTCGGTTGAGTTTAGAGTTTTGAACGGTAAGTTCTGAGTTTTTTTTGATTGTCGCGAGCATCCGCCTGGGGAGTGTTGAGATATTTGATGAGACTGTCGCGAGCATCTGCTCGTGACACCTTTTAATGATTCGACGAGCATCTGCCTGAGGAGTATTTATTGAGTTCAGAGATCTGAACTGTGAGTTCTGAGTATCTTTATAGAGCTGTCGCGAGCATCCGCTCGTGACACCTTTTGATGATTCGACGAGCATTCGCTCGTCCTATTTGATCGAACACCACCCAAGATTGGTTCCCGTTGCAGACATGAAGATAGCCATGCTACGATGTTTCATCGCCGTAGCTTTAGCGCAGGCGCTGCTCCATCGCCGTAGCTTTGGCGCAGGCGCTCGCTATGACGTTTTCCAAAAGTATAATTCTTTGCGAATCCGTTGCGACCATGGCGCCATGGCAGTTCAAGCCATCCACGCAGACCCAACTCTGATCTCAAAACTCTGATCCCAGATCTCAACCAAACACCTCCTTCAACACCCAATTCAAAAATCATAGAATCAGTGATCCAGCAACTTTCCATCCTTCGAGAATTTCTTTAACTCAAAGTAGATTTCGTTGTTGTATTCATACGACAAGCCAATCACGATGGAACCGTTGGCCGTTAACATGGATCGATAGGCTATAACCTGATCAAAGTCGGGCATTGGTACATCAAACTGGTGTTGCGGCAGTCCGCTTTTCCCAATGGTGACGTATTGTAATGTTCTCAGAAACGGATTGCATAACAACTGTCCGAAGTTGCCGGGCTCAACTTCCTCCAACGGATTGGGTCGGTCATACGTCGCATTTACCAAACCATCTACTGGGGTGATCCGATCAATCAGTTTACCATCGGATCGATTGATACGATAGTAAATCTGACGGGAATCAGGGCCCTCAATGGCCGATAAAATCAACGTGTTGGCTTCCACACCAATGCCAATTGGTGCAACCACACTCGTTAACGGAATTTCCTCTTCGTACTGCGTTTTACCCCGAGCATCGACCTTTCCGAAATAAAGGGAAAGGTGATCGGTGAAGTAGGCGAGGAAAGAATAATATACTTCTCCGGATGACGTGGGGGTAATTTTGGGAAATCCGGTTGCTTTAAACCCGGGGAGTGATTCCAGGGAGCTGTTTAAATTCTTTCGATAGGTCTCATTTAGATCCTCATCATAAATGGCAAAGTAACAGAGGGATTCACGTTTCTTGATCCACCATTCTTCCCAGGAAAGGTAGGTGGTTCCATTGATCACCTTTACATCATTCACGTCCGGTGAATGGGTGCTGTCGTGCACCATCTTAATGGATTTGATGGGCTGAAAATTCTCATCAACCTTCCACAAATGGTATTTGGAAGTTGAAAATCCGGAAAAATCCCACACCTCAGACATGGTCCAGGTGCCATCGCTCCAATGTCCAAACCGAAGCAGATCATCGTACTCCTGGAGATCCGGAAAATAGATGGATCGGATCGTGTCCAGACCGGAATCGTATTCCTTCAAGGTTCTTGGCCACGCTACGTCCGTGGAAGCTGCATAGGTGATGCCAAAACAGTTGATTTCCCCAGCTGGACCAGGATGCATGGAGAGCAAGATGAAGTCTTGACCTTGATGGGTAATGCGTATGTTGGAGGAATTGTGTTCCACCTTTTGGCAACCAGCCATCAGCACAACAAGTAGGCTTATCCAGCTGAGGTTTTTAATCCGTGAGATGGCCATTGGGATCTAGTTTGATAACACGAATACTGCCCTTACTGGGATAAGCCAGCACAAAACTGCCGTCTGTAAGTTGAGTTATATCATACCCAAAGTAGGACGATGATATCGTTTTCAGTATGTTCAGATTCAGGTCGCACAGCACAATCTTACCCGTTGAATCCTGGATGAGGTAGTGCGAGCCATTAAGGCAGTTTATGTTCAGGATTTCTTCAACCGGAGGGGACAGTACATCAACGGTTGTCTTGTTCTGATCAACTGAATAATTCAATCGGATGATGGCATCGGGACGAATAAAATCCGTTGTTAATTGATTGGGTCCTAAATGAACTCGATAGCTGGAGACAGCGCCATAGGGTAAACTGTTTGAAAGTCGGTAATCCAGCGTGTCCAGATACTTGTAGTTGTTGGTGCCTCCGGTTTGCAGGTTAAAATAGTATACTGCTCCGATGAAACTTCCCGACAGAAAATCATATGGATCGTGTGCAAGAATCAACGTCTTGTTGTCCACAAAATCGATGGCATGTGGCATGGCCGTCATGACAAATTGTTTGAGGACAGCACCGTTGCCGTCTGTTGCCAAGTAGCATCCTCTGCAATACGATAAACCGATGGTTCCCAGGTACTCGGTTGTTTCAAAAGCACTTGCAACGTGAAGCTCCCCATTCTGCTTTTCTGTGATATCCAGAAGGTGGTAGGTGCCTCGTACCTCATAGTAATTATTGTCGTTCGGGTCAATGTCGATATGCTTCTCCCACACCACCTTCCCGATGGATGAAATCCGAACCAGATAGAGATACATCTTCGCTGAAGTGGAGGGTATGTTATCTGGTGACAGGCTGCTGTATCCACCCAGGATTATATCGCCATTGGCCAGTACCTTCATGTATTTGAACTCCTCCACCTGATCCGATCCCAATTCAAGTTCCCATTGAACCGTCAGATTCGATGAATATCGTTTGAGGTAGATGTTGGAATTGGCACTTCTGAGCACGGTTCCACTGAGGAGAAAGCCATGATCGGATGTTGGGATCAGGGAGCCAACTGTCATAGGCTGTCCATCACCGTGGTACACCATGGAAGCTGAATCCGGTTTTATTTCCTGCTCGCTACAAGACGATACGAGGGAAGAAAGGATGAGAAGGGCAACTAGAAATCTCACAACGGTGCGGGTTCGAGCCGATCAAAAATACGTATCTATTTTTAATGACTGTTGAGACCAATAACGAAGCAGGAATATCTAAGATCTAAAAACTAAGAACTATTTGAGG
Source organism: Flavobacteriales bacterium (assembly GCA_020635355.1). Classification (GTDB taxonomy): domain Bacteria; phylum Bacteroidota; class Bacteroidia; order NS11-12g; family UBA9320; genus WGNA01. Next base: position 174,199 of record JACJZW010000003.1, read on the forward strand.
GCTCTGTTGAGTTTAGAGATTTGAACGGTGAGTTCTGAGTTTTTTTTGCTGTCGCTAAATGTCGCAAGCATCCGCCTGCGGAGTGCTGAGATATTTGATGAGACTGTCGCGAGCATCTGCTCGTGACTTCGTCAAAATGGTAAGACGAGCATTCGCTCGTCGCAACCTGTTTGAAAACCACTCGAAGTTGATTGTGTCTAAGACATGAAGATAGCCACGCTACGCTGCTCCACCGCCGAAGCTTTAGCGCAGGCACTGCTCCATCGCCGTAGCTTTAGCGCAGGCGCTCGCTATGACGTTTTCCAAAAGGATAATCCATTGCGAATCCGTTACGACCATGGCGCCATGGCGGTTCAATCCATCAACGCAGACCCAACTCAGATCTCAAAACTCTGATCTCTGATCTCAACCAAACACCTCCTTCAAGACCTTCTCCCGGTAATCAAAAATCTGAGTCAATTTTCTGCGAATAATCAGAGCATTTGCCAATCTACCCAGGAAGCCAAAGGGTGGCGCATAACTAATAATGTCCGTCATCAGCATGCCGCCATCTACTTCCTCAATATGGTGTTCGTGATGCCAGATGGCATAGGGGCCAATTCGTTGTTCATCCACAAAATAGTGACCTTCCTGAACATGCGTAATTTCTGTAACCCAGGTTGTTGAGATGCCCAGCAGTGGCTTCACCGTATACTCCACCATCATGCCCGGATACATGACCTCCGGGACCTCACTCCGGATAAGGAATCCCATATCGGATGGGGTAATTTTACTGAGGTTTCGGGGAGATGAAATAAAGTCCCAAAGGATCTTCCGATCCGTTGGTATGCGTTGGGTTCGTTTGAATTGGTAAAAGGCCATAATCACACTTTGAGGGTTGATGCACCGCCGTCAACGGCTAAAATCTGACCCGTAATCCAGGACGACTTATCTGATAACAGGAATACCGCCATGTTGGCCACATCATCTGTTGTTCCAATACGTTTCATCGGATTTCGTGCGGCATTGGCTTCCCGTTTTGCCTCCGTGTTTAACAACCCGGCTGCCAACGGCGTATCGGTGAGTGACGGGGCGATGCAGTTGAACCGGATGGCTGGAGCATATTCAGCCGCCAGAGATCGGCACAATCCTTCCACAGCACCTTTGGAGGCTGCTACCTTGCTGTGAAACGGAAAACCGTGTTGGACGGCAACGGTAGAAAACATCACCACAGACGCCTGAGTCGATTTTTTTAACATGGGTAAGGCATAGTGTATCACTTTAATTAAGCCGAGAACATTGGTGGTGTAATCCGCAACAAAATCTTCCGGGTTAATCCGGTGAAACGGTTTTAGGTCAATGGTGCCCGGTGCATATACCACACCGTCCAATTGGTCCGGAAGGTTGGGAATGTTCAATTCTCCATCGGCGTGAAAGGTCGTAAAGGGGATGCCATCATGACGTTCATTCTCCGGAGTAGAATGAGCTGTGGCCCATACCTGATGCCCTTCATCGAGCAGTAATTGCATGGTGCGCAATCCAATGCCGGAGGTCCCGCCAATCACCAGATAATTCTTTGAATCCATCATAGTTGATGATGAAACAACTTGTTCGTGAGATGGTTTTTGGGGAATGGGGGATGGGGGATGGGGAAGGAATAACGAGTAATGAATAACTAAGATCTAAATGCTAAGAGCTAAATGAGGGCTCTGTTGAGTTTGGAGATTTGAACTGAGAGTTCTGAGTTGTTTTGACTGTCGCGAGCATCCGCTCGTGACAATTTTTTAATGAATAGACGAGCATTCGCTCGTCATATTTGATCGAAAACCACCCAAGATTGGTTTCCGTTGCAGACATAAAGATAGCCACGCTGTTTCATCGCCGCAGCCTTGGCGAAGGTGATGCTCCACCGCGGTAGCTTTAGCGCAGGCGCTCGCTATGACGTTTTCCAAAAGTATAATCCTTTGCGAATCCTTTGCGACCATGGCGACCTTTAGTTTGAAAAGTGGAATTTGTTGAGTAGTGTAAAAACTACATTTGAACAAAAACCTCCTTAGGAGCAAGGGGAATCAGCTGGCGTCAAAGGTTAATGACCTATGCAAAGATTTTGACCCTTGTTCCTTATGTGAAAGCTCCAAATAGAAATTTAGGATTCAGTCCCATTATTAAGGGCTCGGAGAATGCACATTCAAGGAGGTTGAATTATAAATAATATGTATGGATCAAAGTTACTTCGTTGGAGTTGACATCTCCAAGTCCAAAGTGGATTACGTCGTTGTAAACAGCAAGCTTGAGTATTTACTTCATCGCGAGATTACCAATAAGGATGTTAAGCTAAGAACAGCCTTGAAGCAGTTGGCTAAACAGTTAGAGATCCGCTTTGAAGAAATGATGGTATGTTGCGAGGATACTGGTATTTACAATAGACCTCTGGAACGGGTTTGTTCGGAATTAGGTGTTTTACTGTGGGTGGAACATCCTGTTAAGATTAAACGGGCCAGTTCTGAATTAAGGGGTAAGAATGATAAGCTTGACGCTTGGAGAATTGCTGAATATTCAGTTCGGTACCACGATCGAGCAATCGCCCATCAAGAGGCATCCGAACTCATCATGAAGCTTCGACAAGAGCACAAGGTTAGAGAGAGCCTGTTGGCTCAGAAAGTTGCTCTTAAAAACCAGTTGAAAGAGGCAAAGAGCCATGATCCTGAGGCATACAAACTCCTTCACAATGGGTATCGCAAAGTGCTAAAAACATTGATTCAGAGCATTGAGGAATCAGATAAGCGATTGAAAGAGCTAATTGAAGCTGATTCTCAGGTTCAGAAGAATGTGGAGCTAATGACTTCCATCAATGGGATAGGGATACAGACTGCCATTCAGTTCGTGATTTATACTGAAAACTTTAGGTCATTCACAAGTGCTAAACACCTGGCTTGCTATGCCGGTGTCGTACCCTTTTCAAACGAATCAGGTACCGTTGTCAAGAAGCCACGCATATCGAAAATGGCTAATATGGTGCTTAAAAAGTTGCTTCACACTGCAGCAATGAGTGCCATCAGATTTAACAAAGAATTAAGAGTTTATTACCTGAGAAAGGTAGCCGAAGGAAAAAACAAGATGAGTGTACTGAACGCGATTCGAAACAAACTAGTGCACCGAATTTTTGTTGTGATCCAAAGACAAACACCATACCTTGAAGAAATACCAAATCCTATTAGATAGGATGTGAAAAACACTTGTTTATTACCATAGAAATCTTTGCGGTTAGAAACGAATAACTAAGTGCTTAGTGTTGACTCTCATGAGTTTAGTGGTTTGAGTAGTGAGTAGGAGCTACAAAATCAAACAGCATAAATCTTTCCGAACTCATTAAACATTAAGCATTAAACATTCAACATTACAAATAGTCAAGCATTCCCAGATTCACATACCGTCCAGTTTCGTTATTCATCACCAACAATACAATCCCAAATGAATGTGTTTCCAACAGTACAATCCCCGGAAGGTATCCAACCTCATCCTTGAAATGTTGTTCCAGAGGTGTGTCATTGAGATATAGATGTTGATCACCATAAATGCGTGCCTCCTCCGGTTCGATCTTCCATTTATCTGAGATGGAAGAGTGCCGGATATTGTCCGTTTTTTTATCCGGAAACTTCATCGAAACCAGGCTTCGCAGTTCAAAGTAATAGCCGTAATCCCGATAGATGGTGTCCTCGATGGATTGTTCACTAAATTGCTGCCAAAGGGTGTACATTTCCCCTTTGTGCAAATTGTCTTTGGTCTCGTCCTTGATCGATTGGTACACGTAGGACCGGGTTAGCCGGCCGGCTGGATCAATCACGTGCCGGATAATCCGATAATCTCCATCACAACCGCGAATGCATTTGTCGAATTCCAGGATCATAGTGTCGGCATAAAAAAAATAAGTTTTTAGTCCCCAGCTTCCAAAAGTCCATTCGAATCGTTGTTCAAGCTGTTTTCCTTCGTGTTCTACTCCATTAAGGGGTGAACTGTTTTCAACCCGAAGTGTACTTCGGTGATCCATGTTGCCAGCACCATCAGGCTGATTGCTTAAATCAAATTCGCGCACTTCGTACTCATTGAAATGAATAAACGAGAGAATGTTGCCGGCAGCATCAGCGGTAAAAAGGGTGTCGTGTTCGTAATACGTTAATTCTTCCCGGGATAAGTAAAATACCCCTGCCGACTGCCCATAGTTTAATGGTGTGTGGATGAGAGTTCCAAAGCGGATGTTGTTCATCAGGATTTGATAATCCACCAGCATATCCAGCGATGCCCATGTATCTGGTTTGGAGCGTTTTCGTTTTTTGTTAATGAAGTGGCGTTCATATCGGAATACCCACATCTGTCCGGATTTCATCGGATATACGTCCAGTAAAATGTCTGGTGAATCGAAGTACCGAAATGGTTCCGACACAAATTTCCATCGGTAGTGAAGCCCCGTACCGGATGAATCAATCTCATGCTTCACTTGATGAAAACGATCCATTTGAGCGGCAAACGTGTCTACCGACAGCTGGGTTCGAACGGCTACAAAACGATTATTGGGTGGTGCTTCCACAATGGATGAATCATTGAGAAAGAAGAATCGATCCTGTGGGAAGCGCTCAATAAGCTGACCATCGCTCCAATTAAACGCCGGCTGAGCCATGCCTATTGAAGGCAGGAACATGGCCGCTAGAATCGCCAAAAGGAAGTTTCTTTTTTTCATGATTTCGGTTTAGTCGCGATGATGCAATGTTCATTCCGAAACAACCAACTTTGGAATGACTATCTAAAATCTAAGAGCTAAGAGGTCTGTGTCCCTGGCGGTCTCCGCGGCTTGGCGTTAAAATTTCGGGTAATTCAACTTCATCACCGAAGATCAGGATAACTCCAAGTTGTAGGTCTGCCCGAAATGTGGAATCTCAATGTTCCGGAACTTTTTCTCCTCCAAGGCCTGCTTAAATAACTCCTGTCGGTCCAGTTCGCCATGAACCAAAAACAGATTCTTAAGCTTATGCCGGTTCAGATTATCCAGATACGCCAACATCTCCGGTTGATCGCCGTGGGCAGAAAATGAATCCAGGATTTCCACCCGCGCCTTCACCTTGTAGAAATTTCCATAGATACGAACCTCTTCATCACCATCTCGTAATCGTCCTCCCAGTGTTCCGGGAGAACAGTAACCAACTACCAGCACACAATTGGCCGGATTTTCAATGTTGTTTGCCAAATGGTGTTTCACCCTTCCGGCCGTCATCATGCCGCTGGCCGAAATAATAATGGCCGGCCCTTTCAGATTGTTGATGGCCTTGGACTGCTCCACACTTCGGACGTATTTGAGGTTGTTAAACCCAAACGGATTGGGGTCATGATCCATGTATTCCACGATCTCTTCATCAAAACACTCCGGGTGCATCGTGAAGATGTCGGTGGCGTTCACCGCAAGCGGACTGTCCACGAACACGGGAATCTTGGGTAGCTTTTTTTCATTTTCAAGTTGATCCAGCATGTAGACGATTTCCTGCGTCCGTCCAACGCTAAAAGCCGGGATGATGAGTTTACCCTTATCGTCCACACAGGTTCGTTGGATCACTTCGAGTAGTTGCTGTCGGTTGTTGGGGGCACCACCGTGCTCTTTTCCACCATAGGTGGATTCGCAGATGAGGTAGTCGACATCGTCCAGCGGCTGCGGATCGCGGAGGATGGGGCGGTCTGGCCGACCAATGTCACCGGTAAAGGCAATGAACTTATCGTATCCACCGGGCATGGTGATGCGAAGCGTAACACTGGCAGAGCCAAGGATGTGGCCACTATCGCGAAATCGCACGGCAATGTCTTCCCGGATCTTGTACCAACGGTTATAGCCAATCCCGATGAACTGATCCATACAGTTGCGGGCATCAATACCGGTATAAAGGGGATCAACGGGTTTAAGTCCGCGGCGTTCGCGGCTTTTGTTTTCATAGATCACATCCTTTTCCTGGATAAAGGCACTGTCCAGCAGCATGATAGCCGCCAAATCGCGTGTAGCACTGGTGCAGATGATGTCGCCCTCGAAGCCGTCTTTACACAGCTTTGGAATCCTGCCGCTGTGATCAATGTGGGCATGGGAGAGGATCATATAATCAATGGATGCCGGGTCATACATCCATTCGCGGTTGAAGTTCTCGTATTTGTCTTCATACCCCTGATAGAGTCCGCAATCCAGGAGGATGTTGGTTCCATCGTCCAGTGTTAACAAATGCGAACTTCCGGTAACGGTCTGCGCCGCCCCACAAAACTTGATCTTGGCCATGGTACGAAGTTAGGGGATTGGGGGGAGATCAAGACCGAGCCAAACATATTCGATGGAGTGTGTTTGGAATCAGGAAATAAATTAAATGAAGTTGTAATTCAGCGAGAATTTAATGTGATTTGATAGGCAGAAAGCCGCACTATGGCAAGAAATCCCAACTGGCATCGAGACGAGTTAATTCTGGCCCTTGATTTATATTTCAATATGAGTTCTGGGTTGATGAATGCCAGCAACCCTCAAATTGTTGAGCTGTCAAAGATTCTGAATAAGCTCCCAATCCATACAATCCGACCTGATGAAGTAAAATTCAGAAATCCCAACGGAGTAAATCTTAAACTAAACAACTTCAAGGCTTTTGACCCTAATTACGATGGAGTTGGAATGGAACGTGGAGGTAAATTGGATGAGGAGGTTTTTCAGGAGTTTCGTAATGAGCGAATTAGGCTTCACCAAATTGCAGATCAGATTAGGAAAACTGTTGAAAATGATCAACTAAGTCTTGAACTTTATTCCATCGAGAATGAGGACAGTTCTGAGATAAAGGTCAAAGAGGGTCGAACACTGTACAAGCTTCACAAGTTTAAAGAACGAAAGCCTCTAATTAACAAAAAGAAGAAAGAGTTCATTTTACATTCAACTGGTAAGCTTTTGTGTGAAGTCTGTGATAAAGATCATTATCACTTTTATGGTGAATTGGGCTATCAATATATAGAATGTCATCATAAGAGCCCTATATCAGAGATAGTTGGAGAAGTTGAAACAACTTTGGATGACCTAGCCGTTGTCTGTGCTAATTGTCACAGAATGCTACACAGTAATATCAGCGTTTTCAATGTAGAAACCTTAAGAAATCATATTAGGATATAGTGAATCAAGTGCGATATCAATGCGTCATTTGAGACATCAGTATGGCTTACCATCTCTGTGCACTACCAATATAACAAGCTGAAAACCTAACTGTCAATGCATTATCTATAGTCAGGCCTACCTAAAATCCCTACAACCTCACAAACCGAACACACTCCACACCAGTCTCATACTGTATAAGGAACTGGTACACTCCCGGGGCTAACGCAGTGGTGGAAACGACATCTTGAGATGCATCCATAGTGGCAACATGTTCTCCCAATGAATTGGTGAGGGTGATGGATTCAACCGTTTGTGTGGGGTCAATTCGTAAGGTTACCATGTCACGAGTTGGGTTGGGAAAGACCATCGTTTGGATGCGCTCTACGTTACTACCGGTATGCAGGGCAATGTTCCATTGTTCGATTTCACTCACCATGGCCGTGCCGTTGTCAAAGGATATCCCCCCGGCAACATATGCAGCGGAGGCGCTGGACGCTGCCGCATGATTTATACGATCCCAAGCCATTTGACTCACCGTCCATTCGCCTGTTTTAGTATTCAAAACATCTACGGTATTGAACGAAGATGTGTAGCGCCACAGATCAATATCCAAGTCACCCCCTCCGGCAAAAAAGATGTAATCTTCGGTGGAGCAAATCCGAATTCCACCTCGGGCGCGAGACAACTTTGCCGTGCTCCAGGAGGTACCGTCCCAAATGTCCACCACATCACTTTGTGTAGTCCCCGTTGTGGTGCCGCCGGCAAAGTAAATTTTACCCTTGTGATAAAATCCTTTTGGCCCATACCTCGCTTGTGAAAGACTGTCGGTTGTCCAGGTATTGGTAGCGGCATTGAAAATATCAATCCGATTGGATACCTCACCGGAAGCCGTTCTACCCCCTGCAATGAAAGCCTGATTGCCTGTCGAAACAACACCAGCGGCATCCCGATTGACGGTTCCATACGTGGACCAGGTTTTGGTTCGCTCATTATACAAATGAAAACGCTCTACCAGTTCGGCGTGGCTTTGGGCTGCGTCGAACCACTTAATCCCCGCCGCGATCAGGATGTAATCTCCAACTTTTACCGGGACACAGGTGAAGATGGTATCAGCAAGCTGGACGGTGGTGCGTTGTCCGTTCTGGAAAATATCAATGGCGTTGGAACCATACCAAGGACCACCTTGAAATGTGGTGCCTCCAATCACATACATGCCGCTGTCGCCAATAACACTGCCCGCAAAACAACGACCGGATGAGAGATCCCAGGACGACTTCCATTTGGATTCGTTCAGGTTGTAGATTTCAATTTTGTCGGACATGGAGCCGGACAGATTACCTCCAACCATATAGAGGGAATCACCCTGTTTGAGCATATCGAACTGAACCTTGGCATACGGCATTTGCTCGAAATAGGTCCATTGAGCGCTGAGTTGAAAGGCAGGGAAGAGGAGTAAGGTAAATACAAGTTTGAACAGTGGTTTCATACGTGGTAACTTTTAACTTTTGGTCAACTTGGTTCATCCAAGATACGCATGAATTTTAAATATCAATCGGATTCATCCAAAACCCTATCGGGCTAACACTCCAAAATCAAACTCCAAATTCTCCTGCCGCATCACAGGAACCTGGGCGCCGCGGGTGAGCGCAGAAACCTGTAGGCGGACGAAGTTCTGAAGCTCCGTGACCGTGATGAGGCCGTCTGAATTAGCGTCTGCGCGGTAATCTTCAAGGGCTTGCCGAAGCGCAAAGGTGAATACGCCGTTCTTCCAGCGATCGGATTCCAAGGCATAGCTGTTGCCCGCTGCAGCTGCCAATACCTGAGCACCGCTGCCCCGATTGAGATTTACAAAAACGTCCTGCATCAGGTTAAAGCTGTTGAGCAAGCCCATATCGGATTGGGAGACAGATTTTCCGCCTTTGAAGTTTTGGGTTTCCAGTTTGAGCGAATCGGCGATGGTGGTGGGTGGCAGCATCGATTCCTTGTCCACCTCACCGCTGTGGCAGGCATCCACCAGCAACAGTTTTTTTCGGGCTGGAATGCCGTCCAGCAGACCTTCCAGATCGGCATACGCCATACCGCGTTTGACGGGATGCTCAAAGTCCATGTCGTGTGTGGCGAAATACCAATTGAAATCCTCATCCAATATGCCGTGACCCGAGACAAACAGAACCACCACATCGTTTACGCCGGAATTCATCAAACGTTTTCGCAGGTTGAGCACCTTGTCCCGGTTGGCGTGCTGGTCAAAAAAGGAATCGGCCACAAACCGATAACCCAATTGCTGCTGCTCAAAAACGGAACGCATGTCGCGACCGTCCTTCACCGCATACCGCAGGTTGAAGCGCTGGTCCTGGTATTCGGAAACACTGATGGACACAAAATGAAAGACCGGTGGTTGGGACAGCTCGTAGTTTGCCGTGATCTCGAATCGTTCCCGAAGGGATTCCACACCTTGCTCATTGGTGACGCTTATTTCCACCAAATTCCAACCTTGACAAAGGGCAAATGCCACAACCGACTTAAACGTCTTTCCACTGGTAATCACTTTGCCGGAATTGCCGTAAATGGGGACATTGTTGACCCAGATGTTGAGCGAACGGAGGTTGCTAAACGAATCGTGCGCAGCTACCTCCAAAAACACAAATGAATCCGTTGTGACCAATGGTAGGAGCTGCCGTTGAATGTTCAACTGCGGTAGGTGATTAAGATCCATTACCGACGGACTACCCACTGATGCCAATCGTTTTTGCCGGGCTTTGTGGTACAAGGCAATCAGTTCCGGGGAGGCCTTTCCCATTGTTTTGAGCACGGCATCCGGACGGTTAAACTGCAAATCGAACTGATCAAATCCATAGGCGCTGCCTTTGATGATGTAATTCAGGTAATCCGGCTTCTTGCCGCTGTACACGAAGTATTTACCTTCGGGTAGGAGCATGACCACTCCTTGATCGGAGCTGCTCACCAGTCGGTACCGCTCACGGCCCTCGTCTGAAAACTGAATCACTTCATTGTAGTCGTAAACCATAAAACCATCGGCATTGGCCGTGGCTCCGAGAGGGTAATAGAGATGGTGGGGTTGGGATGATTCCAGCACGGAATGATCCAGGGCGAATCGATAGAATCGATTTTTAGTGATTGAAATCAGCGTTTTACCATCATGAGAAAGGATGAGGTTATTGATGTTTTCGGGGTGGATTCCAATGCGGGTTTCAAGCTTTTGATCCAACTGATATCGCAGCAATTCAGAGCCGGCGTAGTGGCTTTTCCCAACAATCAATTCATTGATATTTGGGGTAAACAAGGCACAGTTAAAGCCAGGTATTTTGTGGGTGAGCACCACATCGGCCCCCGCCAAAGAGAACACAAAAATGGCATTCTCACCATCGTCCGATACCGGCAGCCAGATCCGGTTGCCATCCGCACTGATTTCCAAATCGTCAAAAAACGAGGTGTTCAGAATGATGTCGGAGAATTCATATCCGGTTGATCGTTGACCCGTATGGAGGTTGTAGAGGCTGAGGATATAGGTGTCCTGAACGCCGTAGGTCACCAGGATGACCTGTTTGCGATCCGGCATTATCCGTGCATAGCTGATGATTTCATTGCTGGTTTGAATGAAGCGTGGCTTGGTTTCCCGCGTCTCGGACAATAGGGCGTAGGTGACCCGGTAATCATCCCCCTCTTCCCAGTAATTGGCCGTATCTTCCTCAATCCAATAGCCGGAACCCAGAAGGTGAAACATGGGTCCGGTGTTGTTTGGCACGGTGTGTAATGCATATCGGGAAGGATTGGCAAAATCGATCAGATGCAGCCCCATATCATTCCGTAAAAGCCCTTTTTGGCCATCGTCATAGAGGTCAAGTCGGGTGTATTCCTGACGGATGGTTTTGGGAGATGTTCGCTCCAACTGGGCTCGATTCAGGTTGATGGAATACAGATCGCCCTCAACAGACAATTGGGCAAAATCCCCGTTGGGGTGAAGGGCAAAGGTGGAGACACCGCCAAAGGCATCGTACTCATGCATGATGTGCCAGGCGCCATTCTCCAGATCCATTCGATAGAGGGCGTGGAGGTTGAAGCCTTCGGTATTAAGGGAATCTGTAAAGTGAATAAAATACACCGACTTACTGTTAGCCGAGAATTCAATGGTGGTACTTCCAAACGGCAGTGTGCCTCGGGCGATGACCTTTTTGCGTTGGATGTCATAGACCTTCCAGAGATGTTTTCCGCCCGAGAAAATGGGGGCGTCCAATGGGGATACCATCAGTAGTTTTTGGCCGTCGGCCGATAGCTTATAGTCGTAAATGTACTTTGCCTTGCGGTCCTTTTTAAACGATTTAATGGGTTTGGTTGAGGTGGCGGCGAGGATGGATACCTTCTTGCCCTTTTGAATCACCGCCCATTGATTGCGGCTATCCAAATAAGTGGGTTGATGGTAGCGGCCTTTCCAGGAGAGGAGGTGTTTGCCGTTAAATTTCATCAGGTGAAGAATGGGTTTATCGAATAATCCACCACCGATAAAATACGATTCCTGTTGGAGGGAGTAACCGCCAATGTCCCTGCGAGGACTTACCGTTTCACGAAGGTCTCCCGACGTCAGATCGTAAATATGGATTTTAGCCGGACGATAATTCTCCTGTTCACACAGGCAAGCCAGTTTGTTTTGGGCTTCGTCAAACTGGACGGCATTGGGTGTGTACACCGATAGCTTGCACGGAAAGCGTCGGATCTGACGAAGACTTCGGCTATCCCATAAGGTGAGGTGGTGGTCGTCCGAATAGCTCAGCAGGTAATTGCCGTGGTCACTGTAGTACAGGTATTCAATGTCTTGTTGCCGTTGAATTTTTTGTCCGATGGCTGGCGCCGATGTATCCCGCGGATGATCCCTCAGCCATTCCAGGTGGGTCACCTTCCCGGAACAAGTTAGTGTGTTTGCCGGATGGCTGGCCGGTGCCGATGTGTCCAGATGGGACAAAGTGAGACGGGTTTTGTTTTGGTGTGGGTTCCAGGTGGATTGAACCACGCTATTTTCCAGGGACGATATTCCGGTGATAATGGACGAATCCGATTCCATGGTATGCGCTACGGTGAGGGAGGCCAGGTTGATGGTAAACACCATGGAAGGGGTGATCATGTAAAACCGATTGGGGTTCGCGGGTTCCGGAATAATGCGGGTGGGTTCTTCGCCGGTGTAGTTCACGGAGTGGGAGACCAGTTCACCGGAAGCGAAGGAGTACACCGCAAAATTGAGCTTGCCATATCCGAATCGTTCCACCAGAACCGCGGCGTTTATATCGTGGTGTGAGAGCATCCTTGCGTACTCAAAAGGAAGGTTAATTCTGGTTACCTGACGTTGGTTGGTTAAGTCAAGAAGGATGAGTTCAAGGAGGTCTGTCTCGGTATTGTGCCCATTCAGCAGAATTTGGGTATTGTTCACAAAGCACACTTCCCGGGTCATAAAATCTTCGACCTTATGGTTTCTGAGGAAACGGTTTTCCTCTGATTGATACAGGGAATTTTCGATTACATAATGGCTCCCGGACATGTTGTAGTGCGGGACGTGCGTGTTGAAATGATCTGTTTTAAACTGCGGTTGTTTTTGACCGCTTGCATCCAACCACGTAATGGCGCCATCGGAATCCAGGATGGAGAGGATGGTGTGATTGGGGTTGGTTTGAAAGTCTTTTATGCCGATGGGTGACGAATAGAATGGCGTGCCTTTTTTTTCCGTTGGATTCCAGCGGTAGAGTGTGGCGTCGATCTGGTAGATGATGGACTGGGCAGAGACACATGGCGCGAGGAAGAGGAGAAAGAGGAGGAAGATGGATGCCAACCGATTCATTTCGTAAACATAGTGAAATCCAGTTCGGAAGGACGTGGATGGGGTAGGAGGAGAATCTTGATTAGTGGACAGTAGAAGTGGATTTAGGTTTTGAGATCGGAGTGCGATTTTGGGTTAACTGCAAAGACGCCATGGTCGCTATGGTGTCTCGAAGATTATAGATGGTTGATTATTGATGATTGATGTCATTTCGAATGCATGCGACAGTCTCAACAAGATGCGTACAGATGTACACCAACTCAGAACTCAGCGCTCGAATCTTTGAACTGATAAGTCCGCAGGCTGGTGTACGCCTGAGTTATTTTGTGGAAGGGAGAAGGTTAATTTCGAATCAACGGCCTTATAAATTGGTAGCCATTGCTCAATTCCGCATGAAGGGAATAGTAGCCGGGTGCAATTGTGCTTAGATCAATTGTTCCAATCCCGTTAGGTTTGTCTGATGTTAAAACGATTTGCCCAGTAAAGCTTATGAGTGTGATCCGCACCACGATAGTGTTTTCAACATGGCATTGAATATTCACTACTTTGGATGACGGATTTGGGAAAAGTTGCAATTCTTTAGTCCATTCCGGGAAATTGAGACCCGAGTTGTGTTGCACCTTCAGCCAAGCTGACTCGCTGGTATCTGTGCACACTGAGTCGGATACAACACACCGGAATAGAAAGTTATTCTGGGATAGTTCTAAATCCGAAACAATCAACGAATCACGATTGGCACCAGAATAATTACCTGTGTCTGCTAAATCCGTGTAGCCTGTTCCTTTATCCAGTTGCCATTGAAAGTGATCGGCATCTGAGATAATATTGAAGAACACGTTGTCGTGAGTTGTCGCAGAAATGTTTTGAGGCCCTTTGGAGATGAGTTTCGGATACAGCACGGTTAAGTCGATGGTAATCACACTATCGCATCCAGTTGAACTATACAGTGTGTCGGTAAACTTGCTGGATTCCAAAAATTGTTTACCCGATGGTGAAGTGTATTGGCAATTGGCTACTTCCGTCAGACTGGAATATGAGTTTTCGCAATAGGAATACACCTTAACAGAACCGGAGTACAAACCTTGGGAGGTGTCGTAGGCGTTGCCCAAGCTGATGGTTTGGCCATGGTCGTTTAAGGCGATTGGATGATCCCCGTAGGATCGAAATGAATCGATTAACGTGCGTCCAAACGGAAGGTAGTTCTGTCCATCAAATTTGTATGTAAATATATAGGCATATCGGTCATCACTCGCTCGTGTGGCAACTGTCTCACCATCTAAGCTAATACAGGTGAAGTGTCCAAAGTCATTTAATCCCAGCGGGTTTACCAACCTGTTTCCAATAGGATTCCAACGTTGTGCTGCAAACTTATAAACCACTACTGAACCGGCAGAATCCCGGTTGCTTGTAGGGCAACCAACGGACATGCGAAGTCCATCAGCACTCAGATCTATATGCTGATAACCGTTACCAGGTGCACCGGTCAGGAAATTCCAGGTTGGTCGCCATTGATTAATGACCCACTCATAGGTGTAGACTGTGTCGCTCTTGGAGGACAGAATGGCGAGCATCCGACCATTCTCATTAAGACTCACATGCCATCCAAAGAATTGCCAGTAACGGGTTCCGGATATTGGCTCGCCCAAGGCCAACCATGAATTCTCTGACCACTTGTATGTAAATACTTTTCCAGCAAAATCACCATGGACGCTGCTGGAGTCTGCAGTACTGAAGGTTATGATGTTACCATCGGCACTAATATCAACAGATAGGCCGCAGAAGTCGTCTTTACTTCGCCCATAGAAGGTTTTGCCCTTTTGAACCCATCCGGAAGTGTCCCATTGGAAAACTCTAACCCTTCCGGCATGCTCATCATGTTCACTGGAATTAGGAGCTCCAATGATTAATGTCTTCCCATCTCCGCTAAGTCCAATCCTCTCTCCAGTGGAATACCACACGGTATCCCCTTTGATATCCTTCCCTTTTTGAATCCATGATGATCCATCCCAATCATAAACTCGAACCATTCCAAAAGTTTCATCATTAAAATGGGCTCCTTTGGAGCCGATGGCCATGGTAGACCCATTTGAGCTCAACTTCACTGTGTACCCGAAATGCATTCGAGTTGTATCTCCAGCTAAAACTTCACCCTTGGGGATCCAGTTTTGTGCATTTGAAACCAATCCGAAAAAATTGAGAATGAGGAAGCTTAAATATGAAATGAGGTATTTGTTCGAAGATCGCATTCGTTTGAACTACGCTATTAAGATACTACCAGCAGATGTTTTGTTGCACGAGTATGCTCATGATCGCAAAATGCGTGTTTTGGATCATAGGTGTAGATGGTGTTTAATTGATTTAACCCAAAAGACGCCATGGTCGCTAAGGTGTCGCGAAGATTATGTATGGTTGATTTTTGATGATTGATGTCATTTCGAATGCTCGCGACAGTCTCAACAAGATGCGTAGTCTAATGATAACTCAAAACTCAACGTTCGAATCTCTGAAATCATAAAGGAGCGCTCTTAGATATTCGTTATTCGATATTAGTTCCGGGGTTGGTTCAGAACAAAATCCGATCTTCGCGAAATGCGAACCCTGACCATCCTACTCACCTTGTTGTTGTTCTCCGTTGTGCTCACCAATTGCAAAGAGAAAGATGACGACGTTTTTCATGCGGTGATTACCGGCGTTTTAATGGATAGCTGCGGCGGAAAGGTGCTGGCCGGGGAGGTGGTGGAGTTGTGGGATGAAGGCCGACCATCGGATCTGTTTCGGGACGAGATAAGACCATTTTTGATCAAGTCTGTGACCACGAATAGTGACGGAAAATTTCAGGTGGATTTGGATCAGTTGATGACCCGGAATGTGGGAACGGTTCGGTACAACAACCAAGTCATAATGAGCGGGGAAATGTTGGAGGGAACCAGTACCGAACAAGACCTCGGCGTGGTGTTTACACATCCGCTGAAAAAGCGGGTTCGGTTTAAGTTTACCAAGGGGTCCGACTTTAAGCCCAATGATCGCATTGCGCTGTATCAGCCGCATTCACAGGGGACACATCGGGATACCTTCATCAACCTGACCGGCGAAAAGAAGGGGGTGCTCTATTTTGAGGCGGATGCCTATTTCAGTATTAAAGCGTTTTACGATATCGCCACAGACAGCATTGTGCACGAGGGAATGGCCCGATTCTTTTACCTTGGGTCCAATGATTCTAAAACCGAGTTTCTGAAGAGTACTCTATGTGATACGTCACTTCAGGAGTTTCATGTGAATTTTTAGCCTGATGGCTATGGCTTCGAAACATCACCTTTGCCAAGGCTACGGTGATGAAACTGCGTAGCGTGGCAAACTTCTTTTCTTATACGATGACAAACCTGTCATGGTATTCAAAGAACAAGAGTCGAGCGAATGCTCGTCTAATCAGATAAAGGAGGTCACGAGCGGGTGCTCGCGACAGTCTCATCAGGGCACTCAAAACTCAGATCTCTGAACTCAATACTTCGCAGGCGAATGCTCGTCTAATCAAATAAAATGTGTCATGAGCGAATGCTCGCGACTGTCTCATCAGGGCACTCAAAACTCAGATCTTTGAACTCATCACTTCGCAGGCAAATGCTCGTCTAATCAAATAAAATGTGTCATGAGCGAATGCTCGCGACAGTCTCATCAAGGCACTCAAATCTCAGATCTCTGAACTCAATACTTCGCAGGCGAATGCTGGTGACAGTCACATTCAACATGCAATTCGAACAGCGTTCATGCTGAGCAGCCATCCACTTAGACGTTAGAACATAGAAATTAGTTATTCCTTATTAGTTATAGGGTTAAAAAAAAATCCCGGCGTCGATACGCCGGGACCTGTACAAAAAATGTGATCACTCAGATCAGATGATCTGCTGATGCTGGGATAAACTTTTATTCGATTCGGATGGCATAAGATTCCTCGGAGCCATCTTTTTTAACACCGTCAATCAACACCGATCCTTTTTTGTTCTCGAGAAGCTTTACCACATCCTGTGTGGTGTAAACCCGTTGCTTATCAATATTAGTAATGACAAAACCCTCCGGAATGTTTTTATCCTTGAGTGGTCCTTTTGTCACTTTTTTGAGTCGGACACCGTTGCGGAGCTTTAGATCCAGTTTTTCGTCCCGTGAAATATTCTCAAAGGTTCCACCCAGGGCGGTTTGTTCTTCCCGTCGGGTTTCATTAACGATTTCTTTTTTGCCATCCCGGCTAAGCAAGGTCACGTCCTTGGTCATGACTTCCCCTTTGCGTTTGATCTTGATGCTGATCTTATCGCCCGGATGATATTTTGAGATTTGTTCCTGAAGTTCCGATGCCTTGTTCACCTCAACACTATTTATGCTGAGGATTACATCTTCATCTTTCAAACCAGCCTTTTCAGCTGCGCCATCTTCAATCACTTCGGGAACAAAAACGCCTTTGATTTCTTTGAGTCCTTTTTCATCGGCTAGTTCAGCGGAGATATCCTGAATACGAACGCCCAAAATGGCTCGTTTCACCTCGCCATATTTCAACAAATCGTCCAGGACCTTCTTGGCAATGTTCACCGGAACGGCAAAGGAATACCCGGCGTATGAACCGGTTTGAGACGCAATGGCCGTATTAATGCCGATGAGTTCTCCACGAGTATTCACCAAGGCGCCGCCACTATTGCCAGGATTCACCGCAGCATCCGTTTGGATGAAGTTTTCAATGGCATATTCACTATTTTGTCTCAGCAGGTTGATGTTTCGTCCTTTCGCGCTTACAATGCCCGCGGTTACGGTAGAGGTGAGGTTGAATGGATTGCCCACGGCAATCACCCACTCGCCAACCTTGAGATCGTCCGAGTTACCAAAACTGAGGAAGTCCAGGTTTTTTTCTTCGATCTTCAGCAGCGCCAAATCCGTTTCCGGATCCCGACCAATAAGCTCTGCCGGATAGCTGCGCTTGTCGTTCAGAATCACCTCAATCTTGCTGGCATTTTCAATTACGTGATTGTTGGTGGCGATGTAGCCATCGTTGGTGATAATGACTCCGGAGCCGGAAGCCTCTCGTGGGGCATTTTGCCGAAATCGGGGATCGTTAAAAAACCCAAACGGATCAAAGAGTTCCTGGTCCTGACCCTGGGCACTGGCTTGTTGCATCGTTGTTTTGATGTGTACCACCGTTGGTGTGGCGTGTTCCGAAACCTGCGTGAAGTCGACCAGTTGTCCGTCAGGTGCCACCAATTGCTTGGCAAACTGTACCTGCTGTTTTTCTTCAAATGATTGAGGATTGCTCTTGTTGCTAAAGAAAAAATGATTCAATCCAAGGGCAGCTAATCCTCCGAAAACTGCCACCATAAAAATTCCCAAAACTCGTTTCATATTCCTTGTGTTTAAGCGGTTAGATCGGGCTGCAATTTATAGGTCCGATCAGAAGTCAACATATAATTTCGATATTTGCAACGCTTGAGGGGTTAAAAATTATTTCAGCCGTTTACCTTTCTCGATTAAAATCTATTAACGCTCTACCAAATGCTCGGATACCGACGATTTTCTGATTCCCAACTTGTGGATGAGATCAAATCTGGAAACGAGGATGCATTGCTAAGTATGTACAAGCAATATTTTACTATGGTAAAGAGCTTTATACTCAAGAACAACGGTACGGAAGATGAGATAGAAGATGTGTTTCAGGACAGTCTGATCGCGGTATGGCGTAATGTCAACAAAAAGGATTTTACGCTTACGGTAAAGATGAGCACCTACCTGATGGCCATCGTCAAAAACTTGTGGTTCAAGCAACTCAAGAAGAAGACCCGATTCACTGTGGTGGATGAGTCGCTTCAAGAGAAGATTTTGGCCGATGATGTCAAGACCGATCACCTGGATCACAGTCTGATTCATGATATGGTGGCTGAGTTGGACGAGACCTGTAAAAAACTGTTGGGGTATTTTTACTTCGATGGGTTGGAGAACAAGGTGATTGCCGAGAAAATGGGGTTTGCCAATACCGATACGGTGAAGTCCAAGAAATATCAGTGCTTCAAGAAGTTGGAGACTGCGGTGAAGGATAAGTACAGTAAAGAAGATTTTTTCAGATAAGCCGTGAACCAAGATCAACATACATACGAGTTAATCGACCTGTATCTGCGAGGGGAGCTCATCGGAGAGGATCTGGACTTGTTCAAAATCAAGCTGCGGGAAGATGAAGGTTTTCTTCGTCAGGTACAATTACAGAAAGCCATCATTCAGCATGTTCAACAAGCTCGGGAGGCTGATCTCAGAACGATTTTCGATAAGAAGAAAAAACGACGGGGCGCCATCATCCCCTTCAATCGTCGGGTGCTATCCGTTGCGGCTGTTATTCTATCCATCACGGCATTCGGCATGATTTTAAAAATGTTCCTGCCAGCCGATCTGCTTAGCGATCAATCCACTACCACGCCTCAGGAAGAGGTCCTTACCCAAACAGAAGAAACACCAACGGTGGTGGATACCATGATTTCAAACCGCCCGGCGGATGAGGAAGAGGTGGAGGATGAAGAAGTTACCGTTCCGGAAATCGCAATGGTTGAAGATGACGAAGTTCCTGATCAATCCGTGCTGAGCACAGATGCTGATGACGACATAAGCCGGTTGAAGGAAGAGGAAGATTTGCTGGATGGTCGAAACATTGAAGCCAAGAAAGATCAGCTCTTAACAACCCGTCAAATCATCCCAATGGTCTACAGTTTTGAGGTGAAAGCACCGGCTGCGGCCAGTGCTGAAGCGGATGTAGAAACGGTTGATGAGACCGCTACAAAAGCCACAAAAAAAGAGGGAGACTCCAAGGATACGCAAAAGGTAGCCCAAGCCAATACAGAGCGGGCCGAAATTGCGAATGTGCCGGTTCAACGTCCTGGTACACAGGTGAATGTAGAGTACTGGCGAAGCATCGTGAATTTTACGGGTTATAGCTACAATGGGACAAAACTGAAACTCTTTCAGGTGCCACCTGATGCGCGTTTGAAAATTGTAGTTTACCAAAATAAGACCTACCTGAAATGGGAGGGTGCGTTCTATCAATTACTTCAAACCGATGAGTACGAGACCTTTGTGAAAGTGAAGGATGCCGAAGTACTTAAGGTTATTGGGCCGTAAGGTGGAAGTTCACTTTTCAAAATATCACGGAACCGGAAATGATTTTATCCTGATTGATGGGGTTGGTCAAGATTTGACCCCCATCAAATTGGACATCCCTGCGCTCTGTGATCGACATTTTGGGATTGGGGCGGATGGGTTGATTGTGATCCAACAACATCCGGAGCTCGACTTCCACATGATCTATTACAATTCTGATGGCTCCCAGAGTTTTTGTGGGAATGGAAGTAGATGCGCGGTGGCCTTTGCGAGAACACTTGGAATGGTTCCGGAGGATGGTGAAACTATGTTTTTATCGACCGATGGCGTTCACCATGCGCAATTCCTTGAAAATGGTGAAATCCGCCTTTCCATGGCAGACGTGGATGCCGTTGAGCGCCGTGAGAATCATTATATCCTACAAACCGGTTCACCCCATTATATCATTGAGGTTGATGATCCTTCAGCAGTGGATATTATACCGGAGGCCCATAAAATCCGATATTCCGATGCATTTCGGGAACGAGGAATCAATGTGAATTTTGTTCACTTCGATCCCGATGGAGTGCGCATGCGGACCTATGAGCGTGGTGTGGAAGACGAGACCTTGAGTTGTGGAACGGGAGTGACTGCATCTGCCCTAGCCTGGCACGTTGTGATGAAGGAGACCGATGGAGCATTCAATATACCGGTCTCGGCACCAGGGGGAAACCTGCGTGTACAGTTTGACTATCTTCACTCTACCGGGTATTCCAATATTTTTCTGCAAGGTCCCGCTCTACGGGTATTCGACGGCGTGGTGGTATGCGACTAATTTCCAGAATTAAGGCACTTCTTGGGTCTGGCGCAGCAGAACTCAAATCCGATCAGTTAACTGAACGAGAATTGATACGCTTGAAGGGATTTCAGCCTGTTGCCAGGATTTCAGATGACGATTTAGTTTTTCTGATTCAACGTGAATTCCCCAATGATGTAAACGTTGTGCGTGACAAGTTGAATGGGATTGATGATTTCTTCGAGGAGAAGAATAGAATTTCTGCAGCGGTGTTGAAACTGGCCGACGGAGATATTACTCGGTTGGATGAGTTTGTGCAACGAGCGAATTCCGATTTCAGAGATGTGTTGGCTCCGGCAGAATATCCACGACAGTTTCGGTATGGTTTCGGGAACCGCACGGAGGAAGAATCCAAAGAGGATTCTCTTCAGGATTGGGAGGAGTATTGTGCCTGGAAAGAGCATGGTAGGGCGATGGAATAAGAGGATTCGTGTTGAATCGGTTTTCCTGTGGTAAAAGACTGAACGCTCACCAATTTTACTGAACGATACCGTTATACTCAACGAAATTTTGTAGGGACAAACTCACCCCTACCCCAATGAAAGTTAGGAGGTAATTTCGACAAGTTCAATCTCGATTTACTCACCGCATAAAAAGAACTCAACGCCATCCGATTTCACCGAACGATAGCGCTTATATCAGTCAAATTTTGTAGGGACAAACTCACTCCTACTCCAGGGAAAGTTAGGTGGTCATGTCGACAAGTTCAATCTTGATTTACTCACCGCATAAAAAGACTCAACGTCCTCCGATTTCACCGAACGATTGCGCTAATCTCAGTCAAATTTTGTAGGGACATACTCACCCCTACCCCAATGAAAGTTAACGGTTCTCACCCACAATCATCGGGTTAATCTCACCCAACGTCACAAAACCAGACAACCTGTATTAATTTGCCAACCGTTGACGTCATTTTCAAAAAAACCATTAGACCTGTTGGTGGCTAACAGTTTATATGGAATGAATCAACCATATAACATTCGCTTGCAAACATGACTCGTGCTCAATCGTTCATGACTAAATTCAATCAACCCACCTGGTTGTTTTCGGTGTTAGGCGGGATATACCTGATCTTTTGGGGTATCATTGGACACGACCCATTTTTTGGTGATGCCATCTCAACGGTTTCCCGATGTGCCCTCAACATATTCGATAACAACTTTACTGTTCTCACCTATCCAAAGGGGCTGGATCCGGGGCACCCAACCACCTTCCCAATCCTGTATGCCCTGATCTGGAAGGTAGTTGGTCTGGGGCTGTGGCAAAGTCATTTGATCAATGTGTTATTCAGTTTTGGGATTGTATTCCGCGTGGTTCAGTGGTTGCGATATGAAGGTGTGAAATACGTTTGGCTTGGTCCCTTGTTGTTGTTTCTTACCGTTCAGTTTGTTGCCCAATCCGCATTGATGAATACGCATCTGCCACTCACATTTTTTGTGATTAGTGTGGCCTGGAGCATTAAAACCGGTCGGGCAGTTACCGCAACCATCTGGGCCGTTTGCCTGGTACTGACCCATTTGCAAGGACTTTATTACTTTCTCCCTATGTTGGTGTGGGCATGGTTTATCCAATCCGGAAACGTCCGTGAGCGCCTTCAATTTTTATGGCCCATCATGTTATTCCCACTGCTGGCTTTTTTAGGTTGGGCAGCGTATCATCATGGTCAGACCGGTTGGTGGATTAGCTCACCCGATTATGCGGCTCATCGCGGAACGCCTGACATCAAAGGAATCATTCGAAATCTAATTTTGTCGGACTGGCGTATTTCCGATTACGGACAAATAGCCTTGTTCATTGTTCCGTTTTTTGTGATGTGGAAGCGACGTTTTCGGTTTAACTACGATCACGCCTTAATTCTATTCGCCTTTTTGTACGTGTTTAATGCAGTTGCGATTGCCATTACCACGCATACCGGTCCGGCTCATCGCTATGTGTTCCCGGCGATTCCTTTCCTGATCCTCGCCACCGCTGAACATTTACCGGAATTTAAATGGCGAACCTGGATAGCTGTTTTCGGAATACTTGCCAGTGGGTACGTTTGGTTTTATCCGGGCAAAACCTTGGGTGATTCAACGCTCACGTACCGACAACTTTTTCCAATCCTAAATGAACTGAAATCCGACTATCCGTCCGATACGATCTATACCTATGCACCTGTTGGCAATTATTCCCGTTCGATGTATCTGGCTGATGAGGTGGTGAACACGGCACCATTATACAACCGTGACAAGGACTCATGCCGTTTCATCCTCTCCGGTAATTTGATCGGTGATTTCGCACCGGAAGAACTGGATTCACTGAGAATATCCTGGAGTGTCACGAGTTTTGAGCGGGGAAATGCCTGGTTTGAATTGTACCAGAATCCGAAATTTGGTCGTTTCCCAATCGAACATCCTCGGGAAAAATCATCAGCAGAAATCTGGATGGAAAAACTAAAATCCAAATTGAAATAGTGGCATATTATTTGACCTTACCAACTTGATGAAAAAGCCAATAATCTTCCTTCTCCTGCTCTGTTCCGGGCTAGTGACCTTTGGTCAGAAGTCGGACAGTACCGTGAAACGAAAACCGGTCAACCTGGACTCCATCCACGTGGTGAGGTTGGTGATTGATACCACCACGAACGACACCTTTTTCGTATACGAATTTGAAGAGTTGGCACTCATGGATTTCGCCACCAAAGAGCAGCGAGATGAGTATTTTCGGTTGGTTCACAATGTGAAAAAGGTCCTGCCTTACGCTAAGCTGGCGGCGTTCCGAATTCAGATGATGGAAGATAACCTGCACTTGCTGACCGACGAAAAAGCCAAGGCCAAGTACATCAAGGAAACCGAAAAAGCCATCAAGGATGAGTTTATGGAAACCATGAAGAACTTCTCCCGATCTCAGGGTTTGCTGATGATAAAACTGATCCATCGGGAATGTGGCAAAACCACCTATGAAATTCTAAAAGGCTATCGAGGAAGTGTTGAAACCTTTTATTGGTCGGCATTTGCAGCGATGTACAACGCCAGTCTTAAATCGGAATTTGATCCGATTATCGATTATCAAATCGAGATGATCATCAAGAAATACAACCTGGAATAAACCATTCTTCCATTGAGCTGTTGCACCTTCTGACCGATCAATGCATCTTTGCTCATGGCTTTGAATCCTCAGAAACTTAAAATTCTCGCTTTTGCTGCGCATCCGGATGATGCGGAACTGGCATGTTCAGGCACCCTGATTAAGGAGGCGAAAGCAGGTCATGCGGTGGGTATTGTTGACCTCACCACCGGTGATCTAGGTACGCGCGGGACATCTGAAATTAGATTGCAGGAAGCCAAAGCATCCGCTGAAATCTTGGGGCTTTCTGTCCGTGAGAACCTGTTTATGCCGGATGGTTTTTTTGAAGAAACGCAGGAGAATCTCATCAAGGTGATCACGGCACTCCGGACCTATCAACCCGACATCGTTTTGGCGAACGCCATTGAAGATCGACACCCGGATCACGGGAGGGCATCAGCACTCGTTTCCCGAGCCTGCTTTTTGAGCGGACTCGCACGCATCGAAACCGGACAGGAACGGTGGCGACCAAAATCGGTATATCATTACATCCAGTTCCGCTACATCAAACCTGATTTTGTGGTTGACGTAACCGATGAATGGGAAGTACGCATGGAAGCCGTTCGAGCCTTCAAAAGCCAGTTTTACGATCCGCGTTCAGACGAACCATCAACCATGATTGCCAGTGAAGCCTTCATGAAATTTATAGAAGCTCGTGGTCGGGAAATGGGAGGGGTGATCGAACGTCCGTTTGGCGAAGGATATACCGTTGAACGAACACCAGAGGTTCATTCACTTACCGATTTATTCTGATCAACGAACCACGGTTACGGGTACGCGTTCGTGATAGCGTCGGGAATCCGAGTAACCATCCAACGCGATGATGTAAATGCCGGTAGGGGCCACTGCTCCGCTGGACAGGATGCCGTCCCATTGAATGGTTTCATTGCCGTGCATAACGGCGCCGGATAGTAACTCCGTCATCAACGTCCCATTTACATCATAGATTGTGCAATACACCGAAAGCAATTGGTTGGACCAATTCAGCTGAACCTGCGTCTGATCCTCAAATCCATCGTAGTTTGGGGTGAATGGATCCGGATGTGCTTTGACCGTTTTGGTCGAGGGTTTTATGCCGCTGTTTGGACACCCTGGACTGGCACCACCCTTGCCGGCAGAGCCCGACTGCCACCCGGCTGGAGCCAACGGTGAATCCCAACGTTCCAGGCTTACATTAATAGTACTCGGTAGCAGTGGATGATGAAAGGATTGATCATAGGTTACCGTGTCAAGCCAGTTCCCCGATAGGGTGGTCAATGCCAGTGTAGCCTTGTCATTGGATAACGAAGGGAAGGGTATGAGCGTCTCCATTCGCTGGGTGGGACAGGATGCATACCGATGTTGAAGAAGGGTAATGTCCTTGCAAAAGGCGATCGATTCACCCGGAAAAATCAAACGGGATTCTTGCGAAACCAGCCACAATTCAATCGGGAATTCGCCATCGGTGGTGCCGAGACGCAAAGCGGATAAGTCCTCAATCCCACTTCCAGTATTCGTAATCTCGATAAATTTTCGACCGACAGAATCGGTGTGGAAGAGCACCTCTGAAATCCGGAGTTCATTTAGCCGTATTGTTCCAGGGATGCCAATTGGAATAAGGGTGTCCGGAAGCAGGTTCCCTCGACAATCCTGAACCGAATGAAGACGCAACGCATGGATGGAATCGATTTCTAAACCCACGGTGTTGATATTGAGTAGGTTGCCGATGTGGCTCACCGATGTAATCCAGGATTCGTGATCCAGTATAGGTGCCTCATCCAAGGACTCATCAAACCGCAGTTGGAAGCGTTGATCACCCATATAGACAACGTCCATCAAATTGGGTGGCGTATTATCCTGAACGGAACCATCCACACTGTTTTCGCTGCCAGGTGTTCCACCATGATCGTCAACAGACCAATCCCAATTGTCCACATGGCATTGGTATTCTCGATCTATTAATTCCAGACTCCATCCACCGTTGCTTTTCCAACTGGTTGGCAGGTGGGCAATCGAGTAATTGATATCGTGAATGATCTCGGCATTGGGTGATCGCAATCGGATGGAATCGGACGAATTATTCAACGACGGAAGGCGCTGAACCGGACACACGTTTCCCCATGATTTAAACTTATCGTTGACTTCTTCCTCGCAGACAATAACATACTCAGCGGGTGCAACAACGTAGTTTGATAGCTGGACGGACATGGTTGGATCTTCCAGCATCCAGCCATCCAAATCAATACTATGGTTGGTTCGATTATACAATTCAATGAACTCCGCATCAGGTAATTCCACCATAGGTGTTGGGTCGATCAACAATTCCGTGATTAAGACATCATATCGAGAAGGTGGTGGTGGCGGTACATAACTAATTAGGGTATCGATGGATCCACATTCACCAAACCGATTGCAAATGGGTTCCAGTTCCAGTTGAATCGAACTCATGGGCGTTGACACCAAAGTGAGCTCCAGCATCGAATCGTGGGACCATTTCATGTCAATTGGTTCACTACTATTTACGAAGGCATTTATGAGGTGATGATGCACCACCTCTTGGTCAAATGCTACCTCAAGGTGGTTATTCCGCACAGTGATTGTTGAGACGCCAGGTGCCGGTGACTGTTGCCAATCGCCGATAGAAAAGTAGCGTACCCACGTTCGGCCAAAGAAACTGCTCGTGGATTGACGGATCTGAAAACCAACGGTGAGAGATTCGGTGATCATCAGCGGAACGGCAGCCAGGTTTATTACGGTATCCAGTTCCTTAAACCAGGCTCGGATAGTCACGGAGTCATTTGCCTGAATGAGGGTGGCATCGATGGTGACCTTGCCGGTTAAGCCGTGTCCTTGTTCATCAACCATAGTGGTGTTGGTTGAGGCAGAGTAAAAGGCACTCAGCGCATCCCGACTTCCTCCGAAGCGGAACGTCACGCGTTCCGCCCCACCGGAGGACAGCCAGATATCAAAATAGTTTAGTGAAGAGGTCTCATAATCCTGGGTGAATAAAAATCGAATGGTGGTATGGGCGCTGGCCTCCGTGCAACGGTAGCTTAATCCAAAGGTGTCATTCATCTCTTGGGATGCCGATCGCAAGCCATCGTCTTCGAGGCTGAAAGCGCTGAGATCGCCCTGCCAGTGTTGTAAAGCAGCCGTTGAGTCAAATCGCTCAACATAAGGGCACTGGGGATGGGCAATCGCAACGCACATCAGCACAAGAAGGTATGACAGGCCATGTCGAATCATGAACTCAAATGTCCAGCGCCCGGCATCGGCCACCAAAAAATCAACGTTCAATTTCTCCCAACGCTTCATTTTTCGAACAAAACGCTTTCATAATTGTCGTTTCATAGCATAAGGCTACTCATTGCCTTATTTTTGCCGACTTGCCCATTTTGGAGACATCAGACAACATATTTGAACAGGGTGCCATTGAGGTAATTGGTGCCCGTGAACACAATCTAAAGGACGTTCACTTGCGCATTCCCAGAGGGAAACTCGTGGTATTTACCGGTTTGAGTGGTAGCGGCAAATCGTCTCTGGCATTTGATACCATTTTTGCCGAAGGTCAGCGAAGGTACATGGAGACTTTTTCGGCGTATGCCCGTCAGTTTATCGGCGATATGAAGCGGCCGGATGTCGACAAGATTGACGGCTTGAGCCCGGTGATCTCCATCGAACAGAAAACGGTGAGCAAAAACCCGCGATCAACGGTGGGAACCATTACGGAGATCTACGACTTTCTGCGCCTCTTGTATGCCCGTGCGGGTGAGGCTTATAGCTACAAGAGCAACAAGCGCATGACCCGATTCTCCGAAGATGAAATCATCGACCTTATCATCCGGGATTTCAGCGGAAAGAAGGTTGCCATTCTTGCGCCGGTGGTGAAGGGCCGAAAAGGACATTACCGCGAACTCTTTGAGCAATATCTGAAAAAGGGCTACAGCAAGGTTCGGGTGGATGGCGAAATGACCCGGATTGAAGCCGGTATGCAACTGGATCGGTACAAGGTTCACGATATTGAATTGGTGATTGATCGGATTGAAGTGGATGCCGACAATCGTTTTCGCATCAGCGAATCCGTAAAATCCGCTTTTCTGGCGGGCGATGGGGTTATTATGACGTATGATTACGACACCGATGCCGTTCGCCATTTCAGCAAATCGTTAATGGACGCCGAAACCGGTTTATCCTACGATGAGCCGCAACCCAACACGTTCTCCTTTAACTCGCCATACGGGGCTTGTCCAACCTGTAACGGCCTTGGAACTATTGCTGATATTTCGGATCAATTGGTGATTCCGGATCCCAAAGTCAGCATCAACAAAGGTGGCATCGTGCCGTTAGGGCAGTTCCGGGAAAATTGGACGTTTACGCAACTGCGGGCCATGGCAAAGAAGCTGAAATTCAGCTTGGCAGATCCCATTGAAAAACTATCAGAAGAAGTACTTCACGCCATCCTGCATGGAAGTGAGGAGAAGTTTGAAGTGACGTATAAGTATTCGGGAGGGGGACAGCAAACCTATGAAACATCGTTCAAGGGGGTGATTCCAATGATCCTGAATTCGTATCTGCAGAAATCGCAGGATTCGCTCTATCAATGGGCGGAGGAATTTATGACGATGGAGACCTGTGAAACGTGCAACGGTTATCGGTTGAAGCAGGAGGCACTTCACTTCCTGATCGCGGAGAAACACATCGGTGAATTGGGTGAAATGAACCTGTCGGAATTGGAGAGTTGGCTCAATAACCTGGATGATCTACTCACCGATCGGCAAAAAACCATCGCCGGCGAATTGTTGAAGGAAATCCGGAGTCGGGTTGGTTTCCTAACCAACGTCGGGCTGGGTTACCTCAGTCTGAACAATCCCGCACGAACCTTGTCCGGTGGGGAAGCACAACGCATTCGTTTGGCCACCCAAATTGGATCTCAGCTGGAGGAAGTGCTGTACATTTTGGACGAACCCAGCATTGGCTTACATCAGCGCGATAACCATCAACTTATTCAGTCGTTAAAAAACCTTCGTGATGTAGGAAACACAGTGGTGGTGGTGGAGCACGACAAGGATATGATCCTGGAAAGTGATTTTGTGGTGGACATTGGTCCGCGTGCCGGCATCCATGGAGGAAGCATAACGGCAGCAGGGCCGTGGAAAGATATCAGCGAAGCCAATACGCTGACATCGGATTATCTCAGTGGTAAAAAGGTGATTGAGGTGCCTTCAGCCCGACGAAAAGGTAACGGGAAAAAGATCAACCTCACCGGCTGTTCCGGGAATAATTTGAAGCATGTGTCGGCAGAATTCCCATTGGGGAAATTCATCTGTGTGACCGGTGTTTCGGGCAGCGGAAAGAGTACGTTGATCAATGAGACACTTCACCCCATTTTATCGGCCTACATCTATCAATCCAAGAAGCGGCCGCTGAAATACGAGAAGATTACAGGGCTGAAACACATCGATAAGGTGATTAAAATTGACCAATCACCCATAGGGCGATCGCCGCGATCCAATCCAGCCACCTACGTTGGTTTCTTTACCGAGATTCGAAACTTATTCAGTCAGCTTCCTGAAGCCAAAATTCGTGGATATAAGCCCGGACGATTCTCGTTTAACGTGAAGGGCGGTAGGTGCGAAACCTGTAAAGGCGGCGGAAGGCGCTTGATTGAAATGAATTTCCTACCGGATGTTGAGGTGGAATGTGAAACCTGTTTAGGTAAGCGCTACAATCGGGATACCCTGGAAGTGCGATTTCGAGGGAAGTCCATCAGTGATGTGTTGGATATGAGTGTGGAGGATGCCGTTCACTTCTTCGAAAGTATTCCATCTATCTACCGAAAGATCAAGGCCCTGGCCGATGTAGGTCTGGGGTACATCACACTGGGGCAATCATCAGTCACCATCTCCGGTGGCGAGGCCCAGCGGGTGAAACTGGCCAGTGAACTGTGTAAGATCAGCACGGGAAACACCTTTTATATTCTTGACGAACCCACTACCGGGCTTCATTTCGAAGACATCCGGGTACTGCTGGAAGTTCTTCAGGAACTGGTAAATCTGGGGAATACCGTGTTGGTGATTGAGCATAACCTGGATGTGGTGAAGGTTGCTGATCACATCATTGATTTGGGGCCGGAAGGCGGAAAAGGAGGCGGACAAATTCTCGTGACAGGAACCCCTGAGGAACTCATCAAACAGAACGTGGGTCATACCGCGAAGTTCCTGAAGTTGGAATTGGAAAATTGATTTTCTGAAGATCGGTTGTATCTTGGGTGAATGAAGATAAAACCCATACTATCCATTCTTTTTCTGGCATTGTTTCCTGTTGCGCTTCTGGCGCAGGATACCACCTTCACGTATTTTGACAAGGATTGGGACGAAACCGGTTTCGAGGAATACGCGAAATATTATCGGAAGTCTGTAAAGGACGACAGCGTATATCGGGTATTCGATTACTTCATGTCCAACGATCAATTACAGATGAGCGGAGCGTACCTCGATTCTGCCCTGGAAGACAAGAAACATGGTCATTTCATGTATTACAACGAAGATGGGGAGGTAACTCAGGATGTGAACTATGATGCCGGTAAACTTCATGGCGACTATAAACGCTACACACAGGTTGGAGGTGTCCTTTTGATTGAAACCACCATGGATCAGGATTCGATGAACGGAGAAACATGGTATTATCATGAAAATGGTGAATTGTCATCAACCGGGAAGTTTGAAAAAGGAAGTCGGGTTGGTATCTGGAAATATTATGATAAGTCAGGGAACTACATTGCCGAAGAGATGTTCGTAACCCACGTGGAAGCCACCTGCGGGTATTTCATCGATTTTGAAAACGACCGTTGGATCCATGCCAATTATGAAGATCACGGCAAGAAATTGAAAAATGTTACCTTGGATCGGTTTTATCGAAAAGGGATATATGACGACAAGTTGCGGGAGGTAGTACTCGTCATTGAAGCGGGATGTGTGAGCGACATTGAAGATGCCGATCAACGAAACCTGGATCTCATTGCATCGCGGATGGCCAATTTAATGGGAGGACGCGCCAAAAAGGTAACCAATATTCGAGGGATGAGTATGGACCTGAATGATGGGGTGTTGTACACCTATCCTTCGAAGGTTGGAAAGCGAAAGGTTGATGTTTACTTCTATGCCTTTGCCATTGATGATTCCATCGCTGAAATCTTCCTGCAGTTAGATCGTGAACTGTCACCCACCATAACACGGGAAGCCATCAGAGTGTTGGAAAACATGTCTGAATCCATCCAATAGATCGGCACAGAGAAATCAAAAAACAATCGAACTTCGTGGAATGAAATATCGAAAAGTGGTGAACGGATTTTGGAGTTGGATGATGATCATTCTGTTCGGGGTGATGGGAGGTATAACCTCGTGCACAACCGATAACGATGTGATTGATAACTCCCTGGATAATAAGTCGTTGGGCGTTTCGGCGAGCGGTTTGTTAAGCTCCGAGCGATTCAATAAACTCGTTTTGGAGGTGATGTATATGAAGGGGTTTGCGCCGGAACAAAGTACGGTGGATTCGTTGTTGTCCATGCTCGATAGTCTAATTGACAAACCCAATGGGATTCAATTGATCTGGACCGAGGTGGAATCACCCGGTTTTCGTTCCTACACCTTGAACGATATTAAGGTGATGGAGTCCAATAATCGAACGCAATTTTCCTCGGGTTCCACCATCGCCGTGAGCGCCTTTTTTGTGGATGGTGATTATGCCGGTAACACGCAAAATGGGGTGGTGCTTGGGTTGGCGTATGCCAACACATCGTTCGTGATGTTTGAAAAAACCATTCACGAAATTACGGATCAGATTCTTGAACCAGATCGCGAATTGATGGAGCAAACAGTGATCAATCACGAATTTGGTCATTTACTGGGCTTGGTAAACGTGGGATCACCCATGCAAAAAATGCATCAGGATGAAGCACATGAAGGTCATTGCAACAATGAAAACTGCCTGATGTATTACACGGCAGAAACCGGCACCATTGCCGATAAATTACTCGGTTTGTCGAAGGCACCTTTTTTTGATCAGAATTGCCTGAACGACCTCAAGGCAAACGGAGGCAAATAGAAGTGATATGAAGAAACAACTCATGATGGTTGGTTTAATGGTGATGATCCAATCGGGTCTCACCGCACAAACCATTTGGAACAGTTCACCCATCACGTTTAAGAAGGAGAACTACGCCAATTTTAATAAGGCCGAGAATCAGGATCGCATTACCGACAAAGTCTGGATTACCCGGCAAAACAGCCTTCCCATCTATAATTATCTGGTGGATGAGCTCTACCTCAGCCCGAAAGGCACACTTTGGGCCTTTGGAAAAATTTCGGATGGCGTTGAAAACCTGAAATTTGATTTTTGGGTCAATATGATAAACGCATCCCCTCCGGGTATGTTGGATAAGGATATGGTGATGTACCTCGTTGAAGAAAACATCTACATCAACATCAAGTTTACCGATTGGACTACAGATGGTCAGGGTGGAGGATTCAGCTACACCCGATCAACCGGAAGCATGGGGGATTCGCTGTGGACCGGTACCTCCATGACCTTTACAAAATCCGATAGCGCCGATTGGACCTTACCGGCTAATCAGGATCGGATTACGAATAATGTATGGATCACCCGTGCAAATCAACGCGGGATATTCAACATCCGTTATGAGCGAGAGTACATCAATACCTCGGGGATTTCCAGTACACGTGTGTCCAGCCCGGCTGGAACCAAATGGGCGTATGGAACCATTGCCGATGGCGTGGAGAGTCTCACGTTTGTGCCCTGGATCAACATTGTGGATGAATCTCCACCGGATGCTGTGAGCTCAGACATGGTGCTCTTTTTGGTGGATGACAGCATCTACATCGACATTCACTTTACCTCCTGGACGTCGGGCGGAGAAGGTGGCGGATTTAGCTACGAGCGATCCACCGGAAATATGTCGCAAACGTTGTGGACCGGCGCAAAAACCACCTTCACTAAAGCCGATTATGCCGATTGGACGGAGGCTACCAGCCAGGATCGAATTACGGATAAGGTTTGGATCACGCGGGACGATTCCATGGGCATATTTAATGCTGCAGCCGAAACAGGTTATACGCAATCGTCCACACTACCCACCGGAACGCGATGGGCATTTGGGAAAACAGGAGATGGCATCCAGAACCTCAACTTTGGTTACTTTTTGGATGTTATTGAGTCAGAACCACCTTCCATCATTGGCAAGAATATGGTTCTCCATCTGATCAAGGATGATATTTACATCGACATTAAATTCAATTCCTGGACATCTGGTGAAAATGGAGGAGGCGGAGGGTTCTCTTATACCCGTGCTTCAGCGCCATCAGCCAGTATCCAATCCGTTGGGATGTCACCGGGCTCCATCTTTCCCAACCCGGCATCAGATGATCTTTGGGTAGAATGGGAGGAAGGAATGCAACACCTTCAAATCGAAATTTTGGATCAGAACGGACGGTTGCTGAAATCGGAAAAAGTGAATCGGAATGCCTCAATTGATATCCGGGATTTGTCCAACGGACTGTATCAGGTACGACTTATTTCAGAGACGTCGATTGAAACCGGAAAGTTGTTGATCGTCCGTTAAGTCCGGCTGGCAATATCGAACATCCGCTATCCGACTTATTCCGTCTTCACCAACACGGCGGTCAACAAGTGATCGGCATTCTGCCATTCCAAAATATATACGCCGCTGGTATAGTGAAATGGTATGGAGGATGGAGATTGATTAAAGAACTGCTCACTAACCACCTCACCGGTACTTGTTCGAATGCGGAGCGTCCCAGCTTGGAGGGTCGGAATCCGTAGGTGTACCTGGTCACCGGTTATCGGGTTGGGGTAGGCCGTGAAACGGGATTGGTAAATGGTGGCAATTCCAATGAATTCGAAAACAAAGGTATCGCGCTCGCTGACGCAACCGGAATCCGATGTCACCTCCACATAGTAAGTGCCCGATTGCATTGGCTCATAGAGTTGGTTGGTAGCACCGTCAATTGCCCCATTATCCGTATACCACTGGTTCCCTTTTATGGCCGATGACTTCAATTCCTTCTTGATTTGGATAATCGTGGGTTTGGTAGGATTCGGGTTTACGGTAATGTGCTGTTCCATGGAATCGGCACAGCCAGCTTCGTTTTCAAATCGATATCGAATGGTGTGTTGACCTTTACCTGAAACCGACGGGTGGAAGGTGCTATCCACCAATCCATCCACTTTGAATACGCCATTCATCGGAGTACCACCTGTTAGAATAAAGGCATCATCCCGTTCGCATACGGAGCTAAACGGGGCAAGATTGACGGTAGGTTTGTTCCGCACAACCACTTCTAAACTGTCGGCGGCGGGACAGCCATTGCTGCCCGTAATTGCATACTTGACCCAATGATTTCCCTCACCGGCACTTGGAGGTGAAAACAATCCGGCAATAATGCCTTTGCCTGTGAGCTTCCCACCGGAAGGGTAGGTCTTGATCAGAACGGCATTGTCGGTTGAGCAATGTTTTACAGGGAGGTCTAACGAAACGCTATCGGCTTTGAGCACCGTTAATTCGAAGGCGGTAGCACTGACACACTGTTTGGCGTTGATGTACGTATGGGTTAATTGATGGGAGCCGGAACCGGCATCAAATGGGTGGAAATGGCTTGCCGTAACGGTTGGCCCGGTAAAATATCCGGTTCCACCGGTGGGGTTGGTGATCACCTGAGTGAGGTCAAATGAGTCTTTAAGCGGACAAAGCGGACTGGGAATGGATGGCGTTATGGTGGTGGTGTCCCATACCATGGCCTGTCCAAACGCCCGATTTACACAACCATTGGAACCGGTGACTTTATAGGTGATTTTATAACTGCCACCCTTCAGTCCGGTTGGATGGAAGTATCCTTGCTGGCTAACGCCGATTCCGCTAAATGAACCTCCGGATGGATTCCCTGCCTGTAGTTGCACGGAATCTTCGTTTTGGCACAGGTTGATGGTTTGAGACCAGGATACCGAGCCATTCTGTTTGATGGTCACCGTTTGTGTATCTGATGTCGTGCAATTCAATGCATTGGTAAATTGATAGATTATAGTGTGCGTTCCCACGCCGGCAGCTTTGGGGAATAAACTGTCGCCGGCAACCCCCTTACCGGTATAGGTTCCGGGAGTGGGAAATCCTTTTAGTTGAATGGGATCATCCTCCGTACAGATGTCGGCTATGACCGGAAAGGTACACGGAGTGGCTGTTTTGATCAGGACGGAATCGAGGATGTTGTTAGAGCAACCGTTTCCATCGGTATAGCTGTACGTAAGCGGATAGTAGCCGTTTTTAAACTGAGCACTATCCAGTCGTAACTGGTTGCTGTAGACGTATTTGCCGGTGTAATCTCCACCCTTTGGTGTGTAGAGATCCAGGTCAATAAACGTGAGGTTGTCACAAGCCTCAAAAGATCCAACCTTATTGAATTTCGGCAAGCTATAAACGGTCATGGTTTGATCGGCTTTGCCGGTGCAATTATTCGTGTCGGTATAGCTGTAGGTTAGGGTATAATTTCCGCCCCCTACGGCCGATGGTGAAAAATCGCTTTGATTGAAGACGCCTTGTCCGGAATAAATCCCTCCGGAAGGTGATCCTCCGGATAGGTGGATTGAGTCGATGTCTTCACACACTCCGGTTAAGCTGGAGAAGGTTACCGTTGGCCCGGCCAAACCAATGATGAGCATGGTGTCACTGGCATATGAACAGGATGTGTTGTTTCGGGTGAGTTTTACGGAATAGTACCCAACACTGTCTACCGACAATGATTTGGAGGTTGCCCCCGAAATGGCATGGCCATCAATGTACCACTGGTAGCTAAACGAATCGCTTCCTGATGCGGTGAGGATTACCGGGTCGTTGCCACAAAACCATCGTTTACCGTTGGAAGTGGTCACGATTTTAGTGGAATCCGTTTCATAAAATACCGGGACGAATTCCTTGACTGCGGCATTGTGAATCACTAATGAATCACCACCGTCATAGAGAACAGAAGCCGTGTAATCCCACTCACCTTGATAGCCCGTTTGTTTTTCCAACAAATCGATGGCGCATTCCCGTACACCCTGGGCTGTGCTCCACGAGCCGTAATCGTACCGGATGTCAAAGGTTGGATTGGCCGGATCCTGAGCATAGACGCCGAAATAATGGGTGGTATCCGGCTTTCCACTAACACCACTAGCCACACCTTGTTCTGTGGCCTGATAGTTCACAAAAACGTGAACGGTTTTGGGGGTGGAAGAAGCTGAAATAGATTGAACATTCAGGACGTCGCCATAGCTTGATGAGATAGAAAGATCGTCCCCGGAATAGGTATAAACGCTGTAATCACCGATGGCAGCACCGGATGTTACCCAGGTTGGGGTGTTGGCCAAACCGTTTTTGGTTGCGTTTCCGGTTTCGTCTTTGGCACTGGTGCCTGTTCCCTCATCCAGTTTCCAATATCCGGCTAGATTATTGAAATTGGGGTGCGACTTCGTTACCTTTCGGCACATATAATCCTGGATGGCTTTCTCTTCCAGGTCAATGCTCCAGACCCGAACTTCATCGATTTTACCATCAAAATATCGACCGCCATTGTAAGCCAAATCCCCAATTCGAGGATTCAGTCCGCTTGAAGGGGTGATGGAGCCCGAGTAAAGCTGAGTGCCAACCCGTTGACCGTTAATGTATACCGAAATGGTGTCGCCATCAAAGGTGCCTGCAACATGGTACCACTTTCCGGTGCTCATCAATGCAGGTGATATGGCTTCTATCCAGGATCCGGATGAGTTACAAATGTTGAAGGAAAGTTTGCCATTGTCGCCACACCGCAACACATAACCCTGATTACCACTGCCCCATCCGTGTTTACAAAAGATGGAATTGGACCAGCTGTTTGATCCATAGCTATCGGCATTAATCCATGCTTCCACGGTGAGTGTGGAGTCGGAGTTCAAGGCACTGTTATCCGAGACCACCACATATTGACCGGAACCGTTGAAGTCTATGGCGGTGTAGGCACCGGTTTGGGCCAGGATGGTGGAGCAGATAAACAGAGACAGGGCGAACAAACGAAAGCGCATAGCAAAATCAATTGGAAATCAACAACCAAGTTAGATAAAGCCGTTGAAATTGAAAATGAAGATGGAGGAATATGACGAATTCCATCCCAACCGAATTTCTGTGATCAACTTTTAGCACCTTTGTTTGATGATCGATTACCTCTGGCTTTTTATTCTGCTGGCTATAGTCGCAGAAATTCTCGGCACAGTTGGAGGCTTTGGGTCATCGCTCTTTTTTGTGCCGATGGCCGGTTATTTCCTGGATATGCATACGGTATTAGGTATTACTGCCCTTTACCATGTTATGAGTAATACGACGAAGATTGGCTTCTTCCGACATGGGTTTGATAAGCGACTGATCTGGTACATTGGTGTTCCGTCAGTCATCTTCGTGATCCTGGGGGCGTGGTTGTCCAAATACCTTCCAACCGGTCGGTTAGAACTTATTTTGGCCATCTTTCTCATCGCGCTCAGTTTGATTTTCTTGATCAACAGCCGGTTAGAAGTGAAGGCCACCAATCGGAACGCGGTAACGGGTGGAATTCTATCCGGATTTCTAGCCGGGTTGGTGGGGACGGGTGGTGCCATCCGGGGCATTGTGCTTTCATCGTTTAAGATCCGAAAAGAGGCCTTTATTGCGACTTCTGCCGCCATTGATCTGGCTATTGATGCCAGCCGAAGTGTGGTGTATTCCATGAATGGCTATGTGCACATGCATGATCTCTACCTCATTCCAATCTTGTTGGTGGTGAGCATAGTTGGAACATTTATCGGAAAGAAGCTACTCAATCATATTTCCGAATCACAATTTCGTCGGGTTGTATTGATTTTGATCCTGTTAACAGGAATATTTACCCTTCGGGCGGCTGTGGTGGCAAAATCAGAATCACCTGTCGCCGTTTATACGGCCGGGCATTAGGCGTTGCTGTTTGCATCATTAACTTCGTGGTTGAATGAAATTCGTTCAACGACTCAAGCGAACCGACATTGACACCCAACGGTGGGATACCTTGGTAACGGAATCCGGATCCTTGCCGTATGCGCTTAGTTGGTATCTGGATGAGGTTACCCAGAAGAACTGGGAGGCGCTGGTTTACCAGGATTATGAAGCGGCACTTCCCGTACCGGTGAATACCAAAATTGCGGGGTATAAACAGGCTTATCGACCCATATTCAGTCAACAGTATCACGTCATCGGTTTCAATGTTGACCCGGCAGTTACGGCCTGGATTTTACAATTCATGCATCGGACGTACCGGCGGGTTAACTATCCATTGGCTGTGCGATCGGCTAAGAGCTTGAACGACTGTCCATTTGAGTATCGGGAGTGCACGGATCTCATCATACCCCTCAACAGGAAATACGATCAGATAGAACAGAATTATTCCAAAAGTCTCAAAAAACGACTTCGAAAATCAGACGATCTTCAAGTGATAGAAGGGGCAGATGTTCAGGGCGTAATCGATTTTTACCGACGAGAAGTTGGGCCCAAATCGGGTTTGAGCGCACATGACTTCCAGGTGGCTGCCGGATTATTTGCAAAGTGCCAGAGTGAAGGAATACTGCGAGTGTATGAGGTGATGGATGCCTCCAACAGGCTTAATGCCATGGGATTTTTTCTAGACTTTAACGGAAGGCTGATTAACATATTTGGCGCCTCCAATTCCCTTGGGCGGGAGCACAACGCCATGCACGTGGTGATTGATCAGTTGTTGAAATCAACTGCTGAATCTCATAAGTTCTTTGATTTCGAGGGATCCGATGTGATGGGGGTCCGTGAATTCTTCCAAAGTTTTGGTCCTGAGTACCAGCCCTATTATACCTTACACTCCAACCGACTCCCGGAACCGATCAACTGGCTGTATAGGATGTATGATCGGAAGAGGCGGAGTTGAGTGGGGGATGGGGGATCAGGGATGAGGAAAGAGGAAAGAGGGATGTGTTTGTGTTGCTATACATGTAAGCGCTTCAGTGTGAAGGATTCTTGTGGTGGAGGTATACGACTCAAGCGTTCGGATGATGGTTCGTTGCGGTGGGAGAAGTAACCGTTTAAGCGGTCGGTTTGGGATGCATGTATCATTAGAATTCAATAACTTTCCTCGGGGTAGGGGCAAATGCGTTCCCTAACTAATTTCAATGACAAAACGGCTAACGCTTCGTGAACTAATAGTACGTTCAATCTTTTTCTATCGGTCGGAGAAAATGTGCCGGATTTCTGCTTTGGAACGGTTAATTTTCATTGGGGAAGGGGCTGATCCATCCCTAACATAAGTCGATGAATATACCGCAATCGTTTGGTGAATATTTTTAGCGATGGGTTATTATCTAGGATAGGTAAGGTCCTTCCCCTTTCTGAGTCTTCTTGCCAACCATTCACCAGTAGGAAAATTTTATTTAAGTCTAATGGTGGTAGTTGGTGATCTGAAGAGCCCGGTTCCATTGAACGGTTCCAAGTGATGGTCTGGTGGAAGGTTACTGGTCAAGTCTTAATCTTAAGATATGTACCATACGCAGCTGTGACACAATAACCCCAAACGCGTTATATCTTGCTGTGCGTTGAATAATCTGAATGTTTAGACTCCTCACAGCCGTCTTAGGTATCAGCCTCTTCCTGAATGCATTTGGGCAATATCGAATGCTGCCCGAATCCAACTGTACGTGGCATGTTAAAAGCACACAAGTCGACAATGGAAAGGCATTTGAGAGCGATTATAATTTCAGTATAACGGGTGATTCCCTAATTAACGGAAACCGATACATTGTTGTCAACAACAACATTTTTTATAGACAAGTCCATGATTCTGGAAGAGTCTATGTAATGTTCAACGATCAGGCAGATCAACCTCGTTATCCCGGTTATGATACCATGCAGGAAATGTTACTTTTTGATTTTAGCCTTAAACTGAACGATTATTTCTTAGGTTTTAATCATGTAACGACTTGGGACAGTATTGACCCTGCCGAGCTAATTGAGATTGATACGGTTCAGATTGACAGTGTGAGCCTTAAAAGATTTTTGTTTTGGTGTACCGAAAGCGGTATAGAATTCTGGTGGATAGAAGGGATTGGGAGTACCGCGGGGCCATTTAATCCACGTTTCACTTTTGAGCATTATTGGCAATTATGCTCCATGAAATCTGATGAACTAACATATCAAAGAACGGGATGTTATTATACGTCAGCACTGCCATTTGATGATCCAAACCTGAGTATTTACCCAAATCCGGCTAATCCAGGAGCACGAATTTATCTCAACAGAAATTTCGAGTCCGTCCGAATCCGATTGATTAATTCGGTTGGTGAAATAACCTGGCTGATTCCTGATTTTTCAGGAAGCACCATTCTACTCCCAAACCTAGTCCCGGGGCTATATCACCTGGAACTGTTCAATGATTCTGGTACAACCATTCAAAAGCTTTTCGTTGAGTAATTCTCAGCCTTCAAATCATTGATTCCCCAGTGAAAAATGGCTAACCTACACGATTCAAGTGAGCCTTCCTTTGATCGGAACACTTGAACATTCTTATTCCGCGCATCAAGCACAAGTGACCCTCCCTCCAGTCGGAACACTTGCGCTGCTTTGTAGGACGAATTAAGTCGAAGCAGGGTGCTAACCGCTACCTGCTCCCTGCTACCCGTTTATGCTAGCCAGCGCAGCGAGGGTCATGGGTTAACCGTTATCCAAAATACTTGAAGAACAACGGAATTGTCTCAATTCCCTTCAGGAAGTTGAAAATCCCGAATTTTTCATTGGGAGAGTGAATGGCATCACTGTCAAGACCAAAGCCCATCAGGATGGATTTAACACCCAGCACTTCTTCAAATAGTGCTACAATGGGAATACTTCCTCCGCTTCGAGTGGGAACAGGATCTTTTCCAAAACTTTCTTTGAGGGCTGCCACAGCGGCGGCATACGCCTTGGAATCCGATGGTGTCATGTATGGATTTCCACCATGATGAGGCGTAACAGTTACCGTTACGGATGGTGGGGCAATGCGTTGCATGTGCTCGGTAAACAATTGGGCTATGCGCTCCCAATTCTGATTGGGAACCAATCGCATGGAGATCTTTGCAGAAGCCTTGGAAGGAAGGACCGTCTTGCTCCCTTCGCCGGTATAGCCACCCCAAATTCCGTTCACATCCAGGGTAGGACGGATACCAGTTCGTTCAATAGTGGAATAGCCGGTTTCCCCCATTACATCTTGAATTTTCAATTCCCGTTTGTACTCATCCAGATCAAACGGTGTTTGAGCCATTGCTTCGCGTTCTTCGGCGGTTAGTTCCACCACATTATCGTAGAATCCCGGAATGGTGATGTGTCGGTTTTCATCGTGAAGGGACGCAATCATGGTACAGATTACGTTGGCCGGATTAGCAACGGCGCCACCATATACGCCGCTGTGCAAATCGATGCTTGGGCCAGTGACTTCAATCTCCATATACGTTAGTCCTCGGAGTCCAACATCCAGGGAAGGTGTGTCATTGGCAATCATGGAGGTATCGGAGATCAGGATTACATCACAGGCCAGTTTTTCTTTGTTCGCCCGGCAGTAGGTGCCCAAATTGGCCGACCCAACTTCCTCTTCACCTTCAATCATAAACTTCACGTTGCAGGTGAGTGAATTGGTTTGCATCATGGTCTCGAAAGCCTTTACATGCATGTATGCCTGTCCTTTATCGTCACACGCTCCACGCGCGTAAATCTTTCCATCCCGAATGGTTGGATCAAACGGTGGGGTGTCCCACAGATGATCCGGAACGGATGGTTGAACGTCGTAATGACCATACACCAAAACGGTAGGTTTGGATGGGTCGATGAGTTTTTCGCCATACACAATCGGATGTCCGGCAGTGGGTTCAACCACCACATTGTCTGCCCCGGCAAGTCGAAGCTTATCGGCCACAAAATCAGCCGCGCGTTTCACATCGTCTTTAAAGGCGCTATCGGCACTTACGGATGGAATCCTAAGCCAGTCCAGCAATTCGTTGATGAAACGTTCCTGATTTTTGTCGAGGTATTCTTTCTGTGTCATGGGATTTGAAATTGGATGGCAAATAAAGGGTATCTGCTTTTGTTATACACAGTTCAACACAATTTCATCTGTGATGGTTATATGACGCAACCTATAGACGAGTTCGTGTCTTTACATATACCATGACTAAAATCCTCAAAGCCTTATTCGTTTTTCTTTTTCTGTGTTTTTCGTTGACTTCTATGGCTCAGTGGAAGGTGTTAAAAGGAGATTGGGCACCAGAATCTCATCTCTCCGGGAATTATCTCTTCTACTACACACACATTGAAGAGAATGCGTTCAAGCGGCTTGATCTTCGGGATACCACATACAAGACCATTAAGGATATGAAGAAGGAGTCCGGAGCTTTTTTTGGCGGGGACAAGCTCAGTGTTTCGAATCAGATAAGATGTATGGGGAGACACGTCATTTGTACATCAGAGCAAGTGCCGTTTATTAGTCACGACTATGGCGATACCTGGGACAGTTTCCCCATTCCGGTGTCAAAGCACATTGTTCATTGTTTCGTGCAGGAAGGAGTGTTCGGATTCATTTCGAACAAGAACTTTTATTGGTCCGTTGATTCTGCCAGCAGTTTTAAATCTGTTCAGATAGTAGACGAGGATAAGGAAATGATTCCCAAAATGCTTCTGGGGTCAAAACTGTTTTTCGAGGCATATGAAAGTAACAAGACGCTCAAGTATTTTTCGGTCAATCTTGATGGTACTGGTCTGGTGGAGGTAAAGGATGATAGGTTGATTAAGTCTAAGTTATATAACGGAATAATCGTAAGTCATGACCTACAGAAAATCAACCTATCACTGGACTCCGGAAAGAACTGGATTAACCGGCCAAACTCGGATGGTATATGGTTGATTAAACCAACAGATGGTGGTTTTTTTTGTATGAAGAGGGATGCATCCAATAACCTTGAGGAGTATTACATCACCTATGATACCTTTCAAACCTTTCTGGGTATATCTCCAAAATCAACGTATTCCCAAGCACCAACCAACATGTTTTTGTACAATGGCGACTTTTTCACCTCGGGGTATCAAGGGATCCATCAACTCAAAAGACCCAATTTTACAAAGCGACATTTAGAAGGGGTGGTTTATCTTGATTTAAATGCCGACGGAGTGCAGAACGATGGCGAGACGGGACTTGCGAATGTTCTGGTTCGGTTCAATACCGGTGGGTGGGCTTGTGTAGCGGACTCATTAGGCAATTACACGTTTGATTTGGTTTCCGGTCCTGATTCTGTGATCATACATAGTCCGGTGTTAACCGCGCACAACACCGATCGATTTTGGTTCACAAAACCATCAGATACCGTGAACTTTGGGTTACAAGTTGATACAACACGGTTTGAACTTCAACCTTTTATCTCGGCAGCTTCCAGCATAAATACCATAAGAGGGGGGACCTATAATCTGGGATGCATCAATCGCGGTGGTAAGCCGGTAAAAACCACGTTGAGATTTGTCGTGCATCCGGATATGAGCATATCAAAAAGCTCCGAACAATATGAACAATTGAATGATTCCACCTATCAATGGCAACTTGAGTTAAAACCGATGGATGCCAAGTCGCTTTCCTGTGTACTTGTGTTTGATACATCAACCAACTTAAGTTCCAATGATTCAATCCAACTCAGGCTTATGGCATCGCCTTCCGATCAGGAATTTGATCCGAACCACAGCTATAGAGAAATTGAGCAGAGAGTAACCACGTCCTATGATCCAAATGATAAGTCGGTTTGGCCAGAGAATATT
The DNA here is from genome assembly GCA_020635355.1 of Flavobacteriales bacterium. Lineage (GTDB taxonomy): Bacteria > Bacteroidota > Bacteroidia > NS11-12g > UBA9320 > WGNA01. The sequence continues at coordinate 218,084 of JACJZW010000003.1, forward strand.
GACCCCGACTACGCATCAACCGGAAGAAAAATTCAATATCATATCCGATTTCAAAATACAGGTACAGACACAGCGTACAAAGTGGTCATAGCCGATACACTTGATCAGTGGCTTATGTCAGAAAAGTTGAACATTCTGGAGTATAGTCATCCCATGAGGCTGTATGTAAATGGCCCTGTTGTCCATTTTATTTTCGACGACATTCTATTACCGGATAGCAATACAAACCAAACCGGCAGCAATGGTTACGTGACCTTTGAATGCGAGTTAAGAGATGGATTGAAAGAAGGAGAGGAAGTGAACAATACGGCATTTATTTATTTCGACCACAATGATGCTGTTAAAACGAATAAGGCAACAACTGTTGTGAGAAGGCGACTTTCAACGCATTTGTATCTGCCGGAGAGTAAAAAAGTTGTTTACCCCAATCCGGTTAGTGATATTCTGCATGTACCTGTTCAAGGAAAGGTAAGGATCTATTCGATGGATGGATTGGAAGTTTTTAGCGGTTCGATAACACATTCAGCATCGATCGATGTGTCTGTATTAAAACCGGGGTCGTATATCCTGCGAGTTGAGGACGGCTCAAATGGATTTGTTTCCAGATTTATAAAACAGCCGTAATCAAATTGAGCAAGAGCGTTGATTGAGTTATGTACTTTTGCTTTTGCTGGTTGGGAATGCTTCTTGCATCCCATTAGATAAAAGATATTATGGAAGTGAAGCATATAAAAGCGATCATAATAATTGCCCTGGTGGCTTTCATTTATAGCTGTGCCCGCGTCCCTATGACGGGTCGGCGTCAGACCAAACTCTTGCCCGAAAGTGAGCTGGTGTCCATGAGTCTGACGGCGTATAGCGGATTTTTGGATACCTCAACGGTGGTATCATCGGGAAGTTATCAGAATATGGTGAAGTCGGTTGGTGCGCGGATTTCAACCGCTGTAGAGGCCTATCTCATGACCACACGTGACTCGGTTGATGTAAAGAACTATGATTGGGAATTTAACCTGGTGGATGATCCAACCGTCAACGCCTGGTGTATGCCCGGTGGCAAGGTGGTATTCTACACCGGTATCATGCCCATCTGCCAAAATGAGGCTGGAGTGGCGGTGGTGATGGGTCATGAAATAGCGCATGCCGTTGCACGTCACGGAAACGAACGGATGAGCCAGGGATTGATTCAGCAACTCGGAGGGGTGGCGCTTGCTGTGGCCATTTCCGATAAACCTGCCGAAACCCAGCAACTTTATAATTTGGCGTATGGGGTTGGAACAACCGTTGGTGTGATGCTGCCCTTTAGCCGAAAACACGAAAGTGAAGCGGATCACATTGGATTGATGTTTATGGCCATGGCCGGATATAATCCGGAAGAAGCTCCAAAATTCTGGGAACGTATGAGTGCCCAATCTTCCGGAGCCCGACCGCCGGAATTTTTGAGTACCCACCCCAACCCTGACCGGCGAGCGGAGAACCTTAAAAAGTTGATGCCTCAAGCCCAGAAGTACTATACCGATTATCTCAACAAACAAAAGACATCGAACTAAATGGTTGGATTGAGAGGGGTTGCCCTGTTATCCATCGTCCTGGTTCAATATGGATCGGATCGTCTAAGTACACGTTTCGATGAAGACCAACCCGGTATTTGCCGCACCATTACCATTCACGACAAACCAGTAACAACTTACGTACTCGGAAGTGGAGATTCTCTGGTGATAGGTTGGCTCAACCAACATTCAAAGCCACATAAGTCCTTTAAATCGTTTATGGGAGATGACCTGGCCCAATGGCGTTTAGTGACCAATGCCGGTATGTTTCATTCCAACCATCATCCGGTGGGACTATACATACAGGATGATTCAACCTACGTTAGGTTGGATACCAATTCCGGGAAAGGGAACTTCTACATGAAGCCCAACGGTGTTTTTGGTGTGGGGGCTGATGGGCCTTGGATCGGTACTTCGGAAACCTATTTGGCACAATCGCCTCAACTTCATCTGGCTACTCAATCCGGTCCAATGCTGGTGATAAACGATTCCATTCACCCTCGGTTCAACCCGCAATCACCCAATAAAAATACCCGATCCGGTGTTGGAGTGGATGATCAAAACCGGGTAGTTTTTGCCATCGCCTACAAAGACATTACCTTTTATGAACTGGCTGCGGTATTCCGGGACTCACTAAACTGTTCCAACGCCCTGTATCTGGATGGCGCCATATCAAAGATGTATCTTCACACCTCCACCTGCACCGATTCGTTTACCGGCGGTAACTTTGGTCCTATGCTGGGTGTGATGACTAAATAGTCTCAGAACGACAGAATAAGGATCATGATCACGATAGTAATGAGAATTAGGGGAAGTAGTGTGAATACATAAGCCCGGGTTATCTTTCGTCTCAAATTGTAGTCCAGCGGTTTGGGTGCGCGGTAATTCGCCGATATGGCCATGGTTAACGCAACCAGAAATACCAATACCATAAAGGAGGGAGCTAAAAACATAATCAAGAGATTGGCAACAGACAGCCGAATGGCTAGTTCGGCCCGTTTTTCAGCCAACACGTACGTTGAGTCTTGACTGGCCATTTCGGTTCGGTTCAGAATGATTCGCGGTCCATTTTCATATCCGATTTGCCTGACCAGCTCCCGGTTGATCCGTGTGCTGGACGAATCCGTTTGATCACAGGTTACATAGTGTATGTCCAAGGTGTCCAGTTCAATCGCATTCACCAGAAGGGTATCACCACTAAGAAGAACGATGGTGTCGCAATCAATTGGAGGGAGTGGTTTGGCAAACGTTGCCCTTCCAAAGGGATGTAAGGCTGGGGAGGAGTGGGGACGCTTTCCGCCAAAAAACCAATCTACGTGAAATCCACGGGAGTAGCGACGTTTGGTAAGCGTGCACGATGGTGCTATCAAGATTATGGCAATGAAAAATAGGAGAGGGTTTCGAACGATTCGCACCGGTTATAAAGAGCTGGTAATTACCAAAGATAACCATACCATGAATCCAGTAAATACCAATAACGGAAGGGCAGCAATAATCACTGCAAACCATGCCCAACGGATCACTCCTTTGTGTTTGGATTGATAGGCCAGTAATAAGGAGATGAGGCTGGTGATGAATATAAAGGTGAACATAAGAAAAATGGTACTGTTGGGTGAAAAGTAGGCCGGATACGATGCCACGCCCATGGCGGAAGTGATGATGGGTAGCGCAATCAATGTCGGGGCCGGTTCTTTGGGAGGGCGTTCATTCTTAAACCGGCGAATGCCTCCGGATTCAAATTGGATTTGCTTTACCGTGGTAGTGTCCAAAACCAGGAAGGTGGAATCGTCATCATTACATTGAATGACCAGCACGTGGTCGTTGGTTAAGGTTGTACGCGCGGACAACAACGTATCCCCATTTTTTCGGATGATGGTGTCGCATTCGGGCAGGGTGGTTAACCACGTAGCCGCTGCGGTTGATGTCCCGGAAGGAGGTCGGCTTTTTGTCTGTGGATGTGAACCGGCTATCCAATCGATGTGAAAGCCCCGGTTATACCGACGTTTCGTAAGCGTGCAGGAAGAAAATGCAAAAATTAACAGCAAAGCCAAGATGGCTTTGGTCAACGATAAATTATTCATACTGGTTGGTTTGGTGAAGGGAAGGTATCACCTTTACGATGGTCCTGCAATTATTTTTTACTGAACGCAATCTTTTCTTACCCATCGTGAATTCACCAGAAGATTGATCATAGATCAATCAGAATCCAAGTCCTGAAAACGACTACTGCAAGGCATATACATTAAATCACCTATTTTTGATCCAACCAACTAACCGTGTCTCTCTGGCCGAGTATCTTTGATCCAAGGCCGGAACACGCTGTAACTTTATGAATGTATTGATCACTGGAGCCACAGGCTTTCTGGGTGGTCGGCTGGTGGAGTATTTCTCCGATAAATCGGAATTCAATCGAATTCTAGCAACAGGCCGAACCCTAAAATCCAATGAGCTCACCGCACTTCCTGGTGTGTTTGTACATCTCGGAGAACTGGATAACCGGGAGTTTGTGGATTCGTTGTTCGACGATCACATCGACCTGATCATACACTGTGCAGGCTTATCGTCTCCTTGGGGGTCGTTTGATGCCTTTCATCGTGCCAATGTGATCAGCCAGGAAAACCTCATTCGCCGATCCGCTGAACAAGGCCAAGTGCGCATTATCTACATTTCCACCCCTACTATTTATTTCAATTTCAAGGATCGATTGGGTCTTCGGGAAGACGATGAACTCCCCAACAAATTTGTCAATCATTACGCCAGCACCAAGTATGCGGCTGAACGAATGTTGGCTCAGTCCGGACTTGACCACATCATCATGCGGCCACGAGCATTAATTGGACGAGGCGATACGGTTATTATGCCTCGATTAATCCGGGCTCATCGGGAAGGAAAGTTGCGGGTGATGGGCAACGGGACCAATCGGGTGGATCTTACCCCCGTTGGCAATATGTGTGAGGCGGTGTATCGGGCCAGTGTGGCTGATGAGGCAGCCTGGAACACGGACTACAATATTTCAAACGGAGAGCCGGCATCCCTTTGGGAAAAAGTGAATTTGATCCTGGAATTGCTGGATGAACAGCCGGTAAGCCGGCGAATCCTGATACCTGTAGCCAGAGGAGCAGCCCGATTGATGGAACTCAAATCAACCTATTTAGGTGGAGGTGAACCTCCGCTTACCCGATACAGCGTAGGGGTTTTATCACAGTCGTTTGGTTTTGATATACGGAAATCAAAAGAAATGCTTGGGTACCAACCGCGCCAATCCGTTGATCACGCCATTCATGAGTTTGCAGAGTGGTATAAAAAAGAACACCATGACCAAGGTTAAATTTACCCTTCGACATACCGGATACTGCACGGCAAACCGGGCTCATACCCTTCGTGGTGTGCCCAACCAAACCATTCGGTTTTACGCAACAATTGGAATTATTCGTCATCCGGAACACGGTGTTATTGTGTTCGATACGGGGTATTCCAATCGATTCTTCGAGGCCACACGCCAGTACCCGATGAAGTTATACGCTCAGATTACCAAGGTGTTCCATCAAGATGGAGAGGACATCACCTCGGTGTTAAAAAGGGAGGGAATTGAAATTGATGAGGTGCGCTATGTCCTTATTTCCCATTTTCATGGCGATCATACATGCGGACTTCGTGATTTCAGGAATGCACAGTTTATCGCTCCCAAAAGGGCGTGGAATGATGTTCGTGGGAAGCAGGGAATAGCCGCATTGATCAAAGGGTATTTATCGGCAACCATTCCCGATGATTTCAGAGATCACTTACGTCTAATTGATTTTGAACATCCCACAGAAGTTGATTCCATTCTGGGGCCGATGGTGGATGTATTTTCGGATGGAAGTATTCGGTTGATGGAACTGGATGGTCATGCCTGCGGACAAATGGGTGCGCTCCTCAACACCCAGCCTGATCCAACCTTCTTAATTGCCGATGCCGCCTGGTTGGAGGAAAATTACACTCAACTGCATCTGCCGGCACCACTCACCCGATTGATCTTCAGCTCCTGGAAGGCTTTTGTGCAAAGTTTACAAAAGGTGCATGCCTATCATCTGGCGCATCCGGAGGTTCAGATCATCCCGTGTCATTGCGAAAAAACCTTGCGGAAACAGTCACCAGAATTATTCCATGATTGACAAGTTGCACATTCTGTATTGGTTTCTATCGCATCGATTTACGCGATGGTTTCATCCGAGTGGGGTATCCCGATGGCGAAAATGGAGGTGGTTTAAAAATCTACGCAAGTCGGCCTATTATCAATCGAAGGTCCAATCCAACACCCCGTTTCCAGTCATCGAAAAGAAGGAATTTATGGCGCAGTTCAACACCATCAATACCGTGGGGTTGGATCGGGAGGAGTCGTACCGAACTGCCCTAACCGCTGAATCAACCCGTGATTTTTCACCGGAGATAAACGGTGTTAGTGTAGGCCTTTCATCCGGCACTAGTGGCGTTCGTGGATTGTTTCTTACATCACGTAGAGAGCGAGCTATTTGGGTAGGGGCCGTGCTGGATCGGGTGATCGGTTGGTCGTTTAAAAAGCGCTCGGTTGCCTTTTTTCTGCGTGCCAACAACAATCTGTATGAAGCCGTAAATTCCAAATTACTAGCCTTTCGTTTTTACGATTTGAAAATTCGAATGGAGGATCATTTGCCTGATTTGGAGTGTAATAAACCCGATATTCTGGTTGCCCAACCGTCGGTTATGTTGGAATTGGCAAAGGCCAAACTAGCTGGTCAATGTACGATAGCGCCATCGCGATTGATTTCGGTGGCCGAAGTATTGGAAGACGATTACCGAAAAACCATTGAGGCGGCTTTTGGTGTTCGGGTGGATCAGGTATATCAATGTACCGAAGGCTTTTTGGGCTATACCTGCACAGAAGGCCGAATGCATTTGAACGAAGATTGGCTGGAAATCGAACGCCATTTTATAGATGACGAAGGTGTCCGGTTTCATCCCATCATCACGGATTACCTCCGTTATTCCCAGCCGGTTGTTCGGTATGAGTTGAACGACATTCTTCATCTGGGAGCGGCGTGTTCCTGTGGAAATCCATCTACCGTGGTGGATCGAATTGAAGGACGAAGTGACGACATTTTTTACCTTGAAGCAATAGACGGACAAGTCATTCGCATGTATCCTGATTTTATTCGAAGAGCAGTGGTAACGGCCGATTGCCCTCCGGATGATTTTGCCGTATATCAAGTAACAGGCAATCGGATTGAACTGGATCTTCGATCCGGGGATGATGCTGTTTCAGATGAAATATTTGACTCCGTACACGATAATTTGACCAAACTTTTTATGGATTTCGGACTACATGATGTCGAAATCCGGCGCACTCGGCGCTTTAACCAAACCATGAATAAATTTAGAAGAATTCAAAATGAGAACCACACGAAACATGCAGTTTAAAGGAGTAGGTAAAGCACTCCCTGAACTGGTTCGCACCAATGCGGACATTGAGCGGGATTACGGCATCAGGGCCGATTGGATTTACAATCGGGTAGGTGTTCGTCAGCGTCACATCGCCACACATGAAAACAACACCTCTTTGGCTGTTGATGCCCTCAAGCGGGCATTGGAAGATGCGGGAATGGAATTTGGCGATCTGGATTGTCTGATATCAGCCTCGGTAACCTTCGACTACGTCTTACCCAACCGATCCAGTCTCATCAAACATGCGTTTACGCGAAATCGTGACAACGAAATTCCGTGCGTAGACATCAACACGGTTTGCACCAGTTTCATCACGGCATTGGATTACGCAGCGTGTCAGATTGCATCTGGTAATTTTAGGAACGTGGCCGTGGTGAGTTCAGAAATTGGTTCCAAGGGCTTGAATCCCAAATCCCCGGAAACCTTTTCACTTTTTGGAGATGGGGCTGCGGCCGTAATTGTTTCCACCACGGAAAACGAAGAAGCAGGCGTTCGTAGCTATCGCATGAAAACCTATTCCGATGGTGCGTATGACACCATTATTCCAGGTGGTGGAAATGTGAATCATCCCAAGGATCATCCCTATGAACAGGAATTGTATTCGTTTCAAATGCGAGGCCCTCGCCTGTTAAAACTGGCCAATTCTGTCCTGCCGAACTTTATGCAAGAACTTACCGCGGAGTCTGATCAGCCGTTGAACTGGGTGGTGCCGCATCAGGCAAGTCGGATGGGGCTTAAACTTCTATCCGGAATAAAAACTGTCCGGAATACGCCCATTGTTCAGACCTTGGAAAATCATGGGAACTGCATAGCGGCTTCCGTACCACTGGCCTTTGTAACGGCTGTGGAAGATGGTCGGATTCAGGATGGGGATCATTGCTTGTTGATTGGAACGGCAGCCGGTATGTCGGTTTGCGGGATGAACCTAACCTATGCCACATCATGAGTCTCGTTATAGCCAATGCGTTGCTGTTGATTTTTGTGGTGGTGGAAATCATCCTGTTGGCCGTCAGTCAGCGGAACATCCCCTGGCGGGAAATTGTCTTCAACCTCAATTCCGGTCATATACTCATGTGGGTGATTCGAGGTTTGGAGGTGGGTATTTTTCACTACCTGAATACCCGATGGGGGCTGGATCTTATGGCGTCCTGGCCGTATTGGGTGACCTGGGTGGTAGCGTTTGTTACCTGGGATTTTTGTTTTTACTGGCTTCATCGACTGCATCATAAGTACCCATGGCTTTGGGCCGTTCATGTAGTGCACCATGAAGGGGAACATTATGGATTGTCCTTGGGTATCCGTAATTCCTGGTATTCCTCACTTACCTCCATTCCATTTTTTGTGGCACTGGCGTTATTGGGTGTTCCGGTGGACATTTTTCTGGCTGTTTCGAGTATTCACTACATGATACAGTTTTACAACCACAATGGCATTGTGAAGAAGAGCGGATGGCTGGAAAAGATGATGATTACACCGTCTCACCATAAAGTGCATCATGGGCGAAATCCGGAATACATCGACAAAAATTTTGGTGGGACGTTGATCATATGGGATAAGTTGTTCGGTACGTTTCAGCCTGAACTGGCAGACATTCCTGTTGATGTTGGGGTGAACAACTACCAGCGAACAGATGAGGTAATTCAGGCGAATAATCGGCCTATGCTACAACTGTTTGGTGTTCGTCTGAAACGGAGGATAAAGCGGGAACGGTTGCGTGTGCCCGACTGGATCATTGCCTGTGCCGGATTATTGTTGTTTGGCTTGTTACTGGTGTATATCTGGTATGAACAAGCAGGGGTAGGGGAAGTCACTCCATTCCTGTTCTGGGTGATATTTATGGGAACCATTGCTACTGGTGGCATATCTGAAGGTAGACGATGGGGTGTTGGGCTGTGGTGTTTAATCTTCCTCGTTTCCTTGCCGTTGGCCGTGATCAATTTTCCGGGATTGGTGGTTCCGTTAAAACTATTGGCGCTGGCGTGTTTTGCGCATGGTTGTGTACTGATGATTCAATCTTACCGCACGGCGATGGCTTCGCCCACCGTTTGAAAGAGTTTATTTTTGAGGATGAGCCAATTAAAAATCATCCTTACAAGCCTCCTTACCGGTGGTCTGGCATTCAGCGGTCAATGTGCTGTTTTGTGGGTTGGGGTAGGGCAAACCTATTCATCCATAGAGGCTGCAGCCACGGTGGCCATGCCGGGAGATACCATTCGGGTTAAGAATGGGGTGTATACTCAAAAGCAGAATCTGATCAACCTTCAGGGAACCTCATCAGCAGGTATTGTCATTGAGGCTGAGACAACAGATTCGGTGTTTTGGAGAGGGGGTAATGAGGCCTGGCATCTAACCGATGTGGCCTATCTCGAAGTAGCCGGGTTTGTTTTTGAACAACAAAAGGTAAACGGCGTCAACATAGATGATGGTGGGTCTTATGAAACACCCTCGCATCATGTTTTGATTCGGAATTGCACGTTTCGGGACATGGATGCAAGTGGCAATAATGACCTGCTAAAACTCTCGGGATTGAATGATTTTCAGATACGAAACTGTTTGTTTCAGAATGGATCTGAGGGTGGGAGCGGAGTAGATATGGTAGGGTGTCACCGCGGCTCATTTTTGAGTAACCGCTGGGAGAATATGGGCTCCAACTGCATACAGGCTAAAGGAGGAACACAGTATCTGGTCATAGAGCGGAACTGGTTTGAGAACGGGGGAGGACGCGCGTTGAACTTGGGAGGCTCTACAGGTTTACAATTCTTCCGGCCTATTGATGCGCCTTTTGAAGCAGCGGATATCCTGGTGAACAGTAATGTAATTGTTGGGGCCGATGCGGCCGTTTCCTTTACCGGTTCCGTGCGTGTTGAGGTGTCAAATAATACCATTTATAAACCCGGAAGATGGGTCTTTCGCATTCTTCAGGAGACGGTTGATACCACTCGTTTCGCCAAATGCGGACTTGGCCGATTCAACAACAATCTGGTTGTGGTGGATGATCAGTTGAGCACTACCGTGAATGTAGGGCCCAATACGGCACCGGAAACGTTTGAGATATCCAATAATTTGTGGCATCACACAGACCTGTTTGTATTTGAACCCAGTCTGCCGGTTGGGGAAAGCAACGGGGTGTATGGTCAGAAGCCTCGGTTGAAGGATGAGGCCAATATGGACTTTGATTTACAATCAACCAGTCCGGCTATTGGTAAGGCAAAATCAGGATCCGTTCCGAAGGTGGATTTTTTAGGTCGCTCATTCAATTCACCTGCATCCATTGGGGCGTTTGAAGGCAATCCGTCATCTTCATCAGCACGTAATCACGAAGAGAATCACATTGTGAAAGTGTTTCCCAATCCTGTACATGACGTGTTGCGTGTTTCCTGTTCGGGTGATGTTGACTACATGCATGTGGTGGATGTTGTTGGGCGAGATTTGTGCCAGGTCACATGGGAGAATCAAACAATGGTTATTGATACCCATGATTACCCAAACTTCTTTATGATACAGATTGGTTTTTCCGATGGGAGTACCATTGTGAAATCTGTTGTTCGATTCAAGTAAGTGGTTTTACAGAATAGGTGGTAAGGAAGAATTACCTTTTGCCCGGTGTCGAGTTTCTGTAAAATCGGATCCAATGAAGAAAAATATTCCGAACGATGAAGATGGTTCGCGAATAATTTGGTAGGGACGCATTTGCCCCTTCCCCATTGAAAGATACACGTTTAGCATTAGAACAATCGAACGAATTCAACCAACCGCAGAGAGTTGAACGTAAACGTGAAAATTTCCCGACCGATGATGAGAAATAATTAAAAATTGAGTAGGGATGCAATGACCCCTTCCCCCTAGAAAGATACGGTTTATCCAGTCGCCACCAGCTAACGGTCAGCATGTTAAACGCTTAAAGTTGCCGTTGATTCATCCATTCACAGTACCAACACCACAATAAAAAAACCCAGGCACGGTGGCCTGGGTTAAACGTATTGATTCAATGAAAAAACACCGCAATCACATTCAGATCAACCTACTGAATCAATTCCATTGATTCTCCGATTGTGATCACGGCGAGCTCTTAATGGGCTACAATAAGCTTTTGTCGAATCGTGGTGCCGTTCTGCTCTGTGCTTAACACGTAGGTTCCATTGGCAATGTGTTGCACGTCAAGAAGCGCAGAAACCGCGTCAACTTCCTGATCGATGAGTACTTTTCCGGAAAGATCCATGAGCACTACCCGGTTAATGGTGCCATTGGATGCCTGAACGGTAACCATGGCGTGAGCAGGGTTCGGGAAAATGGTCAATTCTCCGGTGGCAAATTCGCGTACAGAAACGTTGCCCTGAGATCCGGTTGTATCGGCTCCGCCAATCGTGCCTCCACCTGAACAAGCGGTAACCTGGGCAGAAAGATAACTGCCGTAGTCTACCAATTTGTTCACCGTTATATCATCACGGAAGTCTTTGATTCCAGCATCTATGTCGGCTGTATTGGTTGTTCCCCAATAGTTTTGCTGAAAGTCAATCGTGTCGGCCTGACCGGGGGTAGTACCTCCACGGAATTCAACCGAATTCTTGCGGAAATTGAGAAAGTTATTATACCGAATCGTCATGTTGGCCGGAATGCCGCTGGACGAATAAGACTGGATAAATACATCCGCAGTATCGAATGTGTTGTACGTCATTTCTAATGTAGCATTTGGTGCGGCATACGATACATCGAACATGTTGTATTTGAAATTCTCGAACAGATTGCACTCGAGTTTGATGTATTTATAGTTGCTGGACATTCGGATGCCACCGTTTCCAGAGAAGTTCCGGAAGGTGTTTTTCTTCAGTTCAGCATGTCCGGCCAGATACATTCCATTCATGTTCTCACAGTAGTTGTCTGTGAAGTACAACGTGTGTTTGGCGGAAGTAGAACTGGACATGTACACCGGGTAACCATACGTCATGGTAACACCACGGAATACACAATTTTCAACCGTTAAGTCAAAGGTGTCTTTGTATGCCTGAAAGTAAATGCAGTAATACTCGTCCATAAACTTACAATGGCTAACCATCATAGGTGTTTCTTTCAGGTAAATGGCCCGGTAACCGGATGACTGATTGTTGCCAAGGAAGAGGCAGTATCGGAATTGAGAACCGGTAGAGGTGGTTGGGTCATAACCCACCGACTTGTCGGTAAACTCAAACGATCCCTTTTGAAACTCAATGGCAGAATCTTTGGTTCCAACCGCGTACACTTCGCCATCTACAATGATTCGGAGTTTGTGGTCACTTGAAATAACTGTTGCACCTGGTTGAATGGTGAGTTTAACTCCTTCTTCAACCAGCACGTTACCTGTCACCATGTATGGGCTACCTGCAGCCGTCCATGTCTGATTGGTGGAAATAATAAAGGGTACCTGGGTTTGAGCGTAAGCCGTACCAACTGCCAGTATACCTACTAAAGCCAGCATTAAAATTTGGTATGCGTTTTTCATGTTGAGATTTTCTTTTTTTAATCTTCACTAGTTAAGACGAAGCATTTTTAAAACGTTGCACTTCGCAATTAGATCATTAGATTAAACTGGGATGATGGCGCAAGATACGCTATCCCTTTTGAAGTCATTTGGGCCAAAGGCCGTGCCTGAGGCAACTTAATGGGTTTGAGAATCATCTGACCTAAGAACACGTTTGTGGTTTGCGATCCAAGCCCTTCCTTAAACACCGAGCAGGTACCTTGAATGGATGGATGCCAATGACCATAAATTGATAACATAATTATGATTATGTGACGGTGACCCTGAAGCCAACAACCAATAACTTCGCACTGGAAGATGCACCATCTCTCTAAACCGAACAATCCATGTCAACGGATAATGGGCACCATGTGCCTGTTGTTTTTGTTGGTATTCGGAACATCAGAGGTGGGTGCTCAGATCACGGCAAACTTCACCGCCGATACCACTAAGGGATGCACACCTGTCACCATCAACTTCAAAGATTTAAGTACGGGAAATAATCTTCGTTACTTGTGGGTATTTGGCAATGGCAATGTGAGCACCCTTCAGCATCCCCAGGCCATCTACTACCAACCGGGAATTTATGAAGTGAGTTTGACCATCAATGACACTTCCGGTCATCAGGATACCAAAACGATCAAACAATACATCCACGTATTTAAAAGTCCGAAAGCAAATTTCTCCGGAGCACCCCTTTCCGGATGCACTCCTTTGGCATCAACATTCACGCATAACTCGGTGCGTGGTGATGGAAAAATCACGAGCTTCATTTGGGATTTTGGCGATGGAAATACATTAAAAGATTCCGTAGGTGCCCATGTCTACAAAGCGCAAGGAAAATTCAATGTCTCCCTGGTGGTTGTTGATGAGAACGCCTGTCAGGATAAAAAATACATTCCGCAGTATGTGGAAGCCTTACCCAGTCCGGTACCCGCTATTTCGGCGGCCAACCGATATTACTGCGTGGCACCATTTGCGGTTGATTTTAACAACACCACAGCTGGTTTGCAAAGTTCAGATTCCTACTTGTGGGAATTTGGGGATGGGTCAACCTCAACCCAGCTAAACCCATCTCACACGTACACGTCCAAGGGGTCTTTTAATGTTACCCTCACCGTCACTAAAGCGAATGGTTGTCAGGGTAAGAAGACCTTTCCTGCCTTTGTGGTGATAGACGATATAAAGCCTGATTTTGTGGCAGAGTCCACCAAAGCCTGTGCACCGGCAAAGATCCGTTTTACCAATATCACCCAACCTACTCAAAAAGGCGTAACCTTCGAGTGGACGTTTTCGGATGGTAGCAAGCAAAACGGGGAGGAGATTGTGCATGAGTTTAAGAAGTCAGGGACATATGATGTGACGTTAAAAGCGGTGATGGACAGCAAGTGTCAGGCAACCTCAACCAAATCGGCGTACATCAAAATTGATGATACACCGGAGGCCCTTTTCACCATGAGCGACTCCCTTGCGTGCAAGATTCCTAAGAACATAATCCTCACCAATAAATCAACCAATTCAACGTCCATCGAATGGTTTATTGACGGGAAATTGGAGAGCACCCAGCAGATTGTAGCTCATCAGATAACGACATTCGGAAATCATGAAATTAAACTGATAGCCAGCAATTTTTTAGGGTGTACCGATACCTTGATTAAAATGTTCCGAATGGAGGCACCGGAGGTCACCATTCATCCGAAATCTGCAGAGGGATGTGCCCCGTTTAATACCAGCTTTCAACGCAATGTAAAATCGTTTGAGGCGGTGACATCATACGATTGGACCTTTGAACCCGGCAAACAGGAATCTAACAGCAATGAGACCGTCTCCCATACCTTTCAAAACCCAGGAAACTACGACGTTATTCTGGCTGTGGTAACCGCTTCGGGTTGTAAAGCGGCCGATACGGTGAACATTCGGGTTGGGTTAAAAACCAAACCCAGTTTTCCGGCAGGGAAGGACACCTTGTGCAACAATGAATTGGACACCTTTTTCAGCACGTCAAACGCCACCGGAGTGGATGTCCACTCGTGGACATGGAAATTGGTGACGGACGGTGACACAAGTGATTTTTCATCCGAAGAGAATGGCGTGTTGAAGACGAAACATCCTCCAGCCACATACGGGGTGATGCTCATCACGGAAAACAACGGCTGTCTGGATACCTTTTACGAAGCAAATAAGGTGACCATACTCGCTCCGTTGGCCCGCATTGCCCAGGAAGATCTGTTAATCTGTAACACCGACACGCTGCTTCGATCCAACGCGTCTATGGGCGAGGATAGCATCATCTGGGAAATCTACTGGCCAGCTGGCGTGCTTCGGGAAACACGGAACGATTCTCAACTAATACTTACCCGAAAGTACAACGGCCACAAGCTCATTCTATACGCGTTTAACAGTGAAACCGGATGCATGGATACCATGGAGAACAACCTGGAATTTCCATCGGTTACCACCAGAGCATCGTTAGGCATGACCGGAACCTTATGTGCACCATCCACCTTACAGTTCAAAGCATCAGATGACGGCATACACGCACAAACGTGGTACGTGAACAACGATACCCTCTATGGGCCTGATCAAACATTGGAATTCCCGGATCCGGGTGATTATACCGTGAAGCTGGTGGTTGAAAATCCGGCAAGCGGATGTAAAGACTCCACGATTTACCCCTTTACCGTTACCGGTCCCGAGGTGTCGGGTGAACTGGAAGGCGACGATGGATGTGCTCCACTCAAGATTAAACTAACCAACAACAGCAGCGTTTCTGGATTTTCAGAATTGTATTGGCTGATTGATACCACGAAGATCCCGGTGACCTCAGTTGGAACCATCAATCACACCTTATTAAAACCGGGGCCGGAGAACGATGGACAATACACCATCCGGCTCATTGGAAAGGATCAGAATGGTTGTGCAGGTACACAAGCCTTCCCCATTAAAGTGAAGGGGGTGATTGGCGCGGATATCAAGGTTCGACGCATCACGAAATGCCATGGGCGACACTTCATTTTTGAGGTAATAGCGCCCAATCACGACATCGATAAACTGGGTATAAGTTGGGATTTTGGCGATGGCAGAACATCCTCCACAGCGGTTAACAACGTTGAATATGCCCAGGATGGGAATTACAATCTGGTTCTTAAATTGACCGATACAACAGGTTGTGTGACGGAGGTGAGAAAGGTAATCGACATTGAAAAGGAACGTCTCCACCCCGACTTTACAGCCGATAGTTTGGAGACCATTTGTCCGCCGTTATTTGTTCAGTTTCGTGACTTATCTACCACGGCACCCGGAAGGCTGATCACCAAGTGGTTGTGGGATTTTGGCGATGGCAGTTCATCGGTAGAACGAAACCCATCCAAGCTCTATCTCTTCCCCGGAAATTATACGGTTAAGCTTTACCTGGAGGATGAAAACAAGTGCAGTGATTCCGTCACGATTAAGGATTTTGTATTGGTTTCGGGTCCGTCCGGAACCTTTAGCTTCGATAAGAAACAAGGCTGTGTCCCATTGGATGTAAAATTCACAGCCACCGCCAAGGATGCCGTTAAAACGGAGTTCGATATGGGAGATGGAACGGTGTACATCAACCAACTCAATTTTACCCATACCTATAAACAGGCCGGCCGATATATCCCGGTTTTGGTCCTAACGGATTCGTTTGGCTGCACCTTTACCCATCCGCCCATCGATACCATCTACGTCTATGACCTGCCAAAGCCTCAGTTTGTCTCCAATGGGGTGTGCTTTGGTAAACCCATTGAGTTCAAGGCCATCAATGGCCCCAACGATGGTGAGATACAGGAATACAAATGGGAGTTCATCCAGGGAAGTACGAAACAGGAATTTGATGATCCCAATCCGGTGGTCACCTTTACCGGAAAAATCAAACCAATTGTGCGATTAACAACCACCAACATCGCTGGTTGCTCAGGCACGTTTGAGGGTGAAGCCGAATTATCCAATCTGATCGCTGATTTTGAACCGGATACGAAGTTCAATTGCGTGGGGAATCTGATCACGGTTCACAGCACGGTAGAGAGTGATACCACGATTACATCGTATAAATGGTTGGTTGGAGGACAAGAGTTTGACACCCCTTCGATTCAGTTTCTGGCCGATCAAATGGGACCTCAACACATTCTCTTCATCGTGACAAATGCATTGGGGTGTATTGACACATTGCAAACGGGTAAACTGGTGGTTGGAGACACGATACCTCCGCTGAACATTGAAATTTTAAGGGTAACCGTAAATGACGACCAAACGGTACAGTTGGACTTGAAACCCAGTACGGCTCCAGATTTTCAGTGTTATGAAATTTATAAGGACGGGTTAGGCGGGTATCAACACCTGTTCAATGAATACGATCAGACCAAGACATCAATCCTCAACAACCTGAATAACACACTGCATAATGTGTATTGTTTCCGGGCAGATCAGCGCAATGCCTGTGGCGTTCTTTCGGATTCTGTACAATCCATCCCGCACTGTACCGTTGAATGTTCCGCACAAAGCGATACGAACCGAGCGGTGATATCCTGGAACAGATACGCGGGTTGGGGGCAAGTTCGGCGATATGAAATCCTGCGTGAGGATCTCGAAAGTCCGGGATCTTTCGTGCCCATTGGACAAACCGCCTTTGACACCACCACCTTCATTGATTCCAATATTGTGTGCCGGGTTGAACACACCTATAAGATCAAGGCGATTGAAGATTCAGGGAATAATCAAGTTTCTTTCAGCGATACCTGTAAGGCTCAGCCACTTTGGACATATCGGCCGGATCCCAATGAGTTGGTGCGAGCCAGTGTGGTAGACGATAAGTTTGTGACCATCGATTGGGACTCGGTGCATGGTTCACGCATACCCATCAAGCAATATGTGGTGCAGCGTTCCGATGACGGAGCCTTGTACTACCTCTCATGGACGTTTGAACCCAACGAATTCAATTTAGAAGATAAAGACGTTCGGGTGGATGATCAGTCGTATTTCTATCGAACATTTGCCATTGATCAATGTAACGATACCAGCGCCATCCAAAATTTTGGCAAAACGATTTTACTGAAGGCTGATACAACCCATGATCAACGACCGCTTCTGAACTGGAGTACATATCAGGGCTGGGATGCCGGAGTGGACTTTTACATCGTGGAAATCAAGAATCCGGATGGATCTTTTTCCTACATCGGTCAAACAGCTTCCACAGACACCTCATTGGTTGATGAGATTACGAATCTGAATCAACGACCCAATTATTGCTATCGAATTATTGGTTATCGAAATGATGTTCCCGGGAAACCGCAGGTGGTGAGTATTAGTAACGAAGACTGCTCTCCCGTGCATTCCCAACTCTACTATCCCAATGCATTTACCCCCAATTCTGATGACCTCAATGAAGGATTTGGAACTCCGGGTATCTACATCGTTGAATACCACATGAGCATCTATACCCGATGGGGTGAAAAGATCTTCGAAACGTTTGATATGGACGAAAAATGGGATGGGACCTATCAGGGAGAGCCTGCCCAACAAGATGTGTATGCCGTGGTGGTTGAATCCCTAGGCGTTGATCGCATCCGCCGGGTTCATTACGGGACGATTACCTTGCTTAGATAATCTACCGTACCCTTGTCCTTTCAAAAAAGCATGCGAAATCAGGCATTCGACGCTGAGTCAAATCAGTGTTTCACTGATTTCGCATGACTGAAAAAAGCCCATTTACTCCTGGGAGTGCAAACCGATATTATTCCCCTCTGTATCCATGATAAAGGCAATGTTGCCGAATTCTCCAATGCTCATTTTAGGTGCAAGCACTTTCCCACCTGCTTCCTCAACACGAGCTAAAATCGGGTCCATGTTGGGATTTGCATTCAGGTAAACAATGGTTCCGGTCATCGCGGGTGTATGATTCTCACTCTGGACGATGGATCCGGTTGCTTTTCCTGAACCAGGTTGCCACGGGAAAAAGGCCATTTTAGACCCATCCATTTCCATGTCCTGCATTTGAATACCGAAAATGGTTTCATAGAATTTTTTACTTCTCACAACATCTGTTGCAGGAATTTCAAACCAATTCAAGGAATTTGTACTTTGATCCATTTCTTAATTTAATTAGTTGATTTACAGTTAATAAGTGAATTTAGAATGCAAACCTAGCACTTCAACTGTCAGGCTAAGGTGGCAATTCCCGACAACTTGAGGGGCTGTTTGAGCCACTTCCGTTATCTACATTTGACCCTTTAAAGTATGACAAAACATATCAGTATTCTCGTCCCGGCCGGGGAATCCATTTTGAGCAGTGTAGTGGGTTCCTACAAGGTGTTTAATAAAGTGAATGAATATCTCGTTCAGACCGGAAGGCGGAAGGATCCTCTATTTAAGATCGATTTGGTTGGAATCCAACAAGAAACCGAGCTGTACGGTGGAACTTTTGCCATGAGACCAACGGCCACCATTGACGAGATTAAACACACTGACCTCATTATTGTCACCACGATAAATGGAAATATCCCGGAAGAACTTCAACGAAACAGTCGCTTCATAACCTGGATACAGGATCATCGACTGAACTCGAGATGTGAGGTAGCCAGTTTGTGTATGGGTGCATTCCTCCTGGCAGAAACAGGGCTTTTAGATGGTAAATCCGCCGCCACTCACTGGTTGGGCCATGATGCCTTTCGAGCAATGTATCCGAAGGTTAACCTCATGCCGGAAAAAATTATTACCGAAGACGACGGGATTTATACGAGTGGAGGAGCTTATTCCTTTTTAAACCTGCTATTGCATTTGGTCGAAAAGCACGCAGGAAGGGAAGTCGCCATTTTTTGCTCCAAACTATTCGAAATAGATTTTAACAGAAGTAATCAGAACGAATTTATCCTCTTCATGGGGCAGAAGGAACACTCTGATTCAGCCATCCGAAAAGCTCAGGATTTTATTGAGCATCATGTTGCAGATCGCATCAATATAGGTTCATTAGCCGATCATGTTGCGGTGAGTAGAAGAAGCTTTGTTCGCCGGTTTAAAAAGGCTACAGGGAATACGCCTTTGGAATACATACAACGAGTGAAAATTGAAGCAGCTAAAAAGATGTTCGAATCATCTCCTCAAAATGTAAGTGAAGTGATGTATGACATCGGTTACAGTGATAACAAAGCCTTTCGAAATATCTTTCGAAAGTATACCGGTGTCTCTCCTCTGGAATACCGGTTGAAGTACAACTACGAGATGGCCGTGGTTTGATGAGACTCTAAAGGGAATTCAGCTACTGTCTCAATGCTTAATGGGAATGAGCAGGTCCTCCACTACATCATATTCGAATAGATCGCCGGTTGTAGGGTCAATGAAGATCCAATCATAATGCTCCCAGCGATCCGGAAGATGATGACCAATATCCACCATCAAATAAGCTTTTCCATCGCGCACCTCGTTGGAAGTCATAAACGAAAGCGATTCATCCGCAGGTACTTCCTGTTTCTCCCGATAGTGCACGAGATAAGCCTCAATGATGGAGTCGGTATTGAATGTTATTGGATCGGAAATAGAGGACTGATCCGGCATGGTTTCCTGCCGGACATACCGAATGGATCCATCGCTATGGGTCTCTAACCGGATGTGATTGGGAAATTCGTGACGCGTAAGATGATCTCCAATTTTGTGGCTGATGCCGGCTTGCATCACATCATTCAAATACAAGTTGTAATTCACAACCGCTGGTCCGGCCCATCCCAGGCAAGACTCTTTCTCGATGCGGAAGGAATCCAGTTCATACGTTTGCACAACATCGCATTTGGTGCCAAAGGCTCCTCCAATAATGCGAAGTCCTACCCATGCTAACACACCGAACAGGACGATCACAAAGGCTACAATGAGTAGGGTGATTTTGAGATTACGCGACATGTCTTCGGCGGTTTTTGAGTTTCAGTTTTACCCCCGTTTTTTTCAACAGGTCGATCAATATTTCTTCCTGTCCTCCTAATGCAGACTTAGGTATCAAGTTGGCCGTTTGGCCAGACGAGTAGATCAAGAACCAATGCCGCAATTCTTCGATTTTATGAATGCCGGACCAGTCCATTTCGGATGCAAACGTTTCACCGGAAACCCGTATGCGTTCGGAGTCCAACTCATAGGTCATCCGTTCGCTGAGTCGCTTATTCGTTTGAAAGATCTTTCTGGTACGCCAATAAACAGCTGTTACCAGATAAATGGGCATGATAATACCCACCATTAAACCTACTGAAGTTTGTTGGCTACCGGGAGTGAAGTGGAAAAGGGCGTTCAGGATAAATACACCTCCAATAATCAGAAACAACAACATGATCGGCCGGCGGAAGGTCAGATAAAACATCAGCTTCAAATACGGCTGGAATTCCAGTTTGGAGGTAAATGTCATGGAGGTCCTGATGTACCGAAGGTATGCATTGAATTTGATTTGACGGTCGGGTTTACTCCACCTCCACCTCATCTACAAAAATGAAGGCTCCGCCACCAGCTCCCTGATGCCAGGCCGGAAGCTCACCAAAGTTCTTGGCGACTACTTTTATAAATCGAGCAGAGATGGTCGTGGTATGAAGATGCTTAAATTCAGCTATCTGAACCTCATAATCCTCCGGACCAATGGAGGGTTGCAGTTTCACTATTGTTTGATAGTTGACGCCGTCCGTTGAATACAAGTACTCAACCGCCGTTGGAAAGATGATCCAGGAGCGCGTATCCTGTAAAAAGGTGGTGCGCAAACGCCGGATGTCTTGAATCGAATCCAATTCCAGGATCAATTCAAAGTCCTGATCCTGGTATCCCTGCCACCCTCCTTTTCGCCAGTTTTTGTCGCCGTGAATGCCGTCGATGATGCCTCTTGGTCCGCCGGCGGAATACTGTGTATTGTAGGTTGAACGCAAGTCTACTTTCCAGGTTGGGTGGGGTTGTTTGACAAATTCTGCCAGCGTGGGCG